>CAJTNC010000013.1 GCA_910577955.1 uncultured Lachnospiraceae bacterium
GGCGATGGAACTTACCGATGCAGAATCACAGTATCGTATTCCATGGATTGTTTTTGATAGGGATCAGGTAAAGGATTTTGATGAGATTATAAGATTGGCAGAGAAAAATGATATTAATGCTGGATGGTCTAATCCATGTTTTGAAATCTGGATGTATTCTTATTTTAGTGAAATGCCTGCTATTAGGGAATCTTATACATGCTGTAATCGGTTTGCGGAGAAGTTTGAGAAGGTGGCAGGACAGAAATATCTTAAGAAAGATAGGGATATTTATCGAAAGCTGGTGCGGTATGGAGATGAAGAAAAAGCAATTGAGGTGGCGAAGCTGTGTTACAAGAAGTGCTTAGAGAATGGGAAAAAGAAGCCGTCAGAGATGTGGCCTGTGAGTATGGTATATCGATTGGTGGATGAGATACAACGAAAGCTTGGCTTATTCTAACAAATGTGATGAAAGGGGAATATGAAATGGATTCAGGTTTTGAACATGATGCGACAGCTACATGGAGTGGATATATATATCAAGGTTATGTAGCAATTTATGTGGCTCTGAAACAAATTTGCAGGTTGTTGTCATCACCGGATGCTTTAGATAAAGAGACAATTGGATTAATATATCAGCTTGAAGTGGAGAACTGGGAAGATGTTGCTATTGTCAGAGAAGATGAAAATGGAAAAACTTATCTTTCTATTCATCAAGTTAAAAATCGACAGGAGAATAATATTTGTGCATATAAAAGAGCGTTGATACAGTTGATGCTTGAAAAGGGTTTTTTAAATCAGCAGAATCTTGGGGTACCTAAAGCGTATTTACATACCAGTAGAGAAATTAAGGAAGAGGAAAAAGAAATAAATCAGTTGTTGATCAATTGGAAAAATAGTATTTTAGAATTTTATAAAAAAATATCTGTATTGGCTCGAACAAGGAATGATCAAGTTGGTCCAGATTTTAAAGAGAAGGTAAATGAAATAATTGAGCAAGACCCCATCTGTTTAAAACGTGCTTCATATACATACTTATTAAGCGATATAGTAAAACGTGTAAAAAATGAGAATGATTTAGAAGTAACTATAGAAGCAGTAAAGCATTTGAAAGAATATTTGGATAAGGATTTAGCAATCTCTGGTATTGATGAAAAAATAGAATTATATCTATACGATGGTAATATAAAATCTTGCAATGGAAATGAGCTTTATGAAAAAATTGTGGAGCAAGTGGAGAAGTACAAGTGTATTACAAAAAGTTCAGATAATTTAATTAAAGAGCAATATGAATATATAGCAGATAAATTAGTTGGTTATATGAGAGAACAGATTTTAAGCAGACATGAATTAATGCGGAATAAAAAGAAATATAAAAAGCACATTCCATTTGCGGAAATGATTCAAATTTTGGATGAAGGTCTTTCTAATTATGATACAAAAGCAAATATTGCAGCGTTAAGAAGAATATATGACGAAGCGGTCTCTGAATATTGTTTGATTAGCTGTGACAATGCCTGTGAAGGGGAAGATAGTTACGAATGTAAATTGTTTAATTCTAAAGATAATGGAATAGATTTAAGTGATGAGGAGTTTAAAAAAATGTGTTTCAGTTACAATCCTAATTGTAGTAAGAAGATAAAGGATCGAAGTTGCTTGAATGAATTAATGCAAAAAGACGGTCTAGAAGAATCGGTGTTTGAAGTGTTGAGAAATGTTCCAGAACAATATTTTGTCGAGGAGAATAATAGGACAAGAACTGTGCTCAATGATTTTGGAGATAATGCTTTTTTGACAGCAATTGTGGGGAGCAAGGCACAAAGAGTGGTGAAAAATATCGTTGAAGGAATCAACAAGAATGCAGAACTGGTTAGTCCGGTCTTTGAAGCGGATAAGTTAATTACAGTACATTTGCATTCAAACGATGAAACTCTGTGGGACAGTGATTATACTGAAATTAGTGAAAAGTACATGAGTCGAGAAGCTGTAGAGAGTAGTGATGATAGTCGTAACAGTATTTGTAAGCCTAAGAAGCCAAAATTTATAAGGGCTCAAGATGTGGTAGAGAAACTTATTTGATAAAAATTATGAACAGGAGAGAAAGCAGTGCGCAGATTTATAGAAGCTATGGTGGGTGTTGATGGAGTGGATATAGGATATGGAGATTACGATACTCTATTTGTAAAACGAGAATATGATTCTTATTATTATTTTTTCTTTTTAAAAGAAAAAGAACAGCTGTCTAATCTTCAAAGTGAGGCGGAGGATATATTTCATCAATTGAAAAAAAGTAAAATATATCAGCCGGATATGGATAAAAATACAACTTGCATATTTTGTTTGCGTATAGAAGAAGATGAATATTATAAAATAGAAAAAGAAGAGGAAATTAGTGAAATAAGTAAGATTATTTGTCTTATAGAAGAGGATTTAAATTATTTCAAGAAAAATGTCTTTTTATATACAGACAAAATGGAAAAATTTGCACAAAAAAATATAGGTAAATTTGAATTATTGTGCGAGGAATATTTTACAGAGGAATCTTTTCGAGAATACAAAAAATCAAATAAGGATTCATTTGAATATGACTTTTTGATTAATATGTTTATAAAAATTCCCTTTCTAAGCTTTTATGAGTACCAGAAAAAGAAAGATATAAAGTATCAGGCAGCGGAAAGCTTTATAGAAAAAAGATGTGCGGCAATGGAGATTGACCTAGAACTTATAAATAAATTAAGCATGGATTTGGAAAAGCTGGAAGATGAAGATGCTCTTTATAAATGGGTAGATACATTGATAGAGCAACGGAATAGTAATGATCAGGGAGTTCTGGAGGTAATAAATAATGAGGATTAAAAGTCTTGTAGTAAAAAATATAAAACTTTTTGACCAAGAATTTGAAATAATAAAGAATGTCTCTCAGGTGGATTTAGTTTTATTAAATGGACCTAATGGATATGGTAAGACTACTGTTTTTGATGCATTGGAACTGGCATTAACAGGAGAAATAAAACGAATAAAAACTTACAATGAAAATTTGGGAGTAGCAAAGAATGAAAAGTATGATAAAAAGATTTTAATTACTGATCCATCAAAAGAAGCATATGTTATATTGACTTTGGAAGAAGAAAACTGTGAGATTCAGTTAAAACGTCTTTATGAGAAGCCATCAAATAGTAAAAAGAATAAAGCTACTACTGATAATAATCCTCATAGAATATTTGAAAAATTTGAAAGAAAACTTTTTATTAATGGTGAAGAGATAATTGGGTTAGAAGAGCAGACATCATTCTTAAAAAAATATCATTTGGATAATGTTACAGAATTTTTTGACAAATGCTGCTTCCTTTCTCAAGATGAACATTTGCAGTTTTTAAAGGAAACAAAAAAGGATAAATCTATTGCCATGGAGTTCTTATTTCAGTTGCCAGAGAAGCAGAAAGAAGAAATAGATAGGATAGATAAGATCATTTTTTCTCTAAAAAATTCAAATATAAAGAATAATTTGGGATATATTCAAAAACTCGAAATAAATAGAAACAAACTCGAAGAGGAAATTGAAAGATTACAGAGAAATGCTGAAGTTAACCAGAATGAGGAGAAGGGAGAAGGAATAGAGTATCAGTGCTTATTTTCACAGAAAGGGATTAAATGGGATGAACAAAAGCCTTTATTAAATGATGATGAGTATGAAGCAGCGAATAAGGAATTGGATAATTTGATGTATTATGCCGAACATCAAGAGGCTTGTATTGATTATATATGGAATAAGCCATTTCAGGATTTATTACATCCTTTTATAGGGAGTGATGATATTCGTTATGAAAGCAATAAACTTGAGTATGCTTATCGATATTTTGCGCTGATCCAAAATGAAAATTCTTTTGAAGAAAAATATCATAAACAACAACGGTTAGAGTTGTTGGAAAAAAGCATAGAAAAAAGAGAATTGCATGATATTAACTGGAAAACAGTGTCTGATGAAAAGCTGATGGATGAAGATACTGTCACACAGATTAAGGAAGAAATAGATATAATTAAAAAAATGGAACAGACACAGGGGGCTGTTGACGGTATTATTACAAGTCTCAATAAAACAAGAACTGTTTTATTGCAGAATACTAGAAAGGCTATAGAACAAGGGGCAATTAGTGATAAAGAATGTCCCTTTTGTGGCGCACCATATGAAGAAAGTAAAATATTGGAAAGTAAGATTGCTTCAGAAGGGGAAAAATTACTTGCTTTAAGTGAGGGAACATCCAAAGATATTCAAAATGCGATTGATGGAATATATGAAAAATATATGAATAAAGTATTGGTTGCTATACAGCATTCTTTGCGGGACAGAGTGACAGAAGCACTCTATAATAAATATCAGGAAGCAGAGAAGTATAAAGGAAATTTGAATGAAATTAGAGATTTGCTACAGAGAATAAATATCACTTTACCAAAAAAATACCAGAAGGATATAACCGAAATTTCTAAAGGATATGAGACTTTTATCGAAAGCATAAAAAAGAGTTTAAAGATATTACCTGAGGATATTGAGGCACAATTGGTAATGAAAAAATTTGAACGGGACTATGAAAAATATTATGATAAGGATGAAACCAGATTTCTAGTGAATACTAGAGCTAATCTATATATGAAGAAAGCTTATGTCAAAAGGTGTTTTTATGACACAAACAAAGAATTGATTTTGAATAAAAAACAAGAACTTTTGCAGATTAAAAAAAGATGCATAAAGTTAAATGAAGTTTATAACGAATTGTGTGAATATAGGACGGCTATAGATGAGGGAGTTAAAGACTATAAACGAAACGTTATTTATGATATTGAACCCATGTTGCATGTATATACAGCTAAGATTTTGCAACAGAAATTCTGTGGAAAAAGTATTTTTATTTTAACGGATGAGAAGATGGAAAATTTACAATTGATTCATTCCGCAGATGATAACCATGATATATTATATAATATGAGCTCAGGGCAACTTGCAGCTGTTTCATTATCATTCCTATTATGTATGAATCAAGTGTATGCACAACAACAGTCTTTGCCTCTTTTGTTGATAGATGATCCTATTCAGACAATTGATGATGTAAATATGGTAGGGCTGGTGGATATTTTGCGATTTGAGTTCAAAAATACACAAATATTTATTTCTACACATGAGCAGAAGTTTGAATGGTATTTAAAATATAAGTATGAAAAGGCAGGAAAGAAAATGAAAGCATATAATATGAAAGATATTGTGTTAAAATAGCTGAAAGAATAGGATATCGTATTGGTGTAGGAGATAATTTGAATACTGTTTACTGGTAAAACAACTTGACAATAATTCACCGTCAATTTTGCTTCAACTTACCAATAATCGACCGTACTCCACGAAGTTATGCGGGCAGCGATTTTCACGTGGGAAAAGTCAAAAAAGTTCGTGACAATTACTTGACATCAACGGGAGCTGTGTGTGGCGAAGAGTTTTCCGGTTTGAGGTAGATAGGCTGCCAGAGTAGAAAGGAGGAGGTTTTTGGGATAATAAGCACTTTGTTTTTCGGATATCTTGTCGATTAAAGAGTTTTTTTGATTGCTCATCAAATTCATGCTTTAAGTGAAATTCTTGCACGAAATGACAAAATACCTGTACCTCATATTTCTGGTTGGTCTGGGTTAGTAATAGAAAGTGGGTTGCAGTGAATAGTATAGATAAAATCAGTCTGTTAGTATATCATTGGGTAAATTGAGATGGTGAATTAAACGCAGGGGATTTGAAAAAACAAATTATATTTTAAATGTAATTGTGTATACGATATTAAAATGATATGATTTTCACTAAGAAATATGGAGGGTTTTATAAGGGGATTATATATGACGGGGTGTTTTGGACAATCTTAAATGATGATCGTCAGATGATTATCCCGGTAATTAATGAGATTTTTAAAGAAGACTATACGGGGGGAAGGGGGATACAATTTGAATTATTTGGAATCAATTCAGGAAACTATATATTTATCTGCTGGTAATGCGCCGCAATACAGGCGTATTATGCGGATTTTTTTTATAGAGTACGAAAAAATGCATTTTCAATTATACAAGGAAGATGTGTTGGAGCTGCTTAAGGAGTATCCAGAGTTTTTAGATTATGCTATGGAGCAGTTGAAAACAGATTTAGAGGCGTTAGTTGGATGGAAAAATCTTACCCCTATTCAGGATCCGAAAAGAGTTTATACGATTGCGGAATATAAAAATAAGCAGTACCGTTATACAATGTCGGAATATGCAGTAGAGATAGAGAGAATGACGGTAAAGCTTGAAAATCTTTTCATGGATAGTGGGAATCTGTCCATGAATTATTTTGTGCGGATTGAAAATGCCTTGAATGAAATGGAGCAGATTGACCGTCAGGAACTGAAAGCCGTGAATGAATGGTGGAGCAATTTGCAGGAAGATTTTAAGAGGTTAAATCGGAATTATCAGGATTATTTGAGAGAATTCTATTCAGGCAAATCAGATAAAGTTCTCAAGTCTATTGAATTTGTCATACATAAAGATAGATTTATTTCTTATCTACAGGAGTTTGTGCAGCAGCTTCAGAATAAATCCATACGTATTGAAAATATCATTAAGAAATTGTCACAGAAGATGGTAGACGGGGTATTGGAGAGAGTCATTGAAAGTGAGCTGGCAATTCCACATCCGAATTCGGAAATCCAGGATTTAAGGGAGAATGCGATAAGAGAAAATATTTACGGAAAATGGAAGAGCCTGTCAGATTGGTTTATTTCGACCGATAAGCACCCAAGCGAAAGCCAGAAAGTAATGGATATTACAGATGAAGTGATACGGAAAATCATACAAAATGCAGCGCTGATCGTACAGATACAAAATTGGGGAATCAGCCGTAAGGAAGATTATAAGAATTTTATCCAGATGTTTGCGCGGTGCGAAAATGTGGAAGCGGCACATAAACTTTCGGCACATATATTCGGAATACAGCATGTGCGGCATTTTAGAGTAAACTGTCCGCGTTCCACGGATAGCATAAACAGCAGCGTTTTTGATGAATTGCCATCGGAATATGAATTAAAGCCCCATACAAGAACATATAAACCCAAAATACAAAAATCCGGGTTTGAAAGTAAAGCGCTGGAGAAACTTGCACAGCGTAACCAATATTTGAAAAAACTGGAGGAAGACAGAAAGCTGGTTATGAAATATATTCAGGATGGCCAACTGGATATCAGTCGGATTGACGACTGCATTTCAGTGAATACAAGGGATACTTTTCTGCGCTGGATAGCACAGGCGAATCTGACTGTTTCCAAAAGTGGACGTACCGAGTATGGACAGGCATTTCGTTTAATAAAACAGGAAGGAAGCCACACTCTAAAATGTGAAGATGGGAAATTGGTGATGCCTAAATATATATTTCAGTTTGAGGATTAGGAAAAATGGAAGCGGTAAGGGCATTAATAGAGAATTGTTGGATTGACAAAAAGAAAGATAAAGAATTATATGTGAAAGTTCGCAGAGAACTGACGAAATGTCAGAAATTTTTCCGGGAACAGTTGGGGTGGGCGGTGATCAATAATGAACAGATATTAAAGGTGGAGAAAATACCTGCCTGTGCGGAAGGCTATATGGGCATTACAGATTTTACTGAGAGCGGGGATTACTGTCTTTTTTGCGCTGTCTTAATATTCCTGGAAGATAAGGAAGAACAGGAGCAATTTTTGTTATCTGAATTGGTAGATATGCTGGAGCTGCAGCTAAAAGATGTGATGGATGTAGACTGGACTTCTTTTACACAGAGGAAGTCTCTCGTAAGAGTGCTGCAGTTTTGTGAGAACATGAGGCTGTTAGAAGCGTATGAAGGGAGCAGTGATAATGTCGGCAGCAGCATCGGACAGGAGATCTTATATGAGAACACAGGGCTTTCCAGATATATGGCGGTAAATTTTGCATATAGCATAGCTGGTTTTCAGTCATGGGAAGACTTTGAGAGGCAGCAGAATCAGGAAGGCGAAGCGGACAGAGGGCATTACAGGATTAATCGTGTATACAGGCAGATAGCTGCGGCCCCGGTCCTTTACTGGAGCCAGTCCGATAACCCGGATAGTATCTATTTGAAAAACCAGCGGCAGTGGATACAGAAAAATTTCAGTGAATATTTGGGAGGACAGCTTCATATCCATAAAAACGCTGCTTTTCTGGTGATGGATGAAGGGGAATCTTTTGGAGAAATGCATCCAAGAGAGGCTATGCTTCCGGAACTTGTTTTACTTTTGTGCAGACGGATTAGGGAAAAAGCAGACGTGGGTGTTTGGAAAGAGCGGTATGACGGGTGCATTGTGGTTTCAACAAAAGAGTTTCAGAAAGAAATTTGCCATTGCCGCGATAAGTACAGACTGGCATGGAGCAAGGAATACAGAGAGATGGAGGATGAAAAACTGTTGACATCGGTTATTTCTTATATGAAATCATGGATGATGATTGACGAGTGTGGCGAAGAACTTGTCATCTATCCGGCGGCAGGAAAAATGATCGGGAGTTATCCGGCAGAGTTTGATGCAAAGGAGAAGAACAGATGAGTGAGCGTTGGCATATGAATCGAATAGGATTTGTGAATTTCTGGCTGTACGATGATGAAGTATTTTCTTTTGCAGACGGTAAATTGCTTCTCCGCGGTCAGAATGGTTCAGGAAAATCTATCACTACACAAAGTTTCATTCCTTTTATACTGGATGGAGACAGGACTCCCAGCCGGCTGGATCCTTTTGGTTCCAATGACAGGAGAATGGAATACTATTTTTTGAATGACGGGGAGAAGGAGGAGGCCACCGGCTATCTGTATTTGGAGTTCAGGAAGGGGAAACGCTATCGGACAATTGGAATCGGCCAACAGGCTCAAAAGGGGAAAGCTATGGGCTTCTGGGGGTTTGTAGTATTGGATGGGAGGAGAATCGGATATGATTTTAATCTGTATCGGGAAGTGGGAAATACAAAGATTGCGTATACGAAGCAGGAGATGAAAAAGGTACTGGGAGAAAATAATCTGTTTACGGAAACGCAGAAAGATTATATGCGTTTTGTAAATAAACATATATTCGGGTTCCCGAGGCTGGAACAGTACGAACAGTTTATACGGCTGCTCATAAAGGTTCGGGCTCCCAAGCTTTCCAAGGAATTTACGCCGAAAAAAGTATATGAGATACTGAACGATTCTTTGCAGACTTTGTCCGATGAGGATTTGCGCGCTATGGTGGACGCCATGGAAAAAATGGATGATATACAGGATAAGTTGGAGGGATTAAAAAGAGCTTATAAAGATCTGCAGATTATACGAAATGAGTATGTAAGATATAATCAGTATATGCTGGGACAGAAAGCTGTGGCGTATCTGGAAGAAAAAAACATGGTGGACGCGGCCAGGGGAAAACTGGAAGCAGAAATGGAGGAATTAAAGGAAACTAAGGAAAAACTGGAGAAATCTTACAAAAGAGCAGAGGAACTCAAAGCGGAAAAAAGTCTGCTGGAACGGGAGAAAGAGGCTGTCGGGACAATAGATTTAGAGGAGGCAGATGAAAAATTAAGACAATACCGAAACCAGCAGGAAGATACCAAGAAGGAATTTTCCATGTATTGCCAAAACATTGAGAGCCACAGAAATGCAATACGGGAGTATGATGCTGCGGTGCGTGGGATCCAGAAAAATATTGACGCTTATCAGATGGAGATAGAGCAGCTTGTGCATGAGATGGATGAACTCCAGGAGTTTATCTGCTTTTCCGGGCATGGACAAATTTTAAGCTTGTGGAAAAATTCAGATGGCTATGATGAATGTAAGAAAATCAGAAGTGAAATTGAAAAACTAAGCAAAAATGTGGAAGCGGCATTGGAGGAACTGAAAAAATTCAGAGAAATACAGATACAATGGGACAGGCTATCAGAAGAGTGCAGCAGCCTGGAGGAAAAGAAAGCACAGGCATGGAAGCAGGTAAACGATGCGGAGACGATGGAGGAGGCATTGAGGGATGACCTGATTGAGGCATATTATGGTCTGGAGCAGCTTAACCAGGAATTTTATCTGCCCAAAAAAGAACTGGAACAGATGGCAGTCTATATCCAGAAGTATCAGGGAATGCCGGATTATGGGAATATACGCAATCTCATCGGAAACATATGGGAGATGAAAAACCAAAAGCTGGGAAGCGGGCTTTCCGCCTTGGGAGTACGGAAAGAAAAACAGGCGGAGTCTTTGAGAGTCTGCCGGGAAGAATTGAAGGAATTAGAAAAAGTACCGGAGATAACGCCTGTGCGCAGGGAAATCCTGTGCAGGACGAGGGAGAAGCTGACAGAGAATCATATTTCCTTTCTGCCTTTTTATGAGGCAGTGGATTTTACAGAGCATGCTTCTGTGCAGGATCGGGATTTGCTGGAATGCCAGTTGGAGGATGCGGGACTTTTAGATGCCCTGGTGGTGGTGCAGAAGGACTATACGCGGGCAATGAAGGTTTTAGGGGAATGGTCAGATAAGATTCTCTGCTTAGAAGATTCCGGAAAAATGAGATATCGTAAACTGACAGCGGTGGCTGGAGATATGGAGCTGCGGAAGATGACCGAACGGATCTTGTCCAATATCGGGGAGGAAGACGATTGCCGGATTGTGTTAAAGCCCGACGGTTATTTCAGGCATGGCGCATTGAAAGGGTACAGCAGACCTGAAACGGAAGCCTGTTATATTGGGGAATCCATACGAAGGGAGAAGAAGAAGGAACAAATCAGAAGAAAAACGGAAGAATTGCAGCTTTTGCAGCAGGAACTGGAGGCATCGGAGCAGGAAATCAACGGAGTGAAGAAAAGAATTGAGATTTTGCAGGAAGAATTTCACGGATTGCCCGTATTTGACGAGCTAGACGAGGCAATCGCGATGAAGAAGGACTTAAACTGGACATTTGAAAAGTGCAGTGAGGAATGCAGGAAGAAACAGAAAGAAAAAGAAAGTTGTGAAATCCTAAAAAAGCAGTCCGCACAGCGAATCATAACCAAATGCCGGGAGCTGCCCTATGAAAGAAGCATTGAGAGTTATGAGGAGATACGGGGAGCGCTCCATGAGTATGCGCGTCAGTTAGAAGCCTTTCAGATAGCTGGAATGCACTTTTTGACCGAGGTAGGCAGTAAAGATATGCACAAGCAGTTGATCGAGAAAGAAGAGGATGCAATCGATATAGAAGATATCCATAAAAAAAGAGCAGAGCAGGAAATGCAGGAGCAGAAGCTGCAGATAGAGAAACTAGAAGAATTTCTGAATACGCCTGAGAATAAAGAGAGGGCGGAACGGTTGAAACAGATCCGGGATGAGCTGGATTCAAAAGGTAAAGAAGAAACGGAATTAGGTAAAAAACAGGCAGTATGGGAAGAGGCTGTGAAAAGACTGGAGCCGGGTATTGAGACACAGAAAAATAGTGTGACGGAAAAAATGGAGAAGGAAGTCCGGCTCAGGGAATATTTTGATGAAGAATTGTCTCTGAGGCTTGTATTTGCCAGAGAAAGCAAAACAATACCGGAGGCAGCGGAACAGGCAAAAAAGGTAATCAGGGAAGCTGACAGAAATAAGTCCGTGGCAGAGATCGTGTCGAATCTGGACAGGATTTTTCATGCGCATATCGGAAATCTGGTAATTTACGGGACATTTATGGAAGATTGCTTCACAGAAGGGACAACAGATGCGATGGTGCTGCGCAAACGTCATAGAATTGTTTCTTATATGCAGGGGCGGAAGCTGTATTTTGAAGAATTTTATCAGGTGATCAAAGAGAGGATCGATGAAACCGAACTGTTAATCCGCCAGAAGGACAGAGAGCTGTTTGAGAATATCCTGTCGGATACGCTCAGCAGAAAACTAAATGTCCGTATTGCAGAAAGCAGGAAATGGATTCAGGATATGTCTTCTCTTATGCGAAAGATGGATACCTCCATGTCACTGACATTTTCACTAGACTGGAGAGCGAAGACCGCAGATGGAGAGGGGGAACTGGATACAGCAGAGCTGGAGAAGATGCTAAACCGTGACAGGGAATTGATGACTGCGGAAGATATCGAAAAAATATCCGCACATTTCAGGAATAAGATTTATACGGTAAAACAGATAGCGGAGGAAAACGGCGAAGTCTTAAGCTATTCTGATTTGGTGAGAGAAGCGCTGGACTACCGGAAGTGGTTTGAATTTAAAATGTTTTACTACCGGAATAACGATAATAAAAAGGAATTGACCAACGGAGCTTTTAACCGTTTTAGCGGAGGGGAAAAGGCAATGGCCATGTATGTTCCGCTGTTTGCGGCAGTGAATGCGCAATATAAAAAGGCAGAGCAGGATGATTTGCCGAGAATGATTGCGTTGGACGAGGCTTTTGCGGGTGTGGATGACAAAAATATCAGCAGTATGTTTGATCTGGTAAGAAAATTTGATTTTGATTATATTATGAATTCGCAGGTATTGTGGGGATGCTATGCGTCTGTGCCCTTCCTGCGGATAGCAGAATTGCTCAGGCCGGCTAATTCACAGGTGGTTACGGTTATCTATTATTTATGGAACGGAAAACAGAGAATCATTGAGGAACAGTGAAGTGGAAGAAAAAAAATTGGAGGAATGCGCTCTTTATTTCAGGAATCGTAAAGCATATATCCGTATGTTTATGGAGATGAAGAAAAAATACATAAAATATGGGAAGCTTTCAGGAAAAATTTTTCTTGATCATTTATCTGAGGCGGAATGCATGGCGTTGGGTAAAGTTTTTGGGAGAAGTCTGCTGCCTGGTGATTTTGAATTTTCCATTGCCCAGCTACAGGCGGCACTGGATGAGACGAAGTATTATGGTGTCGAAGTGGCGGCTCTTGTAGAAAAATATTTTAATGAAAAAATATTGTCAAACAGCCAGAGGAGAGAAGAAAAGACGGAGTTAAACAAACGGTTTTGGGAGGAAGTGCTGCATGAGGCGGAAAGCCGGTTTGAAAAGGACGCCGGGGGAACTCTATGGCTCAATGAAGTGCGGGAACAGAGAAAATACGGTTATCAGTTGATTATGAGGGAAAGAGAAAAATCAAGGGATGATATAAAGAAAGTGATTATGGAAGTGTGCAGTGCATTGACATACTTGTCCCAAGGGGAGGAAAATGGAAAGGAATATGTCAGGCTGGCTGTGCTGGGGGCAGAAATCACAAAGAATCCCCATTCTTTTGACAGGCAGAATGCGGCAGGACGTTTGCTGATCGGCGCTTTAAGCTTTACCTATAAGACAGAGGAACCAAAAGCACAGGAGGATGTTTTAGCCCTGTATTATGCGGCAGGGATTATGCCTGATGATATCTCCAGTTATACCACATGTTATGGAATCCATTTCTATGAAGGTGACAGTGAACATGAAGCTTACCGATCTTTTATTAAAAAGGGTGAAAAATATGTCCTGACGCTTTCCAATCTGAGCAGACTGACAAGGGCGGACAGCAGCAGGAAGAAAGTATTTATTATTGAAAACCAGATGGTCTTTTCCCAAGTGTGTGAAGAAATGGGCGGGGAAGAATATCCAGTTGTGTGCACTTCCGGACAGTTAAGGACAGCTTCTTTATTTTTAATAGATTTACTGCTAAAGTCTAAATGCAAATTATATTACTGTGGTGATATAGACCCAGAAGGGATTGAGATAGCGGACAGAGTGATAGAAAGAGATTCCGGGCAGATTTTTCCATGGAGAATGACGGTGGAGGACTATTACCGGTCAATATCGAATGAGATTCTTAAAGAGAAACGTTTGAAACGTTTGGATAAAATTACGAATGTTCAATTGCGGGAACTTGCGCAGCTTTTGAAAGCAGAAAAAAGAGCAGGGTATCAAGAGCATTTAATTGACTTGATGGTGGAAGATATTAAGGCAGAAAAATAGGATAACGAAGATAATTATTTTATAACGCAACTGGACGCTAACTTACTATCAATTTTGCCCAAACTTAACATTAGCGAAGCATATGTCCCACGAAGTTATGCGGGGCAGTAATTTTTAGGTGAGAGAAGTGAAAAAGTTCGTGATAATTACTTGACATCAACAGGGTATGGGGCGTTATGTGTAGTCTCGAGTCTTCCGACTTGAGGTGGAATAGTCTGACGGACTGAGATGCCAGATAAAGAGATTTATGTTATTTCAATTGACAATCTATAAAAATGTGTAGAAAGTTTTAGTAATTAAAGATATAATAATTATGGCATTAAAATATTTTATAAGCTTTGATACTACTTAAACCCGCAGCATATATTTCTTATTTTACAATGAGATTGATAAATACAAAGATGAGAAAGAGGGGAGCTGGACATGGGCACACCTTTAAACGTTCAGTTATCAAATGAGCAGCAGATATTTATAGAAAAAGCATTGCAGGGAGAAAATATTCTTGTAGATGCTTGCATTGGAAGCGGTAAGACCACAGCTATTCAAAATCTATGTAATGAGTTGCCAAGTAAGAAAAAAGTTTTGTATCTGACATACAATAAGCTACTGAAATTAGATGCAAAGTCTAAAATAAAGAAGAAAAATGTTACAGTAACAAATTATCATGGATTTGCATATGCGATTTTACAGAGGAGTGGTATTTACGTAGGAATCTCGGATCTAATACAAACAGTTATTCTGAAGAAGCCAACTATGGAAAAATTCGATGTTTTGATTATTGATGAGTATCAGGATATTGAGCAGGAACTGGCGGAGTTGTTACAGTTGATAAAAGACTGTAATCCCAATATGCAGATAATTGCAGTTGGTGATATGGAGCAGAAAATATATGATAAAACAACGTTAAATGTTGAGTCATTTATGAAGGAATTTTTGGAAGAACACCTTAGATTAAAGTTTACACAATGTTTCCGATTAGCTAATGATTTGGCAGCATTGCTTGGACGAGTGTGGAAAAAAGAAATAAAGGGTGTAAATAAATGCTGTAAAGTTGAAGAAATGGCAAGGGAAGACATTGTACTATTTTTGGCAGATCAGAACCCGGCGGATATTCTGTGTTTAGGGGCAAGAACAGGAATGTTGTCTGACACACTAAATATTCTGGAAGAAAGGTATCCGAATAAGTTTAATAAGAACACGGTGTATGCAACAATATCAGATAATGATTCGATGGGAAAGACGGTACCAAGAGAAGATTCTGCAATATTTACAACTTATGACAGCAGTAAAGGTTTAGAAAGAAAAATATGTGTAGTTTTTGATTTCACAGAAAGCTATTGGAGTACGAGGATATTAAAACCACAACAATCGTATATTATTCTGAGAAATATTTTTTGTGTTGCAGCCAGCAGAGGAAAAAATCATATCATTTTTGTGAGACCCGAGGAGGCTATGCTAGCTGAAAAAACGCTTTCAACTTTCATACCGACCAATGAGAAATTCGATGATCTGGATATCAGTGAAATGTTTGATTTCAAATATAAAGAGGATGTTGAAAGATGTTTTTCACTGTTAAAAACAGGTAAGTTGGAACAAACAGAACGTTCAATAATAAATATAAAGAGTACAGATGGTTTAATAGATTTATCGCCCTGTATTGGAATATATCAGGAGGCTGTCTTTTTTGACAATTATCAAATAGATGCAGCTATAAAACTGAAAGTTCTCTTAAATCCGGAATTAAAACGTTTGTATACGAAAGAGGTACAGGAAAGCTTTTTAGATCAAAAAATACTGTTTTTAGTTTCTCTTGAGACAAAGCAAAAGAGATACAGGACACAGGTTATAACGCCGTTTGTTAATGAAGAACAGCGTGCATTGATTATAGATCGGTTAAAAACACGATTGAATCGAACCGAGGAGGCGCAGGTTGAATGCCAGATTGATTTTGAGGGCGGGGAGAATGGAGAAGTAAAGTTTACAGCTCGAGGATTTGCTGATGCAGTTAAGGACAATATTGTTTATGAATTAAAGTTTGTATCGGAATTAACGCATGAACATTTTCTACAGTGTGCCTGCTATATGGTTGCAATGAATCTGCAAAAGGGAATTTTATGGAATACGAGGGACAATACATCTTATGAAATAGAAATACCAGAGAGAAAAGTTTTTTTGAATGCAGTAGCGAAGGCTATTACGAAAGGAGTGATTGAAGACTATTATGATCCAGATGGTAAACAACTGGAATCCATAAAAAATTCAGTTTGGAAAAATTCAAAAAGAAATAATACGGATAAATTTGCAGTAATAGATACTGAGACAAACTGGGATGACGAGGTAATGTCGATAGGCGTAGTAGTTGCTGATACAGAGACTAAGAAAGAAATTGATTCAGTATATTACATAATTGAACCGGAATATAGAGTTGGTGGAATGTATTCAAATGAATTGCAATTTGACAAAATGAAAACTCGTGTTATTAGCAGAAGACAGGCTTTAAATGAAATTAAAGAGTGGCTGAATATTTATGGCGTGAGGAAGTTTTTTGCTTACAATGCGTGTTTTGATAGGAAGCATTTACCAGAATATTCAGAATACGAATGGTATGATATTATGCGTTTGGCTGCATATCGCCAATATAACAGGGCCATACTAGGTTCTGCTGACTGCTGTAAAACGGGAAAATTGAAACGGGGATATAGCGTTGAAAATATATTGAGAATGCTTAGTAAAAACGAAGGGTATAAAGAGACGCACAATGCTCTTTTAGATGCGCAGGATGAATTAAAAATTATGGAATTGCTGGGATGCAAGATTGAAGAATATGATATTGCAGTATTAGGGAAGAGAACTTCGGCCAAAAAACTGCCGGAAAGAGATAATATTATGAACGGGGAAATAAATTAAGAAGAGAAAAATTATTTCCAGAATTTTTGGGGTAAGAAGAAATCTTGAGGGGCTTGCGTGTGAAGAACGAAATGGGCTATTATACAAATTTACCAAGAAAACAAAGGGAATATATGTTTGGAAAGATGATTAAAAAATACTGATAGGATGATATGATTATATGTAACGTTTGAGAATGATGCAAAATTATGCGACTAAAAACTGTACCAAAACCCAATTCACAACATAATAAAAAATGTAAAGTAAAGCCCAAAAGGAAACAAAATATCCAAATAAAAAATCTCCATTGATGCATCCTTTCTTTTCTGATATGATGAAAGCATAGAGAACCGGAAAACAGATCACTTGTATGATCGTATACCTTGGGTGAAAAGGAGGGTGTTACTATGAAAAAACTGTTTGATTGCGCTGACCAATATATAAAGAGGAGCAGTTGGAAGGATATGGCTTTGTTAAAATTTTGCCTTTTTGCCATAGGGATTCTGGCAGGGATGCAGATACCGAAACAGAGCAGAAAAGGGGTAAGGATAGCGGCGGCTATGGTCTTTACGGCTACTTATATACCCCTCATGTCAAAATTTCTCGGGATCGTAATGGAGAATTCGGGTAAATCTGAATCGTAAAACGGATCGGCCGTTCACGGACCGGGGATCGTGGTACTGGCAGTGGCGCTCGGTCTTCAGTATTGAATCGGGAAGGCTCTGGGGATGGAGACATTTTCCAAATTGCCGTTGTTGCATTCTTCCTTTTATGGTATGATAAAAAAAATAGAGAGCCGGAAAACAAATCGCTTGAATTTTTGATATTATCCGGATGAAGAGAGGAGAGAAGAGATATGAAGAAAACACTATGCGCTGTTATAGCGGCAGTGATCGTGTCGGGCAGCAGTCTGACAGTGTCGGCGGCGCCTGAGACTATGCCGGACGGCGGGCTGTTCGATGCAGGATACTATGCACAGGAGAATCAGGATGTCGTGGCGGTAGTGGGGACTGATAGGAATGCCCTGTATCAGCATTATCTTGCTTTGGGGAAGACAGAGGGACGAAAAGCATATTCGTCTGACGCTGCAGTCACTGTACAGCCGATAAGGTCCCGCACTGAATGTCTAACAGCGCAGCTGCCTGTATTTCCGGCGGAAGTAACAGCGAGGAATAATGTCCTTGTGCCTGTTGTTCTGGAGCCAACAGATGGGCAGTACCTCTGCCATACAAATGTCGTCACCAGAACGGAATTTGGTTTGGATGGAAGCAGAAGGGACTATTCAAACGACCCTATCTATCTGGCAGCTCGCGACTATATCGTTGAATGGCTGATAAACAATGGAGATAACGAAAATAACAGGAATATAGATATACCGATAAGGTTCGTATGTTATAGCTATGACGATGTCAATTATTTTATCAATCTGGTAAATAATCTGGAAATAGATTTGCATAAATCCGAGATATGTAAAGACAAGACTTTGTATATGGGGACAAATCCCGCAAGCGGAAATGGGCAAGTCGTTCCGTTCGGATTTGAAGAGATAATTTTCTGTAATGTGTACTATTGGGAAACCCCAAAGGATTTATTTAATAAGAACATCAAAGAAGAGATTCCTATCAATCCCACAACGGGTCTTCCGGCAAAAGTAGGGGATTCTTGGGTATTAGAAGACGGAACTATATATGTTGTGTTCTGAGATGGCAGAAGTCAAGTTATCGGGCTGTCGTCCGAAGGCGCTGCTATGATAAAAATGCTAAGAAGCATAAAACGGATGGGCTGTTTATAGAATATTGCGGGAATCACAGTGGAAATATCGTGGGAAGCCACGGTATTTCCTCTTTGTCATTATATGGACAGGCAATCTGTCATTTTGCCGTGCAAAACAAAAAGGAGTCGGGAGATGGATCAAAAGACAAGGAGAATATCGTTTCGTTTTGGAAAAGCTGGAAAGTTTGCACCGCTCATTGTGGCAGCGGCGGTGAGCGTATGGGCGGCGTTTAGCCAGTCTAATGTGAACGGATATGTGCTGGCATTTTTCGCGGCGTTAGTGACGGGAGTTATTTTTGTGAAAGATGAGAAGGCGTACGGGGAAGCGTTAGTATACGGTCTGAGCAAGCCGATGTTTGCGGTGATTGTGCTGGCGGTGATTCTGGCGGCGGTTTCGGGAAAGCTGATGTCCGCCAGCGGGGCGGTACAGACTATAGCGGCCTATGTGGTGGCGGCGGGCTTTACGGGAAAGCTGTTTGTGGCGGCCTCCTTCCTCATAACCTGCCTGTTGGCCTTTGCCACGGGGACCTCGGTGGGCACTTACTTTGTGGTGATTCCGATTCTGTTTCCGGTGGGTGTGATGGCAGGAGCAGCACCGGAATTTATGATCGGAGCCATTGTGTCAGGGGCGGCTTTCGGCGATAATCTGGGGCCGATCTCGGATACGACTATTGCATCCTCCGCAACCCAGCACGCGGATCTGGGTACTGTGGTGAGGACAAGAACCAGATACAGTCTGCCGGCAGCGGCGGGAGCGCTCCTTTTGTTTTTGCTGTTTTCCGAGACAACGGAAGGGGGCGCTGCCATCGGGGAAGCGGGTGGAAGCGCAGAGCCGGTGAGTCTTGTGATGCTTGCGGTTCCGGCAGTCATCATCGTTCTGTCTCTGATGAGGAAGCACCTGATCACCGCCCTGTCCTGGGGAATTCTGGCGGGGATTGTATTGGGACTTATATCCGGTGTTTATACAGTGGATGAGCTGATTTCATTTCCCGGCGGATTTTCCGTGACAGGAGTGGTCATAGAGGCTGTCTCGGGAACGGCGGGAACAGTGGCGATGCTGATCGCAGCGTTTGCTTTTCTTGGGGTGCTTGAGTACAGCGGGCTGTTTGAGGACGTGCGAAAATTGTTGGAACGTTTTGCAAAAAAGGAACGCGGCACAGAGGCGGCCATTGTGCTGTCTGTGGGGATCCTGAGCATGGTGACGGGCGTTATTTCCGTGGCCATCGTGGCTCTCGGGGATCTGGTCAATGAGATCGGAGAAAAGGCGGGGGTGAACCGGTACCGTCGGGCAAACCTGATGGACTGTACCGGCTGTATCTTCTGTTTTTTGGCGCCGTGGACGGTTCACTGCGTGATTCCGGCGCAGCAGTCCGCACAGTTCGGGGAAGGATTTGCGGTGGCCCCGTCCGCGGTGCCCTTTGTGAATTATTATTCTCTCTGTATGCTGGCGGTGTTGTCAGTGGCGGTAATTACCGGCTACGGAAGAAAATCTAAGGAGGACATATGAGACATATCAGATTGGGAACAATAGGAACAGGATTTATTGTACATCATATTTTAAACGGCGTGAAGCTTACGGAGGGGATTTCTCTGGAAGCCGTCTATTCCAGATCGGAGGAAAAGGGAAGGGAGCTTGCGGAAGAGTACGGGGCAAAAAAGGTTTACACGGAACTGGAAGAGCTTTTGTCCGATGCGGAGGTGAACTGTATCTATGTGGCGTCTCCCAACAATCTGCATTATGAGCAGGTGAAGGCGGCTCTTCTGCACGGAAAGAATGTGATCTGTGAAAAGCCGATGTGCCCGCAGAGGGCGCAGGCGGCGGAACTGATCGAACTGGCCGAGGAGAGAAAACTTTTGTTAGTGGACGCAACGCCTACGGCGTTTTTGCCGAATTTAAGCGTTATCAGGGAAAAACTGCAAAAGATCGGCAGAGTGCGTCTTGTGATGTCCTCCTACAGTCAGTATTCCAGCCGCTATGATAAACTTCTGGCGGGGGAGGTTACGAATGTTTTTGATCCTGACTTTGCGGGAGGCTGCCTGCAGGATATCAATTACTATAATGTGTATCTGAATGTGGCGTTGTTCGGAAAGCCGGAGCGCGCGGTATATTACCCGAACATCTGCAGTACCGGCGTGGATACGTCGGGAATCGCCATACTGCAGTATCCGGATTTTGTCAGCGAATGTGCCGGAGCGAAGGACACATGGGGAGATAACCATGTCCAGATTCAGGGGGAGAAAGGATACCTCTACATAGCGGGCGGACCGCAGGGCCTCACGGAAGTGCGCCTGTGCACGAAGGAGGGTGAGACATCCTGCAATATGCAGGATGATCCCGACAGATGGCTCTATGCGGTGAGGGGGATGACGGCGCTCCTTTTGAAAGAGGATGCGGAGGAGATCCGCAGAGAGTTGGAAGTCACGGCAAATGTGGTGGAAGTGCTGGAGAATATGCGCAGGGAGGCCGGGATACTTTTTGCCGGTGAATCCCCTGTGTGAGGGTCATTCCCAGAAACATTTTATGTATCCTTCTGTCTGAGTCCAGTTCGGGATGAAAGGATATGGCCAGTTGGTTTTTATAGCGAACTCCCACAATATTTCCGTCCACTTTTGCCAGAATTTCCACATCATCCCGGACGGATTCGATGTAGGGAGCGCGGATAAAAGTCATGGGAATATCTTTCATGTCTCCGAAATCCTGCATGGTGCGGAAACTTCCGAGCTGCCTGCCATAGGCATTTCTTCTGACTGTGACAGGCAGCGTACCGAAACAGGAGCGCCGGTCATTGCTGGCGCGTTCCGCCAACAGGATCAGTCCGGCGCAGGTGGCAAGCACCGGAAGACCGGCTTTTATCCTGTTAAACAGGGGAGTATAGAGGTCCAGTTCCCGCAGAAGTTTCCCCTGAGCGGTGCTTTCGCCGCCGGGCAGGATCAGTCCGGCAAAAGCTTCTCTCAGATCTTCTTTTTTTCGGAGTTCAAAGCAGTCTGCCCCCAGTTCCCTCAGTATCCTTTCATGCTCATAGAATGCGCCCTGCAGCGCAAGCACCGCGATTTTCATATTCTGCCTCCTGTTATAATCGGATATCCGCCCTTCTATTTTCCGCGTTCCGCCATCAGAAGCTTGATCTCCTGTTCGTTGATGCCGACCATGGCCTCGCCCAGATCCTCGGATAGTGCGGCGATCAGTTTTGCGTCGGTATAATTTGTGACTGCCTGCACAATGGCGGCTGCTCTTTTGGCGGGATTGCCGGATTTGAAAATGCCGGAGCCTACAAAGACGCCCTCGGCGCCCAGCTCCATCATCAGGGCGGCGTCCCCGGGGGTAGCTATGCCGCCGGCCGCAAAGTTGACCACAGGGAGTCTCCTGTTTTCCCGGACATATTTTACCAGTTCAACGGGAACCTGCAGTTCTTTGG
Source organism: uncultured Lachnospiraceae bacterium (assembly GCA_910577955.1). GTDB lineage: Bacteria > Bacillota > Clostridia > Lachnospirales > Lachnospiraceae > 1XD8-76. Next base: position 21,995 of record CAJTNC010000013.1, read on the forward strand.
CTTTTTCATAGAGTTCATCCTCCCGCAGGGAGGCGATGGCTCTGATTTCCTGATTCATTGTGCGCATGTGCCGGACCGCCTGCACTACATCTCCGGTGCCCGGTTCTCCCTTTGTGCGGATCATGGCCGCCCCTTCGCTGATGCGCCGCAGAGCCTCGCCCAGATTCCTTGCGCCGCAGACGAAGGGTACTTTAAATTTTGTTTTATCGATATGATACATGTCGTCGGCCGGGGAGAGCACTTCGCTCTCATCAATAAAATCGATCTCCACAGCCTCCAGAATCCGGGCCTCCACAAAATGGCCGATTCGGCACTTGGCCATTACGGGGATGGAGACAGCTTCCTGAATGCCCCGGATCATTTTCGGATCGCTCATCCGCGAGACGCCTCCGGCAGCCCGGATATCCGCGGGAATCCGTTCCAGCGCCATCACCGCGCAGGCTCCCGCCGCTTCGGCTATCGCCGCCTGTTCCGGCGTTGTCACATCCATGATCACGCCGCCTTTCAGCATTTGTGCCAACTGTTTATTCAATTGATATCTTTCGTCAGACATTTTGAAATCCTCCTGTCTTAAAAGGGCAGCGGATATGGCAGCAGATTTTGCCATATGCCGTTTTACTTGCCGGTTTTATCAAAATCCAGTATAATACAATCTGGATATATTAAAATACTCACTTTGAATAAAAATATAATGGTCAGATAGGAGAAATACAGACAGAATGCTTACCTATACTTTTTCATCCACAGATTCCGAACCACTGTACGGGCAGTTGTACCGGTTCATGAAGGAGGATATCGTGACAGGCGTCCTGACAGCGGACGAGAAACTGCCGTCCAAAAGGAGTTTTGCAAAAAATTTAGGCATAAGCACGATCACGGTGGAAAATGCATATGCCCAGTTGATTGCGGAGGGGTATGTCTATTCTCTGCCCAAAAGGGGATTTTTTGTGACAGATATCAGGAACGCTTTACTGATACAGAGGGAAAGGGGAGGCCGGAAAAAGGAAAGGGAGCAGGCGCCGCCGAAAAAATATACGGCTGATTTTACAAGCAATCAGACCTGTCAGGAACAATTTCCCTTTTCAATTTGGGCGAAACTGATGCGGGCGGTTCTGAAAGAAGATAGGGAGGGGTTGATGGTCAACGCGCCCTGCGCCGGAATCCGGCCGCTCAGAGAGGCAATTGCAGGTCATCTGAAAGATTTTCGGGGAATGGAAGTGGAGCCGGAACAGATCATTGTGGGGGCAGGGACGGAATATTTGTACGGGCTGCTGCTGCAGCTTTTGGGCTTTGAAAAATGTTACGGCGTGGAAGATCCGGGCTACCACAAGATTTACAGCATATATCGGAGCCACCGGGTTCCGTGCAGCTATGTGGAGATGGACGGGGCGGGTGTGCGTATTCCCTCTCTGGTGGAAAAGAATGTGGATGTGGTGCATATTTCCCCCTCCCATCACTTTCCCACGGGGATCGTGATGCCGGTAAGCAGAAGATACGAGCTGTTGGGCTGGGCGGCAGGAAAGGAGGGGCGCTATATTATCGAGGACGATTACGACAGTGAATTCCGCCTGACCGGAAAACCCATACCGTCCCTGCAGAGTATCGATGTGCAGGAAAAAGTGATTTACATGAATACATTTACAAAAACTCTTTCTTCCACGGTGCGCATCAGCTATATGGTGCTGCCGGAACATCTGGCTAAGGAATTTTCGGAGCGGCTGAATTTCTATTCCTGTACGGTCTCCAATTTTGAACAGTATGTGCTGGCCCGTTTTATCGGGGAGGGGTATTTTGAGAAACATATTAACCGGATGCGGAATTATTATCATGATAAACGGGACGAACTGTTAAAACAGATCGAAAACAGCAGGCTTTCGGACTGCTGCAGCATTTCGGAGGAAGATGCGGGGCTGCATTTTCTGTTAAATGTCGACACGGCGCTTTCGGACAGGGAACTGTGTGAAACACTGGAGAAAGAAGGGATCAGGATATCTTCCGTCGCGCAGTATTATGCGGGAAACAGGGAAGGGAAAGAACATATTTTTGTGATGAATTATTCTTCCCTGAAGGAAAAAAGCATGGAACGGGTGATTCGGTGCATGGAAAGAGTGCTGAAAGTCTGACTTCCGTTTTCCGGTTCTGTCAGACTTTCAGCCGGCTCATGACCTGAAACATTTTACCGATATCCAGAGGCTTTGCCAAATGTTCATTCATTCCCGCATCTTTTGCCAGCGCGATATCCTCGTCAAACGCGTTGGCCGACAGCGCGATGATGGGTACGGTCTTTGCATCTTCGCGCGCCAGACTGCGAATCACCCGCGCCGCCTCATAGCCGCTCATGACAGGCATCATCAGATCCATGAGCACGCAGTCAAAGGTTCCCGGTTCGGATGCGGTGAAAGCGTCCACGGCGGCTTTTCCGTCGCTGGCAGTCATTACTTCCACCCCCGCATCTCTGAGGATGTATTCCACGATTTCACAGTTGATCTCATTGTCCTCCACCAGAAGCACACGCATTCCGGCGATATTGTCCGGCACAGTCCAGGCATTATCCGCAGGCTCTTCGTGCCACGCCTCATCAACCCGAACGGGGAGTGTGATCAAAACCACGCTTCCCTCGCCGGTTCTGCTGTCGATTTCAACAGTTCCCTTCATTTGATCGATCAGTTTCTTCACAATGGACATACCAAGCCCGACACCGTTATAGTTGGTTCTCGCGTCCTGATGCTCCTGAGTGAAGGGTTCAAAAATGTGCTCCTTAAAATCTTCCCCGATCCCGATTCCGGTATCTTCGATTACAAAACGGCAGTTTGCCGTCCCGTCCTGAAAGGAAGTTTCCTCCGCCAGAACAGATACGGAACCCTGAGGCCGGTTATACCTGACGGCATTGTCAATTACGTTCATCAGGATTTGCTTCAGATGCAGCGGATTTCCGATGACTCTGCCGTGCCGCAGCCCGGAATCCTCCAGTTCCAGCCGGACTTTTCGTTCCTCTGCCAGAGGAGAAAGCATCGAGATACAGTTTTCCAATATCTGATGGAGATCAAAGGGTTCTTCCACTGTCGCCAGTCTGCCGCTCTCCAGCTTGCTGACCTGAAGCACGTCATTCACCAGAGAAAGCAGATGTTCCGTTGACACGCGGATCTTCCTGCGGCATTCTCTTTGCAGTTCCGGATCGTTCTGGCTTTTTTCCAGAATGGCCAGTATTCCCAGAATCCCGTTGATGGGCGTGCGGAGGTCGTGGGACATGTGGGAGAGAAATTCGCTTTTTGTCGAATTTGCCTGTCTGACCCGTTCCAGAAGCTCCATGATGGACTGCTCCTGCTTTTTTCTCGTCATCATTGTTTCTGTGATGTCCTGATGGTATCCGTTTAGGCAGGCGCCGGATTTTTTAAAAGTTTTGTCCGGCACGCCGCCGCAGCGGACATAAATTTTCCCGAGTTTCGGATGTTCCCAGGGGTAGATCACCTCAGAACGGCCGTTTTCCAATATTTCTCTTACCGATTCCTGTACCATCGCCACATAATCCGGCGAAATGCGCTCGAACCAGTGCCGGTAGCACTCTTCCGGTTTGATCCCGTCCGGTGCGCCAAGAAGGCTCCGCATGGTTCGGTCCGCATACATCCTCGGCGGGCAGCCCTCCTCCAGCTCGATCGTCCAGATTCCGGTTCTGGCTCCCTCCAGAATATATTCAAGGCTTCGTCTTGCCTCCAGCCTGTACTTTTCCTCCTGTTCCACTACGGCATTGACGTCCCTCTGTGCAAAAATCGCACAGTTCTCCGTATCCGTTTTCTCGGTAGCGGAAAAATGCATCTCCAGATACTTTAGTCCTGAGAAATTATCCTTCACCTGATACCGGACGGAAAACTTTTTCTTTGTGGCGAGCTGCGCCAGCACATAGTCCTTCTTCGTTACGGCGCGAAGCCGTTCCCGATCCTGAAGGACTACGCATTCGGAGATATACCGCTCCATGGCTGCCTGATAGCCGTCTTTGAAGAGGGCGGCCCAATCCAGCCCCATCTGTCCGCTGTTGCGGTAAACCTCATATTCGCCTGTGTCAAAATTCACTTCAAAGATGCACAGATAGTCTACGCTGAGAGCATGGAGTACGTTATAACTCCGCTCTTGAAGCTCCCGGAACAGGTTGCGCCGTTTCAGGGAGGAGACGATAAAGTACGCCGCCGTCTGGAGCATATTTGACGCGTATTCCAGTGACTTTACCGGCGGATTGTCCACACCGTAAAAGCCGATGATTTTTTTGCCGTCATACAGAGGAACCACCACGAGGGAATGAATGCCCTGCCGCTTCAGGTTCTCGTACTGAAGAGGCTCCGCCTTTCGGATATCCTCGAGATGTTCAATGACGATGTGCTTGCCGATGCTGAACTTCTGATACCAACTGGCGCACACCTCCGGCGGGACATTTTGAAGGTTCTCCTTTTCCGGTTTTATGCCTTCGGCAGTCCATTCGTAGGTATTGTCGTCGCAGCCGGACTCATTTTGCTCGAATATGTAGGTCCGTTCTCCGTTCAGCGCTTTTCCCAAGTGCTCCAGCAGCACCTCCAGCGACTGATCCGGCGTATCCTCCAGCAGGGCGACGCGAAGGCCTTCGTTGATGACGGCCTCCAGATTCTGAACGCTTTGTATGCCGTCGGGCTGTTCATGAATCCCGGCGGCCGGGGCATTCTCGCCGGTCTGCTCAAAAAATCCCTGTGAATATTCCATATGCCTGTCCTCCGTATTGATTGGTTTCCGGTCATTGCTGCCGCAGCAAAAACAGAAAAATCGGAATCATAGTACCATGTGTCTCCGCATTATGTCAATACGCGGCATCTTGATTTCCGACCTCCGGTTTTTATGCGGAGTGAAGTGATATTCATCAAAAAATTTTATACGAGCAATGCGACAGAAATATGCTATTTATTTTCTGATACCGCCTGCATTTTCATGGCTCTCACTTTGGAGGAAAGGCCAAACAGATTGATGAAGCCGTCGGCGTCGTGGTGGTCGTACAGATCGCCGGTGGTGAAGGAGGCGATGCTTTCATTATAGAGGGAGTACGGGGAGGTTGTGCCCGCCTTGATGATGTTGCCTTTGTACAGTTTGAATTTCACTTCTCCGGTCACATACTGTTGGGTACTCTCGATAAATGCCTGTACAGCCTCGCGAAGGGGTGTAAACCATTTCCCTTCGTATACGATCTGCGCCAGTTTGTTGCCCATATCCGTTTTTACCGCATAGGTATCGCGGTCTAAGATCAGCTCTTCAAGCTGCTGATGCGCCTCATAGAGGATAGTGCCGCCGGGGGTCTCGTAAACGCCTCTGGATTTCATGCCGACCACTCGGTTTTCCACGATATCGATGATGCCGATGCCGTGTTTGCCCCCCAGTTCATTCAGACTGCGTATAATGTCGGAAACTTTCATCTTCTGACCGTTGACAGAGACAGGAATGCCTTTTTCAAATGTCATGGTCACATACTCGCCCTCATCGGGGGCTTTCTCGGGTGTTACGCCAAGCACGAGAAGATGCTCGTAGTTTGGCTCACAGGCGGGATCCTCCAGCTCTAACCCTTCGTGGCTGATGTGCCAGATGTTGCGGTCGCGGCTGTAACTGTTGTCAGCCGAGAAGGGAAGGTCGATGCCGTGGGCTTTGCAGTATTCGATCTCGTCCTCTCTGGAACTGAGCGTCCACTTGTCGTCACGCCACGGAGCAATAATTTTCAAATCGGGCGCCAGAGCTTTGATGCCGAGTTCAAAGCGGATCTGATCGTTGCCTTTGCCGGTGGCGCCGTGGCAGATTGCGCTTGCCCCTTCTTTGCGGGCAATCTCCACAAGGCGTTTTGCGATGGCGGGACGCGCCATGGAAGTGCCTAACAGGTATTTGTCCTCATATACGGCGTGAGCCTGCACGCAGGGAACGACGTAGTTGTCGCAAAATTCATCGGTGATGTCTTCAATATATAATTTGGAAGCGCCGCAGAGAGCCGCGCGCTCTTCAAGGCCGTCCAGCTCGTTCCCCTGTCCGCAGTCTGCGCAGACACAGATCACTTCATAGTCAAAATTTTCTTTGAGCCAGGGGATGATTGCCGTTGTATCAAGTCCGCCGGAGTAGGCTAAAATCACTTTTTCTTTCATGGGATGTACCGAACCTTTCTCATTTTTTGCACCGTCAGTCTGACGGCAGAGGTTTTTAAGCTTTCTATAATATACAATATGGCGTCATGAAATGCAAGCATAAAAATATACATTTTTAATGCAAATATTTTTTTGTTTTTACAAAAAATTAAATAAATGTTGAATAATATACAGATATAGTGTATTATTATGCAATGAAAAAGAGAGAGACCCGATTCATATCCGTATAGGTAATTGCGAAACACATTGATTTTGTCGTTTTGTTGTGCAAAATATACGATCCAGACGCAGGCACGCTTTCGCTGCGGCTCGACCGTAGCGGATACATAAGGCGCCAAAATACGGTGCCTAAGTGCCGACGGTCTCACAGCGCCTGCTTATGGATGCGTAAATTTTGCACAAGCAATACTGCAGAAAACAGAGTTTCGCAATGACTTATCCGGAGGAGCATCGCAGAGACGGTCAAAAAAGAAAAGTGTCGTACAAATTGTGGAAAATGGATTGAGGACTTACCGCAGGAGTAGTATAATCAATCAAGCGTGAAACTTTGCTTACTACAGTATTGTTAGTATAAAATTACGTATCCATAAGCAGGCACTGTGTGACCGTAAATTTTATACAACAAAAGTTTAGGGAAGGAGAAAAATTTTATGGAGAAAATAAAATCTCAGATGTTAGCCGTCCCGACGGACAGCAGTGAAATAGAAGATCCGAGGCTTTTGGAGAAGCGCCTGCGGGAATCCGCGGATTTTCAGGTGGAATCCATGGAGTTTAAGGAGGATGGCATGCGGCTTGGAATCCTATGGGGGGAGGAGACATTTTCGGCGGAGATATACCCCACGGATTTTGAGATCCCGGAACTGTACCGCTGCCAGCACTTTTTCCCGGATCTGGATATAGAAGCGATACAGAAGGTACAGTGCGGTCTGGCCGTTGAGATGATGTTCGGCGGGGATGCACTTTCCTCGTATCATCTGCAGTTGAAGCTGATACACGCCATGCTCCCGGATGCACTGGCAGTGATCGATGACAGTTCGGAGAAGATTCTCTCCGGCCGCTGGGCTGCACTGGCGGCAATGTCCAAGGTTCCGCCGGCTCCCCGTTATCTCTACACGGCTCAGGCGGTGGCAGGGGAGGAGGATGCCTGCGTGTGGCTTCACACCCACGGTTTAAACCGCTGCGGCCGTCCGGAGTTAGAGGTGTTAAATTCAAACAAAGAAAACTGTCAGGAGCACTACAACGTTTTGGAGACTCTGGCAAATCGGTTGTTGGAGAACGAGGAGATACCGCCCTTTGGCAGCCCCTGTTTTTTGGCTTATGTGGCGGAGGGGATGCCTCTGGTGGTGACGCTCATTGACTGGGAGGAAGCCGTGGAGCTGTATCCTGCGGAAATGCTGGGCGGGAAAAATGACAGACAGGAAAGCCATAACCGGGATACCTGCGTCGTCTTTGTCTATCCGTCTCAGGAGAGCGCGGAAGAAAGGAAGTTTTGTCCGCTTGACATCTACGATAAATATATGAAGGGAAATCCGGTCTTCTTAATTTCCGTGGAGGAGACCGCCAGAATGCGGGCTTTGGCGGTGGAGCGTATCTCCTATCTGTTTGAAGCGTCTGAAAATAAAGATAACCATCTGTTGGTGAAACTGGGGCTGCAGGTGGATGAGGAACATAAAACCCAGAGCAATGACAAAGAGCATATCTGGTTTGAAGTGCTGGAGGTATCAGAGAATCGGTTTCGGGCTGAACTTACACAGGAACCCTACTATATCAAGGATATGCACAAGGGCTTTGTGGGAGAGTATGGCCCGGAGGATGTGACGGACTGGCTGATCTATACGCCGGAAGGCAGGCTCTCACCGGATGATGTTTACAGACTTTCAATCAGTTAAAAATACCGGAGGCGACGATGGAAGAGAACAAAGATACGACAATAAAAGTGGGCATTATAGGAGCTACCGGCTATGCGGGGGCGGAACTTGTGAGGATTCTGCAGAGGCATCCGGCGGCGGAGGTGGTTTGGTACGGTTCGAGGAGTTACATAGAAAAAGAGTACGCGTCGGTCTACAGGAATTTCTTTCAGGTGGTGGAGAATATCTGCAAAGGGGATGATTTGAATGAACTGGCTGATCGGGCGGATGTGATCTTTACAGCCACCCCTCAGGGATTTTTGTCTTCCGTTATCTCGGAGGATATTCTGCAAAAGGTGAAGATCGTGGATCTGAGCGCGGATTTTAGACTGAAAGATGTGGCGGTCTATGAAAAGTGGTACGGAATCGAGCATAAAGCGCCGCAATTTATCGAGGAGGCGGTCTATGGACTTTGCGAGATAAACAGGGAGGATATCAAAGGGGCGAGACTGATCGCCAATCCCGGCTGCTATACGACCTGTTCTATTCTGACGGCCTATCCCCTTGTGAAAGAGGGGCTGATCGATGCGGACAGCCTGATCATCGATGCAAAAAGCGGCACCTCCGGAGCAGGGCGGGGGGAAAAGCTCTCCAATCTGTTCTGCGAGGTGAACGAGAATATAAAGGCCTACGGCGTGGCGGGACACAGGCATACGCCGGAGATCGAGGAACAGCTTGGATATGCGGCGGAAAGAGAGCTCGTATTGAATTTTACGCCCCATCTTGTCCCGATGAACAGAGGGATCCTTGTGACGGCTTATGCGTCTTTAAAAGGGAAGGATGCGGATCCGGAGAGAGTGCGGGCCGCTTATGAGAAGTATTACGGAAAAGAGAGCTTTATTCGAATACTGCCTGCGGGAGAATGCCCCGAGACAAAGTGGGTGGAGGGCAGCAATTTTGTGGATATCGGCTTTGTGATCGATGAGCGCACGAACAGGATCATTATGATGGGAGCAATTGATAATCTGGTGAAAGGGGCTGCCGGGCAGGCGGTGCAGAATATGAATCTGCTGTTCGGGCTGCCTGAGAGCACAGGGCTTATGATGATGCCTATGTTTCCGTAGTTGATAAGCAGATGACAGGAGAGACAGCTGAATGGGAATAACAATACGTTCTATGACAATTGAGGACTATCCTGAGGTGAAAGAGCTCTGGCAGAGCATCCGGGGATTCGGCATCCGCAGTATCGATGATTCCGAAGAGGGTGTAAGGCGTTTCCTTGCAAGAAATCCGGGCATCAGTGTTGTGGCCTGTCAGGATGGGGAGATCGTCGGAGCGATTCTCTGCGGCCATGACGGCAGAAGGGGATGCCTCTATCATGTCTGTGTGAAGGAGACAAACAGACGGCAGGGGATCGGGAAGGCGATGGTTGTCTTTTGTATGGAGGCCTTAAAAAAAGAGCGGATCAATAAAGTTTCTCTGATCGCTTTTACGAAAAATGATGTGGGGAACGCATTCTGGAAGGAGATCGGGTGGACAAAGAGAGAAGATCTGAATTATTATGACTTTGTGCTGAATGAGGAGAATATTACGGCGTTTATCAGATAGAGATAGAAGGGGCGCTGTAAATGACCGGACGTTTGATACGCCGGAGCGAAAAATAAAAGATACGGAACAGGAGACGGATTGCGATGTTGAACAACAGACCGGAAAATATGGACGAAGTGATGAGGAAGGCGGAGGTGCTGATCGAGGCGCTGCCTTATATCCAGAAGTTTAATAGGAAGATCATCGTGGTAAAGTACGGCGGATCCGCTATGAGCGACGAGGAGCTGCAGAAAAATGTGATCAAGGATGTGACGCTCCTTAAGCTGGTAGGATTTAAGCCCATTATCGTCCACGGCGGCGGTAAGGAGATCAGCCGCTGGATGGGCAAAGTGGGGAAGGAATCCCGGTTTATAAACGGGCTGCGGGTCACGGATGCGGACACCATGGAGATCGCGGAGATGGTGTTGAACAAAGTAAATAAGAGTCTTGTGACAATGGTGCAGGAGTTAGGGGTGCGCGCGGTGGGCGTCAGCGGCAAGGACGGCGGACTGCTCAATGTGGAAAAAAAATATGCGGATGGGCAGGACATCGGCTTTGTGGGCAATATAAAGGAAGTGAATCCGAAAGTGCTTTACGATCTGTTGGAGAAGGATTTTCTGCCTATCGTCGCGCCCGTAGGGTTTGATGATGATTTTCACACTTATAATATCAACGCCGACGACGCGGCCTGCGCTATCGCAAAGGCGGTGGGAGCGGATAAACTTGTTTTTCTGACGGATATCGAAGGGCTGTACAGAGATATCAACGATAAGTCAAGTTTTATCAGCCGCCTAACGGCCGGACAGGCGGATGAGCTGATAGGAGGAGGTTTTATCGGAGGCGGTATGCTGCCGAAACTGGGAAATTGTACCTCGGCCATCCGGAATGGTGTGAACAGAGTGCATATTTTGGACGGAAGGATCCCGCATTGTTTGCTGCTTGAGATCTTTACCAATCAGGGTATCGGCACGGCGATCGTCAGGGAAGAGGAATAGACAGGAGGGGATTTTCATGCAGGATCACGGAACACAGGAATATATCGCGCAGGCGGAGCGGGATCTGCTGCACACTTATAACCGCTATCCCATCGTATTCGACCGGGGGGAGGGCGTATATTTGTACGATAAAGAGGGAAAAAAATATCTGGATTTCTTTTCCGGTATCGGGGTGAATGCACTGGGATACCACTATAAGGATTACGATGAGGCGCTGAAAGAACAGATCGATAAGCTGCTCCATATCTCAAACTATTTCTATAACGAACCGGCGGTTCTGGCGGCGGAAAAATTGAAAAAGGCCTCCGGCATGGATCGGGTATTTTTTACAAACAGCGGTGCGGAAGCCGTGGAGGGGGCTCTGAAAGCGGCGAGGAAATATGCTTTCACGAAAAACGGAGGTCATAAAGATGACCACAGGGGCGGAGAGATCATTGCCATGAACCATTCCTTTCACGGCAGGACGATGGGGGCTCTTTCCGTGACGGGAAATCCTCATTACAGGGAAGCCTTTGAGCCTTTGATCGGAAACGTGCGGTTCGCCGAGTTGAACGATTTTGACTCTGTGCTGGCACAGGTTACAGATGATACCTGCGCTGTCCTGTTTGAGACGCTGCAGGGGGAGGGCGGTATTTATCCGGCGGAGAAAAGTTTCTTAGAACAGGTGAAGAGGCTCTGTGAGGAGCGGGATATCCTGTTGATCTTAGATGAGATCCAGTGCGGCATGGGGCGCACCGGAGAGATGTTTGCATGGCAGCGCTATGGCGTGAAACCGGATATTATGGCCTGCGCCAAGGCTGTCGGCGGCGGCGTGCCTGTGGGCGCGTTCCTGATGACGGAAGAGGTGGCCGAAAAATCTCTCATGGCGGGGGACCACGGTACCACTTACGGGGGAAATCCCTTTGCCTGCGCCGCCGTTTCAAAAATGTTGGACATATTTGAGGAAAATGATATAATAGGGCATGTACAAAAGATCGCGCCCTATCTGGAAGAAAGATTAGACGGGATCGTTTCGGAGTTTGATACGGTTTTGGCGAGACGCGGACTCGGCCTGATGCAGGGAGTGGAGTGCAGCGTGCCGGTGAGCGGCGTGATCAGCAGCTGTCTGGAAAAAGGGTTAGTGTTGATCAATGCCGGCAGCAATATTCTACGCTTTGTCCCTCCTTTAGTCATCACCAAGGAACATGTGGACGAGATGGCGGAAATTCTGCGGGCGGCCCTTGGAGAAACTTGCGGGAAGGCGTCTGCGGAATCGAAATAGAAAGGAAATTTCATGAAACATAAGAAATGGATATACGCAGGAATCTTGGCGGTCTGTGCGGCGGTATGCATATTTGCGCTGAAAAAGACCGGCGAAAAGACGGAGAGTGAAGAGCAGCAGGAAAACCTGTTGAACAGCAGGAAGGAGACGCTCAGACTGTGGTATACGGATGAGAGCCTGACGGATTATTTAAATGCGGCGGCGGTGGCTTACGGTGAAAACAGTGACGTCCGGGTGGAAGCGGTGCTGATTGACGACAGTGAGTATCTCGAAGCCATCAACGAAGCTTCTCTCGGGCGGGATGAAAGGTCAAAGCCCGATCTGTATCTGATCACCAACGACTGTCTGGAAAAGGCGTATCTGGCGGGACTGGCCGGGGAGATATCCGATCAGAATATGTTTCTGGCGGATGAGTATGAGAACAGGGGAGCCGCCGCTGCGGTGACTTATGACGGAAAGATCGTGGCCTATCCTTTTTACTATGAAGCCTGTGCATTGCTTTATAACAAAACATATCTGAAAGATTATGCGAAGCTGCAGTTAGAAATAGAGATGGATCAGGCGTCGGAGGAAATGGCCGGGGAGGAAGAGGATTCCGGAAATGTATCGGAGGAAGCAGCCGGAGAGGAACTTTCTCATGAGTTCTCCGAGGAGGAGATCAGTCGACGCGCCTTTGAATGTCTGCCCGATACGATAGCGGAGTTGGGAGAATTTGCAGAGAATTACGATGCGCCGGAACAGGTGGAAGCCGTCTTTAAGTGGGATGTGTCCGATATTGTGTATAATTACAGTTTTGCGGGAGATCATCTGATCGTAGGCGGTGAAAACGGCGACGATCCGGACGATATCGATATTTATAATCTGGAGACGCTGCAGTGCCTGACTACTTTTCAGGAACTGAATCAGTTCTTTTCCATTGAGCGGTCGGAGGTAAGCTATGACAGCGTGATGCAGGATTTTCTGGAGGGAAAGATCGTATTTACCGTGGCGGGAACAGAGGCGGTGAACCGGATGGCAAACGCGAAAGCGGATGGGAGTTTTGCCTATGAGTACGGTTTTTACAGTATGCCGGATCTGACGGAAGAGTTGAAAAGCCGTTCCCTGTCGATCACAACCTGTATTGCCGTAAACGGTTATACGGAGTTGAAAGAGCAGGCCAACGACTTTGCAAGATTTATGATGAACGATTGGACAAACGGGCTGAAACTTCAGGAGAGCACCGGTAAGATGCCGGTCTACGGCTTTCCGCTGTACGATGAAAACTATACTTTTGCGGGATCCTACGGTGAGTCAATGCCCCTTCCGAAGATGATGACCACCGGAAATTTCTGGGTGCAGATGGAGATCGCCTTCACCAATATATGGGAGGGCGGGGATGTGAACGCTCTGTTAAAGAGCCTGTCAGAGCAGATCATGCGTCAGGTGACGGGGGACGACAGTTATACGGAGGAGTATATTGAACTGCCGGAACCTGAGGTTGAGGAGCCGGAGGAGGAATATATAGAAGAGACGTAAAGGCGGCGGGCTTGGTAAAACTCGGAATTTTGTCGGAAAGGGCGGACGGATGTCGATAGAGCGGGTAAGAGAATATTTCAGTGCATATCATATGGACGGAAAGATTCAGGAATTTGAGGTTTCCAGCGCTGCGGTGGAACTTGCGGCGAAGGCTCTTTGCTGCGCACCGGAGAGGATCGCAAAGACGCTTTCTTTTTTGGTGGACGGACATGCGATACTGGTGGTGGCAGCAGGAGACGCAAAGATCGATAATCACAAATATAAAGAGAGGTTTGCGGCAAAGGCAAAAATGATTCCGCCGGAAGAAGTGACGGAACTGGTTGGATATGCCGTGGGCGGTGTTTGTCCTTTCGCGGTGAAAGAGGGCGTGGAGGTGTATCTGGATGTATCGCTGCGTCGGTTTGAGACGGTTTTTCCGGCCTGTGGCAGCGCTAACAGCGCCATAGAACTCGCAATCCCGGAACTGGAGAAATATTCGGGGTATGCAGGCTGGGTGGATGTCTGTAAAGGGTATTAAGAACTATAGATGATATCCTTGCTGTCGGATAAACTATTTTAAGGTATGGAAATTACTGCCAAAATGATAGCAAAGAAGTTGGAGCCGGAAAAAGTCGGTTAATGAAAAGAAAGGTTTGGGAAAGTGGTAGACTTGAACCTTTCTTTTTTATATAATGAAGATGATTAAGGAGAGGCGCTATGAGCAGAATAAAAGTATATCACGGTTCCGATCATATCATCCGGAATCCGGAGTATCTTGGCGGTCGGGATGATAATGACTATGGAAATGGATTCTATACAACAGAGTACGAGGACAGAGCAAGAAGCTGGGCTGCCTTGAATGGCAGACCGGAAAAGTCTATCGTAAACGTATATGAACTGGATACAAAAGAATTGCATGTTCTGGATTTAAACGACCGTGGCGTTCTGGCATGGATTGCAGAAGTGATTGCGAATAGAGGAACGAATCAGGAAGCAGCAGCGATTGTAGGAAACAGGCTTGTGGAGTTGTATCGGGTAGATTCCGGACAATATGACATCATTAAGGGGTATCGGGCTGATGATAGCTACACGCAGGTCATAGAAGCGTTTTTGCTGAATCAGATCAATGTGGAAGAAGTAGAACGCTTATTTTATAAAGGTTCCTTAGGCAATCAGATTTTCCTGAAATCAGAGAAGGCCTTTGCCAGTATTTTATGGCAAACATCTTATGAAGTTCAGTTAGAGGAACGTAATAAGGATGAAGATGTCCGAGCCAGAAGAGAAGTAAGTAAATTCCTACAGGCAAGAATGAAGGCAATTCTTCTTGAAGGATATGAAGTTAGTGGCATTACTGCACAAAATGCAATCAGGAATACTCTGATTTATCAGAAAGAAGGAAATTATTATGAAGCAGGTCGCTTATGATGAGGTTTATCTGGATGTCATGATGCAGAAAACCAGATACTTATTTCAGTTGATAGCAAGAAATATAGAGACCCCATTTCGAGGGATTTCTGATTATATGACCTCATCCTATCGCAAATATATGGATATGGGGAACCCATTGTATTTGAACAAAACTCCAAAACAAATACTGGGAAGTATCGGTCTGCCGAATCGAACAGATTTGGACATCAGCGAGCAGTATGATGAAATGATTCTGGCATGGATGGCAGATGTATATACCTATTTGCAGTGGAAATATAATCTTTCTTCCGAAAAAATGGTGGAAAAGGTAAAGCCGGAGGAACTTTACCGAATGTTTTCGCCGCTGCATGAAACATCTTTGGCGAATGCAGTAGATAAGGTAAAAGAGATTTATGAATTGTAGGGAAACGAGGGGCGCAGGACTCATCGGCTTTTGCATAGGAACAGGGTTTCAATCGTAGGCATGGAAAAAAGTCATTAATAATAAAAAAAAGCATAGAACAGCACGAAATTGTCCATACTGGAAATAACTGTGAAAGAAAGAGAGGATTTGTGGTATGGGCATGATCATTGCAATTATTTCCGGCGCCCTGATGAGTATTCAGGGCGTTTTTAATACGAAGGTGACGGAGACGACGGGGGTGTGGACGGCCAACGCTTTCGTGCAGTTTACAGCGCTTTTAGTATGTGTGGGTGCATGGGCCGCGGTGGAGAGAAATTCTTTTATGTCCCTTGCAAAGGTGGAGCCTAAATATATGCTGCTTGGCGGCGTGATGGGGGCGGCGATCACATGGACCGTGATACAGAGTATGAAGAGTTTAGGACCTGCAAAGGCGGTGTTGTTTATTGTGGTGGCACAGATTTTGGTGGCGTACCTGATCGAACTGTTCGGGATCTTCGGCGCCCAAAAACAGGATTTTGAAGTAAAAAAACTGATCGGAATGGCGCTTGCCATAGGTGGAATTATTATTTTTAAATGGGAATAAACTACTTGTCAAAAAACGGGCTTTGGCATACAATAAATTTATGTTGTCTGTTTTGACGGCATAAGAGGGGCTTCTTTTCCGCACGGAAAGCGGAATGCGGAAAGGAAAGAGAATGAAATTTGATAAAATAACTATATTTATTGCTGAAAGCCTTCGGAGAGGTTTGTTTTTGGTATGCTTTTCAGCAATGCTGTCACTTTCGGGCTGCGGCCGGGAAGATACGCTTTTGTCGGAGCTGCGGAGGGAAGAAGATGCGAAGGTTTCCGAGGAGCGATCGGCGGGGGCGGACAGGGATAGTCAGGAATCCGGGACGGGTGAAAAGATACTGGTTCACGTCTGCGGCGCAGTGAAAAATCCGGGGGTCTACGAATTGTCTGCGGGAAGCCGTTTTTATGAGGCGGTGGAAGCGGCGGGCGGTTTTAGCGGGGAGGCTGACAAGGATTACCTGAATATGGCGTCTGTCCTCTCCGACGGCAGCAGGCTGGAGATTCCGACGTTGGATGAGGCGAAGGAGAGGGAATTGCTTTCTTCCGAGCAGGAGGGACTTGTAAATATCAACACGGCGGATGTGGAAAGGCTGTGCGATCTGCCGGGAGTCGGCGAAGGGCGGGCAAAAGCCATCGTCGAGTATAGGGAAAAGCAGGGCGGATTCCAAAAAAAGGAAGATATTATGCAGGTTTCCGGCATCGGCGAGAAGATGTATGAGCGGATGGAGGCATATTTGGCGGTGGAGTAAGCGCAGTATGGGGAATCACTGCGCAGACAGAAGTGAGAGGTAAAAGATGGCGAAAAGGGTTTTGGTAGTGGACGACGAGAAGCTGATCGTAAAGGGGATCCGGTTCAGTTTGGAACAGGACGGCATGGAAGTGGACTGTGCCTACGACGGAGAGGAAGCGTTGGAGAAAGCGAAAAGCAATACATATGATATTATTCTTTTGGATGTGATGCTGCCGAAGTTGACAGGGTTTGAGGTATGCCAGCAGATCAGAGAATTTTCAAACGTCCCAGTTGTGATGCTGACGGCAAAGGGCGACGATATGGATAAGATTCTGGGACTCGACTACGGTGCGGATGACTACATTACAAAGCCCTTTAATATTCTGGAAGTGAAGGCAAGGTTAAAGGCTATCATGCGTCGGACTGTACCGAAGGAAAATAAAGAAGATAAAACCGTTATGCTGGAAAGCGGAGATATGCACTTGAACAGAGAGGACAGGCAGGTATACATCGCCGGAAAAGAGATCAATCTGACTTCAAAAGAATTTGAGGTGTTGGAACTGCTGATGTCCAACCCGGGAAAAGTCTACAGCCGCGAAAATCTCTTAAAGAGCGTTTGGGGCGCGGATTATCCGGGGGATGTTCGCACGGTGGATGTTCATGTCAGGAGACTGCGGGAAAAGATCGAGGGAAACCCCAGCGAGCCTAAGTATGTTCAGACAAAATGGGGAACGGGTTACTATTTTAAAGCGTAAGAATGGAAAATAAGCCGATGCGTTTTCACTGGAAAGATATCAAATCAAAAATCAAGTCCCTGCGAAGCCTGAAAGTAAGGCTGTTCTTGCTGCTTTTACTGGTGGGGCTTATTCCGAGCTGGTATATGCAGTACGGTATTCTCGAGAACTATGAAAACCGCGCCGTCTCGGTGCGGACGTCGGAAGTGCAGGCACAACTTAAAATCATAGCAAATCATCTGCTCATTTACAATTATTTGCGGGATCCGTCTTCCCCGGTTATCAATGCGGAGCTTGAACAGCTTTCCAACTTGTACGGGGGACGGGTGTTGATCATGTCGGAAAATCTGAAAGTCGTAAAAGACACCTACAGCATCAGCGAGGGAAAGACGATCATCTCAGAGGAGGTCGTAAAATGTTTTCACGGGGAAAGTATGTCCAATTATGACAGGGATCTGGGCTATATTGAAATGACGATCCCGATCTCGGAGACTGTGGAGACCGGCAAGGCGGGGGAGACGAAGGAAGTGGTGAGAGGTGCCATGCTGATCAGCATTTCCTGTGACACGATCCAGATGACAATGGAAATTTTGAGAAATAAGGCGAATATCCTGCTGCTCATCATGATGTTGATTATTTTCGGCGGCGCGCTGCTGTTAGTCAATTTTATGATCAAGCCGCTTGAAAAGGTTACGGTTTCCATCAACGAGGTGGCGGAAGGGTTTTCGGATAAAGCCATCAGCGTGCCGGATTACGCGGAGACGGTTCATATCATCGACGCGTTCAATAAGCTGCTCGGCAGGATGAAAATACTGGATGATTCCAGACAGGAATTTGTCTCAAACGTCTCCCATGAATTGAAGACGCCTATCACATCGATGAAGGTGTTGGCGGATTCGCTGTTAGGGCAGGAGGATGTTCCGGTAGAATTGTACAGAGAATTTATGGAGGATATCGCGGCGGAGATCGACAGGGAGAACAAGATCATCACAGATCTTTTAGCTCTTGTGAAGGTGGACAAAAAGGTGACGGATATGAACGTCACGGAGGTCAATATGAACGACCTGACCGAGGTGATATTAAAACGCCTGCGTCCCATAGCCAGAAAGCGGGATATCGAGCTGATTTTTGAGAGCATCCGCCCGGTGAAAGCCACTGTGGATGAAGTAAAAATCAGTCTTGTGTTGTCAAATCTTGTGGAAAATGCCGTCAAGTACAATAAGGAGAATGGCTGGGTCAAGGTTGTTTTGGACGCGGACCATCAGTATTTTACGCTGACAGTCAGCGACTCGGGCGTTGGAATCCCGGAGGAAGCGCTCGATCATATTTACGAGAGGTTTTACCGGGTGGATAAATCCCATTCCAGAGAGATCGGCGGTACAGGGTTAGGGCTTGCGATCACAAGAAGCGCGGTTTTGATGCACAGAGGTTCCATTCAGGTGGAGAGTGTGCCGGAAGAGGGAACAAGTTTTATCGTGAAGATACCGCTCACTTATAAGGCGAGCAGTTTTCATAGGGAGGAAGCATGAGGAAGTTGATCATGGCCTGCGTGCTGGGCGTTTTGATTATGACAGGTGTGTCAGCCTGTGGGCAAGACAATCAGGAGAGCGGCCAAAGTTATACTGTTTATTTTGTGGATAAAGAGGAGACTCATGTGGTTTCTCAGGAGCACGTCACGCAGACAACGCAGAGAGAGGCTTTGCTGCAGGAGCTGATAGAGGCGATGGGGGATACGTCGGAAAGACCGGAGTATATTTCCTCACTCCACAGTTCTTTTCAGGGGTACACGCTGAACGAGGGGCAGATGAATCTGGATTTCGGCGAAGAATATCTGAGACAGAATGCGATTTCCGAGGTGTTGTGCAGAGCTGCGGTCGTGAGGACATTGACCCAGATCGAGGGGATCAATACGATTACATTTTCTGTGCAGAATGCGGCTTTGATCGATGCCGCAGGCATACCTGTGGGAGTTATGACTGCGGACTCATTTATCGACAACGCGGGAACGGAGATCAACGCCTACGCGGAGAGCACGTTTTCTCTTTATTTTGCCAACGAGACGGGAGACGGTCTTGTGGAGGTAGACAGAGATGTCATTTACAACAGCAATATCTCCATGGAGAGACAGGTCATGGAGGAGCTGCTCAAAGGACCGAAAAAGAACGGAAATATAGACGACGAGCAGGGGTATCCGACGATCAATCCTACGGTGACGATACTCAGCGTTACGGTAAAAGACAGGGTGTGCTATGTCAATCTGAGTAAGGAGTTTTTGACTCCGGTTTACAATGTGACGTCACAGACAGTGTTGTATTCCATTGTAAACTCCCTTGTGGAACTCCCGGGGGTCAATAAAGTGCAGATTTCCATTGAGGGCAATACCGATGTCACTTATCGGGACAGTGTCAGCCTGACAACGCAGTTTGAGAGAGATTTGGATATGGTAGAATAAGTTAAAAACAAACGTGAAAAAGGAGAAATTATGCAGATCAGAAGACCGGTCTGCCTGTTTTCCTGTATTTTTGCACTGTTGGCGGCGGTCTGTGTATATAAAGGAACATTGCCGGAGGACTCTGTACCGGACGAAGGAGAGCAGGTAGAGTTGACCGGAATAGTCGCTGATAGAGAATACCGTGTCATGTACGGCGAAAAAATGTCGGTTTTATATGTCACGGATGTCAAAGATCAAAATGACAGGCAGGTCATGTGTTATATAAAAGATGCGGGGGAGAAAACAGCGCTCCCGCGCATCGGGGAGACCGTCAGGGTTTCCGGAAAAGTATCATTGTTCCGGGGAGCATCTAACCCCGGAGAGTTCGATCTAAAAGAGTATTATCAGATCTTACAGGTATCTTATCGATTAAATCAGACAGAAATTCTGGAACGTTCAGGATCCGGTTATCCACTTAAAGAAAAATTATCTCAAATAAAATATGCCTGCTGCGGGATGCTTGAGAAGATATATCCGGCAAAAGAAGCCTCCATTTTGAAAGCGATGCTTCTCGGAGAAAAAAACGGTTTGGAGGAGGAGACTAAAGAGCTATATCAGTTAAACGGTCTGATCCATATTCTGGCGATTTCCGGGCTTCATATCTCCCTTTTGGGGACGGCGGTTTCCGGATTTTTAAAGAAATGCGGTTTGCCAGTCTGGTTTCGTGCCCCCGCCGCCGTAGGCATTATGTGGTGTTACGGTGTGATGACCGGAATGGGAGTATCCACATGGCGGGCGGTATTTATGTTTTCCATGCAGCTTGCCGCGGAACTGTTTGGCAGGACTTACGATATGCTGACAGCACTGTCATTTGCGTTGATTTTTATGCTGACGGATCAGCCCCTGTTAGTAAAACACAGCGGATTTTTGTTATCCTTCGGGGCGGTGGCAGGAATCGGGATCGTGCTTCCGTGGTGGAAAGAGGTGGTTGGTTGTCTGGGGGAAGGCCTTTCGGCAAAGAAGAGGAAGAGGACAGAGAAGAAAAAGGAAGAAGGAAAGAACAAAGCATCCGTACTTAGGCGGGTGGCCTGTGGATCCGGGAAAGCGCTTGCAGAGGGACTTTGTCTTGGCAGTGCCATAGCCCTTGCCACGCTGCCGATTTTATTTTACTTTTATTATAAGTATTCTCTGTACTCCCTGATCTTGAATTTATATGTGATCCCGCTTATGGGGGTGGTATTTGCCGCAGGCATGATATCTTTGGCAGCAGGATTTTTCCTGACGGAAGCAGGGATCCTTTCGGGTATACCGGACAGGCTTATTCTGCAGCTGTATGAAGTTTCCTGCAGGGAGGCGTTAAAATTGCCAAACGCGGTACATATCGGCGGGCGGCCGGAACTTTGGCAGATACTTCTGTATTACGGCATTCTGTTCTTTATGATCTTTCGGTATCGATGCGCCGGGGAAGCGGATAATGGGAAAAACAGGAGGGATAAAAGGCGCAGAGAGCTTCCGGCCATCATGCAGTGGCTTCTTGTGGCAGTCATGCTGTGGGTTTTGTCTCTCAGACCCTCCGGCGGCTTTTCGGTGTCCTTTTTGGATGTTGGGCAGGGTGACTGCATTGTGATGCGGTACGGAACGGAAAGCTGTTATATGGTGGACGGGGGCTCCACAAGCAGATCGGAGGTAGGGAAATATACGATACTGCCCTATCTGGAGAGCAGCGGGATAGCAGAGTTAAAAGCGGTTTTTTTGACCCATCCGGACAAAGATCACATCTCCGGCGTCATGGAGTTGATGGAACAGTCGGAGTATGGAGTCAGGATAAACAGCCTGATCTTGCCGGATGTTTCCGAAGAGATGAAGCGGGGGGAACTGTCAGAACTCAGAGAGAGGGCGGCGGAGTATCATATTCCGGTTTACTATATCGGCAGGGGTGACAGACTGTCGGAGGGAGAGCTGAAGATATCCTGTATAGGACCTGAACCCGGAATAATGACTAAAGAAGTCAATGAAATTTCCACGGTGCTGTATGTGGAATACGGAGAATTCAGGATGCTGCTGACCGGGGACGTCACCGGAGAGCCGGAGAGGGAGCTCCTCTCGGAACTCTCGGGGCGGGAGGCTGTCACTGTGTTAAAAGCGGCGCACCACGGTTCCAAATATTCCACGCCTCCGGAACTGTTAGAATTGACCGATCCGGTATATGTGATCATTTCCGCCGGAGAAGACAACCGCTACGGCCATCCACATAAAGAACTGATAGAACGGCTTAAAGGACAGGGGTGCCATATTTATCAGACTGCGGAAAGCGGAGCTGTGACGGTGAAAGTGAGAGACGGAAGGATCGGTGTGGAAGAGTTTTTGGGACGGCGGGAATAGAAGGAAACATTGACATAATGCTGATCTGTGCGTATGATGGTGAAAGGAAAGGATATTCTGTCATGCAGCGAATCACAGAGGATATTAAAACAGGGCAGTTAAAGCAGATATATTTACTTTACGGCGATGAAGGCTATCTGGTCAGACAGTACAGAGACAGACTTTCGGAGGCTATGTTGGGCGGCGGCGATAAGATGAACGTCAACTGCTATGAGGGGAAAGGTGTGTCGGTGCCGGAGATCATCGACATGGCGGAGACGCTGCCCTTCTTTGCTGACAGACGTGTCATAATACTGGAAAACACGGAGCTGTTTAAATCCGGAGGGGAAAAACTGGCGGAGTATCTGAAAAGTCCTGCGCAGAGCAGCAGTTTTATCATCTCGGAACGGGAAGTGGATAAGCGAAGCGGTCTCTATAAAACGATTAAAAAGTATGGCTACGCGGCGGAGTTTGGCAGACAGGATGCAAAAACCCTTCAAAAATGGGTGCTTGGCATTTTGAAAAAGGAGAAAAAGCAGATATCTGCCCAAACCCTCAGCATGTTTTTGGAGGGCTGCGGGGATGATATGGAAAATATCAGGAAAGAGCTGGAAAAACTGCTCTGCTATACGTTGGACAGAGAGGTCGTCACGGAAGATGACGTGAAGGAAATCTGTGTGCCGCAGATACAGAATCATATTTTTGATATGATAGAAGCTATCGCCGCAGGGAACAGCGAGAGAGCGCTACGCCTGTACTACGACCTGCTTGCGCTGAGGGAGCCGCCCATGCGGATACTGGCGCTGATCGGCAGACAGTTCAACATGCTTTTGCAGGTGAAAGAACTGGCGGAAAAAGGATATCCGCAGGCACTGATCGCGGAGAAAGTCGGTCTGCACGGTTTTGTTGCCGGAAAATATATGAAACAGGCCGCCGGATTTAAGATGCCCTTTTTAAAACAGGCTCTGGAGGACTGTGTGCAAGCGGATTACGATATCAAGTCAGGAAGGCTGGCCGAGCGGCTCAGCGTGGAGCTTCTGATCGTGAAATACGGAAGCAGAGGAAAGGAAAGAACATAGATCTGCAGCGGTTTGGTATATGGCCGGTGCAGGTGATACACAGCAGGGAACTCTCCGAACGGGGACTCTCTGCTTTTTTTGAACGATAGATAATTTTTTTGGACTAAACAGCAGCTTATTCCGTCTAATAAGTATAAAAAGCAGAAGAACCTGCTTACAGGATTTGCAAATCTGAAGTGAAGTTCCCGGGAATGTAAGGAAGTAAATGGCGGGAAAGGAGAGAGGAAATACGGATGGAACAGTTGGTAAGAAGGGCGAAAAGCCATGATAAAGAAGCTTTTGAGGATCTGATGCAGGCACAGGCGCAGAGTATGTATAAGGTGGCGAAAGCGATTCTTAAAAATGATCAGGATGTGTTGGACGCCATGCAGGAGACGGCGTTGACCTGCTGGGAAAAAATAGGCACGCTGAAGCAGGAACGATATTTTAAAACATGGTTGATCAGGATCCTGATCAATCACTGCAATGAGATATGCAGACAGAGGAGTCATACCGTGCTGAATGAAGTGATGCCGGAGAAGGGAAGGCTTGAAGAAAGTTTTCTCAACGTGGAGTGGGATGACTTTTTGAGCGGTCTGGACAGAAAACACCGCACAGTAGTTATATTATATTATGTACAAGGATTTAAAACGAGAGAGATCGCGGAGATACTTAAAGTGAATGAGAGCACGGTGCGAAGCCGGCTTGCCGCCGCAAGACAGAAGATGGAGATGTTATATGAAAAAAACGCTCTGGCGGGCAGAAGGTTTAGCGGGAGAAATACAGGGTGATGAGGACTGAACCGGTGTTGCGGCGGACGTCGGCCGGAAAAAGAAGCGTGTAGGAGTTGCTTAGTATTTGCACGGAAGTGCGGAAATGGAGAATAATGTATGAGCAGATTTGACGATATGATACAGGGTTTGCAGGAGGACGTGAAAATCCCGGAGAACGTGTGGAGAGGGTATACGGAGACTTTGACAAGACTGCCTGAGAAGGGCGGATACGCAAAACGACGGGATGGGAGAAAAAAAGAATACACGGGCAGGCAGGGAAAGAGATCCGCAGGCGGCATAGGTATGCTCAAAGCGGCGGCGCTTATTTTGGCGTCGGTCACTTTTTTGGGGACGGGCGCCTATGCAGCCGGGAAGTATTTCGGCATACTGGATTTTCTGAAAGGTAACGGAAATACGGCGGCTCTGCCGCCTGTGGAGGCTGAGGAACTGATCGTGCCGGTAGCCGAAGAAGAGCAGCAAAAGACGGAGATCACAGAGGGAATGGCGGCGGATTATACGGTGAAGGAAGCGATGTGTGACAGCGAGAGCATCTATGTGGTAGTGGAGGCAAAGGCGAAGGAAGAGGGACGCTATCTCTTTGTGCCGGAGGATGCGATAGCGGAAGATCCGGTCCGTGACTGGGGGATCGACAGCGATTTGAGCGCCGGAGAATATGCGGCGTCCAAAAATCTCGAGATCATGCATGTGAACGCGGGCATTCAGAATACGGAGGAGCTGGGGATCGCCGTGTCCACCATATATTTTCAATGGGTGGAGGATGACGTGATGGATATCATGATCGAGTGCGGCAAAACAGAAAGAGGAAAAACCCTTGACGTGGTGTGCACCGGGATACTTTGGGATGAAAGTATGACCAGTATGGAGGATATCCTGCGGACGGAGATTCGTTTTACACTGACGGATATCAGTGACGCGGAGGTGATCTCCTACAGACCGGCAGATGTTCCTGAGATCCCCGGTGTAGCAGTGATCGAGAAAGCGGAGGTGGTTCAGACAAAGCTCGGCACCTATGTGGAAATAATTTATCGGAATGACAATGGGGAAAACTTTGACGGCCCCGCATTCAGGCTGGCAAATGACAATGCACAGGAACACAGGATCAGAATGGCTTCCGGAACAGAGATGCTCGGAAGCGGGGAATATTTCTGGAAACTCAGTCTGGAAAAGAGAGAGTTCGGCGACAGCATTTTGCTGGAAGCCTATGATGGGCATACGAAGGAAGTGTACGGGACGTTTGAGTTAGTAAAAGCGTAGCGGAGATTTTTTCCGGACAGATCACATATTGTACGTTTTATAGGACACCGGTTTTGTTATATTTGACATGACAAAACCGGTGTTTGGGGTTATACTGTTAATGTCAGCCAAAAAAATCACAAAGCAGGCGGCAGAAAGAGGAATCATATGATGAGACAGCTTCCGAGACCGGGTGAAATTTTTAAACATTTTAAGGGGAACTGCTACCGCATCATTACGATAGCGGCACATGAAGAGACCGGTGAAAAACTGGTTATCTATCAGGCGCTGTACGGCAGTTACGGCGTATATGCGAGAGAACTTTCCGTATTTATGAGCCCTGTAGACAGAGAAAAATATCCTGATGCAGAGCAGAAAATGCGGTTTGAACTGGTGGAGAGCGGCGCGGCAGCTTTGGTGCAGCACAAGGCCGATGTTCAGAGCCGGTCGGAGGCAGCGGCGGATAAAACGGATGAGGATAAAAAGCATTCCCCCAAAAAAGAGGCGGAGCCGCAGATCGACCCGATGGTACTCGCATATCTGGATGCGGATACCTGCAAGGAAAAGCTGCAGATACTGACGACCATGAAAGACAGACTGACCGACCAGATGATCAACACGATGGCCATCGCCATAGATGTTGACGTGAAGCCCGGTGACATCACGGAGCGGTATGAAGAGTTGAAGTACTGTCTGGCAATGAGAGAAAGATTTGAGGTAAGAAGGCTCCGTTAGTGCCGGAATATGCGGCAGAAAGGAGCGAATATGGCTTTTGATCTGGGAAACAGGCTTGTGATCGGTGTGTCCTCGAGAGCGCTTTTTGATCTGGCGAAGGAGAATGAACTTTTTGAGAGAGAAGGTGTGGAGGCCTACTGCAGCTATCAGGTGGAGCATGAACAGGAACTGTTAAAACCGGGCCCCGGCTTTGCATTAGTGAAAGCTCTGCTCAATATCAATAAGATACCCGGACAGGAGGGGCGCGTGGAAGTGATCGTGATGTCCCGAAACAGTCCGGATACGTCTTTGCGGGTGTTCAACGCGATTCGGGAATATGGCCTTGATATCACAAGGGCGGCCTTGGTCAGCGGTGTTTCTCTGGCTCCCTATCTGGCGGCTTTTAAGACGGATCTGTTTTTATCGGCCTATGAGGAGGACGTACAGGGGGCGATCGACAGCGGTATCGCGGCAGGTATCATCTGCGGCGACGGCATACATACCTACAACTGCGACGGGGACATCAGACAGATCCGTATCGCTTTCGACGGCGACGCGGTGTTGTTTTCGGATGAATCGGAGAGGATCTATCAGGAAAAGGGGCTGGAGGCATTTGAGAAAAATGAGCGGGAAAATGCAAAAAATCCGCTGAAAGCCGGCCCTTTTGCCAAGTTTTTAAAGACGATCTCGGATCTGCAGAAAGAATTTCCGCAGGAGGAGGCGCCCATCAGAACAGCGCTTGTAACGGCCAGAAGCGCGCCTGCCCACGAGCGGGTGATCCGTACCCTCAGAGCCTGGGGGGTCAGGATAGACGAAGCCTTTTTTCTGGGGGGCGTGCAGAAAAGGGATATCCTGAAAGCCTTCGGAGCGCATATCTTTTTTGACGATCAGGCGGTGCACACCGAGGCGGCCTCGGAAGTGGTTCCTTCGGCGAGAGTGCCTCTGCGGTGTGAAGTCAGAGGGCCGTAATATGAAATATCACAACAGAAAAGGCAGCGGTATTGATGAAATATGAACATATTGAGAAAGGAACTTTTCTCTCAAGACCCAACCGGTTTATTGCATGGGTAAATATAGACGGACGGGAAGAGAAAGTTCATGTAAAAAATACGGGCAGATGCCGGGAACTGCTGAAAGAGAGCGCCCTTGTCTATCTGGAGAAGCCTGACAGCGCAAACCGTGCCACAGCCTACGATCTGGTGGCGGTGGAAAAAGAGGGAAGGATCGTCAATATAGATTCTCAGGCGCCGAATAAGGCAGTCAGAGAGTGGCTGCTTTCCGGCGGGCTTTTTTCGGGGGTATCCCTCGTAAAACCGGAGACGACTTTCGGAGAATCCCGTTTTGACTTTTATATAGAGGCGGAAAATGAGAGAAAAGGAGGCAGGACGCGCCGGATCTTTATGGAGGTAAAGGGCTGCACGCTGGAGGAAGGCGGCGTGGGCAAATTTCCGGACGCGCCTTCGGAGAGAGCTGTAAAACATGTGAGAGAGCTGATTCTGGCGGCGAAGGCAGGCTATGAGAGTTATCTGCTTTTTATTGTGCAGATGGATCGGGTAAACTATGTGGTGCCAAACGCACAAACCCAGCCGGAGTTTGCCGGAGCGTTGCTTGAGGCGAGAAGGGCCGGGGTTCGGATCATCGCCAGAGACTGTCTGGTGACGAAAGACACTATGGAGATTAGAAATCCATTGCCCGTGTACTTATCTGAGATGGATCGAATACCGAATCCTTTGCTTGACTGGTATAGTCAGGGGAGGAGGATCCTGCCTTGGAGAGAGGATCCTACGCCCTATCATGTGTGGCTGTCCGAGATCATGCTGCAGCAAACCAGAGTGGAGGCGGTAAAGCCTTATTATGACAGGTTTTTGCAGGCGCTGCCGGATATTTCTTCTCTGGCGGAGGCGGAGGAAGAGTCTCTCTTAAAACTTTGGGAGGGACTCGGATATTACAACCGGGTCAGAAATCTGCAGAAAGCGGCGAAACAGATCATGAATGACTATAATGGTCAAATGCCGGAAGACTGGGAGGAACTGAAGAAACTGGCAGGCATCGGCAGCTATACGGCCGGGGCGGTGGCTTCCATCGCCTACGGGAAGAAGGCGCCGGCGGTTGACGGAAACGTACTGCGGGTGATCTCCAGAGTGACGCTGGACGGCAGGGATATTCTCGAGACAAAAACAAAAAGATCTGTGGAGCAGGATCTGCTTTGCGTCATACCGGAAGAGCGCCCCGGAGATTTCAATCAGGCGATGATGGAACTTGGGGCAATGGTCTGTCTGCCAAACGGCAGGCCGAAATGCGGGGAATGTCCGCTAAAAGAATTTTGTCTTGCCTATGAGAAGGGCTGCATGATGGATTACCCGAAGAAAGCACCCAAAAAGGCAAGAAAAATAGAGGAAAAAACCGTATTAGTCCTACAGGATCAGACAAGAGCAGCATTGACTAAGAGAGACAATAAGGGGCTTTTGGCCGGTTTTTATGAGTTTCCCTGTCTGCCCGGAAAAAGAAGCGCTAAACAGGTGCTTGCGTATTTGAAAGAGCTTGGCTTTGAGTCCCTCCGCATAAAAGAGATCGGAGAGGCAAAGCATGTCTTTACACATAAAGAATGGCATATGACCGGCTACTGCGTCAGGACGGATGAGCTTGCCGACAGAAGGGAGGCCGCGGAAAAAGCCGGAGTTATTTTTGTGGAGAAGGAGGAGATAGAGGAGAAATATCCGCTGCCTTCCGCCTATGCGGTCTACGCGAAATATCTGGATATCGTGCAGGGGGCGGATGCATTCAGACGGGAAAATAAAACAGAAACGGAGAAAAGAGTATGAAATTACTATCGATTGCGATTCCTTGTTACAATTCGGCGGCATATATGAGAAAATGTATTGAGTCTCTGGTGCCCGGCGGGGAAGATGTGGAGATTTTGGTGGTCAATGACGGTTCGGAAGATGAAACGCCGGAAATCGCTATGGAATATGTGGAAAAGTTTCCGGGTATCGTACGGTTGATCAATCAGGAAAACGGAGGACACGGCGCGGCGGTCAACACAGGCATCAGGGAGGCAAAGGGACTGTACTTTAAAGTGGTGGACAGCGACGACTGGGTAAAAAGGGAGGCATATGAGGAGATACTGGAAACATTGCGGCGTTTTGCCGGCACCAGGACAGTGCTTGATATGTTGATCAGCAATTTTGTCTACGAAAAAGTGGGAGAAAAGCATCATAAAGTGATGCGCTACCGGCATGCCCTGCCTAAGAATGAATTGTTTAGCTGGAAGGATGTGAAGCATTTCATGAAAGGGCAGTATATCCTGATGCACTCGGTCATTTTCCGGACAAAACTCCTTAGGGAGTGCGGATTGAAGCTGCCGGAGAAAACTTTTTATGTGGACAATATTTTTGTGTTTGAACCTCTTGTGCAGGTGGAAAACATGTATTATCTGGATGTAAATTTCTACCGTTACTACATAGGGAGAGAGGATCAGTCGGTGAATGAGTCCGTCATGATCTCCCGCATCGATCAGCAGATCAGAGTCAATAAGATAATGTTTGACTTTTACAATACGAATTTTTCAAGTATAGGAGCGGAAAAACACAGACGGAAGTACATGTATAATTATCTGGAGATCATCACGGTGATATCCACGATCATGCTGGCAATTTCCGGGACGCCTGAGAATTTGGAAAAGCGGACAGAACTCTGGAAGTATTTTAAGGAGAATAATTACAGGCTGTATCACAGGCTCAGGTACGGCCTCTTGTGCGGCTATACGAATCTGCCGGGGAAAGGCGGACGAAAGATTTCCATAGAC
Source organism: uncultured Lachnospiraceae bacterium (assembly GCA_910577955.1). GTDB lineage: Bacteria > Bacillota > Clostridia > Lachnospirales > Lachnospiraceae > 1XD8-76. Next base: position 51,577 of record CAJTNC010000013.1, read on the forward strand.
GGCTATAAACTGTGCCGGAGGTTTTTTAAATTTAACTGATGACACTGCCCCGTCAGCCATAAGAATAAAGGCGGGCGGGGCATTAAAATCCGGCAGGATCCGATCCGTATATTTCCGGATGATAGATATCACATTCAGGACATCAAACGCATCACAAGCGTGAAGCACCAGAAAAAGTAGAAAACATGTGCCAGAATATAACAGATGGTGAACACGACGGGAAGCGTTTTCTTTTGTTTCACTACATGAGCGCGCCAGATAAAATATCCCGGCTTGAGGAAAATGGTAAACAGGATCAGTCCGAGGATGGGATATCCCTTTTTGTGCACCGTTACGATATCAATGATGGAAAAAGCTAAAATACTGAATCCGAGAGCATAAGTAAGCAGCGTATAAATAACGGATGCGCCTGCGGAGGCGGAGTAAGTATCCATCAGGGAGGAATACACGTTGTAAAAATTCTGGCTTAGGATAACGTCCAGATTCTCGGCGGAGAAAGTTGCGTTTATTAAGCTCATGGAAAAAATAATGGTGATGAGCGCGGACACTGCGGTCAGTGTCATTAAAATATAATAAAAAACATTGGAAACAGTCTCCTGCACGGGAGCTGCCTGCTGATAGGCAGCCTGCGGATTGACAAAGGGCTGCTGTCCGTAGTTCTGGTACTGCCCGTAGTTGTAGGGGCCGTTCTGCCCGTAGTTTTGATTCTGCCCGTAGCTGTAAGGGCCGTTTTGCCCATAGTTCTGGTACTGTTCGTAATTTTGATTCTGTCCGTAGTTGTAAGAGCCGTTTTGCCCGTAGTTTTGGTACTGTTCGTAATTTTGATTCTGTCCGTAGTTGTAAGGGCCGTTTTGTCCGTAGTTTTGATTCGGGTCGTAATACTGTCCGTTACCCTGCTGATCGGTGTTGTTCAAATTTGTGTTGTTGTTTTCTGTTTCGTTCATGGTAGTTTTGCCGCCTTTCTTTTTCTTTCTATGGCTGTTTCGTGCGCTGCAGAGCGATATTCTTCACGATCTGCTTTGCGACGTCCGGTTTGTTCATTGTATAGATATGAAGGCCGTCCACGCCGTTTTCTAACAGATCTGCACACTGGCGGATGGCATAATCAATGCCGGCCTTGTACATATCCTCAGGATTTTCTCCGTAGTTTGCAATGATGTCCGACAGCGCCTTCGGCACGGAGGAACCGGAGAGGGAGATGGAGCGCCCGATCTGTCCTGCGCTCGTGATGGGCATGATGCCCGCGTGGATTGGAGCGGTGATGCCTTTGCGCGCAGCCTTTTCCCGGAATTCGTAGAAGAAGTCATTGTCAAAGAAAAGCTGGGTGATGAACTGTGAAACGCCTCTGTCCTGTTTCTCTTTCATGTGCATCAGATCAGCCTCTTTGCTGAAAGACTCAAAATGTTTTTCGGGATAACATGCACCCCATATTTCAAAATCCGTGTGAGATTTCAGAAAATCGACGAGGTTTGCCGCATAAGTAAATTCCCTGCTGGCATACTGCTCATCGGACATATCTTTCGGTCTGTCTCCCCGGAGAGCGAGAACGTTGGAAATATTGTTTTTTTCAAATTCCCTGCACAGCTTTTCTATATCGCTCCCGGTGCAGCCCACACAGGTCAGATGAGCCATAGCGGGAATGTGCAGTTCGTTCTGGATATAGGAAGCGATCTCAATGGTACTTCCCGCGCGGCTTCCGCCTGCGCCGTAGGTGACGCTGATAAAATCCGGCTCTATCTCAGATAGTTCCTTCGCGACCGGAAAGGCGGAGGAAAATTCAATGTCCTTTTTCGGAGGGAATATCTCCATGGAGATCTGTACTTTACTCATAGCGTGCGTATCCTTTGTTTTGCGAAGGGCGGAGGATCATTGATATTGTGATCATCATGCCGTTTCGCATTTTTTAGTATAAAGCCGCCTGTGAAGCATGTGGCTGTTGGTTGATAACAATTATATAGTAGCACAAATGCCGGCGGATGTCCAAATGAAATATCATTAGTCTCTTTAAAATAAGTGTTGCTGAAATATAACTTCGGCGATTTCTACAAAAGCACATTGATATGACAGGAGTCCAGTGTTATAATCGACTCAAAAAATCGGGATTTAAGGAGATAAAAAATGCTTGTCAGAGAATATCAGATATCCGACTGCAAAGAAATCACAGAACTATTTTATAATACAGTCCACACAGTAAATGCGAAAGACTATACAAAAGAACAATTGGATGTATGGGCAACAGAACAGGTGGATTTAGAAAAATGGAACCAGTCGCTTCAAGAACATTACAGCATAGTTGTTATTGAAAATAAAGTTATTGTAGGCTTTGGGGATATAGATAAGACGGGCTGCATTGACCGTCTGTTTGTTCACGCTTATTATCAGGGAAAAGGTATTGCAACTATTATTTGTAATCAACTGGAGCAAACTGTTCAAGGAGATATTACCACTCACGCTTCTATCACGGCAAAGCCTTTCTTTGAAAAAAGAGGTTATAAGGTTGTTAAGGAACAGCAGGTAGAACGACAAGGAGTTTTTCTTACAAACTTCTGTATGAAAAAGAACAGATGATTTTCTGTTTGGAATGGAGAAAATGATGATTATTTTAATTACAGGTGCATCACATACAGGTAAGACTGTTCTTGCTCAAAAACTGCTTGAAAAGTATAAATATCCATATTTATCAATAGACCATCTGAAAATGGGTTTCATTCGTAGCGGCTATACCAAACTCACACCCGAAGATGACGATAAGCTCACAGAGTATCTGTGGCCTATTATTCGTGAAATGATTAAAACCGCTATAGAGAATAAGCAAAACCTTATTATTGAAGGGTGTTATATCCCTTTTGATTGGGAAAAAGATTTTGCAAAAGAATATCTTGATAATATCAGATACTTTTGCCTTGTAATGAGCGAAAATTATATTAAAAATTATTTCAGCAATATCAAGAAGCATGCAAGTGCCATAGAAAGTCGCTTAGACGATAAATGGTGTACTATGGAAAGCGTTTTAGAAGATAATGCACAGTTTATGCAGCTTGCAGAAAAGTACAATGTAAAATATGTGCTGATTGATGATAGGTACGAGATAGATATTGATTTATAATAATGAATTTCAGTTTTCTGGGCAGTCACCTACTAGTGGATGCTTGCCCACTGTTAGATATTTTAACGAATGGTTTAGCAAATCATAAGTGAGGGCGAAAGAGAATAAGAGTTATATTTACCCCAATGGGAGTGTGCGGCTTCCATTTTCTGCTTTTTATGACAGCCATACTAATTGTGATGGTATTCTGCGGAAATCTTCTTCTGACTTTCTGGAATCACTGGCGGCGTGACGACAAAAACAGAAATTAAGAAAGATGGCAGGCGCCAATGATACATGGAACCGGAAATGAAGATATTACTTTGACGGAGGGTACAGTGACCTATGATATCAGGTTCCTCGCAACAGCGCCAGTATCCGGGGAATTGATTCGTTTGATTATCAATATAGAGGCACAGAATGATTTTTATCCGGGTTATCCGTTGATAAAGAGGGCAATCTACTATTGTAGCCGCATGATCTCCGCTCAATATGGAACAGAGTTTACAGAGTCTCATTATGAGAAAATCAAAAAGATATACAGCATATGGATCTGTATGAATCCACCCAAAAACCGGGAGAACAGCATTACCCGTTATTATATATCAGAGGAAAATCTGGTGGGAGGTGTAAAGGAACGAAAAGCGGATTATGATCTGATGGCGGCTGTTATGATCTGCCTTGGAAGAGAAGATTCTGATACAGGTATACGGAAACTGTTGAATATTCTTCTTTCCACAGAGACAGGATCAGAGGATAAATGCCAGATGTTGGAAGAGGATTTTCATATTAAAATGACGCAGAAGTTGGAGAGTGAGGTGTCGCTTATGTGTAATTATTCTGAAACAAATCTGTGAAAAGTTTGGCCTGACAGAAGAATCTGCAAAAACGTACTTGAAAGAAATGACCTAAACACATTCCAATCAGAGCATTTCCGTGTTCTGCCTGAAATAATATTACAAGATTTTTCGCATTTAGGTATGTTATGGAGCCCACTTGACAAGTAATCTTATTTCGGAGTAGAATAGGAACGTAAAACAAGTACACAAAAAACGTTGATGAGAAGAGTACCTGTGCGGAATGCAGCCAGAGAGAAGCGCCGGAGATCAGAAGAAATTCTGATGTGCAGGCTGGAAGCGCTTTTGCAGGAGTATATGGGAAGACCGCCTCGGAGTGACCCTAATCCGGTCCGCAGGCCTGCGTTACGGGCGAATGAGTGGCCTTGATGTTAAAGCTGTCAGGGCAAGCTGGGTGGAACCGCGTAATTTACGTCCCATGCATTACATAGCGTAGTGCGTGGGGCTTTTTTCATGGAAGCGGCAGCCGCGGATGCAAAAACGACAGCGGGCGGCAGACCGGCGGAAAAAGCACAGAAAAAGCACAGAAAAAGCACAGAAAAAACAGGAGGAGACATGGACGCGAAGAAAGAAGAGAAAAAAGGGCGGCGGGGGCTGCCGACGCAGATGCATCTGTTTATCCGCATTGCAGCCGGGGCGTATCTGTTGTATCTTTCCTACGGCATTTTCAGCACGCAGGCACAGGCGCAGGGAGTGGAGAGAGTTGTTTTTATCGGGGCGCTTATCTTGTTTGCGGTGATTGGCGGAACCGTTATAATTTCTTCCCTGAGGTCGCTGCAGCGGGGGGAGTATGCCGGCGGAGCGGCCGATACCGGAGAGAATAAAAATAAAGAGGCGGAAGAAAATAAAGAGACGGAGCGAAAGAGGATTCGGTTTGAAGAACCGATTGAGATAAGAGAGAAAGAGGAGGAAGAATAATATGAATATTACACTGAAAGACGGCAGCGTAAAAGAATACGAAGCGGGTATCAGCGTCATTGACATCGCAAAAGATTTGAGCGAGGGTCTGGCAAGAGCAGCCTGCGCCGGAGAGATAAACGGGGAAGTTGTGGATCTGCGCACGCCTGTTGAGCAGGACTGCGAACTCAATATTTTGACGGCAAACGATAAGGAGGGACTGCGGGTTGTGCGCCATACGGCCTCCCATGTGATGGCGGAAGCCGTGAAGCGGGTATTTCCGGAGGCGAAGCTTGCCATCGGACCAAGCATCGATACGGGGTATTATTATGATTTCGACCATGCGCCCTTTTCCAGAGAGGATCTGGATAAGATCGAGGCTGAGATGAAGAAGATCATCAAGGAAGGGCATGAACTCAAGCGCTTTACGATGCCCCGGGCGGAAGCTATAAAATTCATGGAGGAGAAAGGCGAGCCCTACAAAGTGGAGCTGATCGAAGATCTGCCGGAAGGCGCGGAGATTTCCTTCTATGATCAGGGAGGATTTGTGGATCTGTGTGCGGGCCCTCACCTGATGACTACCAAGGGCATTAAGGCTTTTAAGCTGACATCTTCCTCCATGGCATACTGGAGAGGAGATTCCAATAAGGCCCAGCTGCAGAGAATTTACGGCACCGCTTTTAATAAGAAGGAAGAGCTTGCAGAGTATCTGGAATATTTGGAGAACATCAAACGCCGCGACCACAATAAACTGGGGCGGGAGATGGAACTGTTCACCACGGTGGATGTGATCGGGCAGGGACTGCCGCTTCTGATGCCTAAGGGCGCGAAGATGGTGCAGACCATGCAGCGCTGGATCGAGGATCTGGAGGACAACGAGTGGGGCTATATCCGGACAAAGACCCCGCTTATGGCAAAGAGCGATCTGTACAGACTTTCCGGCCACTGGGATCACTACAAGGAGGGCATGTTCGTGCTGGGCGATGAGGAGAAGAGCAAGGAAGTGTTCGCCCTGCGTCCGATGACCTGCCCGTTCCAGTATTTTGTCTACAAGGCGACTCAGCATTCCTACCGTGATCTGCCCCTGCGCTACGGCGAGACATCAACGCTTTTCAGAAACGAGGACTCCGGCGAGATGCACGGACTGACCAGAGTGCGTCAGTTCACGATCTCCGAGGGACACTTGGTGGTCCGTCCGGATCAGATGGTGGAGGAGTTTAAAAAATGTATCGCGCTGGCGCAGCACTGCCTGAAAACTTTGGGAGTGGAGGAGGATGTGACTTATCATATCTCCAAATGGGACCCCGCCAACAGAGAAAAATATATCGGTGAGCCGGAGGTCTGGGAGGAGACAGAGGGACATATCAGAAAGATCATGGAAGAACTGCAGATTCCCTTCGTGGAGGACGTGGGCGAGGCGGCTTTCTACGGACCTAAGGTGGATATCAACACAAAGAACGTCTACGGCAAAGAAGATACGATGATCACGGTCCAGTGGGATGCGCTGTTGGCGGCACAGTTTGATATGTATTATATAGATCAAAACGGCGATAAGGTGCGCCCTTACATCATTCACAGAACCTCTATGGGCTGTTATGAGAGGACACTGGCGTGGCTGATCGAGAAATATGAGGGCAAGTTCCCCACATGGCTTTGCCCTGTGCAGGTGAGAGTTCTGCCGATCTCCGATAAATATGAAGAGTATGCACAGAAAGTATGCAAAGAACTGAAAGGAAACGGCGTGCTCGCGGAGGTGGACAGCCGTTCCGAAAAGATCGGTTTTAAGATCAGGGAAGCAAGGCTTGCGAAACTGCCCTACATGCTTGTGGTGGGAGGACAGGAAGAAGAGGACGGCACGGTGTCCGTGAGAAGCCGTTTTGCCGGGGACGAGGGAGTGAAACCTCTCGCAGAGTTTATTGACCAGATTAGTCGAGAAATCCGGACAAAGGAGATCCGAAAAGAAGAACAGGAGAAATAGAGACAGACAAGCCGCGCCGCGGGGAGATCCCACGGCGCGGGTTTTAAATGAGCTTAGTCATAATATTCGTAGATATAGCTATCTGTGATCTCCTTCGCCAGCATTTTCATTTCGGCGATCTTTTCCGCACAGTTCTCCTTTGTGACCCTGTAGGTTTCTCTGCCTAACTGTTCAAACATATACTGATTGATCTCCGGAGAATAGTGGATCATATCCATATAGTTGTCCAGATCGCACACGATGTCTTTTTCGGACTGGAAATAGTATACTTCCACGTTGTCAAAGGTAAGCAGGGCGGGCAGCGTCTGTTCCAAAAGATAAAAGTTTTTGTCCAGTTCTCCGTTTACATAGGCGGCATCCCACCATAACAGGGAGTAGGGGGGCAGGATAAAGCGGTAGGCAGTGTCAGGATTGGCGGCGATCTCCTGTGCCAGAAGAGCAAGATTTTTCTCAAGATTCTCTTTTGCCTCAGTGAAATCTTGGGGGGACTTTGCTTTCTCCGGTTTAAAGTAGACCTGCTTTGCCTTTGACGCGCCGAATTCTTTTTCCTCCGCCCAGTTGTAGGCGTTTCCGCCTGTATTTTTGTCGAGGCTGGCATAGGTAAACTGCAAAGGTATTTTTTCCAACAAAATCTCTTTATTGTAAAGGTAAGGAATATCGTCAAGCAAAGTCTCGGTGCGCAGATAGGCCGGGGGACTTACGCCCTCCGGGATCGTGGGTTTTGGGGAGGCTTCTAAGGCGAACATGTCAAGGCACCAGAAGACGTTTTTCAGCTCCTGCTTTTCGTGTGCCATGTCCAGATAGTACAAAAGATCCGCCAGAGAGCCGGAAGCTTTGATGACTTTGATCGTGAGGCAGCCGTAGCGTTCATCCAGATAACTGCTGTCGAAATTTTCGGCAACGGAAGAACCCATGAGCACACTGTCATAGGAAAAGTTTCTGACAGTGCCGACTACCTGATTGTCCCTGTCGTAAAGTACGGCCTTTTTATCCCCTAAGGGGGCGTGGTACTGGTAGAAAGGATCGAAGTACCATACGACGCAGAATATGACAAACAGTTCCAAAGCAATAAAAAATATCAGTTTTCCAAGGGGATGTTTTTGTTTCAACATATCGTCTCCTTCTTAAAAATTAAAATACAGAAAAACGCTGACTTGTGACAGGGAGATGAAGCACCAGACAAACAAAGTCGCGAGGAGGAATACACCCAAGGTGCGATGGCCCTTTTTTTCGATCCATTGTTCCGCCGTCATTCCCCGAATGAGAAAAATGCCGCACCCCATGAGGAATAGCATATAAAAAAGAAGCAGAACATTGACATACTGTGGGAAATACCGTTCCGCTATGCCTGTGAGGACATAATTTTCAGGAAAGCGCAGAGTATCGCAAAGCCGCAGGAGCATGCCGTTATTACCTCCGGCAAACATTTTTTTCCATAGAAGAGCGGCGTCCGATAAAGAGTCGCTGCGGAAGATGGAAAAAGAGAGAACCAGAAAAAAAACGGTAAAAAGCCTGCGCACTTTTAGAAAAGCCGTCTCCTTGACGGCTGCTGCGTCTGATATTTTGAGGCGGGAAAAAAGCGTCTCCCCGGCCATGACGACGCCGTGAAAAAGCCCCCAGAGGACAAAAGTCCAGTTTGCGCCGTGCCAGAAGCCGCTTACAAGGAAAACGATGAGGATGTTGAGGCATTGCCTGTAAAGCCCTTTCCTGTTTCCGCCCAAGGGAATGTAGATATACTGGGTCAGAAACCGGGACAGCGTGATATGCCATCTGCGCCAAAAATCCCTGACGGAGACAGCCATAAGCGGAGAGCGGAAATTTATGGGGAGTGAGAACCCCATCATCCGGCCGATGCCTCTGGCCATGTCGCAGTAACCGCTGAAATCGAAATAGAGTTCCATCATATAAAAAATCGCGGCCACCCATGCCGAGGGCGCATCGAGGCCGGAGATATGCGAAAATCCCTGATTGACGAGAACAGCCAGAGAATCCGCGAAAAGCACCTTCTTGGACAGGCCGAGAATAAAGAGGGCGGCTCCTCTGTAAAAGTCGTCGGCGGTCTTTTTTCTCTCCCGCCAGTCGTCAAGCTGGGGGAGCCATTCGTCGTACATAACGATAGGGCCGGCGATCAACTGGGGGAAAAAGGTGATAAAACAGGCGTAATCCACAAAAGGACGGTGGGCAGCGTTTTTGCGGCAGCGCTCCACAAGATAGGATATCTGCTGAAAAGTAAAAAAGCTGATGCCGAGAGGGAGAGCGATCTTTTCGATGCTTATGTGAGTGTGCAGCAAAAAGTTGCAGTTTTCAATAAAAAAGTTGAAATATTTAAAATAAAACAGAAGGCCGACATTGCCGAGGATCCCGATTGCGGAAATAAGCCTGCGGCGCTTCCTGCAGTCTGTTTTATTGAGAAACATGCTGCAGCCGTAATTTAACAGAAGGCTTGCGATGAGAATGCCCACATAGGAAACATTATAGTAACCGTAAAATATGAGGGACATGCCGAATAAAAAGAATTTTGCCCATAAAGGATTTTTAAGTCTTTGCAAAAGATAAAATCCGCCAATGACGACCGGCTGGAATATGGTGATGTAGACGACGGAATTAAACAGCATCGAACCTGACCTCGCTTTTTGTTTCGGATAAAATATAAAAATGCTTTACAAAATATTTTAGAACAGCGCATAGATAAAATCAACAGCGCTTTTCTTTTTTTGTCAGCATAAAGTATAACCAATCTGCTCATACTGATTCTGTAAAAATGAAATAGGCGTTTGCGAAACATTTCTTTCTGCAAAGATTGCTTGTGCAAAATATACGATCAAGGCGCAGGCACGTTTTCACTGCGGCTTGACTGCAGCGGACACATAAGGCGCCAAAATACGGTGCCTAAGTGCCGGCGGTCTCACAGCGCCTGCTTATTGATGCGTAAATTTTGCACGGCAAAACAGTAGTATAAACAAGTTTCGCAATCACCTGTAAGATGAAAAATCAGGAGGTAGAAAGAGATGGCTGAATTACGTTGTTCTGTGGAAAATTGTACCTATAACAGCGACAGGTGCTGTTGTAAGGGAGATATCATGGTGGCGGGAAAACACGCCTGCCGCAAAGATGACACATGCTGCGAGAGCTTCAAGGACAGAAGCGACATGGGAGCTTTTACCAGCGCCATATCCCATCCCAGCAGGACGATCAGTATCGACTGTGAGGCGGATAAGTGCGTTTATAACACCAATTATAAATGCTATGCGGATCACGTGGACATCAAGGGCTGCGGCGCCGATAACTGCGGAGAGACAACATGTGCTACATTTAAAGAGAAATAAATCAATATTTTGTGTTTTCCGGTTTAGGAGTAACGCTTTGGTAGCACTTTAGGGTGTATGATCATTTTTGTAAAAGGGGAACGGCTTACAGGAAAGTGCCTGAGGCCGGAAAGAGGCTGCTGCTTTCGCGAAGATATACTCGTTAAAGCTGCAGCCTTTTTCTGTGACAGGAGGAATTTTGAGAGAAGGCTTGCAATATATAGCGCAATTTATTATAATAGTTACATAATTTTAGCATAACATTTAGGGGCGGGGTATGGGAGAAAAAAAGAAACGTATTACATTGGATCGAATCGCAGCGGAGACAGGGTTGTCGAAATATTCGGTTTCCCGGGCTATTTCCGGGAAAAGCGGCGTCAGCGATGAGACGAGGGAAAGAGTTCTGGCGGTATGCGAGAAGTTGGGGTATCAGAAAAAGAAGCCGGAACACGGGCGGAAAAAGGTGGTTTTATTTATTCTGCCGCAGTGCGATATCCGGGATACGGCATTCTGGATGAAAGTGATCATGGGAGCCGAGGAGAGGTTGGCCAGAGAAGGCTTCGCGTTACATATCAAAGTAATTTCGGATTCCGAGGATAATCTGCGGGAAAGCGAGATCGAGGAAGCGGCAGGGATTATTTTCGGGGGGCATATGAGCCTGTTCTATCTGGATAAGGTGGCGTTATATGAGCGGCCTTCCCTTGTTCTCACCTATCCGCCCCACGATATGTTCCCCTACGATACGATGCATGTTGCGGATAAGGAGGGGGCCTTTTACCTGACGGGGCAGTTGGTCGGGATGGGACACAAAAAGATCGGCTATTACGGTTCTTTAGAGCGGCTTTCGATGCAGAAGCGGTTTGCGGGCGTCAGAAAGGCGGCGGATGAACTGGGAGCGGAGATAGCTTATGTCTGGAACGAGGAAAAGTTTCTGGACGGCAGCGAACTTTTTGAGGAAGAGTTATCAAAATTAAAAGAAAAGGGGGAACTTCCGACGCTGATCATCTGCAGTACGGATGTCTATGCGGAGAGATTGATCTTTCACCTGAGCAGATTGGGCATTGAAGTGCCGGAGGATATCTCGGTGACCGGGTTCAACAGCGATTTGGCCGATCTGTGGAAGATCCCATTAACCAGCGTGGGGATCGATAAAAAAGAGTACGGAAGCACTGCGGTAAACTATCTGCTTGACAGGATAGAGGATCCGGGACAGTCAGTGAGAAGAGTTTCCGTTGTGCCGGAGTTTGTGATAGGCGAGACGGCGGCAGTGGTGGAGAGGAAAGCTTTGCATTAAATATTTGTCCTGCGGAAGTAAATAGAGTTTTGAACGGAGTTTTTAGGAAGAGAAGCGGTCCCCCGCCCCTCAGGGCGGGAGGCTGTTTTTTTGTCTGTAAGTGTGATTGCGGGAATGACAGTGTAAAAATACAAAAACACAACCTAACAAATAGAAAATTAGGTTGTGTTTTTATATTTACATTGCGCCTAATGAATGGTATTATAATTATCATAATATTAGTGCAAAATAGAAACGGTATATTGACTTTGTTTAAGGAGGAAAAAACATGGCAGTTCCGTTGCTGGAAGCAAAAGGATTAAAGAAATCGTTTCATGGCGTTGAAGTCCTGCATTCTGTGGATCTGGTGTTGGAGAGTGGGAAAGCGGTGGCTTTGGTGGGAGAAAACGGCGCCGGCAAATCCACACTGATGAAAATATTGATGGGAGAATATAGACCCGACGGCGGCGAGATCTATCTGGCAGGGGAGCGGATAGAATTTCAGAATCCTCATCAGGCGCTTGGCCACGGGATATCCATGATTTTTCAGGAAATGTCTCCCTTTCCCAATCTGACTGTCACGGAAAATATTTTTGTCGGCAGAGAATGTCAGCGATTCGGATTTTTAAATAAAAAAGAACAAAAAAGAAAAGCGCAGGAGTTGCTTGAAGGGCTTGGCATCACGTTAGATATCAACAGGAAGGTAAAGGAGCTGACAGTCTCGGAGATCCAGCTTTTGGAGATCGCGAAGGCGGTATCCTGCGACTCAAAGATCGTTATTATGGACGAACCCACTTCGGCTTTGACGGACAACGAAGTAAAGATTCTGTTTCGGACTATTAAAAATCTCAAAGAGCAGGGCGTGGCGATCATTTATATCACACATAAGCTGGATGAACTGGATGCGGTGGCGGATCAGGTATGCGTACTGCGTGATGGGGGCATCATAAGTGTACGGTCCATAGAGGAAGTGGATCGGGACGTTATGATCAGCGAGATGGTGGGAAGAAAACTTGAGAATATCTATCCGGTTGTGGAGAAAGAAATAGGGAACACCGCGCTGGCCGTGAAGAACCTTTCGAGGGGAAAGGAGTTTTATGACATCAGTTTCGAGGTGAAGCACGGAGAGATTTTAGGAATAGCGGGAATGGTGGGATCCGGCAGAACGGAAGTTTTATCTGCGCTCTTTGGGGTATATCCCGCTGAAACGGGACAGATTTTCGTGGACGGAAAGGAATTGAAGATCCGTTCGCCGAGAGATGCCATCAGAAACCGCTTTGCGTTCATCCCGGAGGACAGATCCAGAGACGGCTTAAATCTGATGGGATCGGTCCGCTCCAATATCGGGATCACAAGAATAGGGGCGAACAGCAGATGCCGGCGCATTCTGGCCGATCGGAGGGCGGAAGCGCGGTGCGCGGAAGAGATGATCGAAAAGATGCGGATCAAGGTGAACGATCAGGAACAGCAGGTAAATTCCCTTTCCGGCGGAAATCAGCAGAAGATCGTGGTGGCCAAATGGCTGCTCACCGAGCCGGAGATCGTCTTTCTGGATGAACCCACCAGAGGGATCGATGTGGGGGCAAAATTCGAGATTTATCAGCTGATCCAGAATATGGCGAAAGAGGGAAAGGCAGTGGTGGTGGTCTCCTCCGAACTTCCTGAACTTCTGGGGATATGCGACAGGGTCATCATTTTGAGAGAAGGAAGGATCGCGGGGGAACTGGATGTCTGTGAGGCTTCGCAGGAGAAAATAATGTCCGCCATTGTCAATGGACGGCCGGAGGAAAGGGAGCGGGTGTGAACATGAAGAAAGAAGAGATCAAAAAAGCAGGGATCAAAAAAGTGATATCCAAACTGGGAATCGTCTTTGTGCTGGTGGGGCTGATTATTTTGTGGTCCTGTCTGTCGCCGGCTTTTTTTACCGTGAACAACATGCTGCTGATCGTCAAGCAGGTCAGCGTCTACAGCATCCTTTGCATAGGAATGACGATCGTTTTGATTACCGGCGGCATCGATTTGTCGGTTGGGTCCGTCGTCGCGCTGTGCGCGGTGTTTGCGGCTCACTACTGCGCGGGAGATTATCTGGAGACGCCGTTGATCGTTCCGATTGCGATTTCCATTCTGATCGGGATAGCCTGCGGGGCAATTAATGGGGCGGGCGTCGCTTTTGCCAGAATCCCACCGTTTATTATGACTATGTGCATGATGTTGGCCGCCAGAGGAGCGGCGTACGTCTACACCAACGCAAAGGCCATTTTTAATCTGAACGAACGCTTTGTCAATATTTCCAACGGCTTTTTGGGGCGTACATACGGGGCGGACGGTATGATAGAAAATTACGGCATTCCTTACATGGTTTTCTATTTTCTGGCGGCGGTGGTGATCGGGGTGGTACTTTTGCATCTCACGACTTACGGGCGCAGGATCTACGCTCTCGGAGGAAATAAGTCGGCGGCCAGATATTCCGGCCTGAACACGAAAATGTTGGAGTTTTCCGCCTATGTGGTCAGCGGACTGTGTTCCGGCATCTGCGGATTTCTGATGGCGAGCCGCATTTCTTCGGGGAATGCCAATACGGCGGACGGTTATGAGATGACGGTTATTTCCGCGGCGGTGATAGGCGGTGTGTCGTTGTCGGGGGGCGTGGGAACCATGTACGGTTCCATGTTGGGAGTGCTCATTGTGGGCGTGATCCGCAATGGCATGGATATTTTGGGCATCAACACGTATTTTCAGCAGATATTGCAGGCGGTTATCATTTTTGCTGCGGTATACATTGATGTGCGTGTTAATGGAAAAAAGAAATAAATAAAACAAAAAAGAACAGGAGGAAAAAGAATGAAAAAGAAATGGTTAGCGATGGTATTGGTCGGTGTGATGGCTCTCAGTCTCTGCGCCTGCGGGAAAGAGACGCCTGCAGCACAAGAACCCGCAACAGAACAGCCTGCGGAGGAAGCGCCGGTCGAGGAAGCGGACTCACAGGAAGGTGAGACGGGAGAGGAAGGCACAGAGGAGAGTTACGGCAAGATTTTGTTTATCCAGACCCACAACAACAATTCATTCATGTCCTATATGGGCGAGATGTTTGAGAAAGTGGCGGAGGAAAACGGATTTGAATGCACTCATCTGACTTCGGATTCCGACGAGGCCACACAGCTTTCCCAGATAGAGCAGGGCGTTGCCAGCAAGGAGTATGTGGGCATAATCGTGGACTGCACCGGAGAGGGCGTAACACAGGGATTCAAAGAGGCGAAGGAGGCGGGACTCTATGTGATGACGCTTCACGAGGGCGTTACGGACAATACGTATGTGGATGGCATTGTGGCCTGCAGTCTGGCGGAGACCGGTTACCAGCATATTAAATTAGAAGTGGACGAACTGGGAGATTCTTTCAATCTGGCTATTGTGAACGGTTCGGAAGGACACGGCGCGACGGTGGCGATCAGAGAAGGCTACGAAAGAGCATTAGAAGAATTCCCGAATATCAATGTGGTGTTTGACGGGGCAGGAAACTGGAACGCGGAAGACGCTATGGAACTGACAGGAAACTGGTTTTCTTCCGGGACAAAAATAGACGGTATCGTCTGCATGAACGACGGTATGGCAACAGGCGTCCGTCAGGTGATGAAGGACAACGGCGTGTTAGGCACTATTCCCATCTATTCCAACGACTGCGAACAGGATACGTTAAAAGCAGTGGAAGCAGGGGAGCAGAGCGGTTCCTTTGACATGAATGCGCTGGCGCAGTGCGAGGCGGCAATCAATATGATGAAGACCTTTGTGACAGGCGGAACGCCGGAGGAGACGGAAGTATATGTAGATCCGCTGCTTGTCACCGTTGATAATCTGGAGGAGTACAGGGCAAGTCACGGCGGGTATTAAAGAATTCAGTTGTGCACAGGCTGCTTAGGCGGCCTGTGAAGGGGGTATGGCACCGGTATGAAGAAACGGATTTTGATGCTTGGGACGTTTGATTCCAAAGGCAAAGAGTTTGACTATCTCTATCAGGAACTTTTGAGAAGAGGGGTGGAAGTGATCGCCATGGACGTGGGGATATTTGAACCTGTGAGTTCTTTTCCCGCTGCGATCACGGCGAAGGAAGTGGCTTTGGCCGGCGGCGCGCAGTTAAACGAACTGCGGGAGGATGGGGACAGAGGTCGTGCCATGAGGGTCATGTGTCAGGGAGCGCGCGCTCTTGCGGTAAAACTGCAGAGAGAGGGAGTTATCCACGGGATCATCGGTATGGGCGGAGGAGGCGGCACGTCGATTGCGACAACGGCGATGCAGGGACTGCCTCTCGGGTTTCCGAAGGTGTGCATCACGACGCTTGCGTCCGGAGATACCAGAGAGTATGTAGGCACCAGAGACATTTTGCTGTTTCCCTCCATTGTGGATATCTGCGGCATCAATCGCTTTTCCGCTATGGTGATTTCCAGAGCGGCCGGGGCGGTCTGTGGAATGGCCGAAAAAGATCCGGTGCCGGATGAAAACGAAAAACCGATCCTTTTTGTGTCAATGTTTGGCAATTCAACACCTTGTGTGGAGAAGTGCGTGGCTCTTCTTGAGAAAAGAAATTATGCGCCTTTGGTGTTCCATGCCACCGGCGGGGGCGGACGTTCCATGGAGGAGATGATAGCAGAAGGGCATGGCAGGGCGTGTTTGGATATCACTACCACGGAGTGGGCGGATGAGCTGTGCGGCGGAATCTTATCCGCAGGACCTCACAGGCTGGAAGGCCCCGGTCGGGCCGGAATCCCGCATGTGATCGCGCCCGGGTGTCTGGATATGGTAAATTTCGGGAGTTTTGAGACGGTTCCTCTCAAGTACCGGGAGGCCGGAAGGCTTTTTTACGAGTGGAATCCCATGGTGACACTGATGAGGACCAATGCGCAGGAGAATGCTGCACTGGGAAAAATTCTGGCGAAGAAGGCCAACGAATCTAAGATGCCGACGGCGTTTATCCTGCCTCTGAGAGGGGTATCGATTCTGGATGGTGAGGGAGAGCCTTTCTGTGACTGGGAGACGGACCGGGTCTTGTTTGATACGATCAAGCGGCATGTGAATCCGGATATTCCTGTTGTGGAAGTGGACGCGAATATCAACGACGATCTGTTTGCCGAAAAAGCGGTGGAACTGTTGTTAAAGATAATGAATAAGAATTCAGGTAATTGAGAAACTCCTGATTGGTATTGTATTGCCGTGCAAAATATACGATGGAAAGCGGAGTTTTGCAATTGCCTGAGAGAATGGAAGGAAAGGAGTGCATGTTACATGGCCATTAAGAGAGAGGAAATATTGAGGAGGCTGCGGGAGAATATCAAGGCCGGGCGTCCGATCATCGGTACCGGAGCGGGAACGGGGATCAGCGCGAAATTTGAGGAGGCAGGCGGGACGGATCTGATCATCGTATATAATTCCGGCCGTTACCGCATGGCGGGCAGAGGTTCCAGCGCCGGGCTGTTAGCCTACGGGGATGCAAACCAGATCGTCATGGATATGGCGGGGGAGATCCTGCCGGTTGTAAAGGACACGCCGGTGCTTGCAGGGGTGAACGGAACGGATCCTTTTAAAGATATGACTTATTTTCTCGGGAAAGTGAAAGAGATCGGTTATTCCGGCGTACAGAATTTCCCTACGGTAGGACTGTTCGAGGGCAGAATGCGTCAGACTTTTGAGGAGACGGGCATGTCCTACAATCTGGAGGTGGAGATGGTACATATCGCTCATGAGATGGATCTGTTTTCATCGCCCTATGCATTCAATGCCGATGAGGCGGTCAGAATGACGAAAGCCGGAGCCGACGTGGTAGTGGCTCACTGCGGCTGTACGGTGGGAGGTTCCATCGGGGCTGAGTCCATCATGGAGTTAGACGCGGCGGTCAAAGTAATACAGGAGATCCATGATGCGGCTACGGCGGAGAGAAGCGATGTGATCGTTTTGTGTCACGGCGGTCCTATTTCCGGGCCGGAAGATGCACAGTACATCCTTAGGAACACAAAGGGTGTTCACGGTTTTTACGGCGCATCCAGTGCGGAGAGATTGCCGGTGGAAACAGCCATCAGAGATCACATCCGCAAGTTTAAGAGCATCACCTTTTAAAAAGGGAAGAGCTGTGCAAAAGTTGTTGCGCAGCTTTTTCCGTATGTTATACTATAGATCAAAAGACCGTGCGGAGGGAAGAAGGAGAGATTATGAAAGTAGTCATTGCTGTGGATTCTTTTAAAGGCAGTCTTAGTTCCATGGAGGCGGGGCGGGCCATAGAAGAGGGGATTTATCTGGCGGATCCCGAAACCGAAGTCGCCGTAAGACCTTTGGCGGACGGCGGAGAGGGAACGGTGGAGGCGCTGATAGGCGGTATGGGGGCAAGAGAGGTGACGGTGTCCGTCACAGGGCCTCTGGGCGATCCGGTAGACTGTCGCTACGGTATTTTGGAGAGAACAAAAACCGCCGTGATCGAGATGGCGGGGGCGGCGGGCATTACATTTGTGCCCGCAGATAAGCGCAATCCCCTGTACACGACCACCTACGGTGTGGGGGAAGTGATACGGGATGCCATATCGAAAGGATGCAGGCGGTTCATAGTCGGGATCGGCGGGAGCGCCACCAACGACGGCGGAGCAGGTATGCTGCAGGCTCTGGGATATGATTTTCTGGATCAGGACGGGAAACAGATAGCGAGAGGCGCAGCAGGGCTTGCCGATCTGAAAACCATTGAGGACGATCGGGTACTGCCGGAATTGTCGGAGTGCACCTTTCATGTAGCCTGCGACGTGGGCAATGGGCTGTGCGGGAATCAGGGAGCAAGCGCGGTCTACGGTCCTCAGAAAGGAGCCACGCCTTCCATGATAAGACAGATGGATAAATGGCTGGGGGATTACGCTGCTTTGGCGAAAGAAAAATTTCCGAATGCCGATCCCGACAGACCGGGGGCTGGCGCTGCCGGCGGTCTGGGTTTTGCTTTTTTGACCTTTACAAAGGCCGGATTGGAATCCGGGATCAAAATCGTTTTGGAGGAGACAGGGTTAGAGCGGTATATACGGGATGCGGATCTGGTGGTCACCGGAGAGGGGCGGCTGGACGGGCAGAGCGTCATGGGGAAGGCCCCTGTCGGAGTGGCGGCGTTAGCCAAAAAGTACGGAAAACCCGTGATTGCATTTGCGGGAAGCGTCACGGAGGACGCCGCTTTGTGCAATCAATTCGGCATCGATGCGTTTTTTCCGATTCTCAGAAGCATCTGCACCTTGGAGGAGGCGATGGAGCAAGAACAGGCAAAAAATAATCTGCGGGAGAGCGCAGGACAGGTTTTTCGGCTGATCGGGATGCGGATTTACAGAAAAAATCAATGAAAACTTTATCTTTTTCATTGACATTGTCTTAAAGTAATGCTATTATATCAAAGTGCGATGTGAGAAATCATGCAAAGACGCATAAAAACAAGCAGAGTATCCACTCTCACCCTGCGGCGCGGGCTGGCAGGCGTTCAAAGTTTTAAGTTTCAGGATCCGGAGAATGATGACCGGATTTATGGGAGAGCTTAATCTGGTGGATAGTGCTGCTATCCACTTTTTGCGTTTACAGACAACAGATAACGAATGACACGCTGCACATCATTCTTATGTTAAGTTGAGGGGGAGGGAAAGACCATTAGCGATTATTTCATTAACGAACAGATTAGAGACAGGGAAGTGCGAGTGATTGGTGAGGATGGCGCACAGCTTGGCGTTATGCCGTCGAGGGATGCCATGAGGCTGGCGGAGGAGGCCGGTTTGGATCTGGTAAAGATCGCACCTACAGCAAAGCCTCCGGTCTGCAGAATTGTTGATTATGGAAAGTTCAGATATGAGCAGACCAGAAAAGAAAAGGATGCTAAGAAGAAGCAGAAGACCATGGAAGTGAAGGAACTGCGTTTGTCTCCCAATATTGATACGAATGACTTGAACACCAAGGTGAATGCGGCGAGGAAGTTTTTGGGCAAGGGAGATAAGGTGAAGATCACCCTGCGTTTCAGAGGACGCGAAATGGCGCATATGAATAACAGCAAGCATATTCTGGATGATTTTGCGGGAGCGCTTGCGGATATCGCGGTAGTGGATAAGGCACCCAAGGTGGAAGGGCGGAGTATGACTATGTTCTTAGCACAGAAAAAGTAGTTTCCGTCCATAGAAAATAAAGAGAGTACAGGAGGAATTGAATTATGCCAAAAATGAAGACAAGCAGAGCGGCTGCAAAGCGTTTTAAAGTGACCGGAACAGGGAAGCTGAAAAGAAATAAAGCTTATAAACGCCATATCTTAACCAAGAAGACCACGAAGAATAAGAGGAATCTGAGAAAAGCAGCTATGACAGATGCTACAAACGTAAAGAACATGAAGAAGATTCTGCCGTATTTGTAAGAGGAAAGAGCAGCATCGAAACAGTAAGAAATCATCGGTTAGGAGGATAAAGAAATGGCAAGAGTAAAGGGCGGCATGAACGCCAGAAAAAAGCATAACAGAGTATTAAAACTTGCAAAAGGTTACAGGGGAGCGAGATCCAAACAGTACAGGATCGCTAAGCAGTCCGTTATGAGGGCGCTGGCAAGTTCCTACGCAGGAAGAAAAGAGAGAAAGCGTCAGTTCAGACGTCTCTGGATCGCTCGTATCAATGCGGCGGCGAGAATGAACGGTCTCTCCTACAGCAAATTTATGTACGGTTTGAAGCAGGCTGAGGTGGACATCAACAGAAAGATGTTGGCGGATTTAGCCGTGAACGATGCAGCGGGATTTGCATCTTTGGCAGAACTGGCAAAGAGCAAACTGTAATAGGAATATAATGATAAGAGCAAATGAAAATCGGGTGGAGTGCCACTCGATTTTTGTATATGGAGATCAGAGGAGGACAGGATGGGAGTATTAGGAGATTTGGAGCCGAAGTCAGTGTTTCGGTTTTTTGAGGAGATATGCGGCATTCCCCACGGTTCGGGGAATGTGGAGAAGCTGAGCGATTATCTGGTTTCTTTTGCGAAGGAGAGAGGGCTTTTTTGCAGACAGGATGAGCTGAAGAATGTGATTATCTCGAAGGAGGCTTCCACCGGATACGAGGGGAAGGAAGGGATCATCCTGCAGGGACATATGGATATGGTGGCGGTGAAAAAGCCGGAGTGCAGCATCGACATGCGGACAGATCCTCTGCAGTTGGAAGTGGAGGGCGACTATATTTCGGCAAAAAATACCAGCCTCGGCGGAGACGACGGGATCGCGGTGGCCTATGCGTTGGCGGTTCTGGACGATGACAGTCTGCCCCATCCCCATCTGGACGTGGTGATCACCGTGGATGAGGAGACCGGGATGTACGGCGCGAAAGCGCTTGATATGTCCGATATAAAAGGGACGAGACTTCTCAATCTGGACTCCGAGGAGGAGGGATATTTTCTGGCGGGCTGCGCCGGAGGAGCAAGCGTGAGACATCTTCTGTCCGTATCCCGGGAGGAGAGGAAGGGGACTTTATATACCTGTAAGATCTGCGGTCTTTTGGGCGGTCATTCCGGCGGGGAGATCCACAAGGAGAGAGGAAATGCCAACAGCCTGATCGGACGGCTTTTACAGGTATTGTCCGGGAAGACGGATATCGGCATCTGCGGGCTTTTTGGAGGACTGGCGGACAATGCGATCCCAAGAGAGGCGGCGCTGCAGTTTGTGGCTGCAGACAGTGAGAAAGAGATAGAGCGGTGCGTGAAGGAATTGGAAGAGACGCTGCAGGCGGAACTTTCCACAAAGGATCCGGGGGTGCGGATCGAAATGGAGAGAGAGCAAAATGTCACGAAGCGCTGTCTCGATCGGACGTCGGGAGATAAAGTGCGGAAGCTGCTGCTTTTGATGCCGAACGGCGTGCAGGCCATGAGCGCGGATATGCACGGGTTGGTGCAGACTTCTTTAAACAACGGCATCATGTGTCTGGAGGAGGATGCTTTTTCGGTGATCACTTCGGTCAGAAGTTCCGTATCCAGTGAGAAAGAACTGTTGATCACAAGGATTTCGGCGCTGACGAAGCTCCTCGGAGGAACGGTGGAGATAAGCGGGGATTATCCCGGCTGGACCTATCAGAAGGAGTCCCCTTTCCGGGATCTGTGCATAAAAGTCTATGAGGAGATGTACGGGAAAAAACCGAGGATCATGGCTATCCATGCAGGGGTGGAATGCGGCATCCTTTTAGAAAAGAAACCGGAGTTAGACTGCATTTCTCTGGGACCGGACATGAAGGACATCCACACAACGGAGGAGAAATTGAGCATTTCCTCGACAAAACGGGTGTGGGAGTATCTGTGCAGGGTACTGGCGGAATAAAACGAAACGGATAGTCTGTTTTGTACAAAGAGACGGAGAGGAGACTTGTTATGCATATGGCGGACGCGCTGGTGGCGCCTGCGGTGGCGGCTACCATGTATGTGGCTTCCACGGCGGCGGCAGCGGATTCGATAAAAAAGGTACGGTTGGACAGCGAGCCGAAAAAAATACCGGCGATGGGGGTCATGGGGGCTTTTGTGTTTGCGGCTCAGATGATCAACTTTACGATACCGGGGACCGGGTCATCCGGGCACTTGTGCGGCGGCATGCTGCTCAGTGCGATGCTTGGGCCGTGGGCCGGGTTCTTAACGATGACAGGGATTCTTTTGATCCAATGCCTGCTGTTTGCGGACGGCGGGCTTTTAGCGCTTGGGTGCAATATCTGGAATATGGCTTTTTACGGCTGTTTTGTGGGCGCACTTTTGATCTGGAAACCTTTTATGAGACGGGGAATGAGCAAAAAGAAGATTATGGCCGCTTCCATAGCCGCATGCGTTTTGACGCTGCAGATGGGGGCTTTTTCAGTTACCCTTGAGACTCTCGCGTCGGGAATTGCGGAATTGCCTTTTTCTGTCTTTGTGTCTGTGATGCAGCCGATCCATCTGGCCATCGGTCTGGTGGAGGGTATCATCACCGCTTCGATTCTGTGTTTTGTCTATGAGGCCAGACCGGAGATGCTCTGGGGAATGGGAGAGGCGAAAAAGGAGGGGAGATTCAGTTTTAGAATGACCCTTGCGATTCTGACAGCGGCGGCAGCGGTGTTGGCCGGCGTGGTATCGCTGTTTGCATCTTCCCTGCCGGATGGACTGGAGTGGTCAATGGAAAGAGTGGCCGGGACGGCGGAACTGGAAGCATCGGGCAGCATATATGCGGCGGCGGATCAGGTTCAGAACGCCACGGCAGTTTTGCCGGACTATGCCTTTTCTTTCAGCGATTCGGCGGCGGGCACCACAGTCTCCGGACTGTTGGGAGCAGCTGCGGTAATATTATTTTGCGCGGCGTCCTGTTATATTTTTAAGTTTTTTCAGAGAAAGAAACAGTAGCGATGGCAAAGCTTAAAAAAGCGATTCATGAAATCCATAATCTGGAAAATCTGGCGGAGCGTGACCTCTGGCTTAATCGTCTGCATCCGTTGTCAAAGGTGTTTGTCACTATCTGGTACTTGGCCCTTGTGATGAGTTTTGACAAGATGGATATCACGGGGCTGCTTTTGATGAGTCTGTATCCGGTGATCATCATGATACTGGGTGATATTTCCATCAGACAGGCCTTCAAGCGCCTTGCGCCGGTTTTTCTCATGATAGGCCTGATAGGAGCGGCGAATCCTGTTTTTGACAGGAGGCCTTGTTTTTTGATCGGAGAAATGACAGTGACGGCGGGAATGGTGTCTATGACCACCTTGTTTTTGAAAACAGTCTTTGCGGCGGCGGCCTCCTACATTCTGATCGCGTCGACGACGATGGAACAGGTCTGCTACGCACTCAGAAAGCTTAGGATGCCGCGGATTTTAGTGACGGTGTTTTTGCTGATCTACCGGTATCTGGTACTGATGCTCAAGGAGGCGGACCGGATCACACAGGCTTACAGCCTGCGGGCTCCGAAGGAACGGGGGATCGGAAAGAGGGCATGGGGATCTCTTGCGGGGCAGATGTTATTGCGCAGTATGGACAGGGCGCAGACGGTATATGACGCTATGATGCTGCGAGGGTTTTGCGGAGAGTTTTTTTTATCTTCGGAAGAGTATCCTGCGTCTGCGCGGCAGAGTATTTGCTACGGGGCATTCTGGGGGATGGCCCTTGCGGTGCTTCGCTTTGTGCCGGTGCTTGAGTTCGCGGAAAATTTATTTTGACGGATGTGCGCGATATATGTTATAAGGGCGGCAGGCTATGATGGAGGAGAAGGCGGCAGACATGATAAAAATAGAAAACCTGCGGTTTTGCTACAGGACGAAGCGGTATGTGTTGGAGGACATCAGCCTGTCTGTCGGGGCGGGCGAAGCGGTGGGGATTATCGGTGCAAACGGCGCAGGAAAATCCACTTTTTTAAAGATTTTGGCGGGGCTTTTGGCGGATTACGAAGGAGAGATCCAAATTGCCGGATTTT
The DNA here is from genome assembly GCA_910577955.1 of uncultured Lachnospiraceae bacterium. Lineage (GTDB taxonomy): Bacteria > Bacillota > Clostridia > Lachnospirales > Lachnospiraceae > 1XD8-76. The sequence continues at coordinate 75,399 of CAJTNC010000013.1, forward strand.
CTCTGGAACGGAAGAATTACGGGGAGATCAGACGGAAGTTAGGATATGTTTTTCAGGATTCCGACAGCCAGCTCTTTATGAATACGGTGGAACAGGATGTGGCTTTCGGACCGGTGAACTATGGTTTTCCGGTGGAGAAGGTGAAAGAATCCGTCAGAGAAGCGTTAGAAAAAACCCGCATTGAAAAGTTGGCAAAACGTCACGTTTACAGACTTTCCGGCGGGGAGAAAAAGCTGGCGGCGATTGCCGGGATCCTGGCGCTGCAGCAGGAGCAGGGGGTCATTGTGATGGATGAACCTTCGGCCTCTTTGGATCCTGCAAACAGGGAAAACCTGATACAGGTGATCAGAGACTTAAAGGGGGCGAAGCTTCTGGCTTCCCATGATCTTGATTTTATCTATGATACCTGTGAGAGGACGATCCTGCTCTCGGAAGGAAGGATCGTTTTTGACGGTGAGACGGAGAGGATTTTGAGAGACAGGGAAGCGCTTGAGAAAAACGGTCTGCGTCTGCCCTTGTCATTTAGGTTTTCACACAGGTGATTGCGAAACTTCTCGATTCTCGTGTATTACCTGTGCAAAACATACGATCCACACGCAGGCACGCTCTCGCTGCAGTTCGACCGTAGCGGACACTAAGCTCATGCGAAATTTTATATAATTTCACATTCGCTAAGTGCCGACGGCCTCACAGCACCTGCGTATGGATGCGTAAATTTTGCACTATAATACGCGAGAAAGCGAGGTTTCGAAGTTGACTGAGGTTTCCACAATAGAAAAGGAGAGAGACGATGGAACTGCGGGATATGCTTAAAAAAGTAAAGACCGGGGAAGTGTCCGTGGAGGAGGCGGAGAAATATTTTGCCAGAAAGCCCTTTGAGGATATGGGATACGCGAAGCTTGATATGCAGCGGGAGATCCGTTCGGGCTTTCCGGAAGTAGTCTATTGCAGCGGAAAGGCGGGGGCTCATCTGGTCAGTATTTTTGAGACATTATATAGAGAGAACGGGGAAGTGCTGGGCACAAGAGCGACGAGCGAGCAGTACGAACTGGTGCGGCAAAGTATCCCGGAGATCACCTTTGACAAGATATCCCGTATTCTGAAAACAGAGAAGTCCGGGAAAGAGAAAAAGGGGCTGATAGCAGTCTGCACGGCGGGGACGGCGGATATTCCGGTGGCGGAGGAGGCTGCTCAGACGGCAGAGTATTTCGGCAGTCGGGTGGCGCGCATCTACGATGTGGGCGTCAGCGGTATCCACAGACTGTTGTCCAGAGTGGACGATATCCGCGCCGCCAATTGCGTTGTGGCAGTGGCGGGTATGGAGGGCGCTCTTGCCAGCGTTATCGGAGGACTCGTGGAACGGCCCGTGATAGCGGTGCCGACCTCCGTGGGATACGGCGCAAATATGGGAGGCATATCGGCTCTTTTGACGATGATCAACTCCTGCGCCAACGGTATCGCAGTGGTGAATATCGATAACGGGTACGGGGCAGGCTACATGGCTTCCCAGATCAACAGGCTGGCAATACGCGAATAAAATGCGGGAAAGGATTTTATAGATGGAAAAGAAAGAATGTACATTATATCTGGAATGCAACTGCGGAATCAGCGGCGATATGACCGTGGCGGCGCTTCTCGATCTGGGGGCGGACAGGGAAGTGTTGAAGAAGGCTTTGCGGAGCATTCCCGTCAAAGGCTTCCGGATCAAAATAAGCAGGGTGAAAAAGGCGGGGCTGGACGTCTGCGACTTTCATGTGATTTTGGATGAGGAGCATGAAAACCATGATCATGATATGGAGTATTTATTTGGGGAGAGCCTCGGGGAAGCGCATGACCACCACGGTCATCACCATGATCATGACCAGCATCACCATGACCATGACCACCATTATCATGAGCACCATCATCATGAGCACCATCGCCATCATGATCATCATGAGCACCATCATCATGAGCACCGGAATCTGTCGGAGATTCTGGATATCATCGGGCATACCGATATGACGCAGAGGGCGAAAGAGACTGCGGGCCGTATTTTTGGAATTCTGGCGTCGGCGGAGGCGAAAGCCCACGGAGTGCCGGTGGAGGAAGTTCATTTTCATGAGGTCGGAGCGGTGGATTCCATCGTGGATATCATTTCCGCTGCCGTCTGTTTAGATGATCTGGGGGTGACGGAGTGCATTGTGTCACCGCTCTGTGAGGGAAGCGGAACAATTCGCTGTCAGCACGGTATTTTGAGCGTGCCGGTTCCGGCGGTGCTCCACATCGTGGAGGCTCATCAGTTAAAACTTTCTGTCACGGATAGGAAGGGCGAGCTCGTGACGCCTACAGGGGCTGCCATCGCGGCTGCGGTAAGGACAGCCGATAAGCTGCCGAAATATTTTCAGGTGATAAAGACAGGTATGGGCGGCGGCAAGCGGGAATATGAGAGGCCGAGTATCCTGCGAGCCATGCTGATAGAAGAGCTGAATGAAACCGACATGGTCAATACCGGTGACGACTATGTTCAGGATAAGGGTAATACAGATGACAGTGACGTTCATGACAATAATGTCATTTATAAGCTGGAGAGCAATATAGACGACTGCTCCGGAGAAGTTCTCGGGTATGTGCTGGAGAGGCTGCTTGAGGCCGGTGCAAGAGATGCCCACTATCTGCCGGTCTATATGAAAAAGAACCGTCCGGCCTATCAGCTCAACGTGATCTGTGACAAGGAGCGGATACCTGCGTTGGAACAGATTATTTTTGCGGAGACAACGACTATCGGTATTCGCAGAGTGAAGATGGAGCGTTCGGTGCTGCAGAGGCGGAGGCGGGAAGTATTGACCGAGTGGGGCAACGCCGTGGTGAAAGAGTGCCGTCTGCCGGGGCAGGGAGAAGTGAGGTATTATCCCGAGTATGAAAGTGTGGCAAGGCTTTGCAGAGTGAGTGGAAGACCTTTTCGGGAGTTATACGGACTGATTTTAGAGCAGTGCCAAAAAGGACGGCGGGAAGCGGGCAAAAAGGCGGCAAAGAGAGGAATAAGGGTGCGGAGGTTTCGGAGAAAGACAGAGTAAGAAAGACGGGGGACGGCATGGATAAGCGACTGGCGGGGAAGTACGAAGCATTGCGGGAAAAAATAAGGGGCTATGTCGGGGCAGGAATAGCGGTTGCTTTTTCCGGCGGTGTGGATTCTGCGCTTTTGTGCAAAGTTGCCTGCATGGAGGCAGGGGCGGCGCATCCGGTGTATGCGGTCACGGTGCAGACCAGACTCCATCCGGCAAAAGATCTGGAGGAGGCGAGGCAGGCGGCTGAGGAATTCGGCGCGCTGCACAGAGCGCTGCAGATCGACGAACTGGCGGAGAGCGGTATGGAAAATAACCCGGTGAACCGGTGTTATCTTTGTAAGAAAAGTATTTTCGGTAAAATAAAAGAGTTGGCGCAGGAGTTTGGCGCCGGTGTTGTTCTGGAGGGCACTAACGCGGACGACTTGCTGGAGTACCGCCCGGGTATTCAGGCGGTCAAGGAGCTGCAGATTTTCAGTCCGCTGGCGGAGTGCGGTTTGACGAAGGCGGAGATCAGAGAACTGGCGGCGCATCTTGACATTCCGGCGGCGAACAGACCTTCCGTTCCCTGTCTTGCCACGAGACTGCCCTACGGGACAAGGATCAGCTACGAATTGTTGGGGCGGATCGATGAAGGGGAACGTTATCTGAGGGGGCTTGGCTTTTACAATGTCAGGCTGCGCGTCCATGAGTGGACAGACGGGGATAAGAAAGAGGCAGGAAGATGGCTTGCGCGCATCGAAGTGGATGCGGAGGATATCTCAAGGCTTTTGGTTCATAGAAAAGAATTGACTAATAAGGTCAAAAATCTGGGTTTTGACCTTGTGACGGTGGATCTGGAGGGGTTTCGCTCCGGCAGTATGGATGGATAACTGATCCGCACTGCAAAAACCGCATGAAATACGCTGTATCATAAAAATATTTTCCTATGCATAGATTGAAGTATATTCTGATTTTGCAGGCAGGGCAAAATCATGGAAAAGGAGTGGTACAGGTAATGAAAAGCAGGAAACTATTAACGATGGTTCTGGCAGGGGCGCTTTTTGCCGGAGCGGCAGTTATCACCGATGCCGCCGAACTGGATTTCGCATGGTATGCGGCGCAGAATCCCGACGTGGTGGCGGAATTTGGAGATTCGCCGGAAATGCTCAGGACACATTATGAGATGTTTGGAAGAAAAGAAGCGCGGATGGCCAATGAACACGATATGGAGGCGCAGCTGCGCAGACTTTTTAAGGCGGAAGAGTACGCCGCGCTGTATCCCGATGCAAAAGAGCTTTTTGGGGATAATACGGAAGCGATGTTTGAACACTATATCACCTTCGGCCTGCTCGAGGCGAGAAGGCCCTGTGAGAAAGTGTCGCAGGCGACGGCGTCAAATTTGAAGATAGCTGTCGAGAGAGCATTTAAAGAAGTGGATGTCATAGCGGAACCCGGTTGTGTACAGTTGTGGGAGATCATCACCGGAACGATCTCTGCGGACATAGGCGGTTCGAAAATGCAGCAGTCTCTGATGTTGGCAGCTCCTATGGTGGAGAAGGCGGTGTTGGAGGCGGTGGAGGAAACCGCTAATCCGAAACCGATGCAGCCGGCTTTAGGCAGCGCCGAGGCATCGGCGCAGAGTGTGAGCAGCCTGTCGGCGGTCACACCGGTCGGAGAGGAAAATGAATCCGCTGCCGCATCGGTGACGGTGGCAAAAGCAGATTGGGCGCCGTTAGCGGATCACAGCGAATCCTCCGGGGAGGCGTTGAAAGAGGAGCTGACAAGGGTAAACGAAGCGATGGAGAACTGTGTGGAGACTATGGCTCACGGTACATATGAAGATATCACAGTCGTAACCTTTGACGGTTCGGAAAATACAGCCATTCCGAAACATACAAATGTCAACGGGGATACCGCATATTTTTTCGGCATCGAGACGCCCTATAACGGGGAGGAGTACACTTATAACTGGGGCTTTACGTCCGGAAAAGAAGAGAATGAGGAAATCGCAGCGATAGCGGCGGTAAATGCCGATTTTTCGGAGAGCAAGGGAAAAACTTTGGGGGATGGAGAAAACGCTTCGTTTTACTGGGGGCTGACTACCGAGAAAGAAGGTACTGACAGATGGGGATATCTGGCTGTGAAGGACGGCGAAGGCACGGTTGTGGCAAAATATATTCTTGATTTTGAAGGGGTAAACTTTGACCACGGTGATTTGTAAGTTTTCAGAAGTCTGGCGTAGATTTATAAAAATAGAAATCAAAAAAGGCCCATATCTATGGGCTTTTTTGTATATCGGAGTGACAAGATTCGAACTTGCGGCCTCTACCTCCCTAAGGTAGCGCTCTAGCCAAACTGAGCCACACCCCGATCTGCAAATTCACACAATTACATATTGTCTTTGCAACGAAAATAATATATCATAAATGGAAGAGAAAAGCAACAGGAAAAAATAAAAAATTAGAAAATAGGACAAACGCAGGAGGAAACGGGGAATGGCGGACTTAGGAGTTGATAACAGATTTCCAATTATTATCGGTGTAGCCGGGGGCACAGGCTCCGGAAAGTCCACTTTTACCAACAGATTGAAAAAGCTGTTCGGGGAACATGTGACGGTGTTGTACTATGATAATTACTACCGGGCCCACGACGACATTCCTTTTGAAGAACGCAAAAAGATCAATTACGATCATCCCGAGGCTTTTGAAACGGAACTCCTTCTGGAGCATCTTAGTATGCTGAAAGAGGGAAAGAGTATCCGGTGCCCTGTCTATGATTATGCAAAGCACAATCGTTCGAGCGAGGTGGTGGAAGTGCGGCCCAGCAATATCATTCTTTTGGAGGGCATTCTGGTACTGGCGGACGAGCGTCTTAGGAATATGACGGATATCAAGATTTTTGTGGATGCGGACGCGGACGAGCGGATCCTGCGCAGGGTGCTCAGGGACGTAAAGGAGCGGGGCAGGGACATCGAAAATATCATTGACCAGTATTTGACCACGGTAAAGCCGATGCATTATCTGTATGTGGAACCGACCAAAATGTTTGCGGATGTGGTCATCAACAGCGGGATGAACGATGTGGCGCTTGATCTGGTGGCGCACAAGATATCTTCTCTGTTGGAATAGGAGAGGGAGTATGACGAGTTTACTGAATAATGTGTTATTTTGGACGGCGGTCATTTTTTGTGTGATCAGCGCATATAAGGTATATCTGTCAAGGCAAATGGATGGATTCGGCGCGAAAGAGTGGGTTATTTCAGAAAAGACATACCGCATTCTTTTTGCGTTGGCGATCCTTGCGGCGGTGTTTGTCAGAGTCTACAAATTCGGACAGGTTCCCGGCGGCTTTAATCAGGACGGCGCCATGGCGGCGGTTGACGCGAAGGCCCTTGCGGAGTATGGGACGGACAGGTTCGGCATGCGGTATCCGGTACATCTGACGGCGTGGAAATACAGCCAGATGGCATCCTTGCTTTCCTATTTAATGATCCCCTTTGTCAAGTGTTTCGGGGTGTCGCCTATTGCTATGCGTTTGCCGTTGTTGCTCGCCAGTGCTGCCGGACTTGTCTGCCTTTATGGATTTACGAAGGACGTTTTCGGCAAAGAGATAGCTTTGATCGTACTTTGGTTTGCGGCGATCAATCCGTGGCATATTTTGCAGAGCCGTTGGGCTTTGGAGGCTAATTTATATCCGCACTTTTTTATGTTCGGCGTATTTTTCTTAAACAGAGCGATAATGAGAATGGAAAAACGCAAAAGATATCTCATTTTGTGTATGATGATGTTTGGCTTGTGCATGTATTGTTATGGTATCGCCATTTATACGATGCCGGTGTTTTTGGCCGTGGCCTGCATTTACCTGTTGGCGGCGAAAAAGATATCTCTTGCGGATGCAGCGCTGTCAGCGGCGGTTTATCTGTTTGTGGCGTGGCCGTTTATTGCGGTCATGGCAATCAACTTCTTCCAATGGGAGACTATCGAGACACCGTGGTTTACGCTTCCGTATTTTTCGGAGAGTGTGCGTTCTAATGATATTTTGTTTTTCTCGTCTAATATGTTGTCACAGTTGATAGAAAACGGTAAGGCGATGATGGGAGTTACATTGTTGCAGACAAAGGATCTTCCGTGGAACGATGTGCGAAATTTCGGTACGATGTACTTGTTTTCCATGCCCTTTGCCGTGCTGGGACTTTGCGGACTTTTTTATGAGTTTGGCAAAAAGACAGGAGCGGTTCTGCTTGCTTTCTTTCTCGGAACCGGCGTATGGTGCGGTCTCACAACAAATGCTGTCAATGTGAACCGTATGAATATTATTTATTATCCGATCATTATTCTTATAGGGATCGGTATATATGATGTTCTGCGTATGATTTCCCTGCCGCGCTTAAAACGTGGTATAGCCATTGCCTACGGGGTGATGTTTCTGTTATTTGTGCGGGAGTATTTTACGGGTTTTGCCGCTGATGTAAGCGCCCAGTTTGAGGAAAACCTCGGGGATGCATTTACTTCTTTGAAAGAAAGCGATGCGGAGAAGATCTATATCACGACGAGCAATCAGATGGTCAGTGAGATTCTTATGATGTTCTGGTGCGATATCGACGCGGAATATTTTCAGGGGGTGAAGACGCCGGAGGGTGAATTGCCCTACGCTGAGAAATACCGGTTCCATGCGCCGGGGGAGCTGACCGTGGATACGTCGGAAGATGCCGATTACCTTATTACACCGGGAGAACTGGAATTTTTTGACGAGAGTTTATATGCGTGGGAACAGTTTGGCGGTTATTATGTGGTGACAAAAAAGCAGTGACCGCGCCGGAAGTTTGGGAAACGCGGCGTTGACAAGTTTTCACAAAAGATAGTTGTTGTAGAGGTTGTTAGGTAAGCGTCAAATAAGAAAGTGTAGAGAAATCTTCGGTATTTTCCTGTAAACTTAGGCTTAGAGTTTTTAGTGTCAACTCTCAAAACTCTAAATCTAAGAAGAGGAGCGATCTCATGGATATTTCATCTCTAACTCCTGATAAACAGGTGAAACTTCAATACTGGCTGGATGTCATTCGGCAATGCAGGGCCTCCGGTCTGACAAACCAGGCATG
>CAJTNC010000014.1 GCA_910577955.1 uncultured Lachnospiraceae bacterium
ATCTTTTAGTTCTTCAGGAATACTATCCCGCAGACCTTCAAAATAATTTTTCTCCGTTTCATCCGTATCAGTCACAATCAAATAATACCCTAATTCTGGTATCCTTGTCCCAACCCGTTGGTTTCGATCTCTTCTTCTCCCTGCCCTGCGGTCGCTGGGTTTTCCCTTGCCCTTATTCGTCATCCAAAACTCTCCCAGCCAGCATCTTCATTGGTTTCAATGCAGGAATGGCACCATAGTTACCTGTCAGATACTTCTTAGACAAAGCCTCGTCTCTGCGTACCTTATTGCCTTCTTCATCCTTAAAGTCAGCTAAGGAATATAATTCAGAAATACCATCCCTGTTTTTATTGACCAGCCAGATTTCATCCCGGCGAAGCAATTCATTAGAAAACTGCCAGACATCATGTGTCGTAAAAATCAACTGTGCATTCTGTGTATTAATTTCCGGTGACAGAAAGCTCAATATAATATTGCGTACCAGCAATGGATGCAGTCTGGCATTTAACTCATCAATGAACAATGTACCCCCGTGATCCAGCACATCCTTTAAGGATGGATAGAGTGCAAACATCTTTAGAGTACCACTCGATTCCAGTTTCAATGGAATCGATGCCATTTCCTGACTGTCTGCCATTTTATGAAGAGCATCAATCTTATAGCTTTTTCCCGCATCCTTTTCATCTTCCTGATGAAATTCTTCCACAGTAAAATCGCAAATCGCTTCATCAAATGATGCGAAATACCGAACTACATTTCCCTGTACTTCTTTACTGTCTATAAAACCTTCTGGAAGCACTCTTGACCGGAAGTAATTTTCTGCCGGATCACCGAAGTCAAGAATATCGTTATTTAGGAACCAATCTCTTACCTTTTTTAATTTAGCAATCCGCAGTCTTGTTCCAAGTGAAGCAATCAAGGTCTCTTTATTAAGAGATGCCTTAATATTTTCCACATGATTTTTTGTAAAACCATTCATTTCAAGTTCTTCACCTTTTTTTCGGTAAAAAATTGTTCTATAATTATTCCTCGCAGTTTTGGCTTTAGAATACAGCCATTCTTCTACCACTTCATCCTTTTTCAGCGAAAATCCATATTGATATATTTTCCCGCTATTTTCAGCATTATCTACATAAAATACCTCAAATGTAGTTTCCTCGTTCCTGCTTTTTCTATCAAACAAGAAAGGAGTAACTTTCATATAATTATTTTCTGTTTTCCGACGGCTGTCTTCCTCTCCTCCAAAATTAAAGGATTCTGCCACATAGTAAGTCATATAGTCAAAAGCATCATATACATTAGACTTTCCGCTCGCATTCGCTCCATAAATTGCCGCAACCTTTAACAATTTATCATTAGCAATATTTACTACATGGTTTTCATGTTCTGTTATTTTAGTCGCTGATAAATCAAGCGACACTTCATCCCGAAACGATTTGTAGTTTTTAAAGTTAAATTGTATCAACATAATAATCTCCTCATTCCCTTTTGAAGTTTTTGTTATATTATATCCTATTTCAACAAAAAATCAACATCTATTTTAATAAAATATCAAAATTAAATGTTGGTTTTATTGATGATATATTATATTCTTTGTTTTTAAGATTATTTAGAGGAAATCCAGTTAGTTTGTTCGACATATCTAAATTTATCACATAACAAGAACTTTATTCGACATCATATGTCCCAAAGCAACATACAAACTAACCTGAAAATCTACTCTCTTTTACATAGGCAGACTACTTTCCACACACAACGCACCCCACCCCACCATTTCATTCGGATATCTGGTAAATCCCGGAAGGCCTTTCGCCCCTTTCACAAAGTACGCCTTCACTTTCTCCCCGTACAGATACGGATCATTCCCCCGCACGATCCCCCACTCCATCAAAAGAGCGCTGCTGCCGGTGACATAGGGCGCCGCAAAAGAGGTTCCCGAAACCACGGCATAACTGCCTCGTCCGTCAGGCACCAGAATATCGGTCCCCGGCGCACAGATATCCGGCTTCATCTGCTGTTCATAATAAAACTTTCCCTCCGCCGCATCTTCCTCAAAAGGATACCCCCGGCCGGAAAAATCCGCATATTCCTGATAGAGCGGATTATAGGCTCCCACCGTGATAACCTTCTGCGCCGTGGCCGGTATGGTCATAGTGACCGCAGCAGTAGGCCTAAAAAAATTCGTGCCCCGGTTCAGCGCTTCCGCCGAAGGCAGATAAAAACTGACGACGCCATGCAAAACCCGAATCGGCGTCAGCACAAAGCTCCAGATTCCCGCCGTGATATAGGGATTTCCGAGAAAATCAAAATAATATTCCTGCACCTTCGTATAGGGAGCCGGTTCCCCTCCGTAAAACAGGATCGTAGTCCCGTCCAACGTAAAATTCCTCTTCCCTCCACCTTCTAACGGAATCTCCAGACGCCCGCCCCCGGGAGACAATATCTCCAACCGAAAACTGTCGGCATAATTTTTCCAGATCGAAAGATTGCAGGCCCCCTGTCTGTCCGCCACGTTGCACTCCACCCGCTTTTGCCCGTCCAGAATGACCTGCGTGTGTCCGGCGGCAGCCCCTTCGTTTCCGCTGCCTACGCAGAGTACGATCTTATAGCTTTCCGCCGCGTTGTTCAAAAAGGTTTCTAACAGCGATGTCCCGTCATGGGAGCCGTAGGTGCTGCCGTAACTGATATTGACGGCGAGAGGCATTCCCAGAGACTGTGCCTTTTGCAGCATCCAAGAGACCGCCCGCATCAGTTCCGTCGTGCGGGAGGAGCCCTCTGCCTCCCTGCCGGAACCCAACTTCACAATTAACAACCCAGCCTCCGGCGCCACTCCTTCTCTCCCCGCCGCGATGGCTGTCACGCCGGTTCCATGACCGGATCGGTCAAACGTGAGCTCCTCCCCCGACAGGATGCTTTCATCCAACTGTTCTTTCGTGAATTCTACACCGTGATAAAATCCATCCGGTGCGTTCCACCCTTTTTCCGCATCCGGCCGCAGCGTCTGATCCCAGAGATACAAAATGCGGCTTCGTCCCTGACTGTCCAAAAACGCGCCGTTCTTGTAATCGATCCCCGAATCCGGCACTCCCACCAGACAGCCCAGACCGCTCAACATAAGCCCTCTGTCTGTCACTTCCTGCACGCAGGAGGCCAGACTTCCCTGTCTGATCGTGATCTCCCCCTCATACAAAGCCTTCGGTTTTTCAATATAATCAATTTCCGGCAAGCCTGATAATCTCTCTATTTCCGCTCTCCCTGCCGTCAAAATCGCGTAGCCGGGCAGCAGATATTCTGCCTCCAATGTTTCAGGGGAGCCTGACCGGATCAAATCTGCCCGTTCTAACGCTCCCCTGAGATCTCCATGATATTTTATAATAAGTTCCCATCTGTCCTCTGTTACGCCGACCGGCAGCTCCAAAGACCGTTCCCGTTCGCCGGCCGTTGCCTCCAAGGACAAATTCAACAAATTCTCCATTTTCTGTGAAGCCATTCCCAAACTCCCGCACACGGCAGATCTGCTGCAATGTATCTCTGTCAGATCCGCCTTTTACTTTGTACAGTATATGATAGCCCTCCGCAAAATATTTATCCGCGATTCCTCGCTGTCCGGATGATTCGCTCCACCGCCGCCTCGGCATGTACGGGCAGATGGTCGGTCGTCTGTGCCTGACCGCCTTCCTCCGGCTCTCCAACCCCTGTCTCAAAAACCTGCAGCGCATATCTCGAAAGCAGCTCCGACACTCTGGTCCGCTCCACGGAATCCTCCGCTCCCAAAACGATCGTCACCAGATCGTGTTTCTCCGCTCCGCCGCCTGCTTCCAGTGAAGTTACAAGACAGGCGCCGGCTTTGTTGGTCGTACCGGTTTTTAATCCGGTGGCTTCCGACAGATTGTACAACAGCGGATTTGTGTTCCGAACCTCAAAGTCGATGGATTCCAACCTTGCCTTCTCCATGGAAGTGATCTCCGTAATCTGGGGATAGACCTTCAGGAGGTAAGACACCAGCCGAAACATATCCTCCGCACTCATGCGGTTCTGGCATTTCGCCGGAACGGGCTCGTTTGTAAAAACAGGCAGACCGTTACAATTGAAAAATACCGCCTGAGAAAGTCCCAGATCTGCCGCCCTGCGATTCATCATCTCTACAAAAGCCTCCTCCGAACCAGCCACCGCTTCGGCCAGACACAGAGCGCACTCGTTGCTGGAGGGCAAGAGTGTTCCGATCAGAAGTTCCCGCACGGTGATCAGCGCTCCCTCCTCCAAAGGAACCACTCCGTCGTCCGAGAGGGCTAACTGTCCGGCTCTGCCTGAGACCGCCACCTGTTGATCCAGACTGAGCTGTCCCGCCGATATAGCCTCAAAAACCAGAAGGCTGGTCATCAGTTTGGAGGTGCTGGCTATGGGGTAAGGTCTGTCGGTCTGATAACCGTAATAGATTTCTCCGGTGAAAGCATCTCCCACCAGCGCACTGTTGACACCGTAAAAATATCCGCTCTGTTCCAATGCTGCGGGGCGGACTTCAAAAGGCTCCTGCAGATGGAACTGCAGCACGTCTGCCCCGGGGACAGTGATATCCGCATCCAGAATCATCCCCAGATCCGCCGCCATCATAAAGCAATCATAATATCCGGAGGGCAGCTCCATGATCAAAGTATAATAAGCCACCTTCTGACCGCTCACCAGAAATTCGTTCCGCCTCAGGGAAATATTCGGATTTCCACCCTCCTCCCAGATACTATTTTCCACGCCCACAGGCATATAAGGCTCCCCGGGATTCAGGGAGACTGCGTTTTTTGAAATTTCCAGAGAAAAGGTCTTCTGCGTATCTCTCAAAATCATGGCGATGTCCCGCAGAGACAGATAAGTATTGTTGGCATAAGCGTAATCCAGCGTTTTTACCATGCCGTAACCTCCGGCATCCGTCTGCATGTGACAAATCCCGGGAATCTCATAAGCTGCAGATGTCTCGACCGGCATACTGATGCACAGCATGACCGCACACAATATAATAGAACTGATTTTTCGCAGAAATCTTTTCATCGGATCTCCTCCCATTTGCAACAAAATCATAGGCAATTGCAAAACTCTGCTTTCCCCTGTATCGCTTGTATAAAATTTACAATCCAACGCAGACACGGTCTCGCAGCGTCTGCTTATGGATAGGTAAATTTTATACAACAAAACAACAGAATCCATGCGTTTCGCAAACGTCTGGCAATAAGATCAGGCAATTGTGAAATTCACTGCCCTTGCCGTTTCATCGTGCAAAATTTATATATCCATAAGCAGGCGCTGTGAGACCGTCGGCACTTAGGAGCCGTACTTTGGCTCCTTATGTGTCCGTTACGGTCGAACCGCAGCGAAAGCGTGCCTGTGTTGGATTTAAAATTTTGTACGATAAAGGAACAAGGGCAATGAGTTTCACAATCATCCGCAAACACTCACTCGCTTTGATCTAACTGGTATATTATCGGATAATGATCGACATCTTCTGCATCCGGCGCCTGTGTCAAGATCAGATCCGATTCCCGTCTGATATAGCCTTCCGTCTTAGTATACGCTGTGCTGCCCGTCTCAAACTGTCTCGTCAAAACGCCGTCGGCTGTCCTATAGGTGCCGCTGCCGTCATACTCCTCCTGCAGTTCCTCCAAAGAGGGCAAGAGTGCCGGGGCACAGGTCATCAGATAGGAGACTGTGGGCATCCCAAAAGACTCGGTCACAAGTTCTTCCACTGCTTCTGTCCCTACATCGCCCGTATAGCCGGCCACGCGAAGCCTCTCCGCCGTAAGTTCCGAAAAAAGCGCCGCAAACGCCTCGTAGGCTGTCCGCCGGCACTCCTCGTAGCTCTCCGGCGCAATATAACAGCGAAAAGTCCCCTCGGACCGATCTGTCTGTTCCAAAGTCATATTGACCTCTATAGTCAATTCTCCCATACGGGACTCTACCTCTTCCATAGACAAGGAGACGCCTTCTATGTCCTGCAGCCAACAAAAAGCTGTCAGCGCCGCCTGTTTCGTCATATCTGTTTCCGCAGTCCATTGTCCGGAAATGTCTTCATTTTTTGATGCGAAAAAATACAGATATATCATAAGTCCCAGAAGAACGCTCAATGTCAGAAATAACAGAATAAGCGCCACATTTTTTGTGGTTTTTCTCATATAGATGCCCTCCCTCTTATGATATGCCGGAAATGTTTTCTTGTCCTACTGCTGCGGCACCACCGCAAAAAACACTAGATCACGGTCCGTATCATTGATCAGACTGTGGCCATGTCCATCCGGACAATAGTGCGCCTGTCCTGCTTCGATCCGCAGCTCCTCGCCATCGTACACCACTTTCGCGCTGCCCTCCAGAACATAGATGATCTCGCTGCTGCCCTCATGAGTGTGCAGCCCTACGCTCGCCCCGGGAATCAGTCTGTTAAACATGATGCGGTTCTTTTCGTCCGCATAGGCTCTTATGGCCATCTCCTTCTCACCGCCCTTGAAATGAGGCGCGATGGTTTCCGCTATCTGATCAAAATTCAAAATCATCTCTTTTATCTCCAGTCTCTCAGTTTTCGCTCATCTTTAACAATTTCGCCGCCTGATCGGCTGCAATGCAGGCATCCACGATCTCCTGAATATCTCCGTTCATGATCTTATCCAGTTTGTAGAGCGTCAGGTTGATCCTGTGGTCTGTCACCCGGCCCTGTGGGAAATTGTAAGTCCTGATCTTTTCGGATCGATCCCCCGTCCCCACCTGACTCTTTCTCAGTTCCGCCTCCGCGTCATGGGCCTTCTGGATTTCCAGATCATATAACTTTGTGCGCAGAAGTGCGTAAGCTTTCGCCCTATTCTGGATCTGAGACTTTTCCGTCTGAGAATAGATCACGATTCCGGTAGGGATATGTGTCAGCCGCACCGCGGAATCCGTAGTATTTACGCACTGTCCGCCCGCACCGGAAGAACGGCAGACATCGATTCGGATATCCTTTTCGTCGATCTGCACATCCACTTCCTCCGCCTCCGGCATCACTGCAACGGTGATCGTCGACGTGTGGATCCGGCCGCCGGACTCCGTCTCCGGCACGCGCTGTACCCTGTGGACGCCGCTCTCATATTTCATCACGGAGTAAGCCCCCTGTCCGCTTATCATAAAAGTCACGCTTTTCATGCCGCCGATGCCGATCTCTTCCAGATCAAGGGTCTCCACTTTCCAGCGGCGCGTCTCCGCGTAATGCACATACATACGATAGATCTCCGCCGCAAACAGCGCCGCTTCATCGCCGCCTGCGCCGGCCCTGATCTCCACAATAACATTCTTGTCATCATTGGGATCTTTCGGCAAAAGCAAAACTTTCAATTCCTTTTCCAACTCTTCAATGCGCTTTTTTGATGCGGAAAGCTCCTCTTTTAACATCTCCCGCATCTCCTCGTCGGATTCCCCTTCCAGCATCGCCAAAGAATCCTCCGCATCCTGCCTGCATTTCTTATACTCTTTATATGCCTCCACCAGAGGCGTAAGATCGCTCTGTTCTTTCATCAGAGCCCTGAAATGCTGCTGATTATCCGTGACGCCCGGCTCCGCCAGTTCGTTCATGATCTCCTCAAATCTTCGCAGCAGATCGTCCAATCTGTCAAACATATCTCTCCTCATTTCCGCGCCGACAGGCGCTCTGTCTCTATCGCCGTTCTAAAATAGGATTCCCGCTTAATACACGATCCCGCATACCACTCTGTCAAGGCCCGAAAAATCTTTTATGACCTGAACTTCCAGATATCCGGCCTCTTCCATAATATGGCGCACCGCCTCTCCCTGCTCACAGCCGATCTCGTAAAACAGCATTCCGCCGCCATGCAGGTGTTTCTTCGCACCGTTTGTGATCTCCCGGTAAAAAAGCAGGCCGTCATCTCCCCCGTCCAACGCCCCGTGGGGCTCATGATCCCTCACTTCCGGCATCAGATGTGCTATTTCACCGCTTCTGATATAGGGCGGGTTCGAGACAATGATCTCAAACTTTCCCTCTACGTTTTCAAACAGGTCGCTCTCTAAAAATTCCGCCCGCTCTTCCGCCAGCCGCTTACCATTTTCCCTTGCGACCTGCAGCGCCTCCGCGGAAATATCCACGCCGACTCCCCTGCAGTCATTCGAATAGTGAAGAAGGCTTAATAAAATGCAGCCGCTCCCGGTGCCGATATCCAGAATCTTCATACCGTCGTGCAGATGTTTCAATACTTCCTCCACCAGCACTTCCGTGTCCGGCCGAGGGCACAGAACATTCTCATTGACTAAAAAAGTCAATCCCATAAAAAACGCCTCGCCCAAAATATGCTGCAGCGGAATCCTCTTCTCCCTGTCTTTTATCATTTCCAGATACCGCGTCTCTTCCGCTTCCGTCAGTTCCTTATCACCGTGTGCATAGAGAACCGTTCTGTCTGTACCGCAAACCTCTTCCAACAAAAGTCTTGCGTCAAGAGAGGCTTCCTCCACTCCCGCTTTTTCGAGAACTTCCCTGCCCTGTCCGTAAATTTCCTGATACTGCATTCTGTTCCCTGCTCTCTCACAGTTTTCCCTCTGCGCCCATTCTTTTATTCTGCGCAGACATCTGTCCTGCTTTCATTTATAAATATCAATCTACTTCGCCGCTTCCGATAAAGAACAGTTCCTCCTCATCTTCCGCTTCAAAACTCTCCGTCTCCTGCGGACGCGCAGTCTCTGCCTCCGCCTCCCGCACAGTCTCTGCCTCCCGCACGGTTTCCTCTTCCTCTCCCTGCTCATATCCGAAGTTTTCCCGCAGATAGGATCTCCAGTCAAACACAGCCTCCACTGCCTTGATCGCCACTTCCACCATGCCCTCATCCGGCTCCTTTGTGGTCAGTCCCTGCAGCCACAGACCCGGGGCGGATATCACGCGTACAAGCCAGTTGTCAGATCTGCCCGCAAGCCTGATGATCTCATAAGCTATCCCGGCTATCACGGGGATAAGCGCGATGCGCAGCAGCACCTTGAGCGCCACATTGTCCACGCGGATAAAGAAAAACAGTACCACGCTGACTAACATGACAAACAGCAAAAAGCTGGTGCCGCAGCGTCTGTGCTGCTTAGAACTCCTCATCACGTTCTCAACAGTCAGCTCTCTTCCTCTTTCAATGCAGTTGATACATTTATGCTCTGCACCGTGATACATATAAACCCGTCTGATATCTTTCATCAGCGATATCAAAAGCACATAGAGCACAAAGATCAGAATACGGATCACGCCCTCGATGATCGCCAACAGAGATGCGTTTCTGACAAATCCCTTCAAAAAATCAGATATGAAATATGGCAGCACCATAAACAGCCCCACGGCGAGCGCCACCGCGATAACTGTCGTGAGCGCCATCAAGACACTCTCCGCCTTTTCCTTAAACACCTTATTGAGCACCTTATCCGCCTGAGTTTCCTCCCCTTCCTCCTCATAAAAGGATGCGGAATAGTTCAGACATCTCGTACCCAGCCTAAGAGAATCCACAAAAGAAAATATCCCCCGGATAAAGGGAAACTTCGTAAACTTTTTGTCTCCCAGTATCCCCGCATATTCCCCGGTCTCCACGCCGATGCTGCCGTCCGGTTTCCTGACCGCCACTGCATAACGCGTATTATTTTTCATCATAATGCCTTCCAGCACCGCCTGCCCGCCGATACCGGAATAGCAGCTTTTCCTCTTTTTCATGCTCCAGCTCCATTCCTGCCGCACTTCGCAAGTTGTCTCATGCTAAATAAAAGAAGGTTGAGGACAATCATTCCCCAACCCCTTCTTACTTTTCTTATTGTGCAGCAATGCCGTATTTCTTATTGAACTTGTCGATACGTCCATCTGCTCTGGCTGTCTTCTGCTGTCCGGTGTAGAATGAATGACATTTCGAACAAACCTCCACGTGGATCTCCGGTTTTGTGGAACCCGTTACAAACGTATTTCCGCAGTTGCATGTGACAGTCGCCTGATAGTAGGCAGGATGCAGTCCCTCTTTCATCTTACTCACCTCTCTATTTTCATTTGCACTTATTTTTCTTTGTTTGCTGTCTGTTTTCAAAGACAGCTTAGTTATTATAACACAGTGTTTTTCTTGATGCAAGTACTATTTTAGAGATTTTGTATCTCCGCGTTAAATGAATTTCATCTTTCTGACCATGTTTACAAACTCTCCGTTGGTCTTCGTCCTTGCAAAAAGATCCAGAATCTTGTCCACCGCCTCGTCGGCTTTCATGCCGTTCAGAGCTTTCCGCAGTATATTGATGATCTCCTGCTCATCCGGCGTCAGCAGCAGATCTTCTCTTCTGGTGCTGGATTTTGCGATATCTACAGCCGGGAATACCCGCTTCTCGGAAAGTCTTCTGTCCAGAACCATCTCCATATTTCCGGTTCCCTTGAATTCCTCGTAGATCACGTCGTCCATCTTGGATCCTGTCTCCACAAGCGCTGTCGCTAGAATCGTCAAACTGCCGCCGCCCCGCATGTTTCTCGCCGCACCAAAGAACCTCTTTGGCATGTGCAGCGCCGCCGGATCAAGACCGCCGGAAAGAGTTCTGCCTGAAGGGGGTACCGTCAGATTGTAGGCTCTCGTCAAACGGGTGATGGAATCAAGCAAAATGCAGACGTCCTGCTTATGTTCCACCAGTCTCTTCGCCCTCTCGATCACCATCTCCGCCACACGCTTATGGTGTTCGGGCAGTTCGTCGAACGTGGAATAGATCACTTCCACGTTAGGGCCCTCGATGGCCTCCTTAAAGTCCGTCACTTCCTCCGGTCTCTCATCGATCAGCAGAATGATCAGATGCACGTTAGGGCTTGTCTTTTTCAGTGATTTTGCCACTTCTTTTAATAAGGTCGTCTTACCGGCCTTAGGCGGTGAAACGATCATACCGCGCTGTCCTTTTCCCACGGGACTGATCAGATCCATGATCCGCATTGCCATAGAACCGCCGGGCGTCTCAAGCCGCAGCCGCTCGTCGGGAAAGATCGGCGTCATATCCTCAAAATTTGTCCTGCGCTGCGCGATCTCCGGCGGAAAGCCATTGATCTTGCTGACATACAGCAGGGCGCTGAACTTCTCGTTCTGAGTCTTGATCCTCGTGTTGCCCTCCAGAATATCGCCGGTCTTTAAATTAAAACGCCTGATCTGGCTTGGCGCCACATATACATCGTTCTCACCCGGCAGATAATTTTCGCAGCGGATAAATCCATAGCCGTCCGGCATAACTTCCAAAATACCTCCCGCCCTGATGCCGCTGTCCAACTCTACCGGATATTTCTCTTTCTCATTGGTCGAGCCGGGAATTATGGATTTTGCCTCCACAACCTTTCCTTTTTCCTCGTCTTTTTTGTCTTCCTCAAGCATCGCCTCGATCAAATCCGCTTTTCTCAGTCCTGTAATACGGATCCCACGCACTTTTGCGATCTCTTTCAGATCATTTAATGCGAGAGATTCATATTTTTCTCTCATATCACTCATTGAATGCTTTTTTCTCCTTTCCTATGTCTTCACACTATCGTTTCCATATTTCTTAATGTTTCTTTTCTCTTTTGTTGTATCATTGGAGTTTTTTTCCGAACATCGAACAGCTAAACAGAACCTTCCGGTATATCGCCCAACATCAAGATATGATAAAAAACATTTCTTCGATATGCTCATTATAGCGCACAAATCCGGACATGCCAACCCCTTTTTTGAATTTTGGGATTTTTTTTGCCGGCAAAGGCTTGTCAGAAAATTGAAAACTATATATGATGTTCTTATATTGATTTCTAGGTAATTGCGAGACTCCTCTTTCTGCAAGTATTGTTTGTGCAAAATTTACGATCAATAAGCAGGCGCTGTGAGACCGCCGGCACTTAGGCACCGTATTGTGGTGCCTTATGTGTCCGCTGCGGTCGAGCCGCAGTGAGAACGTGCCTGCGCCTTGATCGTATGTTTTGCACAGCAAAACGGCAAAATCAATAAGTCTCGCAATCACCCAATATTGATCTCAAAATAGAGGAGTCTCATTATGACACAATATGAAAAAGCACTGAAACAACACGAACTCTGGAACGGAAAACTGGAAACCGTCTCCAAGGCCCCTGTGCGCACCAGAGAGGATCTTGCCATCGCCTACACTCCCGGCGTCGCCGAACCCTGTAAGATCATCGCCGAAAACAGGGCGGCCGCCTATACATACACTTGGAAATCCAACACGATAGCCGTCGTATCCGACGGTTCCGCCGTTCTCGGTCTCGGTAATATCGGCCCCTATGCCGCAATGCCGGTGATGGAGGGGAAGGCCGTACTGTTCAAAGAGTTCGGCGGCATCAACGCCGTCCCGATCTGCCTTGACACACAGGATACGGAGGAGATCATCAAAGCCGTCACTTACCTTGCCCCGGGCTTCGGAGGCATCAATCTGGAGGACATCTCCGCGCCCAGATGCTTCGAGATCGAGGAACGGCTGAAGCAGACCTTGGATATCCCCGTCTTCCACGACGATCAGCACGGCACCGCCATCGTTGTGCTGGCGGGCATCATCAACGCTTTGAAAGTCGTAAAGAAACAGGTCTCTGACTGCAAAGTCATAGTCAACGGCGCAGGCAGCGCCGGGATCGCCATCACAAAGCTTCTGCTGACATACGGCTTCTCCAACGTACTTCTCTGCGATAAGTCCGGCATTTTATCCAAAGCTTCCGAAGGATTAAACTGGATGCAGAAAAACATGGTGGAGATCACGAATCCGAAACAGGAAACCGGCTCTCTGGCCGACGCCATGAGAGAAGCCGATATATTTGTCGGCGTCTCCGCTCCAAATATCATAACGCCCGATATGGTAAAGAGCATGAACACTGACTCCATCCTCTTTGCTATGGCAAATCCCGTTCCCGAGATCATGCCCGATATCGCCAAAGCCGCAGGCGCAAGGATCGTCGGCACGGGACGTTCCGATTTTCCGAATCAGATCAACAACGTAGTCGCTTTCCCCGGCATTTTTAAAGGCGCTCTGGAGGGACGTGCAAGGCAGATCACGGAGGAGATGAAGCTCGCCGCCGCAAAGGCCATCGCGTCGGTGGTGCCGGAGGAAAAATTAAATGAGAATTATATTATGCCGGAAGCCTTCGACTCCACAGTGACGGAAGTTGTGGCGCAGGCTGTGAAGGATCATATATCGTAACTCTTCAATCATAGAAAGGAACAGACCGCTCATATGCTGCAGGAACCATTGACACTCTATAAACTGATCATTCTATATCTGCTCGGCAGGGCTTCCATGCCTTTATCAAGAAAGAGAGTCTGCGACTTTATTCTGGATAAGGGCTATACCAATTATTTTATCTTAAATCAGGCCATCGGGGAACTCCTCGACGCCGGCATGATCTCCAGTCAAACAGTCAATGAACGGCCCCACCTCACCCTGACGGAGGAGGGCACACAGACTCTGTCCTTTTTTCAGTCAAACATCAGCGATGTGACCAAGGCGGAGATCAACGCCTATTTAAGGGAAAACAAGCTGGAACTGATATCCGAACTTTCTGTCACCGCCTACTACGACAAAGCCCCCTCCGGAGAATATGTGGCCCATCTGACCGCAAAAGAGAAGGGAATCCCCCTTGTACAGATCATGCTGTCGGTTCCGGTGGAAGAAACCGCCGCGTCGATCTGCCAAAACTGGCGGGAAAAAAATGAACAGATTTACCAGATGCTGACGCAGGAGCTGTTTTAGAAACGCGGCTCCTTCAGGCGCTTCATATGTTCCTTTATTTTCGCTTCATAGCCATTCCCGTCCGGCTTAAAAAATTCTTTTCCGCTCAATTCATAGGGCAGGTACTGCTGTTCCACATAATGATTCGGAAAATCGTGGGCGTACAGATATCCGATCCCTCTCTTCAACTGTTTCGCCCCTTTATAGTGAGAATCCTGCAAATGCGGCGGCACAGGCAGATTTCCCGTCCGCTGCACTTCCTCGGAAGCCCCGAATATCGCCGTACAGCAAGCGTTGCTTTTCGGCGCGGTGGCCACATAGATCACGGCCTCTGACAAGATGAGCTTTGCCTCCGGCAACCCCACTCTCTCCGCTGCAAGAGAGGCGCTGACTGCAACAGTCAAAGCATTCGGATCAGCCACGCCCACATCCTCCGCCGCACATATCATCACGCGTCTGGCGATAAACTTGATGTCCTCGCCGGACTCCAACATCCTCGCCAGATAATATACCGCCGCGTCGGGATCCGACCCCCGCATACTTTTGATGAAAGCCGAGATTACATCGTAGTGATTGTCACCATTTTTATCATAACGCATGTTACGTTTCTGAATACATTCTTTGGCGACTTCCAATGTCAGATGAATCTTTCCGTCCGTCCCCCGCTCCGTTGTCAGGATCCCCAGTTCCACGGCATTTAAGGCTTTCCTCGCGTCCCCGTCGGCCAGATCTGCCAAAAACTGCAGGGCATCCTCCTCGATCACGGCGTCATAAGCTCCCATCCCCCTGTCTTTATCCTCCACCGCCCGCAGGATCAGAGTTTTGATGTCCTCAGACACAAGGGGTTTCAATTCAAAAACAATGGAACGGGAAATCAACGCGCTGTTGACCTCGAAATAGGGATTCTCCGTCGTTGCGCCGATCAGGATGATCGTGCCGTCCTCCACAAAGGGGAGCAGATAATCCTGCTGGCCTTTATTGAAGCGGTGGATCTCATCCACAAACAAGATCGTCCGCTTCCCGTACATCCCCATATCTTCTTTAGCCTTTTCCACTACGGCTTCCATATCTTTTTTCCCTGCGACCGTAGCGTTGATCTGGGTAAATTCCGAACTGGTAGTCCCGGCAATCACTTTCGCCAGCGTAGTCTTGCCTGTCCCCGGCGGACCGTAAAAGATGATAGAGCTGATCTTGTCGGCGGAAATAGCGCGGTACAGCAGCGTATTCTTTCCTATGATATGCTGCTGTCCCACCACCTCGTCCAAAGTCTGCGGCCTCAGTCTCGCAGCTAACGGCGATTCTTTCTTCATCGTATTTTGACGCATGTATTCAAATATATCCATAACATTCCTTTCTTTTGCCTAGAGACGGCCTGCGCTGTACCTGATCCGGATAAGCCCTGACACATCCCGATAAGCCTCGTCCGCGTCCTCCTCCGGATTCCGATTTTCTACACCGACTCCAACAGCCCTTTCAGCCCCCGCTCCCTGAAAATATCCTTATAATATCCGATTTCATCCTGAATCAGTTCATCGATGACCCGCATGCCCAGCACTTCCACCGGCGCTTTATCGTCAGTCAGCATCTCGCCGGTACTCTCGTAGGGAACAATTCCTTCCTCCACACGTTCCATCATTGCTGTCAGTTCCTCCTGACGCAGTTGTTTTCTATTTTCTGACAGTAATGTCAGCATATTGGCATTTTCCGAAGCGAAGAGCTCTCTGTTGGTCGCCCCCCGCACATCCACAGTGCAGACGTTCGGGAATACCTCGGATATCGTATCTGCAAGACAGACGTTGATGCCTCCCTCCCCGTCGGACTTCATATTCATGTTGACCACCATGACGCCGTCCTCCTTCAGATGATCCTTCACCAGCGCAAAAAATTCAACCGAGGACATCTGAAACGGAATCGTGATATCCTGATAGGCGTCCACCATGATCACATCATATTTTTTGTCGATGGCCTGCAGATAGGCCCGCCCGTCATAGGTCGTCACCGGAATATCCTCCGGCAGATCGAAATAAATACCGGCCAGATCGGTGATTTTGTCGTCTATCTCCACGCCTTCCACCGTTACATTGTCAAAATAGTTTCTGCACTGATGGGCGTAGGTGCCGGTGCCCATCCCGAGAATCAGCACTTCCGTCTTTTCTTTGTTCGGCGCATCCGCCATCAGAGGCGCCGCCAGCGCATAGTCATAGTACATGCCGGTAAGCCCGTCCTCCTTCATTTTGATGGACTGCACCCCGAACAGTACGTTGGTGGATAATATGACACTTTTGTCAGTTTCTTTCACCTGCAGATAATTGTAGATGGATTCCCCTTCGTAAGTCAGATTCTTCTCCCAGAAGGCAAAACTGCCGGAATGCCCCAAAACGCTGCACAGCACAAAGAGCGCCGCCGAGATGATACAGGCCTTCTTTCCCGTCCTCTTGTTCAGAAAATAGAGCAATCCAAGCAGAAGCAGGATGCCGGAAAAAATCAAAAACGTAATGGATGTCCCCACCGCCGGAATCGTCACAAAAGTTGGCAGAAAGGTGCCGATGATGCTGCCGATCGTATTGCAGGCCCCCAGCACTCCCACCGTTTTCCCGCTGTCGTCCAGACTCCCCATCGTATATTTAACAAGAGAGGGCGTCACCGTCCCCAGAAGAAAAAGGGGAAACACAAAAATGACCATACAGGCGAAAAATGCCGCCAAGATCAGAAAATTTGTGCTCACAGTCAGGATCAATACTCCGGATATTGCCAGTATAACGTACTTTCCGACTGCCGGAATCGCAGCGATCCAGACCGCCGCCACCAAAAGTCTCCTGTAGAGCCTGTCCGGGTCCGGATCTTTATCGGCGCTTTTTCCTCCATAGATATTGCCCAAAGCCATCGCGATCATGATCGTTCCGATAATGATCGTCCACACGATCTGGGAGGAACTGAAATAGGGGGCTAACAAGCGGCTTGCCCCGAGCTCCACCGCCATCACCGACATTCCCGCAAAAAATTCCGTGGCGTATAAATAATACTTGTTATTCAATATATTCTTTTTCATCCTCACATTACCTCTGTTCTTCTTTCATCCCATATAGTATATAGGAAAACGGCCGCTTTCTCAATACCCGGCTCCGCAAACATATATTTCCCCCATATCTTTCCCGTTCTCCGACAATCTCTTTGCGATCCCGCTCATTCTTTCATCCAACAGATGATACATTGTCTTTTTGGTCCAACAGATCCCCTCTATATATTCCCGCTGCCTCTTATCCAACAAGACGAGAAGCTCTTTCGCGTCCTCCCCTCCGAAAGGACAGGCAATATACCGCCTCTTTTCCGGTTCCTCCTGTTCTCTCTCCCTCGAAACCGTTACTCTGCGAAAGCTGGGCTTTCCGTATCTGTCATACTCCCGCACATACTCCGTTTTTTCCCGCTTGACATGCTCCGTGGTTTTTTCCCTCAGCAGAACACCCTTCTCCAACAGATGCGCCGTAAAAGCCTCCCTCACTTTTTCATAGGGAAGCGGAAAGCTTATGGTATCCGCAATCTGCCTTGCCGTATATCCTCTGTCCGCCAGATGCCTGATGGCCGCCCCGCCTGCCTCCTCAAATACAAAACGGTTCAGTGCGTCAAAAAAATAATTTTCCACTTTTCTTTTTCTCCAACCTGTGGTAGAATAAATAACAGTTAAATATACAAGACATGGAAGCATAGCTCAGCCGGGATGAGCGTTCGCCTCACACGCGAAAGGTCAGGAGTTCGAGCCTCCTTGCTTCCATTTCTATTTAACCATTTAAATGAAAAACAGACAAGACTGAATTCTGATAAGACACTTTCTATAGCATTTAATAGCTGTTATATCTTATCTTCAAAAAGTCCGCAAACCCTTGTAAATGCTGAATTTATAGCAAGTGAGTTTGCCCTTAGACTTTCCCTTGTATTATATCCCTTTCCCTCATATTACTAGCCTTCGTAAGTGCAAAAATAAGGAAAAGAAAAACCTGTAACAAATTATAGCATGAAATGAACAGAGCAGGAAGAACTGAAACTGAATTGATGTAACCACTTTTAACAGATATGTTTTACGGATAGACTGCGGAAAAGCGAAAGAAGGATTCATTAGAACCGTGATGACTTTAGCATTTACTCAAAGCATTGCCAAAGCTGTTCCAAAGCTGAAATAGATCATTAGAACAGCTTTGGAGCAGCTTTGGCAATGTTATTTTTTGATTTCCCAATATCCAAATCGTTTTCCGCCTTTACGTTCTATTTTTCCCTCATTCACCAATTCTTTCACATTTTTTTGAATGTGTGTCCTTGTTTCGTTAAAAGCTTCCTGCAGCTCCTTTTGCGTTGCTGCCGGTTGATTTTGTAAATATTCCACTATTTTAGTTTTTAACGCTGTATCTTCAGCTTTAGAATCCGGCTTTGAAAATTGTTTGCCAAATATTGAAACAGCAGCTAACTTTATCATAATATCTTCTGAATGTACCACATATTCTGGCTGTAAAGTTCCGTATTCGTTACACACTTCAAAGATTTTTTGAATCCCTCGTCCCCAGCTTTCAATGTAGCCTGCTCTAAAAAACGCTCTCGCAATTTTGGGATTATATGGTCGGGATTGATGCCTTTGCAGCAGGGAATCCATCGTCCAATCGGATGGGAATACGCATTCATTACTAATATACATTGCATCGTCTTCAATACGAACTTGTATCGGTATTCCGGCACTCCAACGGGAATGCACAAGTGCATTATAAAGCGCCTCTCTCACTGCGTCTTTTGGAAAAGGATATGTTTCTACTCTAGTTAAATTGTCATAAGTAACAGGCGCCTTTAAATATTTCAAATAAATCAATTCCATTACACGTTCAGCCTGCATAAATAGCGATCCTATTACTTCATCTTGATACTGCAAATCAGAACCCTTACCAAATTTTCCGATTCTTGTATAAGTTCCAAACATCCATTTTTGTGGTGTCCGATGGAAAAGAAGCACCGCAGCTCTGGTAAGTTTTCCATCTTTCAGCAAATCCAAACTGTCCAGAAGTTCTGCGTTACTCATATTTAAATCATCTTTCGTCATACGTTTGCTCCGGACTGCTTCCCGGCGAAAAATATCAAAACTTTCTTTATCTAAATCTTCTACAGCCACTCCTTCAATTACAGAATCCTCCCACCTTATACCGGTTTTTGAGGATATAAATTCTGTTAAAGCGGTACCCCGCAATACTTGTTTCGTACTGCCGCTTCGAAAATGATATTCGCCCTTATAACTAATCGGATAACTACTGGGACTTACAATAATCTCAATATATTCCAAATCATTTTTTGAAAGCAGATTCACATCTGCAAGAAACCCCAAATTTGTTTGAATCTTATTCGGTATTTCTTCCAAGAGCCTTTTACCATTCTGCACGCCAACGACTTTTCCCGCATCATCTACACCAATATAAATACTGCCTCCTTGAGCATTAGCAAATCCGCATATCCATTTCAGATATTCGTCGCGCCACGATTCTTTCCATTCAATATTCTGGCTTTCTGCCATAAACAAAGTACCTCCTAGTTATCTCCTTCTGCAATATCCCTCGTTATCCTGTAATACGATAATATTTCAAGGATTTCCGGGTCAGTACACTCATCATCTTCCTCTTTAAATTTATTCAGGGGAATGCAAGTCGTTCTCTAAGATTTTGGTCATATTTTCTCCGCATACTTTTCTAAAGAAAATTTAATCACAAATCTGTGAATTTATCAACATTTATGTTTTCCCACAATTTTTACAGTTCCCTCTCATGTTCGTCCCGATATTTCTGGATCGAGTCCCAGAGTCCGTCCAGCGATTCGATGGTCTTACAGTACAATCTGTACTTCTCATCGTAAACTGCCGCCCGCCCTGAGTCAGGCAGCACAGGCTCAGAGATCCGGCACATTTTCTTTGCCGCCTCTTTGATATCCTTGTAAGCGCCGCAGGCCGCCGCCCCGATCAGCGCGCAGCCGAAAGCTCCCGTCTCGTTCACCTGCACGCTCTCCACAGGCAGTTTCATCACATCCGCAAACATCTGTGTCCACATCCCGGAGCGGGCCGCGCCTCCGGCCAGACGAATAGATTCCGGCGGCGTCTCACGGGTTTTTAGCAGCTTTTCCAGATGATATCTGTGGCTGAACGCCACCCCCTCATAGACGCTGCGAAGCAAGTGCTTTCTCGTATGGAAATTACTGATCCCCACAAAGCTGCCGCCCGCGTTCGGATGCACGTTGCTGGCCATCAAAAACGGCAGATAGACCGGACAAAACTGCTCCGGCGGAATTTCCTCCACCCACTCGTTCATCTGCTCGTAAATATTCTTTCCGCTCTCTTTACACGCCTCCCGCACCTCCGGCAGCAGATTTTTCATAAACCACTCGTTATTTCCCGCCGACGTAGGACTGCATTCTTCCACCAGATAGTATTCAGGGAGACAGAAGAAGGAATTCATCATCACGCTGCCGTCCATGACCGGTTTTTTCCCGATATACTCGTTGATGCTCCATGTGCCCGCTATCATGCACAAATTTTTCTCGTCCGTGACCCCCACGGCCACCGCACAGGCATCGATATCGAAGGCGCCGCCCGCCACCGGCGTTCCTGCTCTGAGCCCTGTCTTTTCCGCAGCTTCTTTTGTCACGGTTCCGCAGATATCCGTGGAATACCTAAGAGGCGGCAGCTTTTCCATACATTCCGAAAGCCCGAACAATTCAAGCAGTTCCGGATCATACTCCCCCGTGTGCAGATTGACAAAATTGCATCCCGAATAGTCCGTGCGCTCCGCAAAAGCTTCGCCCGTCAGGCGAAAACGCACATAATCCTTGCAGGCAAAGATCCATTTTGTCTTTTCTAAGGTCTCAGGCTCATTATCCTTTAACCAGGCAAGCAGCGACACCGGCTGGCTGCTCAATATATGCTGGCAGGATCTGGCAAATACTTTCTCCTCCGTCCCGTCCTTTTTCCATTTCACCGGATAACTCCACGCGCGGTTGTCCGTGGAAATGATGCCGTTTCTCACAGGCTTTCCGTCTTTTCCCCAAAGATACAGACCTTTTCCGTGGCCGCAGACAGCGACGCAGGCGATCTCTTCTCCTCTGGCGCCCGCCTTTTCCAATGCCTTTTTTATCACAAGACAGTTGGCTTCCCACATTTCCTCCATATCCCGCTCGGTAAATCCGGATTTAGGCACAAACATCTGCGTATCCGTCCCCACCGCCGCAAGTTCTCTTCCGTTCTCATCAAAAACAGCCGCTTTCGTCGCGGTCCCGCCGTTATCCAGTCCAAGATAGTACATCATAGGCCACCCCCTTTTCCTCTTTTCCGGTTCTTCCGTCTTTTTCTTTTTATTCTACCATTTTTTCCCTGTGAGGAACAGTGGATTTCTGCACTGCAGTAACCGCCGCCGCATAAACTATCCCGAGAAACAGCGTAATGCCGATGCAGACATATAACCGGCCTGCCACAGCGCTTTTGCCCGTGATCCGGAGGGCTGCTCCGGACAGAAGCGGCGACAGAAACGTTCCCAGATTGCCGCCTGCCAACATCACCGCCGCCCCAAAAGCCGCCTGAGTCGGATTCACTTCTCTTGTGACCTGCATCATACACTGGGGCATAGTAAACGTGATCGCCGAACCGGATATCAAACACCCCATCAACAAAAAGGGCAGCGATCTGCCTCCCACGATTCCGACTATCCCGACGCACAGGCACACAAATCCGAGGGGTATCGTATACAGATGCAAATACCGGTCCACCTTTCCAAAGATCGTTCCTGCCAAAACTCCCCCGAGGAGGCTGACCGCGGAAGCCACCCCTGCCGTCGCCGCATTTCCGATGCCGTTTTCCGAAATGAACATGGAAAGATTCGTGGGCACCGCGTTAAAACAGAACAGAAACAGCGACCCGGTAAAAGCATATCCGAACAGCCTTCCGCTAATCTGTATCTTTTGTTCTTCCCGATACCTTTGTCCTTCCTGCCCTTTCTTCCCCGGAACAAACAACAGACAGCAGACAAACCCGGGAACAACCAACAGAAGTACGGCATAATTCAGATACCATGCCGCGGATGCAAGCACACCGCCCGCAAGACTCATCGCCATCGCGCCGAAGCTGTTGGCCGCAGACTGAATCCCCATCAGATCCGCCTTTTTCGGTCCGTCAAAATAGTCCGTGAGCAGCGAGATCGCAAGGGCACACACAAGTCCCATACCGATCCCCAAAAGAGAAGACCATACCCGCAAAATCCCCATGCTCCCATGAAACAGCACGGGCAGGATCCCCGCCGTTATCATGCACAGACAGCCCGTGCAGATCAATGCTTTTTTGGAAAACCGTCTCAACAGCCAAGCAGAGAACAGGGATAACACCAACACAAATATCCCCGACATCGTCATCAAAAACTGAACGCTCTCCGCGGAAGCCCCGGGGAACGCTTCACTGACCCCGGACATCATCGGCGCAAGCCCTGTGGGCGCCATCTGCATCAGAGACAGCAAAAGAACCGTCACCGCGATCATTCTTTTGTTCACACTCTTCTCCACAACTTTTCCCTCACACTTTCACAACAATTTTTCTGACAGTGCACCGTTTATCTGTCATACAGTTCGGTCTGTGCGCATCCGTAGGCGGAACGATCACGAAATCGCCGTCGCGAAGCAGAGCGCCGCCGTGTTTCGGAGGATTCCGATAGTATTGGATATCATCCTCTTCGCTGTACTCCCCGTCCGGAATCAGTCCTTTGGCCGGCACGATCCCGACAAATTCTTCTCCCTTTACAACAAACTGAATATCAAAATAATCCCTGTGTGTCTCAAATCTTCTGGTCTCCTCCGGATCTGTCGTATATTCCTGAATTTTTGCCAGAACACCCTCCGCCACCGGAATTTCCGTTCCCGGCGTCAGGGACATCAGATCCGTCTTCGTCAAAAACTCAAAGGCTTGGCGAAAGCGTTCTCCCGCATAGTCATATTTTTTGATATCATTCAAATTGCATGTGATCATCTTATTTCATTCCTCTCTTTTCTTTTTATTCCGGCAGTTTTTTCGGCACAGGTTCCGGCACTCTGTCCGGACCGTACTGCCAATGCTCCGTGCTTGGGCCGCTTGGCAGATTTTCTCCGTGTGACTGAGGCGGCAGGGGTTTTGACGACTCAAATAAGGATTCCAGCCACATGCCGTCCGTCATAAGCCTCTCTCCCGCGTAGCGCACCCAGTCTCTGTCATAGGGACAGCGGAAATATTCGCTGACATGGAGATGCAGTATCTTCCACACTCCGTCTTCCAAAACAAAATCCACATCATATTTCTGCAGTAAAATTTCCGCCCGGTAACGCCTGCCGTCCGGCGTTATGCTCGAGAGCAATGCCCTCCTGCCATCCGCCCGATCCGGCGGGGCTGTCCCCAGATCACCGGCATCCGTCTCCGTCAAAAAAGCCATCCAAAGTCCTCTCGCCCGCTCTCCGCTTTGCGAGACTTCCAACAAAGGCGTCGAAAACGACAGTGTTGTCATCTTTCCGGGGACAGCCTTTTTATTGTAGAATGTCTCCACTTTCCAGCGCTCTTTGTATACGCCGGAGGCGCCGTATTCCAAGCTTGCCTCATCGCTCTTTGTCCATAGATCCGTCAGGATCCTTTCTTTCAGGTCCGCACCGCAGTAAAAAGCGTAGCGCCCCATAAGATCGGCTATAGCTATCCTTGCTTCCGACTGCCTCGCCTTCTCTTCCAATCTCAAGATCCGCTCTTCTACAGACTTTTCCGCTCCCTTATTTTCCATCATCGTCTCTTCCGTTTTCATCCCCTCATCCTCCCTGTCAGACGTCCATTCTTCCGCTTACGGCTACGGCCGCGGGCGAAGGGATCGCTGTCCTCCCTCCCGCTTTTGCAAGGGCGCCGTTTTCATAATCGATCTCATGTACGCTGATCTCGTCGGAATGCTGCAGGGCCGCCACAACTATTCTTCCGTCTCCGGAAATGTGAAAATCTCTCGGTCCCTTTCCGGGCAGTTCCGCAATACTTTTTCTCTCAAGCGTTCCGTCCGTTTTTCTCTCAAACACCGTAATGGAATTTGTTGTGCGGTTCGCCGCAAGCAAAAGTCTTCCGTCAGGCGTCGCCCGCAGGGTACTGGTTGCGACCGGTCCCATGTAAGTTTCCTCCATCACCGATATTTTCTGTATCAGCCGCAGTCCCCCACCCTTTGACAAGTGTTCCTCAAAGACATAGATATCGTCCGGCATCTGCATCATAGCGTATATATACTTTCCGCAGGTCTCAAAATACCGCGGAAAAGGCTTGTTCGGAAATTCATAGGATGTGACCCGCTCCCCGTCTTCGGCGCGGTAGATCACAAGGGCGCACTCCGCCAAAGAAATAACGCCGATATATTTCTCTCCCACAGGAGCCACACAGTGCAGCGCCTTCCAGCCTGCATCTGCGGGCGGTTCCACCACAAGCCTTGCAGGCAGCAGCGCCCCCTCCTCCGACACCGGGAATGCGGTCCATGTCCCGCAGTAAAAATTGCAGGCGTAGACATTCTCGCAGGCTTCATCTACCGCGGCACAACAGGTCCGCTGTCCGAAACTTCTCTGACCTCCAAGCTTTGTAAGCCTGCCGTCCCCCTCTATCCGGTATGCCGATACTCCTCCGTCCGCATACCCGTCGAAGGTCATCCCCTCACTGACCGCATAGAGAAACCTTTCCGATTTATCAAGCGCCACGCCTCCGGCATTGTAAGCCTGTGCCGCTGCCGTCACTTCCGCTTCCAGGGATTCCCCATCAATGCGGACCGTGTATATCCCCTGACTGCCCCTGACGGAATTTGTTCCGATATAGGCCTGATAATATGATTTTTTCATTCTGTTTCCCTTCTTTTCCAATGTTCTTGATGTATCACCGCACCGTACCGGTTACGGATCACATATTCCGTTCTCATCTCCGCGATCCACAGCCCAAGCGAAAGCCCAAGCATCGCCAGCCAGAAAGCCGCCACAGCCGCTTCCTTCCCCATATCCTGAGAGGAAGCGGTCTTCACCAGAAAGATGCCGTGCCATACAAAATTCAGACCCGCAAGGACGGCAGTAAAAAATCCGCCGAATTTGACCATCATGGAGGTCTCCGCATAGTCCGCCCTTGTCATGATCTTCTTTTTCCACAGGCCGCAGACACAGCCGCAGCATAACACAAACAAAGGAATCACGGCAATGACGCCAAAGGCCGGCAGCGCTCCTTCTATGTTGCTCTGCGTATCCTGCAGATTGGCCAGAAGAAAAAGCGCCATGCAGCAAACCGACGCCCAAGCGGACAGCAGCTTTTTTCTCCGATACTTCTTCTCCGTCATGGAGACACAGTAGGTATTGCCGATATAAACTAACTCTCTTTTGATCTTTCCTTCCTGATCTTCGGTCTCCTGTATCTCATAATCCTGAAAATATTTTTTTGAACGTATTTTCACAAGAACATTCCTTTCTTATGGCAAACGGCCCGGCTCTGAAAAAGCCGAACCGTTTTCTCTTTTTTTCCGGATATCCCGGTTACTCCGCAGATACCAGAGGGCGGACATTCCAGATATTCGGCCAGCAGTGTGCGTCATACACAACCCCTGTCAGATCGGAGGACCACGCGTCAGGGATCACCACATTACATACTGTAGAACAAGCGTAGTGTTCCGCCAGAAAATCCTGCACCTTTGCGTATGCATCGTATCTCTCCTCATCGGGAGCTGCCCAAGCTGCATCGATCAGGGCATGAAGTTCCTCCTCGTCTTCGCCGACATAAGCATTCCATGAAGTTTCGATCCTGCTGTCCGCAAACTCTAACATACGTCCCACATCCCACGTATCATTCTCGCCGAATCCGATGGCGATCTCGCCATTCCACGAATGCTGCAGCATAACTACCAGATCCACGGTTTCGATATTCAACGTCACGCCTATCGCCGCCAGCTGCGCTTTCATCACCTCGTAATGAGCGGATGAAGCGCCGTTTACCGCATAAGTCGTGAAAGTCAGTTCCTCCGCGCTGTAGCCCGAGTCGGCAATCAACTGTTTTGCACTCTCCACATCCTGTTGATACTCCTCACACTCATAATAGTAAGGGGAAGCCGGTCCCGTCACAGAAGAGTAAGAAGGTTCTGCAAATCCTGCGTAAGCGGCCTGCGCCAACAGCTCCTTGTCAAGGGAAAGCAGAATCGCTTTTCTCACGTTCTCATTCTCCAACACCGGAAATGCCTTAGGCGTAAACCAGATCGGCAGCGTAACGTTCTGTTCGTATACATTTACGGTGATATTATCATGGCTTTTCAGTTCCTCCACCTGATTCGTGGAAAGATTGAAGGCCACCTGTACATCGCCGGACTCAAGGGCCGTTGCCCGGGCTACCGGATCCTGAATAAAGGAAAATTCAATATATTTATAATAAGGAAGATTCTCTTTGTCCCAGTAATTTTCGTTGCGGACCAACGTCATCTTTTCTCCCGTCTGCCAGCTGTCAAGCACATACGGTCCGGAGCCCACCGGATTCATGGCAAACACAGTCTCGTCCTTTCCGACTTCCTCAAAAGCCTTCTCGGAAAAGATCGCATAATAAGTACATCCGAGGATCTCAGGCAGGTTTCCGTATGGTCTCGAAAGCGCCACAATGATGTGGGTGTCGTCCACCACTTCCGTATTCTCCATATCGAACATCAGACTGTAATGATTCAGCGTATAATCAAAGGAAGCCTGAAGAGACGCCTTCACATCACTGGCGGTCATCAATTCCCCGTTGCTGAAATACACATCGTCACGGAGCGTAAATTCCACATGGGTGTCGTCAATAAAGTTCCACTCGGTTGCCAGAGAAGGATAGGCCTTCTTCTCCTCATCATTCCACCGCACCAGCGTGTCAAACAGACAACTGTCCACACGGTTGGATGTCTTGTTCGTCACATAGTTGGGGAAAATGGACGTCGGCTCTCCGTCGCAGGCTACTTTCAGCGTCTCCTCCGAAGTGCCCGCCGCAGGTTCTTTTCCCTCAGGCACCGCTGTCGCATCATTCTCCTGTGCCGGCGTCCCGGTTTCCTCTGCGGCTTCCTGCGCCGGTGTCTGTGTTTCCGTATTGCTGCCGCAGCCGGCAAGCAGAGACAGGCACATTGTTCCGGCAAGAATAAGCGCTGTTATTTTTTTTGCTCTCATGTTTGATTCCTCCCTATTCTTTTTTATTCAACTCAACCATCAGTTCTTTTGCACGATGGCAGGCTACATAGTGATCGGGCGACACCTCTTTTAATTCCGGCGTCCCGCTGTTTTTACACTGCTCGGTACAGTAAGCGCATCTGCCGGCAAAACGGCAGCGATCCGGCGGATTGATCGGGGATGACAGTTCCCCCTCGATCAGTATCTTCTCCTTCCTGTCATGCAGCGAGGGCACCGGAATGGCGGAAAGCAGTGCATTGGTATAAGGGTGATACTGTTTCCGGAACAATTCTTTCGCGGAACTCTTTTCCACGATCTGCCCCAGATACATCACGATGATATCGTCTGAAATATGCTTTACCACAGACATATCGTGGGTGATAAACATATAGGTCAGCCTCAGTTCCTCCTGCAGATCCTGCAGAAGGTTAAGCACCTGTGCCTGGATCGATACATCCAGCGCAGATACCGGCTCGTCGCAGACCACAAACTTAGGCTTTAAGGCTAACGCTCTCGCGATCCCTATCCTCTGCCTCCTTCCGCCGTCCAACTCATGGGGATAGCTGTTCGCAAAACGCTCCGCCAGCTGTACAATATCCATCAGGCCTTTCACCCTCTTATAGATCTCCTCCTTTGTGCCGGTCTTATAGATCTTCATCGGTTCCGCAATCAGTTCCGTGACCGTCAATCTGGGATCTAAGGATGCGAAAGGATCCTGAAAGATCATTTGCATATTCGGACGTACTTTGTGGAACTCCTTCACGGAATATCCCGCCACATCCTGTCCGTCAAACACCACTTTGCCGGAGGTAGGATCCGTCAGCCGGATGATCGTTTTTCCCAGCGTGGATTTTCCGCATCCGGATTCTCCCACCACGCCCAGCGTCTTTCCCTCTTCCAGCGTAAAAGAAACATCATCCACCGCATGCAGGATACCGCTGCTCACCTGAAAGTATTTTTTTAAATGGTTTACTTCAAGCAATGCCATCTCCTATCCCTCCTTCTGTGCATAGATACACTTCACAAAATGCCCGGGCGCTGCTTCCGCAAGCAAAGGATCACATCCCCTGCACTCTTCCGTACGTCTGGAACAGCGGTCGTAAAAACTGCAGTATTCCGGCAGATCGTTGGGATCCACCGTCTGTCCCTGTACCGGCTTCAGCCTGTCCACATCCTTCGTCAGGCTGGGGATGGATTCAAACAACCCGATCGTATAGGGGTGCTTCGGTCTGTCAAAAATATCCTCCACCGAGCCGCACTCTATGATCTCTCCCGCATAAACCACCGCACATTTGTTGCAGATATCCGCCACAATACCAAAATCGTGGGTGATCAACATCATCGCCGTCCCCAGACGGTTCCGCAGATCTTTCATCATATCCAACACCTGCGCCTGTATCGTCACATCCAGCGCCGTCGTCGGCTCGTCCGCGATCAGCAGTTCCGGATTGCAGGCCAACGCAATGGCAATGACTACCCTCTGCTTCATGCCGCCGGACATCTGGTGGGGATAATCTTTATATCGCTCCGGCCGGATGCCGACCATCTCCAACATATCCACCGCCTTCTTTTCCGCTTCCTCTTTGGAACAATGTTCGTGCAGACCGATCACCTCGCTGATCTGATCGCCGATTGGGATCACCGGATTTAAAGCCGTCATGGGATCCTGAAAGATCATGCTGATCTTTTTTCCCCGGTATTCCCGCATCCTTTTCTCCATCTCCGATTTCTGCGCCTTTGACGCATTCTTTGGCAGTATGATCTCCTCGCCGTCCAGTTTGATGCTGCCCCGCACAATATGACTGGGCGGAACAGGCAGAAGTCCCATCAGTGCCAGAGCTATCGTTGTCTTTCCCGCTCCCGTCTCTCCCACAAGCCCCAGCACATCTCTTTTCTCAATCTGAAAGGAAACGCCGTTCACCGCTTCCACAACACCGTCGTAGGTCTCGTAATGTACCACAAGATCGCTGACTTCCACTACAGGAACGTTTTTCTCCATATCTCTTTCCATCGACCTTCCTCCTTATTTCAGTCTCGGATCTAAGGCATCCCGCAGGCCGTCTCCCAAAAGATTGAACCCAAGCACCGACAGTACGATAAAGATACCCGGAAAAGTACACAGATAAGATGCCGTATTCAAAAATTCTTTGCTTGTGGACAACAGAGATCCCCATTCCGGTGTGGGCGGCTGTACGCCTACCCCCAAAAAGCTCAGGGTCGATACGCAGAGCACCTCCACTCCCAAAAGCCCTACAACTGCGAGAATGACCGGCCCTACCGCATTAGGCAGTAAGTGCTTGAACATAATACTGAAATTGCTTGCTCCGATGGAACGGGAGGCCTCCACATAGTCGCTGTCCACCACCGTGAAAATAGCTCCTCTGAAGGTTCTCGCCATGTTTGGCACAGCGCCCACGGAAAGTCCGATCACCAACACATACATATTGTTGCCAAGAGCCGCCACGATCGCGATACTGAGCATCAGACCGGGAATAGAACCCCAGACATCCAGTATCCTCATCACGATCATGTCAAACTGTCCGCCGAAAAAGGCGCAGAGCACCCCCAGCGTTCCTCCGGTAAGCACCGCCGCCGCCACCGTGAAGATCGCGATCGGCAGAGTGATCCTCGCCCCGTAGACACAACGGGAAAACATATCTCTTCCCAGATTGTCCGTCCCGAACCAGTGGGCGGAACTGGGGCCTTTCAACATATTCAAAACATCCATCTCATCGTACATATACGGAGCGATGAGGGGTGCAAAAATTGCCGTCAGAAATAACAGAACAATGATCGCCATACCGAGAATGGCCGTACGGTTTCTGATCAGCCTGCGCCATGCATCCGTCATCGGGGTAGAGCGGACCGCCTTTCCCTTATTGCGTTTCATCCGGCGCGCATTGATTTTTTCCATTTCAGGTGTCAAAATTTTCGCCATTATACCGCCCCCTGTTCCGCCAGCATTTTTTTGATCGCCTTTTTGCCGATCTTCTTACCCGTCACTCTGGTCTTTAGTCTCGGATCGATAGCCACATAGGATAGATCCACAC
Source organism: uncultured Lachnospiraceae bacterium (assembly GCA_910577955.1). GTDB lineage: Bacteria > Bacillota > Clostridia > Lachnospirales > Lachnospiraceae > 1XD8-76. The sequence continues at coordinate 29,931 of CAJTNC010000014.1, forward strand.
ATAGATTTACCAGCGTAAAAACAATTGCTACAAACAGGATGCCTCCCAACATGGCCGGCGTATTGATCGCCGTGATGGCCTTCACGATATAGTTTCCGAGCCCCGGCAGTGCAAATACGGATTCCAGCGCCATATTGCCGCCGAGCTGATTGCCCAGCCCCGAACCGATACTGGTGGCCACCGGGATCATCGCATTCCTAAGCATATGCCTCGTGACGATCCGTCCTTCCTTCTGCCCCTTTGCTCTGGCCGTCCTGATATAGTCCTGCCTCATCACCTCCAGCATACTGGAGCGTGTAATACGGATATTCTGAGTCATGGACTGAAGTCCCGCGCACAGGATCGGAAGGATCCACCCGGTGGGCCTGTCCAGCCCGAAGGATGGCACCCAGCTTAAATTTACCGCAAATACTTTTAACAGCATCATAGCTAACCAGAAGTTCGGCAGCGAAATAAACAGTACCGACAATACCAAAATCACACTGTCTATCCAGCTATACTGCTTCAAAGCGGACAGCACTCCGAGAGGAATCCCAAGCACCACCCCAAGCAGCGTCGCCGCAAGCGCCAGTTTTACGGTCACCGGAAAGTATACCAGTATATCCTTCAACACAGGCTGCCTTGTCACATAGGATGTCCCGAAGTCAAATCTGGTAAACACCCCCCAAATATAGTCGAACCATCTTTTGATCAGGGGCTGATCAAGCCCCAGCGTATGATGCATGGCATCGATCTCCTCCTGTGTTGCCGTGGCTCCCAGCAGCGAAGCTGCCGGGTCGCCGGGCGCCAAAGCTGATATAAAGAAGACGATCGTTATAACGCCGACCAGAATCGGAAATATCCACAAAATTCTTTTTATGATATAGCGAGCCATACTTGTCTCCTTTCAGATGAGAACCCCCGCTCTATTTAAGGAACTCTCTTTAACGCAATGATCTGATGCTCCTCATTTGCATGGGTCGGGAAAATATAGAGATTTCCTTTGCTGTCGGCTGCCAACGTATGTCCCCGCAGATTGCCGTTGAAAAATCCCAGTTCACCGACAATGTTGAACTCCAGATCAAAGATCGTGATATAGCCGCCGCGTCCCACCACGTATACGTAAGTTCCGTCCGTGTCGACTCCGGAGGGCTGCGCCATATTGTGACTGCAGTACGCTACGACCTCCCCCTTCTTATTAAATACGTGGACCGCATCTTTCTCTCTGTCACACACCCAGATATTGTCGTTCGCATCCACGCACAAGGAATGCACTACCAAGAATTTTCCCGGTGTGTCCGTGTAGGGATCCCAGACGCCCTTACCGCCCAGAGTTTCCATATAATTGCCGTCCCGGTCAAATTTGTGTACCGCCAGATTGCTGTAGCCGTCCGCGAAGAAATAGTTGCCCTCCGAATCAAAGTCAACATCCGTCGGGTTGTGGAAGGGCTTTCCCACCTCCTTCAACTCATGTTTCAGCATCCACTCGTAAGCGCCGCCGTTGTAACCGTGGGAAGGCTCCGTCGCAAAAATACCGTTTCGCATCCGCACTCTTGTAAATACGTTGGGATCACTCAGATTGTCGCAGGGTTTTCCCTTTTCGCCGAAGGTGCGGACAATTTCCTTTGTGTCGAGATCAAGTTCGTAGGCATAACTCATACCGGTATCCGGGATCACGATCGTATTGTGGTCCGTCACTTCAAAGAAATGCAGGCCGCCGATGATCCCCTCGCCGATGGTCTCCACGAAATTTCCCTCCGGATCCAACTTGATCAGACAGCTTAGCGGTTCCGGAGACATAAAGCTTCCGCCCCGCAGACCGCAGTAAAGGCTGTCGTCGGGCCCTACACAGCCGCCGGAGATATTTCCCATATAGGGAACCATCTCCAGATATTCGGGCAGCCCCTTCGCATAATCCATGAAAAGCTGATATTTGAACTTTCCGTCCGCTGTCTCAACAAATACTTTCTGTCTTTCTGTGCGGTTTTCATCGCAGTGCATCATTTTCATCGTTTCTTTCCTCCTTTATGTTGTGAAATAAAATATCTTATCTGACATGATTGACATAATCGGGATTCAGCAGATCCCCTTTTTCCAGTTCTCTCCCGGCAAAAAAATCCGCCGCGATATCTATGCCCTTTTTGTAGGTATACCAGATGGACTCATAGGTCTGGCTGGACACATGAGGCGTCAGAATAACGTTGTCCAAACCGATCAATCTGGAATCTGCAGGCAGAGGCTCTTTTGCATACACATCCAACCCCGCCGCCGCGATCTTCCCTGTGGTCAGTGCATCATAGAGAGCGTCCTCGTCTATAATATTCCCTCTCGCGGTACATACCAAAACTGCATTTTTTTTCATTTTATCAAATACTTCTCTGCCGATCAGGTGATCCGTATCCTTGTTGTAGGGCAAATGTACGCTGATGGCGTCGCAGGTCGTAAATATCTCTTCCAGATCCGTGAATCTCACATGACAGGATTTCGCCGCCTCCTCATTCCGATAGACATCGTAAGCCACCACCTCGCAGTCAAAACCTCTCAGCAGTTTTGCCAGCGTAATACCGATATTGCCGAATCCGAGAATGCCCACCTTCTTTCCGATCAGCTCACTGCCGATGTTCTTCACCCAGACGCCGGATTCCACTGTCTTTCTGTTGATCATCACCTGACGCCCGGCGGCCATCATCATCATCAACGCCATGTCCGCCACGCCGGTCTTGTTCGCTCCGGTGGTTCTCGTCACACAGATCCCGTGGGCGGAGGCTGCGGAAAGATCCACTTTATCAAATCCCACCCCGAATCTCACAAGCAGTTTACAGCGGTCATTCATACGTCCGAATATCTTCTCATCATAAGGTTCCACATCGATCATGCCCGCATCCGCGTCATTCAGATTTTCAATCACCTCTTCCACATTATAAGGTGTCTGGGGCGCCCAGACATACTCGATGCCCTTCGACTCCGCATACTGCCTTGTCTTTTCATTCAGTTCCTCAAACAGAGGAGACCTTTCTCCGAAAAATGAAACAAACTTCCTCATTACTCAACTTCCTTTCCCCGTTCGGCAATGCCCGGTTTTCTTAAAAACTGCAATCGATTTCTCTTTTTCATGTTGTTAATATACCAGTAATCGACATCGATTGCAATCGGGGTTTTTCACAAATTTCTCATACTTTTTTTGTGCACAACTCCTAAAATATGCATTTTTACTATATTTTTTTGATTATTTTAAATCTCCGATTTTATTTTTTCTTCTTTTTACCAGAATTATATTGCAATCGGTTTCCATTTGTCTTATACTAAAATTGCTTTAAAATTGATTTTCAAATTTTATGACATTCATGTATAATAGTATTAGGATAAAAATTGGAAATGTATGGAAAAGCTAAACATAGTCTGAGAAAGTAAAGCAGGAGGAATCCCCATGACTATCTATGATATCGCTCAGGAAGCCGGCGTTTCCGCCAGTACCGTCTCCCGCGTCATCAATAAGAAAAAAGGAGTCAACAAACAGAATCGCATTCTGGTCGAGGATCTCCTCAAAAAATACAATTTTGAACCGAACGCCTCCGCCAGAGGGCTGGTGCAGCAGTCCACCAAGATCATCGGCATCATCATGTCGGACATCCGCACCGCCCACCATGCGCAGGGTGCATATTTCATGGAACAGGAATTAAAAAACTACGGCTATAACTGCATTATTATCAACTCCGGTTTTTCTGACAGCGCAAGGGAGGAAAGCATACGCACTCTATTTTCGCGCAGGGTGGAAGCCATCGTTTTAGTGGGATCTACTTTCCAGTCTGAAACCATGAAAAAAGCCATTTCAGAGTATCTGGGCGATCTTCCGGTCATCATTGAAAACGGCTATATCGATCTGCCAAACGTCTACGGCGTTTTGGCGGATGAGGAACACGGCATCGCCGACTGTGTCCGCCTGCTGCACGCAAAGCAAAAGCGGCACATGGCTTTTGTCAACAGAGGGGATACCCCCAGCAACAATCTGAAGATCCTGGGTTTTCAAAATGCCTTAAAGGAACTTTCCGACTGCAGTACCCCGCCCATTGTCCGCCTGAATACACAGGAGGACGAATGGGATGCCAGCTACAGCGCCACGTCCGGTCTGATGAAAGACTATCCTGACACGGACAGCATCATCTACGCCACGGATTTTCTCGCCCTCGCGGGGATTCAGGCTCTGAAGGATGGCGGCTATGCAATTCCCGGTCAGGTGGCGGTAGTGGGGGTGGACAATTCCGTCTATTCCAGAATTTCTTCCCCCAGACTCACCAGTCTGGACAATAAACTGGAGCAGCTCAGCATCACCTGTTCCGATATGCTTATAAAAGTCCTGAGAGGAGAAAAAGTACCGAACAAAATGATGATTTTTTCCAATATTGCAGAGCGGGAGACGACATAGGCGGACAAGATCACTCGAACAGTATCTCCTCCACCGTCACAAACTCGTACCCCTCCTCCATCAGGATATCGATGGAGGCTAAAGCTGAGTCCACACTGCTCTGATAACAGTCGTGCAGTAAAATGATACTGTTCTCTCTCGCCTTATCTACGATGCGTTTTGTGACTTTATCGGCGTTTCCGGTGCACCAGTCGTTGGGATCCACGTTCCACAGCACCGGGAACATATTCAGTTCCTCCTCAAGCTTTTTATCCCAGGTTCCGTAGGGAGGACGGACATACTGCACCTCCTCCCCTGTGATCTCCTTTATAACTTCATTGGTCAGCACCAGCTCATCCCGAAATTTCTCTCTGTTGCTGTTTCGCAGTTGTATATGGGTGTAGGTGTGGTTCCCGATGATATGCCCGTCCTCTTTCATCTGCTTTATGATATCCGGCTGCTCCTTCGCCTTCTGGCCTAGGACAAAAAATGTTGCCTTTACGCCCCGCTCTTTTAAGCCTTCTAACAGCTTTTCCGTATAGACCGGATGCGGGCCGTCGTCAAAGGTGATGGCGATCTTCTTTTCTGACAGTTCCGCTCCTTCCTCTGTCACATCCGTTTTGCCCTTACTGACACTAATGTCGATCCCCTCGCTCCATGTATCGACCCTTTTGGTCAATGCGCTTTTGTATCCCGTGATCAGAAGAACCAACAGCGCCGCCTCCAAAACAGGAATGATCACATCCCACCTTTTCAAGATCCGCCTCAAAACACCCATATCGCTCCGCAGCCTGCACCTTTTGTTCCGGCATCACAATCCCCGTGACAGACCGGTCCGTTTCAGGCATCCCAACATACCGTTTTTCACATTCTATGTCAAAAAAAATATCAAAATGCAAGTACACGACGCAGAAGAAAAAAAGGCAGGAGTCCGTCTTAACTCCTGCCCCTTAAAGCGCCGATCTTCTCCCAAAAAGATTCATCATAATATTCGATCAGAAACAACGGTATTGCACTCAAAATTCCAATAGCCCTATTTTTCTGTATAAATCGTTCCTTCTGCACTTCATATATCTTTTCCTGCGACATATTTTCTATAAAATGCTGATAGTCAGTCTCTTCTTTATACGATACAATAACAGATGCTCTCTTTCTGCTGGCATCACATGCAATATACCACATTTCTTTTGAGATATAGCGAGAATCCGCATAATCCGAAACTCCGCCAACCTCTTTTTTATAGTCTCCGCATTCCTCGAGCGACAGATAAAATGTTTTATAATCCCGCTCCGCAACCGATATTTCTTTAAGCGCTTCAACCATAGGATATGAAATATAAAGTTTTCCCAACTCCGTCTCGTTATTAAACGTTGCTAACATTTCTTTCAAAACATCATTTTTTGCCCACTTTTTCGGTACATTATTTTGCTGCCCATCATAATCAAAAAATAGATACACTTCGGAAAAATCCGTCATTTCCATATTTTTCAGTTTCTTCGAAACATCACTGTTCATTTCTTTCAAAACACCGACTATATCTGTATCAAAATTGTCCTCCCGAAGTTTCGACCATAACATATATAAATTAGCCGCCGCCGGAAGCGTCACAAGCAGAACATCCGCACGATCTGCAAAAAAATGTCTGCTGATACTCTTAAACAGATTTTCCTCTGTTCTTTCTCCCTCGTAAATTATTATTACTTTCTTTTGTTTCTCTTTAATCATTAAACGCTCCCGCTTTATACATCTTCTGAAGATTATGGGCTTCCCGCAAAACTTTGTCCGTCAACTCTGAAAACGGCCTTATTCGATTGTCCTCCAGTTTAAAAATGCAGTCCGGACGCAGCAGATCGTTAGACATCAGATCCGTATTATGGGATGTGATAACAGCCTGCGTATCCGGTATTTCGAGAATTCTCTTAACCACCTCTTTTGCAAGATCCGTGTGATAAAACGCATCAAATTCATCCACATAAATAAAGGAGCATTTCTCCATCTGAATATACCAGAAAAAGAAAAAAACCAAAGACCTGGTTCCGCTCGATATCAAAGAAGAGAGCTGTACTTCTTTTTCCCCCATTCTGCAATATACGTTTTTCCCCTCTCCGTTATCCTTTGCCAAAAGCTGATAAGAGATTCCCAGATTTTGTAAAAACAACTGCAATTTCTCCACTGCCCCCTCCGTTCTGGCAATCGCCTCAAACAGATTTCCACCAATATTAGAGAAACCCATATACCAGTTTCCTTCCGTACTGCTGAACCAAAGCATGTGATTGACAAACTCCATAAATTCATAAAAAACTTTACAGATGTCGTCCTCCTTATCTAAAACAGTATTTGCATATATATATTTCACAAGAGAAATACTTCTGTCCCATTTTCCCAAATCCAGATTTTCCGATCCCTTTAATGCAGTTTTGGCCTCCACCGGACTATTTTCCAGTATTTTTTTTCCGTTTACAAATATCTGCTCCCAAACAAGAGACAATGCATCCTTTTTTCCATATCGATATTTCAATTCATATTTTCCAAACAAAAACGTATATTCAAACTCCACCGTTTCGTCCGCATTATATAGGTTAGAATATAAAATTGCAGCCGGTCTCGCCTTGTCTGTCAAATGTCTGATCACATCAAATATAGCATACCCCAGATTCGTCTTCCCGCTTGCGTTCTCCCCTACTATCAGACAGTCTTTAATAATACCGTCTTTTACCAGATTCTTATTAAACTCATAATTTTTTGATGTTACCAATGAAAAAACAAGCTCATCACGAAAGTTTTTATAATTTCTCACCTTAAATTCCTGAAGCATGAATCATCCTCCTGTCCGTATACCCCAGCTATTACCGGATCGTATATCACATTTATATCTCTGATTTTATTATACACACTTATCCGCAAATTACAATGAAGCTCTGCAGTTTTTTTACTTCCGCCCTGCATTTTTTTTACATTTACTGAAAAATCAACAGGCGCCCTTCCGGGCGCCCGCTTTTTTCCGCTATACTTATACAAACTGATTTTTCTCCGCATCATAGCGGTAATTTACCGCCCCCAGTTTTTCCGCGATCTCCTCCTTAGAAACATCCAGATCTTCGCACAGATCATCCAGACTGTCATAATAATCCCGCAGTTTCAGATTCACAAAACTAAGCAGCATGATTGGATCCGATGGTATCATATTCCCGCCTCCCTGTATTATTTTATGATGAAACATAGGTATTTGCAAAACTCATTCATTTAATAGTTTATTTGTGCAGAATATACATATCCCTCGCAGGCACGCTCTCGCTGCACTTCGACCGTAGCGGCAGTAAGTTCGAAAATACCTCACTAACTGCCGACGGCCTCACAGCGCCTGCTTTTGAATATGTATATTCTGCACAATTTACGTTATAGAATGCAAAGTTTCGCAATCACCTGTTTTTGATGAAACAGATAATTTCTAAACCCCTCTTTTACGGATGTACAATTGTGCGTGTTGTATATTCCATAAGCAGGCACTGTGAGACCGTCGGTACTTAGATGCTGTATTTTAGCATCTTATGTACCGCTACGGTCGAACCGTAGCGAAAGCGTGCCTGCGGGGGAATATACAACCGCACAATCATTTTCTCTCCGCTATCAACTCGCCATTTTTTAAAGAAATCCGGATCGTATCCTTCTCGTGGACTTCACCGGAGAGGATCAGCTTCGCCGACAGCGTCTCCACATATTTCTGAATGTAGCGCTTGAGCGGCCTTGCCCCATAGACCGGATCGTAGGCCTGCTCAATAATATGATCCTTTGCTTCCTCCGAAAGCGCAATGCGAAGCTCCCTGTCCGCCAACCGCCTGTTCAGGTCATCCATGATCAACGTAATGATACCGCCGATATTTTCCTTTGTCAACGGCTTAAACAGAATCTGTTCATCCAGTCTGTTCAAAAATTCCGGCCTGAAATGAGCCCTCAGTTCTTCCATAACAGCTGTTTCGCAATCTTTGCTGACAGAGCCGTCCGTCTGGATCCCCTCAAGCAGATACTGCGCTCCGATATTGGACGTCATGATCAGGATCGTATTTTTAAAGTCAACCGTCCGCCCCTGAGAATCTGTGATCCGCCCGTCGTCCAACACCTGCAGCAGCACGTTGAACACATCGGGATGGGCTTTCTCGATCTCGTCGAAGAGAACCACCGAGTACGGCTTTCTTCTGACTGCCTCGGTCAACTGTCCGCCCTCCTCGTAACCAACATATCCGGGAGGCGCCCCGATCAGTCTGGATACGGAATACTTCTCCATATACTCGCTCATATCGATACGCACCATATTGTTTTCGTCATCAAACAGACAAGCCGCAAGAGATTTCGCCAGTTCCGTCTTCCCGACGCCGGTGGGACCGAGAAACAGGAAGGAACCGATTGGCTTACTCGGATCCTTGATGCCGGCTTTGGAGCGGATGATAGCCTCCGTCACCTTCGTGACTCCTTCGTCCTGCCCGACGACGCGCCTGTGCAGTTCCTCATCCAAATGCAGCGTCTTGCTCCGCTCGCTCTCCGTCAGCTTTGCCACGGGGATACCGGTCCAGCGGGAGATGATCTTTGCGATCTCCTCCTCCGTCACCTTCTCATGCACCAGCGACAGATCCTTATTTTTTACGGCTTCCTCCTCAATCTCTAACCGGCGTTTCAGGGCCGGCAGTTTCGAATACTGTAATTCCCCGGCTTTCTCATAATCCCCCTCTCTCTGGGCAACTTCGATCTGCCCGTTGACGGTCTCGATCTCCTCCCTGAGAGCCGACAATTTCTCCACCGAATGTTTCTCATTGTCCCACTGGGCTTTCCGCTTATCGAGTTCCGCCTTCTCTTCGGCCAGTTCCCGCTGCAGATCAGCCAACCGCTCTTTGCTTAAATTGTCATCCTCTTTCTTTAACGCCGCCTCCTCGATCTCCATCTGCATCACATGCCTGTTCAGTTCGTCTAACTCCGCCGGCATGGAATCCAGTTCCGTCTTGATCAACGCGCAGGCCTCATCCACCAGATCGATAGCCTTATCCGGCAGGAATCTGTCGGAGATATACCTGTTTGACAAAACAGCCGCCGTCACAAGGGCCGTATCCAAAATCTTCACTCCGTGATACACTTCATATCTCTCTTTGAGTCCTCTCAGGATCGAGATCGTATCCTCCACCGTCGGCTCTTCCACCAACACCGGCTGAAAACGCCGCTCCAGCGCCGCATCCTTCTCCACATACTGTCTGTATTCGTTTAAGGTGGTCGCCCCGATACAGTGCAGCTCCCCTCTGGCCAGCATGGGCTTTAACATATTTCCGGCGTCTAAGGCCCCGTCGGTCTTGCCTGCGCCGACGATGGTGTGCAGTTCGTCGATAAACAGGATGATCTGACCGTCGGATTTTTTCACATCCTCAAGCACCGCCTTCAGCCGCTCCTCAAATTCGCCCCGGTACTTGGCTCCCGCCACCAACGCCCCCATATCCAGCGCAAAGATCTTTTTATCCTTCAGTCCCTGAGGCACATCGCCTCTGACGATTCGCTGGGCTAAGCCTTCCACTACCGCGGTCTTGCCGACGCCGGGTTCCCCGATCAGCACCGGATTGTTTTTGCTCTTTCTGGACAGGATGCGAATCACGTTCCTGATCTCGTTGTCTCTGCCGATCACAGGGTCCAACTTCTGGTTTCTGGCCCGCTCCACCAGTTCCTGACCATACTTTTCCAACGTATCGTAGGTGGCCTCCGGATTGTCGCTTGTCACCCTCTGATTTCCTCTGATCGTGGACAATGCCTGCAAAAACCGCTCTCTGGTGATGCCGAACTCCCTGAAAATTTCCTTGATCTCTCTGTTTGGCTCTTTGATCATCGACAAAAACAGATGTTCCACGGAAACGTACTCATCTCCCATCTGCTTCGCCTCGTCCTCCGCGTTGATCAATACCTTATTTAAATACTGTCCGACGTAGACCTGACCGCCCTGCACCTTCACCCGCTTTTCAAGGGCCTGTTTCACACGGTTCACAAAGTATTCTTTTTGAATCTCCATTTTCTCGATCAGCTTTAAGATCAGAGAATCCTCTATCGTCAGCAAACTGTACAGCAGATGCTCCTGCTCGATTTCCTGATTGCCGTATTCGTAAGCCAACTTCTCACATCTCTCCACCGCCTGAATGGAATTCTGTGTAAATTTTGAAATGTTCATAAAAGCACCTCCCTATCTCAGTTATTATGTGCCGTCTTTCAATCTTTTTTTCTCGCTGCGATTATAAGATAGCACCGTTTGTTAGCCACGTCAATAGTTGAGTGCTAAAATTTTCTGAAAATTTTATGAATTAACTTAAATCACCCTCACCTCTTCCTCCAAATAGAAGGAATACAAAATCCTTTCTTTCACCTTTTTCCCCGTCAGCCTCTGAAGCGCTTCCCCGTAATAGTCAAGCTGCACCCGGTATCTTTCCGCCAGCTCTTCCGGCGATTTAATAACATCCGTTTTGTAATCTAGCAAAACGATCTCGCCGTCTTCCTCAAAAAACGCATCGATAATTCCCTGCACCAAAACCTGTTCCGTCTCCGGAAATTCAGAGGACAGCCGATCCGCGCTTATCCCCAGCATAAAGGGCTGTTCTCTCCACAATTTTCCCTCTTTTGCAGCCAGATGCATGCGCTTTGCCAAAGGACTGTTCATAAAGCGCACAATTTTTGCCCTGCTCACAGCTTTCCGGTATTCCTCCTGCAAAAGCCCTGCGCCGCCAAAACGCTCCAGATCTTTTCCCAGCCGTCCTGCGTCATAACAAAGTTCCGGTTCTCCGAACTCCATCAACTCCATCACCCTGTGCACAGCGCTTCCCCGCAGGGCGCCCGAAATCTGTCTTTCCTCCTCCTTCCGCAAAAAAAGCGGCAGATAGGGCGCCGGTGTTTCCTCCTCAAACAGCCTCTTTCCGGCATCCTCCTCCTGCATTCCGTCCTCTTCTTTTCCCGCCATGCTGTGGATCGCCGCCATTTTTAATTCCGAAACAGTGGTCTTTGCGTACAGCCTTTGCAGGTTTTCATGGGGATAAAGCCAGCCAAACCGTTCTTCCAGATATTCTTTCATATCATCATTTATTACGCACGTTATTAAATCTTTTTTAAGAGATTCCGCATGGCCTATCTTCCTGTAGCTCTCCGCTGTCAGATTCGCCTGTATATCCGTATCCCGCACGATCCTACAGACAATATCTTCCCGGACAGCTGCCTCCTCTGAAAACGGCTTCGCCTCTATTCCATATTCCGAAAGCAGCGCTGCCATACTCTCCGTCCGCATCGCACAGGCTGCGAGAAGTTCCAAAAAGCTTCCCGCATCGCTCCGCTCTAAATAGGGCAGCATGATGCTCTCCTGCTCCAAAATGCCGCTCTTTCCGCGCAGCAGCTTCTCCGCGCTATCAGTAACACCCGTTATTATCAGTTTTTCTTTCGCCCTTGTCAGCGCCACATACAAAACGCGCAGTTCCTCCGCCTGAGAATCCAGACGTATCTTTCTGGACAGGGCAATCTTAGGCAAAGTCCGCCTCTTTGTCCGCAGCGTCTCATCTACCTGATCCACGCCGATTCCCATGTCCATATCTGTGAGCACCGGCGCGGAGGCGTCCCGTCTGTTCATCCTCCTGCCCGTACCGGCCACAAAACAGACCGGAAACTCTAGTCCTTTACTCTTGTGGATCGTCATGAGCCTGACCACATCCGCCAGCTCGTCCTGCGTTCCCGCCTCGCCCTGATCGATATTGTATTTTTCTATCTGATCGATATAGCGGATAAAATGATACAGCCCTTTGAAACTGGTCTTTTCAAAAGCCGCCGCCTTCTGCAAAAGCATCTGCGCGTTCGCCCGCCTTCCGGCTCCGTCAGGCATCGCCGTCACATATTCCAGATAATGGCTTTCCTCCATGATCTTGGCCAACAATTCCCGCACCGAAAGCCATACCGCGGAACGCCTGAGCTCTTTAAACCAATTCAAAAATCCTCTGCACTTCTCCGCCAGCCGGTCCGCCCCCTCCGCATAGCTCTCTATTTTTTTGTAGAGTTTGCGCCTCCCCGGAAAGGCCGCCGTTATTTCCGCTGCCTCCACGTCCGTAAAAGAAGCAAAGCAGGATCTCAGGACTCCAAACAGCGGAATATCCTGCAGCGGATTGTCGATCACCCGCAGAAGCTGCAAAATGACCTGTACCTCCTTCGCCTGAAAGTATCCTGTCCGCGAATTGACAAAACAGGGAATCCCATAACGGCCAAAGATCTCCTCAAAAGTCTCCTCCGCGCCGCTGCTGCGAAACAGGATCACGATATCTCCATACCGCAGCGGTCTGAGTCCCTGACCGTCCTCCCCCATCACTTTAAGCTCCCGCATCAGCTTCCGAATGCGCAGGGCGATGACTTCCGCCTCCCTCTCTAAGGCAGTAGCCTCTTCTCCTTCCGCTTTTTCTATCACCAGAAATTCCGTCTTGTACTCTTCCCTTTGCCCATCCTCTGACAGCCGGATCCTCTCTTTCTCTCCTGTTTCCTCATCCTCAGGCTTCTCTTCATCCGCAATCTCGTCATAGTATGCCGCTCCGAAGTGCAGCTTGGCCCTGTCATCATAGTCTATGCCGCCCAGATCCTTCGCCAGAAGCTGTTTAAAAATCAGATTGACGCTCCCTATCACTTCCCGCCTGCTGCGGAAGTTCTGATACAGGTCAACCCTGCGAAACTCTCCCTCCTCCGTGGAGTAGGTATGAAATTTTTCCATAAAAAGTTCCGGCCTTGCCAGACGGAACTTATAGATGCTCTGTTTGACATCCCCCACCATGAAACGGTCAAAACGCCCTGCCCTCTCTCCGGAGATACAGCCCAGAATGCACTCCTGCACCAGATTGCTGTCCTGATACTCGTCCACCATAATCTCTTTAAAATACTCCCGCAATTCCAACGCCGCAGCGGTCGGTTCCGCAAAAACTCCGTCGTCGCTCTCCGCCCTCCTGCAAAGGATCTCCAACGTCAGATGTTCCATATCCGAAAAATCGATCAGGTTTTTCTCCCGCTTTTTCGCTTCAAATCTTTTCCCAAACCGCGCCGTCACCGCCGTCAGTTCCCGCACCACGGGCGAAACCTGCCTGCATTGTGCAAAGAGCCCCTCCTCCCCCTGCGAAAAGAACTGCTCGTTTATCTGCTCCACCTGTTTCTTTACGCCGTTCCGCATCTGTTTTACGGCCTCCCGCTTTCCGGGATCCACGGCGTCATCTTTTTTGGAGGAAAGCCTGTCGAATGCCACTCCCGCCATAGCCGCCTGCATTTCCGAAAAATCTCCTGCACGCGCCGCCTTTTCCAACAATACAAGGCTCTTTTCCAGATTTTCCCCGTACATATAAGGGCCGGCCGGCCTCTCGCATATTCTGATACACTGCTTTAACTGCCGGACCAGTTCCGGCAGAATATGCCGCAAATATTCCATAACAAATGTTATGAAACCTGAGTTTCGCATCTTTTCCAACGAATCAAATTCATAATCCTCCCCATGTTCTTTTAACCACACGTAAGGCCACGGATAACTCATGGCGAAGCGGTGCAGAGAAAGAATGCTCTCCTCCAACACTTTCTCCCGCTTTCCGGTGCTGTAGGATTCCACCAATTTCCCGAAGGCCGGCGCTTCTCCGCACTCGTATTCATGAAAAGCTTCCTCCAGCACCTGCTCCAACACCTCCTGCTGCAGCAGTCCCGTCTCCCCCTCATCCGCCACCCGGAAAGCCGGGTCCAGACCGATCTCCTGAAAATGATTGCGGATCACAAACAGGCAGAAACTGTGGATCGTCGTGATCTGCGCATTGTGGATCAGAGTGGCCTGCCGCTGCAAGTGCGCATTCTCCGGCTCCGACACCAGCTTTTCGGCGATAGCGGCGCTTATGCGCTCCCGCATTTCACCGGCCGCCGCGTTGGTGAATGTCACGATCAAAAGCCTGTCGATATCTGCCGGATCCTCCCCCTCGCTGATCATGCGGATGATCCGCTCCACCAATACCGCAGTCTTCCCGCTGCCGGCCGCCGCCGACACCAGTATATTTTTTCCCCGCAGTGAGATCGCCTGTTCCTGATTTTCCGTAAACTGCCTCTTCATAAACGCCGCCTCTTCATAAATGCTGCTTCTTCATAAATGCTCCGTCTTCCTGCCCGATATTCAAAGACCCGCATCCTCTTCCCGCATCCGTTCCAAAATAATATCCCGATCCTCCTCCGGCAAGATCCGCATCTCACAGCCGGACAGCTTTTTGTCGAACCCACAGACCTTTTGATAGGGGCAGTAGGTACACGCCTCTTTATCCTTCCTGCTGTAAGGATGCATGCCGATCTCCCCGTCCAGAATATTCCTCCCCAGTTCCTTGAGCTTTCCTGCCACATAACCGGAGACCAACTCAATATTCTCCCTGCTCATAAGCAGCGAATTGGCGGCGTAGCTCCCATCCTTTTTCCGGGAGAGGGGCAGCGCCTCCTTCACGGCTCCCTCCGAAGCGTCTATCCTCTCGATGACCGCCTCGTCGTCGTTCACGATTCCCACGGGGCGCAGCGCTTTCCTCAGTTCCCCGTTTATCTCCTCCGGCGTCTTTTCCTCTTTCAATTCTAAGATTGGGTCGTCGATATGATAGTACAAAATCCCCGCTGGCACGATCTCCTTCTGCGGGTTTTCCTTTTTCTCGTAGGCCATCGCCGCGTTCAAATAAGTCACAAGCTGCAGCTGCAGACCGTGATAAAGAGCCACAATGTCAAAACTATTCCGCCCCGATTTGTAATCGATCACCTTTACATAACATGCGTTATCTTCTTCACAAGTATCCAGTCTGTCGATGCGCCCCGACAGACGCATCCTCTCCTTCTCCGACAGCGCCACGTTGACGGCCTCCAGATCGCTCAAGGAGGAAAAAGACATCTCAAACTTCTTAGGCGTAAACTGCCCGAGCTTTATCTGATACTGCAGCGTAAAGACCGCCCGGCGCAGGATGCGCCCGATCCTTCCCAGCGCATATCTGCTTCTGGCCGTCTCGTAGAGCACCGCTCCTCCATAGGCGGCCGCCTGCGCTTCCAATATCTCCTGCAGCAGTCTTTCTCCGGTCTCCTCCGGAAAATCAAACCAACTGTACCCTGTCTCCGGCAGCCGCTCCGAAAATTCCGCCAGAACGCTGTGAAAAAGATTTCCCATATCCACAGCCTCAAAGCCGAACTCCTCCCGATCTTTTAGGGACAATTCATACTGCAAAAAATGAGCGTAAGCGCAGGCGGCAAAAGTCTCAAGCCTCGTAATACTCCCCGCCAGCTCGCCGCCGCACAGCGCAAGGGCCAGATATTTCGGAAGCCTCTCCTCCCGGTATTCCGCAAAGGCGCCCTGCAAAAGCTTATCCGCCTGCTCCGACAGCCCGCTTCTTTCCTGCATGAGTTTGAGTATCTGCAAAAACGGCATCTCAGACTGCTTTGACAAAGCGCCGGAAACCGCCTCCCGCAGCCCTTCCGCCACGTAATCGAAACTGTCCTCCCAAGTCTCCAGCCGCTCAAAGGGACTCTCCTCCTCCGGACTCTCTATTATTAAATCAGGATATAATTTTTTTACCATTTCTATGAGATAAGCTGGCCTCAGGGTTTTTCCGTCCTGATCGCAGCCTGAAAAACTCATATACAGCTTGTCAGACGGCTTTGTCATATTCATATAAAGGTACAACCGCTGGCTGTACATCTTCTGCCTCGGCGAAGGCGCAAGTTCATAGTCCGAACCCAGCAGAAATTCCCTGTCGATGTCCGATAAAATGCCGCCCCCCGAGGCGTTTCCGGGAATATTGCTGTCGTTGATCCCAAGAAATAATAACACCCGTATTTCTTTGAGCCTGCTGCGCTGCATATCGCCCACAGTCACATGATCCACATTCTGCGGGATCGTGCCCACCTGCATCTCCGAAAAACCGGCGTCCAAAAGATCCGCAAACTCCTCAGACGTCAGTTCCTCCCCGCCGGACAACTCCACGATCTCCGAGAGCAGATCGATGATAAAAGGATAGATCTGGTGATATTCCCTCGCCCGCAGGAGATCCCCGCTCTCCTCAAAAGCTTTCTCAAAAGCCGCCAGTTTCTCCTGAATGCGGCTCTCCTCGATAAAGTCATAGAGGGCCCGCACCTTTTCTCCGGCAGTCATCCCCATATCCCTGAGATAAGCGCTGCTCTTTAAGATCTCCTCCCTTGCGTCATTCAGACGGGCAAGCAGGGCCGCTTTCTCCTCCTGCTCTTCTTCGGAAAGCGTTTCCCTGCTCAGTTCTTTCGGCAGTCTCGTAAAAAGTTTGCTCCATCTGCCGAAACCACGAATCCCCATCTCCCTGATGTAATTGTCCAGCTCATCGACCGCCTCCGCGGAAAGATCCGTCAGACCTGTCCTGACATAGTGATTCACCGCATCTACAGAAAAGTCCTGACTGTACAGCCGCAGGGCGCTGCGGATAAATTCCACAAAGGGATTCAGCAGAATACCCCTGTTTTGGTCGATAAAGAAGGGGATATGAAGTTTCGAAAATTCACTCTCTATCACATTTTCGTAGCTTTCCAGATTCCCGCACACCACTCCGAAATCCCGGAAATAGTAGCCTTCCTCCCGGATCAGACGTCTGATCGTCCTCGCCGCATGGCGGGCCTCCAACTGTATATTCGGGCAAAAGGCCATCGTAAGCCCCTCCGGCTCTCCCGAAAAACGCTTCCCGGGATACCGGAACAGATTCTGTTCCAAATGAGCCAAAGCCGGACGATCCAGCAGTCTCTTTACGGGCGCTTCCCGCAAAAACAGATCCACACCGCGCTCTGTGCCCGCCTCCTCGGCACATTTTTCAAGACTCTTCAAAGTTTTCGCAGAGAGCGCAAACAGATCCTGCTCTTTGATCTCCTCCGGAATATCCTCCCGCCCGTCGAAGAGCAGCGTGAAAAACACGTCCTGTGCCACCCCCATGATCTCCCGCACCACCTGAAGCTGAATAGGTGTAAAACCGGTGAAGCCGTCAAAGACGATCGTGCTCCCCCGCAGCAGAGCCGAATCCTTCACCCTCTCTGATAACACCTGTAATGTTTCCTCTTTTGTCAGGTAATGGTCTCTGATATAATCCTCAAAGCCTTGATACAGAAGCGCCAGATCTTTTAACTTTCCGCAGAGCGCTCCCCGTTTTTCAGAAAATTCTATGATCTTTTGCAGTTCAGGCAGTCCTATCCCATACTGCATAAACTCAGAAATAGCCGACTTGATCTCATGAATATAGCCCTGCTTCTTCAGATAGCCGCCCAACACCTTACACTCCTGTTTTAAGCGGTCCGCCACGATCCGCAGGATCAGATTTTTTCCCGTATCGTCTAAAACCGGCTGAGATACTCCGCCGGTTTCTTCAAAGACTCTGTATGACAACCTGCCAAAGCTCAGAACGTCAATGTTCATAATGCCGTGCCAGGGATGTTTTTTCACAAGGGAGCGCTGGGTCTCCATTGTAAACTGGTCGGGGACAAGAAACAGATACCGTTTTCCCGGATTCTCCATAGACTCACGGATGATCCTCTCCTGCAATATGCTGCTCTTGCCCGAACCCGAACCGCCAAAAACAAATGAAACCATCAAAATTTCCTCAGTTCCTGTGTGCCGTTACGCTCTGCTGCTACTCTTCTCCGTCCTCATCCAAAAATGTTTCCACTTTCGGCTCGTTCGTCTGAGAAACTTCTTCCACGGCTTCTTCCATCTCTTCCACAACTTCTTCCGCCGCCGCTTTGGCGTTTTCTTTTCTCGCCGCGATCGCGTCTTTTGTACCCTGAATCACATCCTGCGCGAACACTTTCGCTTCGCCCGCCGCATACTGTGCAAAATCTCTCGCTTCTCCCGCTGCTTTCTTCACGGTCTCAGTCACTCTCTCGGGCGTCAGCGTCACATAAGTCCGCTCATCCATCTCGTCGTCCAGATCCTCACTGAAATCGTCAAAATCATCGTCATCGTCCGACACAGCCGTCATCTGTTTTTCTTTTCCCTGCAGATAATAGTATACACCTGCCGCTGCTGCGCCCACCGCCGTCACAGCCATTAAAAATTTTCCGAATTTCTTAGCCATTGTCCTCTCCTTTTTGATTTTGCTTGATTTTTTAGTGCCTGATAGTATCTTAATACGAAATGGCCAAAAAGAAAAGAGGAGATTTCATTTATTTACCATTTAGACAAACTGCATGCATTTTGTCTAAATTACAGGTTGCTGAACGGTTCAATATATGCTATGATATAAAGACTGACTATTAAGGTCAATACACAAGAAAAAGAATGGAAAAATTACATGAACGAGAAATTTTTTGATTTGAAAAAAGAAAAACAGGACCGTATGATCAATGCCGCTTTAAAGATTTTCGGCATGCGCGGCTATCAGTTTGCCAGCACAGACGACATTGTAAAAGAAGCCGGCATCAGCAAAGGTCTTTTATTCCACTATTTTGGTTCCAAATCCGGCCTCTATAGTTTTATTTACGATTACAGCGTCCGTTTTATGTCCATGGAGTTAAAGGCGTCCGTAGACGCCAATGAAACAAATTTTTTCACTCTGCAGAAGCAGATCGAGACAGGACGTCTTCAGGTTTTAAAAAACTATCCCTGCATGCAGCTTTTTCTGGAAAAATGCAATGTGGAAACCACGAAGGAAGCTCTGCTTGCCGTTGAGGAAAAGAAAGAGGAATTGGCGGCCTTATATGATTCTTTTAACGCCCAGATCGATTTCAGTCTGCTCCCCGAGGGCACAGATACCGCAAAACTTCAGAATATGCTGCGCTACACCCTGAAAAATCTGATGGAAGAACAGTTTCTGCTCGGCAGCCTCCAGCCGGAAATGCTCTATCAGGAAAATACTTCTTACATAACCTTTTTGGAAAATCTTTTTGCAAAAAAGGCTTAAAAATCTGCCGATTTTGCACTAAGTTAACTCATATGTCTTTGGCTCCGGAAATAGCAAATCCAAATCCTTCGGAAATATCTTAAACGGAAAACCGTGATCCCTCACCGCACCGTTTTCTTTCTTATGCATTATGTAATCTACTGTAATTATCCCTTCGTCTATTAACTGTGGAAACAAACTTGCATTCGGATTCTTGGTATGGACAATCTTGTCATATCTAAAATATTCCTGCCCGTTTTCTACCTTACTCGCAGCCTTTACCCAAAATGTTTCTTTATGCTTTTTCAATAATCTCTGCTTCAACAGCAAAAGGCTCCATTGCGCTACATAGCGCCTTACAACATCATCCTTTTCATAATAATTTATCAACAAATCATTATCTATATCAACTTCCAAATATAACCCTTGCGGATTCGGCACATTGGCGCGCAAAGTACAATTCAGGTCAAACCTTCGGGATCCGTCTTTTTGCTCTGCCCAATAACCATACGTATCAAGCAGTTTTACCCTATCCATACCTCTGCTGTTGTCCCAATCCGGCACTTGTGTAAACAGATTGACTCGGTTGCTTGTCTTTGGCTTATTATATGTTGATACTCTGCTTGCCTTTAATTCTATCCCTTTGTAGTCCGGCAATTTTGAAGGATTTCTTGATATTCCCAGTGCATTTTCAAGGGTATCTCCTACGCCCGGATCTCCTACTGTAATACTTGGCAAAAATCCCCGATCATGAATCTCCTGAATCTTGGCTAAAAGCTCTTTCGCAATAGCATTATCATCATCAACAAACTGCTGAATAACTCTACTGATATGGCCGAAATTCATTGATTCCACGATTTTTTCATCGGACAGATTCAGCACATACAGATTTTCTCTGTTAGCTAACACCGCTAACAAGTTATATGGCACACAATACTGCTTCAAATTGTAAAACCATATTCTGGGATCCCCCTGCTTCGTTATAGGTCTATATAAAGAGGCCTCTGTCTCTATCGATCCGTACGGTGTTAAAAAATAGGATTTTACCAATTTTTTAAATTCCGGTCCCTGCATTTGTTCTATATAATTATGAATACCCGTCTCTCTTAACATCTCTCTTAACGGTATCGTTGCATCCATAATAGATTTTTGGTATCCTGTTGGTGTTGGCACCAAAAATGCCACTTGTAATCCTGCCTTAGCAAAAAATGGTAAAAAACCTCCGATAGGTGTATCTGACATTTTCAGCATATCGTTCACAAATGTATGCATTATAAAACTCTCATTATTTCAGTTGCTATCGCTCCGGCTAATAGGGGCGGTACAGCATTGCCAACCTGTGAATACTGAGGAACTTCTACACGTCTTCGCAATCCTCCGGTTGTCCTCTTTCCCAAAAACTCAAAACTATCGTCAAACGACTGCATTCTTGCCAGCTCTCTAACTGTAAATGTTCTCGGTTCAAACGGCGAAATATAATCGTCGGCAATAGTCATAACTGTAGCTGACGGTCTGGTTCTGTCCAGTCTGGTACGGATATTCTTCTTGGTCAGCAATATATCTGTATTCTCTTTGCCAACATTGCCTGCTCTAAACAGTCTGACGGCCGCCTCGGCATCAATCCCCATCTTCTCTGCACAATGTGCTATCAAAGCAGGAGAATTTGCAATGTCTATCCCCTCTGACATAACACGATTTTTTAATGCTACTCCATCTTCTCCTTCCCTGAATAAAGCAAATCGTTCAGAAATGATTTGCTGGTGTACAGAAACTTCATTATTGTGTATCATTCCATTACTACTGATTTTATTTCCATTGATATCCGGTGTACGCCCTTCTCTTGACCTCACCTGATATTCGTTATCATCCGTATGTACCTGATCACGCACATTGTCGTCACGGATCAAATCGCTTATAGCATCTGTAATAGTCAACGCGGTTTCATCCGTATGTGTTGCTTCCGGATATGCCGGCGCAGCCACATCATTTCTGTATGCTATAATAATTATCCGATTTCTCCTCTGCGGCACACCATAGTGAGCTGCATTCAAAATCCTCGGTTTCAATGTTTGATATCCTATCAAATCAAATTCATGGCGGAGAATATCCGGCACTAATTCTCCATCCTCATATTGATGTCCTGTCGCCCCGACAAAACCATAAAGTCTTGTGTCTGTAAATCCTGTTACATTCTCTAAGACAACATACTTTGGACCCACTTCACTGATCACTCTGACATATTCTCTAAACAACATATTTCTCGGATCATTAGGATTTCTTCTACCAGCCCTACTAAATCCTTGACAGGGAGGACCTCCAAAAATTGCATCTATCTCCGGGATATCCCTTCCTGTAAATATCTCCAAATTCTGAATAGATTCCCTTATCATATCTCCATTCAGATCCTTTATATCTCCTCTATGAAAATATGTATTTACACCTTGCCGTAATCCCAACTGTTCATGTCTGTTCATATATGTTCGCTGAACATCAGAATTAATATCACTGGAGAAAAGAATATGAAATCCGGCTTGAATAAGACCTTCGCTCATCCCACCGGCGCCACAGAACAAATCTATCGCACAAGCCACTATCCCTTCCTCCCTCTTCATCATTCCGTCGCCTGCATTACAAAATGTATAAGAATTTATATTTCCATTATAGAACATATGTTCTATAATGTCAACCAGCGTTTTACTATCACTATAATAATTCATTCCATACATTTACTTGCAAACATATGGAATATATTATAACACAATTTCCTCCTTTTTTCCACAAAAATAAAACTGCTTATCCGTTGCAACAATGTACCGTTAAATGCAAAAAAGCGTTCATTGGTTTTCTTCCAACAAACGCTTTCCCGCCTTAATACCTAACTCGGAACAGTATTATATTTCTTACTTTAAAAAACTATTCCTGCTCCATCAAAGACCGGTCATCATCATAACCAAGACCGTTTATATTTAAGCTCAGTTTGCCGCTGTCTATATACTTCTCCTCAAGATTTATCTTCAGCATACCTGCAAAATCCTGCGGCTGTCTGGTTATCTGCAGCATTCATGCCTGTATAATGTTCAGGAATATGTAATATCCATCACAATAGGCTTCCGATGCGGTTAGTATGATTCCTTCATCAGACATCTCGTCCATACTGTCATCCGGCAAAACCGCAGAATATCTTTTCCGAACTTCTGGACAAACCGCTCGAATTCATCATTATTCATAGCAGCTATCCTCCTTCTTTCAAGTCGACTTGCAAAAATTTGCCCTTGTATGTATATATTGTCATGGCGCTGGAAAAAGTTTTCGATTATCAACGAATTTTTACATTTTTGTAGTCAACCTTGGCTTTCCAATTCTGACAAGGTTTTGGGGAAAACATAGGTCATTCTGAAACAGCAGAGATCCCTATGGTTATCTCCTCCAAAACATCGAGCAATACCCTGACGGTATCCAGTGAAGTGAACATGGTTACGTTATTTTCTATCGCCGCCCTTCTGATTGCCAGACCATCCTCATAATGAACCCCCGATAAAATGGCACGGGTATTAATCACATAACTTACATATCCGGCACGTATCGCTTCCAGTATTTCAGTACTGTTTTCGCTCAGTTTCCTGCGAATACGTGTACGAATGCCATGTGCCTTTAAAAACTCGCCGGTTCCCACAGTTGCCTCAATGTTAAATCCCATATCATAAAACCTCTTTACCAAAGGCAGCGCCTCCTCCTTATCCTCATCTGCCAGCGTGACTACTACCGTTCCGTAGTTTTGCATCTTAACGCCGGAAGCAATCAAAGCTTTGTACATAGCGCGAGGAAGCTTTTCATCATAGCCGATCGCCTCACCCGTAGATTTCATTTCCGGTGACAGATAAGCATCCATACCGTTCAGCTTTGCGAAAGAGAAAGCAGGCGCCTTTACATACCATCTCTTTTTCTCTTTCAGAGGGATATTATCCATTCCCTGTTCCTTCAGGCTTTTGCCGAGCATTACTTTTGTTGCAATATCTGCAAGAGGATATCCGGTTGCTTTCGACAAAAACGGCACGGTTCTCGAAGAGCGGGGATTTACTTCGATAATATATACGTTCTCTTCTTTATCCACAATGAACTGGATATTAAACAATCCGATAATCCCTATTCCTATGCCCAGTTTTTTTGCATATTCCAGTATGGTCCTTTTCACTTTATCCGAAATACTAAAGGTGGGATATACGCTGATGGAATCTCCCGAATGTACTCCGGTTCTTTCCACAAGCTCCATAATTCCCGGCACAAGCACATCCTTTCCGTCACAAACAGCATCAATCTCCACTTCTTTGCCGCAGATATATTTATCCACCAACACCGGTTTATCTTCATCAATCTCCACCGCAGTTTTTAAATAATGGCGTAAATGCTCTTCTTTCGCTACAATCTGCATAGCTCGACCACCCAGAACAAAACTGGGACGCACAAGCACCGGATATCCGATTTCCTCTGCTGCCTTCACACCATCTTCAATATTGGTGACGGCTTGTCCTTTAGGCTGTGGGATAGCAAGCTCCGACAATAATTTCTCAAATGCATCTCTGTTTTCTGCTTTTTCGATTGCAGCGCAGTCTGTGCCTATAATTTTCACTCCGCGATCCTCTAAGGGCTTCGCAAGATTGACAGCAGTTTGACCACCCAGTGATGCAATGACTCCATCCGGCTGTTCCAATTCAATCACATTCATGACATCCTCCACACAAAGAGGTTCAAAGTAGAGTTTGTCAGATGTCGTATAATCCGTTGATACCGTTTCCGGATTATTATTGATAATGATTGCCTCGAATCCGGCTTCCTTTATGGTTTTAACAGCATGAACCGTGGAATAGTCAAACTCTACTCCCTGCCCGATTCGAATCGGACCGGAGCCCAACACAATAATTTTCTTTCCGGCCTCTATAACGGACTCATTTTCAACCTCATATGTAGAATAAAAGTATGGAACATAGCTCTCAAACTCTGATGCGCAGGTATCGATCATTTTATAGACCGGAAAAATGCGGGCCTCCTTACGCATCTTGAATATATCCGTTTCTTTTTTATCCCAAAGCCACGCAAGCGCTTTATCGGAAAAACCCATTTTCTTCGCCTGATACAAAGCCGCTTTATCACCCGGACATTGCTTTAATTCCATCTCCATATCAACAATCTTTTGCATTTTATTTAAGAAAAAGCAATCAATCCCGGTTTCCGCGGCAATGACTGATACTTCGCATCCACGGCGCAGTAACTCTGCGATCCCATAGATGCGGTCATCCGTACCTATTTTGATATAATCCATTAAACTCTCTGTTTTTTCTTTTTCGAATTTATGCATATACAAATGATTTACACCGGTTTCCAAAGAACGAATAGCTTTCAGCAGACTCTCCTCAAAGGTTCTGCCAACACTCATTACCTCACCTGTTGCCTTCATCTGTGTACCCAGCTTCTGATTTGCATCCGTGAACTTGTCAAAGGGAAAGCGCGGCATCTTCGTGACCACATAATCCAGCGCCGGTTCAAAGGACGCCGGAGTATTTACCAGCATAATTTCATCTAATGTCATGCCAACGCTGATCTTGGCGGACACTCTGGCAATCGGATATCCGCTTGCCTTCGATGCCAATGCCGAAGAACGGGATACTCTCGGATTTACTTCAATCAAATAATACTGAAAAGATTCCGGATCCAATGCAAACTGTACATTGCAGCCGCCCTCTACTTTCAGCGCGCGGATGATTTTCAACGCACTGTCCCGCAGCATCTGATATTCCTTGTTCGTCAATGTCTGGGACGGACAGACTACAATAGAATCTCCTGTATGAATACCCACCGGATCCAGATTTTCCATGTTGCATACCGCAATCGCCGTATCATTTGCATCTCGAATCACTTCATATTCAATTTCTTTAAATCCCTTAATGCTTTTTTCAATCAACACCTGATGAACCGGCGACAAAGCCAGTGCATTCTTGATCAGTCCCAAAAATTCCTGTTCCTCATCAGCAAATCCGCCGCCGGTTCCGCCGAGTGTAAACGCCGGCCTGAGCACTAAGGGATATCCTATCTCTTTTGCAATCCCTATAGCCTCCTCTGGGGTATTCGCAATGGCAGAAGGCAGGACCGGCTCCCCCAATTCCTCGCACAGCTCCTTAAATAACTCTCGGTCTTCCGCGCGTTCAATACTTTCACTGCCGGTTCCAAGCAATTCCGCCTGACATTCCTTTAAGATCCCTTTTTTCTCCAGCTGCATGGCTAAATTGAGTCCCGTCTGCCCGCCAATCCCCGGAACAACAGCGTCCGGACGTTCATGACGCACAATTTTTGCGACATATTCCAATGTCAGCGGCTCCATATATACCTTATCTGCAATGGTTGTATCCGTCATAATCGTTGCCGGATTGGAATTGCATAGAATTACCTCGTAACCTTCCTCCTTTAACGCAAGGCAGGCTTGCGTACCGGCATAATCAAATTCCGCCGCCTGACCAATCACGATCGGCCCGGAACCAATGACAAGTATCTTCTTTAAGTCAGTTCTTTTTGCCATCTTTAGCTGCCTCCATCATTTCAATGAACCGGTCAAACAAATACTCGCTATCCTGAGGGCCCGGTGCACTTTCCGGATGATACTGCACACAGAAAACTTTGTCTTCCCTGCAGGCTGCGCCTTCCACAGTCTGATCCAATAGATTTATATGTGTTGCCTCCAGCCCTGTATTTGCAATACTATCCGCATCGACAGCATAAGAATGATTTTGGGAAGTGATCTCAATTTTTCCTGTCGAAAGATTTTTTACAGGATGGTTTCCGCCTCTGTGGCCAAACTTTAATTTGTAGGTCTCAGCGCCGTATGCCAGCGAAATGATCTGATGCCCAAGACAAATACCGAACATGGGATATCTGCCTCGCAAGTCTCTGACAAGCTGTATCACAGGCTCTGCATCTGCGGGGTCTCCCGGTCCGTTTGACAGAAAAATCCCATCCGGTTTTATCCCCTCAATCTCCCGCAGAGATACATTCCATGGCAAAACCGTCACATTACAGCGCTTCCGATTGAGGCTCCGCACGATATTGTGTTTCATGCCGCAATCTATTGCCGCTACATGGTACGCTGCATTCGGAATAAAATACTGTCTGCTTTCTTTTCTGCTTACAACCGATACTGCATCCTTTGGGATCTCATACCCTTTCAGTCTGTCCAATCCCTCCTGCAATGTGGTTTCCATATCTGTCATTAAGACTTTTCGGCTCCCCAAGTCTCTAATGGAACGAACCAGCTTTCTGGTATCTATTCCATGTATTCCCGGAATATGATATTTCTTCATCAATTCGGACAGTGTGTATTTGCTGCCAAAATTGGAAGGAGTGTCATTATAGTCTCTCACTGCCAGACCACCGATAGTCGGTATCTCTGTTTCAAAATCCTCCTCTACGATCCCATAATTGCCTATCAGCGGATAAGCCATTACAACTGTCTGATAGGTATAGGATGGATCCGAAACGATTTCCTGATATCCTACCGGAGATGTATGAAATACTATTTCAGTTATTCGGTCTTCCATACACCCAAACCCGTATCCATAATATTCACTGCCATCTTCCAGAATCAGTTTTCTGTCAAATTTCTTCATAATAAAAGCACCCCTTTATCAGACCGTCACGTTATTCAACCGTCACAGACTTTGCCAAATTCCTTGGTTTATCGATATCACATCCTCGATTCAGCGCGATATAATATGCAAACAACTGCAATGGAATCACACCCAACACCGGCTGCAAAATCGGATGCACTTCCGGTATAACAAACAGCTCTGATACCTGACTGTTTATTGCGGCCGCAGTTGTCTCTGTAGTCATTGCAATCACTTCCGCTCCTCTGGATTTTACTTCCACAATATTGGACAATGACTTTTCAACCAATGGAGCATACGTTGCCAGTGCAACAACCAGCGTTCCCGGTTCTATCAGCGAAATGGTTCCATGCTTCAATTCTCCTGCGGCATAAGATTCGGAATGAATATAGGAAATTTCTTTCAATTTCAGAGAACCTTCCAATCCTAATGCATAATCAAGATTGCGGCCGATGTAAAATACACTGTTATGGTTGAAATATCTCGAAGCTATCTTCTGGTAATCATCTAATTCATTCAAAACTTTCTTTATTTGTTCGGGAATCGTCGAAAGTGCTTCCACGATCGCATCATATTCTTCCTGCCCGATCTGCCCCAACTCTCCGGCAAAGCAGACTCCAAGCATGATCAACAGCACCATCTGTGTGGTGTATGCTTTTGTCGTGGCTACCGCAATTTCCGGCCCTGCCCATGTATAAAGGACATAATCCGATTCTCTTGCGATAGAACTCCCCATAACATTTACAATAGACAGAACCTTCGAACCTCTTCTCTTGGCCTCACGAAGCGCAGCCATGGAATCCAGCGTTTCTCCGGACTGGCTGATTACAATTACGAATGCCGATTCCCCGAGTAATGGTTCGCTATATCTAAACTCCGATGCCAGACATGCCTCCACGGGAATATGCAGCAATTTTTCCAATGTATACTTCCCGACCATGCCCACATGATAAGCAGAGCCGCATGCAACAATATAAATTCTGGAAACACTGCGGATTAAATTCTGAACATCTTTCAATTCATCCAGTACGATCTTTCCATCTGCTAATCTTGGGGATATAGTCTTACGGACTGCCTCCGGCTGTTCCATGATTTCCTTCAGCATAAAATGGGCGTACCCTCCCTTTTCCGCCGCTTTCATATCCCATTCGATAGTATGCTTTTCTTTTTCCAACAGCCCTTTGTCACTATCATATATTTCCACATTGTCCGCCGTAATGACCGCTACCTCGTCGTCTTCCATATAGGTCACTGTTCTGGTATGTGAAAGAAGCGCTGTAACATCTGACGCGATGTAATTACCGTCATCGCCAAAACCGATCAATAATGGAGCGTCTTTTCTTGCTGCCAACATCTGCCCCGGATAGTCAGAGCAGAGAATTCCCATGGCATATGCACCTTTGATCCTGTTTAATACGGCATATACCGCATCCGTCAAAGCAGAATACTTCTTATAATAATATTCTAACAACTGCACGATCACTTCCGTATCCGTATCAGAGGAGAAAGTAATTCCTTTGCGGATGAGAGAATTTTTTATTTCAAGGTAATTCTCAATAATCCCATTGTGAACAACTGCTATTTTCCCTTCCTGCCCGACATGGGGATGTGCATTTACATCATTCGGTTCCCCATGAGTGGCCCATCTGGTATGTCCGATCCCGATACCGCCTGACAAAGGTTCCTCTGCTTCCAGCAATGTTTGCAAAACAGACAAACGGCCCTTACTTTTCTTTACTTGCAGCTTACCATCCGGTGATACCACAGCGACGCCTGCCGAATCGTATCCCCTGTATTCCAGTCTTTCCAGACCGTCTAATAAAATCGATACCGCTTCCGTTTTTCCTGCAAAGCCGATTATTCCACACATACTCTCACTCCTTTAATTATTCAAATTTTTTAAGGCGGCCGAAATAAATCCTTTGAACAGCGGATGCGACTGATTCGGACGACTTTTAAATTCAGGATGGAACTGTACGCCTACAAAAAATGGATGTTCCTCTATTTCTACAGTTTCTACCAATCTGTTATCCGGTGAAGTTCCGCTGATTACCAGACCGGCCTCCACCAGTTTCTCTCGATACTCATTATTAAATTCATAGCGGTGACGATGACGCTCCGAAATCAGTTCCGCGTTGTAGCACTCCCCCATTTTCGTTCCCCGCTTGATGCTGCATGGATAAGTTCCGAGACGCAAAGTACCTCCCTTGTCGATCTCATCGCTCTGTCCCGGCATAAAATCTATCACCTTATGAGGGCATCGCTCATCAAATTCACCGGAATGTGCATCGCTGAGTCCTAAGACATTTCTTGCAAATTCTATCACTGCAATCTGCATTCCCAGACAGATACCGAAATAAGGCATCTTATTTTCGCGAGCAAATTTTGCAGCCAAAATCATTCCTTCTATGCCACGGTTTCCAAAGCCTCCCGGAACAATGATTCCATGTAATCCCTGTAATATCTCTTTCACATTATCTTTTGATATTTCTTCCGAGTCAATCCAACGGATTTTCACAAAGGTATTCAGCTCATACCCTGCATGACTCATGGCTTCCGCCACGGACAGATATGCATCATGAAGTTTCACATATTTTCCTACCAATCCAATGTGCACTTCCTCTGACCGATTTCTAATTCGCTCTACCATCTGTTCCCACTCTTTTAAATCCGGCTTGGCGGCATCGATGCACAATTCTCGGCACACGACAGAGGAAAAATCAGATTTTTCCAACATGAGCGGCGCCTCATAAAGATTAGGCAATGTTCTGTTTTCAATCACGCAATCCGGCTTTACATTGCAAAAGAGTGCGATTTTCTGAAATATGGACTCCTCCAATGGCTTATCGGAACGAAGGACAATAATATCAGGATCAATGCCCATTCCCCGCAGTTCTTTTACCGAGTGCTGTGTCGGCTTCGATTTATGTTCTTCTGAGCCGCTTAAATACGGAACCAAAGTGACATGAATAAAAAGACTGTTCTCCCTGCCTGCCTCCAACGAAATCTGGCGCACTGCCTCCAAAAACGGCTGCGACTCAATGTCACCGATCGTGCCTCCGATTTCCGTGATCACAACATCTGCGCCTGTCTGTTTTCCGACCCGGTACACAAACTCCTTGATCTCATTCGTAATATGCGGGATCACCTGTACCGTAGAACCGAGGTATTCGCCTCTCCGCTCCTTATTTAAAACATTCCAATAGACCATTCCTGTCGTCAGATTCGAGTATTTATTTAAATCCTCATCAATAAATCTTTCGTAGTGTCCTAAGTCGAGGTCCGTCTCCGCACCATCCTCGGTAACATATACCTCTCCATGCTGATAAGGACTCATGGTGCCGGGATCCACATTGATATACGGATCCAACTTCTGAGCGGCAACCTTCAATCCCCTCGCCTTCAGGAGACGCCCGAGAGAAGCTGCCGTAATTCCTTTTCCGAGACCGGATACCACACCTCCGGTCACAAATATATACTTTGTCATTTCATTTTCCTTCCTTACTCAAACTCCACAGTTGAAGGCGGCTTACTTGTAATGTCATAAAGAACACGGTTGACATGCGGAACTTCGTTTACGATACGGCCGGATACTTTATCAAGCACTCCATACGGAATCCTCGACCAATCCGCTGTCATAAAGTCCTCTGTCGTTACACTTCTAAGTACAATTGCCCAGTCGTAAGTACGGCCGTCTCCCATAACGCCGACTGACTTCATATTTGTAATCACTGCAAAGTATTGGTTCATAAACGTATCCAGTTTTGCCTTTTCCACTTCATCTCTGAAGATAAAATCGGCTTCCCTGAGAATTTTCAACTTTTCCTCTGTGATCTCTCCAATCACACGGATTGCCAGTCCCGGTCCCGGAAAGGGCTGCCGCATAACCATATATTCCGGTAATCCCAACTGCCTTCCCAGTTCTCTGACTTCATCCTTAAACAGCAGCCGCAGCGGTTCCATAATCTCTTTAAAATCTACAAAGTCCGGTAAACCGCCTACATTGTGATGGCTTTTTATTGTCTCTGCATTTTCTTTTCCGGATTCGATCACGTCCGGATAGATCGTTCCCTGAGCAAGAAAATCCGTTCTTCCGATTTTCTTTCCCTCCTCCTCAAACACTCGGATAAATTCCTCACCAATAATTTTACGCTTCTGTTCGGGTTCCGTGACACCTGCCAGTTTCCCAAGAAAGCGTTCTTTTGCATTCACACGAATTAGATTGAGGTTCCATTTTTTGAATGCATTCTCCACTTCATCGCCTTCATCCCTGCGAAGCAGTCCGTGATCTACAAAAACACAGGTAAGCTGTGAATCTACTGCTTCCGCAAACAATGCGGCACAAACAGAAGAATCCACGCCGCCGGAAAGAGCTAACAGCACTTGACCGGAACCGACTTTATTTCGAATTTCTTTTATACACCGATGCATGTAATCTTCCATTGTCCAATCGCCCACTGCACCGCAAATCCGATATAAGAAGTTATGAATCATCGCCGTTCCGTTTTCCGTATGCTTTACTTCCGGGTGAAACTGTACTCCGTAAAGCTTTTTGCTCTCATCACAGATCGCTGCACTCGGGCACTTTTCACTGTGAGCGGCCATCCTAAAGCCATCCGGCGCTTTTTTCATATAATCGCCATGACTCATCCATGAAATTCCCTCCTCTCCAAAGCCGTCAAACAAAAGGCAGGAATTATCATAAAAAGTAAGCGTTTTTCCATACTCTCTGGCATTTTCATCTTCCGCCGCCGCAACTTTGCCGCCCAAATGATGGGCCAGTAACTGACAGCCGTAACAAATACCCAAAATCGGGATGCCCAATTCAAATATCCCCTCTGCGGGATGGCAGGAATTCTCCTTGTACACACTGTCAGGCCCACCGGTAAAAATGATACCGATGGGATGAAACAATTTGATTTCCGAAAGTGTCATAGTATACGGTCTGACTTCACAATACACTTTGCATTCTCTTACCCTGCGGGCAATCAACTGATCATACTGTCCGCCGAAATTTAAAATCAAAATCTTTTGATTTTGCATTTGATCACCTTTCTTCATCTCCGTTTCCTCTGTACACTATCTTACACTGAACAACAAATCTCCATAGGTCGGGAACGGCCAATATTTCTTTGCTGTTACAGTTTCTGCTTCGTCACAGGCAAGCCGCAGTTCACCCATCTTAGAAAGAACAATATCCCTGATCATGTTTGCTTCTGAAATAATATATTCCGCATTATGCAGTTCCACCAATGCATTCTCCAGCTCTTCCGTTTTAATGGCAATTCTATCCGTGAGCGCAGATAATTTCTTGACCAGACCTCTCTCATAATTGCAGGGCAGTGTGTCATCCACTGCTTTCTTTTCTGTAATCATCTTAGCCAGCTCTGCGGTGTAAGCTCCTACCGCCGGAGCAATTTCTGTCTTTGCTATATCGACCATTGTGTTTGCCTCAATCACGACAGTCTTACAATAATTTTCCAGCATGATATCGCATCTGGATCTCAGTTCTGCCTCTGAAAATACTCCGTGAGAAGTCAACATCTTCACATTTTTCTCATCCAGCAAATGCGGCATGCAGTCCGGTGTGGTACGATAGTTCAACAGCCCTCTCCTCTCGACAGCTTCTTTGATCCACGTATCGTCATAGCCGTTTCCGTTGAAAATAATATGTTTATGATCCTTGATGGTCTTGCGAATCATCTCATGCAATGCGTCTTCAAAATTTTCAGCTCTTTCCAATCTGTCAGCATAAATCTTTAAGCTCTCGGCAACTGCGCTGTTCAGCATGATGTTTGCACATGCAATGCTGTTTGACGAACCCAGCATACGAAATTCAAACTTATTCCCTGTAAACGCAAAGGGTGATGTGCGGTTGCGGTCTGTCGTATCCCTGTTAAACTTAGGCAAAACATCCACTCCGAGCTTCATTTGCGTTTTCTGTGTTCCCGCATAAGGCGTATTGTTCTCAATGGCTTCCAAAACAGCATTCAGTTCATCCCCGAGGAAAACAGATACCACTGCCGGAGGCGCTTCATTTGCTCCGAGACGATGGTCATTTCCGGCCGTAGCCACAGAAAGACGAAGCAGATCCTGATAATCATCCACAGCCTTAATTACTGCGCATAAGAACAGTAAAAACTGCGCGTTTTCATAAGGGGTCTCACCCGGAGAGAGGAGATTCACTCCCGCCTCTGTTACCATTGACCAGTTATTATGCTTACCGCTTCCGTTCACACCCGCAAACGGTTTTTCATGGAGTAAACATACCAATCCGTGCTTCGCAGCAACCTTCTGCATCATTTCCATGGTTAATTGGTTATGGTCCGTTGCAATATTGGTAGTGGAATAAATAGGGGCCAACTCGTGCTGTGCGGGAGCAACCTCATTATGCTCTGTCTTGGCCAAAATACCTAACTTCCAAAGTTCCTCATTCAATTCCTCCATATATGCCGCGACCCTCGGTTTAATCACGCCAAAGTAGTGATCATCCATCTCCTGCCCTTTCGGAGGCTTTGCTCCAAAAAGGGTACGTCCGGTAAAACGAAGGTCAGGGCGTTTATCATACATTTCTTTATCGATCAGGAAATATTCCTGTTCAGGGCCTACAGAGGTACGAACACACTTTACATCATCATTTCCAAACAGACGGAGTATGCGAAGCGCCTGCTTATTCAAAGCTTCCATAGAACGAAGCAATGGGGTTTTCTTATCTAACGCTTCTCCGCCATAGGAACAAAATGCGGTCGGAATACATAATGTCTTACCTTTAATAAATGCATATGATGTAGGATCCCATGCTGTGTATCCTCTTGCTTCAAAAGTTGCTCTCAGCCCTCCAGAGGGGAAAGAAGATGCATCCGGCTCTCCCTGAATCAACTCCTTTCCGAAAAATTCCATAATTACGCCGCCGTCCGGCGAAGGAGAAATAAAACTGTCATGCTTCTCTGCTGTAATTCCGGTCAGAGGCTGAAACCAATGCGTAAAATGAGTGGCGCCGTTTGCAGCTGCCCAATCCTTCATAGCCGCTGCAACTGCATTGGCCACGCTGATATCAAGCTGCGCTCCCTCATCAATGGTCCTTCTCAATGATTGATATACCTTTGCTGACAAATTTGCTTTCATCACTCTGTCGTCAAATACCAAACATCCGAAATACTCTGAAATATTCTTCACAACGATTCCTCCTTATTATGAATTTTCATAGAAAAAAGACGTCTCTAATGCATCCATGCATTAAAGACGTCTTTGCCCTCATGGTTGTGATGATACACCCATCAAAAAAAGTTGTCAACACTTATTGTCATATTTCTTTCAACTACCGCACACCATATTTCTCAATAATATAATCCATGTCTTTATCACCTCTGCCGGATAAATTGATCAATATTGACCCTTTTCCCATCTGTTTTGCAAGTTTCATGCCGTACGCTACCGCATGTGAGCTTTCAATGGCGGGAATGATTCCTTCCATTCTGGAAAGTTCAAAAAATGCATCTATTGTTTCATCATCTGAAACCACATCATATTTCACCCTGCCCAGATCATGTAAAAAGGCATGCTCCGGACCGGAAGAAGGATAATCCAAACCGCTTGCCACAGAATATACCGGCGCCGGTTCTCCGTTGTCATCCTTTAGCATAATACTGTTAAACCCATGCATGATACCTTCCTCACCATAGCTTAAACTTGCCGCATGGTCGCCAAGGGCGGTTCCGCGCCCCAATGGTTCCACTCCATAAATATCAACGGGATCATTCAAGAATCCCGAGAAAATTCCCATCGCATTTGAACCGCCGCCTACACAGGCAACAACTGCATCCGGGAGTTCTCCTGTCATTTCTATAAACTGCTCTCTTGCTTCGATTCCTACTACACTCTGAAAATCTCTGACCATCATAGGAAACGGATGCGGTCCGACAACAGAACCTATACAATAAATTGCCTCTTTATACTCTTTACTATACGCCGTAAATGCTGCATCGACCGCTTCCTTCAAAGTTTGCAGCCCATCGGTAACTTCAACTACTCTGGCGCCAAGTATTTTCATTCGGGCAACATTCGGAGCCTGCTTTTTAATATCCACAGTTCCCATATAAATGTCACATTCCATTCCAAAGTATGCTGCCGCAGTCGCAAGTGCAACGCCATGCTGGCCGGCGCCTGTCTCGGCAATCACCTTCTTTTTGCCCATATATTTTGCCAACAATACTTCACCCATACAATGATTAAGCTTATGAGCGCCGGTATGATTCAAATCTTCACGCTTTACATAGAGCTGAACATTACCCAACTTATTGGAAAGTCTTTCAAGATGCGAAATAGGTGTCGGCCTCCCTTGAAATTCCTTTCTGATACGACGAAGTTCACTGATAAACTTCGAGGATTTGCATATGGTCTGATATGCCTCGTTGATTTCATCCATTGCCGTCTGCAGTTCAGGCGGAATATAGGAACCGCCATACTTGCCAAAATAGCCGTTTGCGTCCGGATAATTCTTAAAATAGGTGTTAAACTCAACATTGTTAATTTTCATTATCATTTCCTCCAAATTTGATCAAATCTCATTTTTAAGTAAACATTTTTATTTTTTCTGTTCAGCGCATCAAGCGCCGCCAACGCTTTGTCATTAACATCGCTCTCCTCCTAAAATATGTAAACTCATTTGATTTTGTCAAAGGAATTCTGCACAAAAACGTCCTTGACAGAATATCAAAATCTGTCAAGGACGAATACCATACTTAAATGAAAAGTAAACGCGATCCGCGGTGCCACCTTGATTTACAGCAATGACGCTGTACACTTAACAGGATACTGACATATCCCCGACAACTGACGTATGTCTGCACGTCGCAGAATACTAGGTGTAAAATCATCTACACTTTTGACTGCGCCCTCCGCGGTCCATTTGACAACTTGTTTCTCACCTGACTCTCAGCACCACAGGCTCTCTGTAAAGGCATCATTGCCGTTATCTCCGCTTCAACAGTTTGATAAACTATATATGATTGAATCTCATTATAGAGCCATCACTTTCTTTTGTCAAGTACGATTTTTTTCCATTGCTTCTGCAATATTTCATTGACAAAATCTTTCATTAGGAGTATAAATATTTCAAGTGAGCAAAGGTGTTCATTTTTTGAGTAGAAACTTATCTACCCTTAAAATGAACCCCTTTGCCTTTTTTATTATCTTGAAGGGACGGTAAGATATATGAAAATTGAAGGTCAAGTACGAATTCCCTCCGGATGTGCAATTGCCGCAGTAATTTCCAAAGACGGAAATAAGATGTCCGGTGAAATGATCACCAATTCCATGAAACCCATGCACGACCGCTCTAATGGACTGGGCGGAGGCTTTGCCGCTTACGGCATTTATCCCGAATATAAAGAGTTCTATGCTTTACATATGTTTTTTGACTCGCGCACGACACGAAAAAACTGTGAAGCATTCTTAAAAGAACGTTTTGAGATCGTTCAGTCAGAAATCATCCCAACCCGCAAAATTCCTGCTATCACAGACGAGCCTATTATATGGAGATATTTTGTATCGCCGTTAAGGTCGATGCTGGCATCCATGCAGTTGGATGAAAAAGAATTTGTGGTGAGAACCGTTACGAAAGTTAATACCGAAATGCCCGGCGCATATGTCTTTTCCAGCGGCAAAAATATGGGAACCTTTAAGGCTGTGGGCTTTCCGGAAGATGTCGGCGTCTTCTACAAACTGGAAGAATATGAAGGATATTCCTGGACAGCCCACGGCCGCTATCCCACCAACACTCCCGGCTGGTGGGGCGGCGCTCATCCTTTTACATTGCTTGACTATTCTATTGTACATAATGGGGAAATATCTTCCTATGACGCTAACCGCCGATTTATTGAAATGTTCGGCTACAAATGTACCCTTCAGACGGATACAGAGATCATAACATATATTATGGACTATCTTCTCCGCGTACAGGGACTTACGCTGGGCGAAGCCGCGAGTGTAATTGCCGCCCCTTTCTGGAGTACTATCGCCGGTAAAACTGATTTGGAAGACAAAAAAAAGCATACTTACCTTAGAACTATGTTCCCCAACCTGCTCGTAACCGGCCCTTTCTCTATCGTGCTGGGATTTAACGGCGGCTTGATGGCATTAAATGACCGTCTGAAACTGCGTTCCATGGTCGTAGGCGAAAAAGAGGACAAAGTCTTCATCGCCAGTGAAGAGGCTGCGATCCGCACAATGGAACCCGATGCAGAAAATATCTGGGCCCCTGCCGGCGGTGAACCTATCATTGTAAAAGTAAAGGAAGGTGCATACCAATGAGCGTTAAATTTATCTATCCTGAATTTGAAGTTATCAGAAACGAGCGTAAATGTATCGCTTGCAGAGTCTGCGAACGACAATGTTCCAACGAAGTACATCAATTTGACGAAGAACATCATGTCATGAAATGCGACGAAACGAAGTGCGTAAACTGCCAGCGCTGCGTGTCCTTCTGTCCTGCCGGAGCCTTAAAAATCGTGAAAAGTGACTGCACATTGCGGGAAAACGCGAACTGGCAAAACGATACGATAAAAGAGATTTATAAGCAGGCAAACAGCGGCGGCGTCCTTTTGTCCTCCATGGGTAATCCCAAACCTCTGCCTGTCTATTGGGATAAAATTTTAATCAATGCATCACAAGTAACAAACCCTTCCATTGATCCTTTGCGCGAGCCCATGGAAACCAGAGTCTATCTCGGCAAGAAACCTCTGAAGATACGGCGCGCTGAGGACGGCAAATTGAACTGTGAACTGCCGCCTCAATTAGAACTTTCCATGCCCGTTATGTTTTCCGCAATGAGTTACGGCTCCATCAGCTATAACGCTCATAAATCTCTTGCTTTAGCTGCTCATGAATTGGGAATTTTATACAACACCGGTGAAGGCGGTCTGCATGAAGACTTTTATTGTTACGGCGAAAACACCATCGTTCAGGTAGCTTCCGGTCGTTTTGGAGTTCATGAAGCATACTTGAATGCAGGATCGGCTATAGAGATCAAAATGGGACAAGGCGCAAAGCCGGGTATCGGCGGTCATCTGCCCGGCGCTAAAATCGTTGGCGATGTGTCTCGTACCAGAATGATACCGGAAGGTTCCGATGCCATCTCCCCTGCTCCGCACCATGATATTTATTCCATTGAGGATCTGCGGCAGCTTGTATTTTCCTTAAAGGAAGCTACAGAGTACAAAAAGCCGATCATTGTTAAGGTTGCTGCCGTTCATAATATTGCCGCTGTCGCAAGCGGTATCGCGAGAAGCGGCGCTGATATTATCGCTATTGATGGTTTCCGAGGCGGTACCGGCGCAGCTCCCACCAGAATCCGTGACAATGTCGGTATTCCGATCGAGCTGGCATTAGCCGCTGTTGACCAAAGACTCAGAGAGGAAGGGATCCGCAATAATGTATCTCTCGTAGTCGGCGGAAGTATCCGAAGTGCAGCCGATGTGGTAAAAGCTATTGCCTTGGGGGCAGACGCCTGTTATATAGCTACCGCCGCGCTTTTAGCTTTGGGCTGTCATCTGTGCCGAACCTGTCAAAGCGGTAAATGTAACTGGGGTATCGCAACCCAACGTCCGGAGCTTGTAAAAAGACTTGACCCCGAAATCGGCTGTGAACGACTGATCAACCTGATGACCGCGTGGAAACACGAAATCAAAGAACTCATGGGGGGAATGGGTATTAACTCTATTGAGGCTTTGTGTGGAAATCGCCTGATGCTTCGCGGTATCGGTCTGACAGAAAAAGAGCTGGAGATACTCGGTATTTCCCATGCGGGAGAATGAAAATTATACAACGAATATCTAAAAAAGGAAAAACCGATCTGCCCTCGCTTTTATTTAAACTGATAGGTATTTTCGGTAAACAAATTTTCGGAGGTGTGATATAATATGAAATGGATAGATGCTGAAAATCTGGATTACAAGACTCTGAACGAAGCGCTGCGCAAGGCTGATGAAGATTGTACCATTAACGGATGTTGCGGTCAAAGGTTCATTGCCGCAGGTATGTCAGACAAAACTCTTATCATCAATGGCATTCCCGGTAATGCACTCGGAGCATACCTCAACAATGCCAGAATCATCGTAAATGCAAATGCGCAGGACGCCGTTGGCGATACCATGAATGAAGGAAAAATCCTGATTCACGGCAGCATTGGCGATGCCGCCGGCTATGCTATGCGCGGCGGCAAAATCTATGTCCGCGGCAACGCAGGGTATCGTGCCGGAATTCATATGAAGGCATACAAAGAAAAAATCCCTGTCATGATCATTGGCGGATGTGCCGGAAGTTTCCTCGGAGAATATCAGGCCGGCGGTATTATCATTGTGTTGGGTTTAGACTGTGCTGAAAGTCATATTGTCGGTAATTTTCCCTGCACAGGTATGCATGGCGGCAAAATGTACCTTCGCGGCAATTGCGAAAATATTAAATTCCCCGCACAGGTCACAGCTAAACCTGCTGCCGGCGAGGATCTGACGGAAATACGCAGTTACCTATCCGAATATTGTTCTGACTTTGCATATGATACGGACAATATTTTATCTGATACTTTTACCGTTATTACACCGGACAGCAGGAATCCTTATAAACAAATGTATGTAGCGAACTAAGCTTCGCATAAATCAGAAGAAAGCAGGTAAGCTTATGAAGTATTCAAAACAAGAGGTTATGCAATATGTGCAGGAGGAAGATGTAAAATTTATCCGCCTTGCCTTTTGTGATGTATTCGGCAAACAGAAAAACATATCCATCATGCCTGAGGAACTTCCTCGTGCCTTTGAATATGGAATTGCTATTGATGCATCTGCCATCAAAGGTTT
Source organism: uncultured Lachnospiraceae bacterium (assembly GCA_910577955.1). GTDB lineage: Bacteria > Bacillota > Clostridia > Lachnospirales > Lachnospiraceae > 1XD8-76. The sequence goes on from CAJTNC010000014.1 coordinate 69,721, forward strand.
TGGCGATGAAACACATTCCGACTTGTTGCTCCACCCTGACGCAGACACACTAATGCCTCTCCCTTGGAGGCCGGAACACGGCCGGGTAGTCCGCATGTTCTGCACCATCTCTTATCCGGATGGAAGGACCTTTGAATGTGATTCCCGCTCTATTTTGAAACAGGCTGTTCAGGATGCAGAAAAAGCAGGTTTCCGGTTCTTCTTTGGCGCTGAACAGGAATTTTATCTTTTTAATCTGGACGATAACGGAAATCCCACAAAAGAGCCTTATGATAATGCCGGTTATATGGATATTGCACCGGAGGACAAAGGAGAAAATATCAGACGCGAAGTATGCCTCACACTTGAGCAAATGGGAATCCGTCCTGAAAGTTCACACCACGAAGAGGGGCCCGGACAAAATGAAATTGATTTTCGCTATTCCAGTCCGCTGACTGCAGCCGACAACGCCATGACTTTTCAGACCGTTGTCAAAACGGTTGCGTGCCGCAACGGATTATATGCTGATTTTAGTCCGAAACCCCTTGAGGGTAGACCGGGAAACGGATTCCATATCAATATGTCTGTAAAATCACCGGATAACGCCGCTCATATGGATTTTGTGATTGCCGGTATCCTCGCAAAAGTTGCTGAAATGACAGTCTTCCTGAATCCATTGGAAAGCTCTTATGAACGTTTTGGCAATCATAAGGCGCCAAAGTATATTTCCTGGTCCAGCGAAAACCGTTCCCAGCTTGTAAGAGTTCCGGCCGCCGTCGGAGAATACAGACGTGCGGAACTCCGTTCTCCTGACCCATCATCCAATACTTATCTGGCATTTGCACTAATGATATATGCAGGCCTATATGGAATTCAGAACAAGTTAGAGCTGCAGGACCCTGCTGACATCAACTTTTATAAAGCAGATGCAGATACACTTGCAAAATTCAAACAATTGCCGGAAAATTTGAAATCTGCATGTGTTCTGGCAAACAGCAGTGACTTTATAAAAAAACATATTCCGGATGCCATACTGGAAATTTATTGTAACAGATAACATAAACTAACGAAAAAGGAGGAGATGCCATATGAGTCTAAAAGAACGTGTCTATAGTATACTCATCGTGTCTGCAACAGACAGCTTCACCTCTGCCTTTGCCGATCTGCTTCCGGAAACAAGATACAGTCCGGTTGATACAGTCAGAAATGTCACTGTTGCCAAAAGAGTTTTGGCACAAAAAGCATTTGACTTTATCATCATCAATGCTCCATTGCCGGATGATGCCGGAACCCGTTTTGCAATTGATACCTGTACAGCCAAACAATCCGCTGTCCTGCTGTTGGTAAAAAGCGATATCCATGCCGGCATCCATGACAGAGTTGCTGAATATGGTGTTTTCACTTTACCGAAACCCATTTCCAAAGTAAACATGACTCATGCCCTTAACTGGCTTGAAAGTGCACGGGAACGGCTAAGGCAATTAGAGAAAAAAACGATATCTATTGAAGATAAAATGGCTGAAATCCGATTGGTCAACAAAGCCAAATGGCTGCTGATCAGCGAATTGCACATGAGTGAACCGGAGGCCCATCGCTATGTAGAAAAACAGGCAATGGACCGCTGCGTTTCCAGAAGATGCATTGCGGAAGAAATCATCAGGACTTATGCTTAACCGGAGATCGCCTCATCCTGCAGCTCATCAAACTTTTCCATACACTCATCCACTGTGGCGCCGCCAAGCAGATCCCGCACGATCAGACAGGTGTTGCCCCACTGTTCCACTTTCATACCCGCATTGGAGCCCAGCACATAGACTCCCTCCTCGATTCGGTCATTTAACGGCTTCAGCACCGGAACACACTCCACCGACACATTTTTAGAAGGAGAAATCACCCGGTTTGTCTCTGAATACACCTGCAGCGCTTCGTCGGAAAGTATGATATCCATCACCTGCAGCGCATCTTCCGCGTGTTCTGCCTCCGCGCCGATACCGATACCGGTCATAGTCATCACAGGCATCTGTCCCCTTTCGCTGGGAAAACCGATAACCTGCATCTCAAAATCCGTCTTTCCGTAAGCTGTCTCTGTGTTTGCCGCGCCCCAGTATGCCATGACGATAGGCGTTTTTTGTGCAAGGAAATCCTCACCTTCCCCGTCGATCGCTTCACTGACTAAAGCCTTCTCCCCATCAATGTACCCTCTGTCCATCAGCTCCTTCAAAAATTCAAACCCGGAACGCATATAATCGCTGTATCTGGCCTCCCCGTTGTTTAACGCCTCGATCTCCGCCTCGGTATTTCCGCCGTTGTACAAGTCCGCATAAGCTTGAGCAAAGACAAAATTCTCCAGCCACCAGCGGTTAGCGCCGACCGGCGTCTCGATCCCATTCTCCTGAAACACCTGACAGCAGTACAAAAACTCTTCCGGTGTCTCCGGCAGTGCGAGTTCATACTGATCAAACATATCTTTATTGACAAACAGGCCGTAGGCCACTACCTCCTGTGGAATCGCCACAAGCTTTCCGTCCACCGTGTTTGCCACTCTTATGATCTCCCGCAGATTCTTTGCGCTCTCAAGCCCTGAAAGATCCATCAGTTTTCCCTCCGCTCCCACCTCCAAAATAACATCGGGATTGAGCAGATACATATCGTCCATATTGTTTCTGACTCTGTCCAACGTAACCTCGTCATAGGTTTTATCCTGATAGTCCTCCGCCGTATAAGTCCTGTAAGTCACCAATACACCCAGTCTCTCCTCCGCCATCGCAATGGTCAGATCCGTTGCGCTTCTGGCAACATTTACCGCATCCGGATCAGTCCGCTCCATAGGGGTGAACAGATTGACGATTCGTTCCTTTTGCTCATTATCCTGTATCAGATTCTTTGATCCGCTATCCTTTCCGCAGGCTGTTAAAGTCATCATCATAAGCCCTGCCATAATTACTGCGGCCTGTCTCATCCATCCTTTTCTTTCCGTCATTTCTCTAACCTATCCTATTACTCCACATATTTTCTAATCACTTTTTTTAACACTTCCACATCCAGAGGCTTAGCCACATGTGCGTCCATGCCTGCCCCCAAAGCTTCCTTTTCATCCTCCGCAAAAGCGTTTGCCGTCATGGCAATGATCGGTATACGTTTTGCATCATCTTTCTCCAAAAACCGAATGGCTCTCGTCGCCTCATAACCGTTCATCACCGGCATCTGCACATCCATCAGGATCACATCAAACTCGCCCTCCGCTGCCTGCTCAAAACGCTGCACCGCAAGCTGCCCGTTCTCCGCGATCTCGCAGGAGGCTCCCTCCATTTTCAAAATCTCTATCAAAATTTCCGCGTTGATCTCATTGTCTTCCGCAGCAAGAAAATGCAGTCCTTTCAAACTCTGCGCCTTCACCGCTAAAGCCTCATCCTGTTCTCCTCCATCGGTTTGCATCTCCTCGATCTTTTCCCGAAGAGCAGAGACAAAGAAAGGTTTTGTAAGAAGAACCGTATTCTTTACCTTAAGAGCCTCCTCTATTCCCTCCGCATCATACTCCGCCAAAAACAGTATCGGCACGCTCGCCGGAAGGACTTCACGAAGTGCTCTTGCAGCTTCTATGCCTTCCGCTTTCGGCACATCCCAATCCACCAGTACCAACTGATATATCCCCTTATCATTCCGCAGACAGTTCAAAGCTTTCTCAATTCCGATAGCGTCCAGCCCGACTCCTGTATCCCGCATCAGTTCCCGCACATTATCACAGTTATCCGGATCTTCATCCACGAACAGGATTCTGGAAATGCCTTTTGTCTCCCAGAAGCGGCCGTCCTCCTGCCCCTCCTGAATGCGAAGTTCCAATTCCACCCTGAAGAGCGACCCTTTGTTCACTTCGCTGAAAACATCTATCGTACCGCCCATCAGTCCGACAATACTCTTTGTGATCGCCATACCGAGCCCGGTTCCCTGCACTTTATTTGTGGTACTGTTCTCTGCCCGGGTGAAAGCTTCAAAAATCGTCTCCAAATACTCGGGCGTCATGCCGTAGCCGTCGTCTTCCACCTCTATCCGTACGTGTTCATACTGTGCCGAATACTGTTTCAGTCCCAGAATACGCAGCCGGATATGGCCGCCCTCCTGCGTGTATTTTACGGCATTTGACAAAAGATTAAGAAGGATTTGATTGAGCCTCGTTTCATCACCCTCCAGATATTCATGCCTGATTCCGGACACTTCCACATGAAACTCCTGTCCCTTTTCCTTTGCCATCGGCAGAATGAGCGCTTCCACTGAGGATATCACATCATTCAGCGTAAATTTCTCAAAATTGAGAACCACTTTCCCGCTCTCGATCTTAGACACATCGAGCACATCATTGATCAGCCTGAGAAGATGCTGTCCCGATGCCATAATCTTCTTTGTATACTCGCGCACCTTCGCCGGATCATCGGCGTCCTTCGCAAGAAGTGTGGTAAATCCCAGAACCGCATTCATCGGCGTCCGGATATCGTGAGACATATTGGAGAGAAACATCGTCTTGGAACTGCTGGCGATCTGCGCCGCCTGCAGGGCCTCCGCAAGCTGTTCGTTATGAAGTTTCCTCTCCGCCTCCCGTTCCTTGCGGATCTTATCCTGCTGCCTCCAGTTCAAATAATACAACATGACGCACACCAGAAAAGCCACCAGCATTGCGGCTACAACCATAAAAATGTTCTGATTGACGGTACGTCCCTCCTGCTGAATGGCCTCCACCGGCACATAGCCTACTAAAAAGACTGTTCCGTCGTTTACCGACCACATATAGTTCAGAGCGCTCTCTCCGCGGATATCATGATAAAACAGAATATTTTTTCCCTCTTCCAGACAGTGCGCCACTTCCGCCTTGATCTCAGGATCAACGATCTCGTTAGCCCTGTAAAAATCGGCCAGATTCAGATGCCCGGCGTTGCGCTTGCCCATTCTTTTAGGTGTCAGGATAAAACGCTCGCTTTCCGCATCCATCACATACAGCAAAGCCTGCTTGTTGTAAAAACCGTCCGGAAGAGATTTATCGACGGATTCATAAATGTATTCCACATAAAGCGTTCCGATTTCCTGCTCCTCCCGCTTCACCGGGCACTTCAAAGTATAAGCCCACGCCCCCATATAATTCACGTAAGACTTTGATACCGGCATACCGTTCACAGTATTCCCGGAAGAAAAATCCAGATCCTTTTCTGAAAAAGCCTCCCCTGTGTTGGATACGCCTTCCGTCTTCCCCGATGCTAAGAACGTCATCTTCACCATAGTTTGATTTTTCTGATAAGTACGAATGTATTCCTCCGGATCAGAAGCTTTGGCTGCCTCCCCGGCAATCAGCTCCTGAAACTCCGCCTGATTTCGGAAAATCGCTTCAATGGTATACTCAATCAGATCCAGACTCTCGCTCAGATTCTGAATCGCCGCATCAGCCATCTCCTCGGTTGTTTTTCTCGCCACCGCATATACTGTGGTCCATAAAAGAATAAAAACCAATACAATGGAGACGAGCAGGGAGATTCCTCTATGCTTTTCTCTTTTGATTGGTTTTAATTTCATATTGCATATCTCCATTTAACTATTAAATCTTATCTTCACTCTATCTTCTGCTTTGTTTTTCTTTTGTAATTATTATATGATACACCGGTGCCGACCGTTTTGTCACCCTTTCGGCAGTACAAACGAACTCTTTAACGACACAATTCTGTTAAACACCGGCTGACCGGGAATTGAATCCCTGCTGTCCACACAGAAAAATCCCTGCCTTACAAACTGAAAACTCTCAGATGCCGCCGCCTCTTTAAGGGCGGGCTCCATATAGCAGTTCTCAAGCACCGTCAGCGAATTAGGGTTCAGATTCAGGGAGCCGTCTTCATTGTACACGCCTTTCTCCTCGTCCACAATATTCTCATACAGGCGCACCTGTGCAGACACCGCAGTCCGGGCATTCACCCAGTGGATCGTCCCCTTCACTTTCCTGCCGTCCGGGCTGTTGCCTCCCTTGCTGTCCGGATCATAGGTTCCGTGCACAACGGTCACATTTCCATTTTCATCCTTCTCACAGCCTGTGCACTTCACAAAATAAGCGTGCATCAGCCGTACCTCGTTGCCCGGAAACATCCTGAAATATTTTTTCGGGGGCTCTTCCATAAAGTCGTCCCGCTCGATATACAATTCTCTGCCAAAGGGAACTTTTCTGCTGCCGAGTTCCGGATTCTCCAGATTGTTGGCCACTTCCAGTTCCTCCGTCTCTCCCTCCGGATAATTGTCGATAATCAGCTTGACCGGATCTAAGATCGCCATCATTCTCGGTTTTTTAAGCTTTAAATCCTCTCTGATGCAATATTCCAACATGGAATATTCCGCGGAAGAGTGAGCCTTAGAAACGCCGCACAGATCCACAAAACGCCTGATGGACTCCGGTGTAAAACCGCGCCTTCTGAGAGCCGCAATGGAAACAAGCCTCGGATCATCCCAGCCGTCCACAATACCTTCCTCCACCAGCTTCTTGATATATCTCTTTCCTGTCACTACATTAGTCAGGTACATTTTTGCAAACTCGATCTGTCTCGGAGGCATCTCATACTCTAACTCCCGCAGCACCCAGTCATAGAGCGGTCTGTGATCCTCAAACTCCAGTGTGCAAATGGAATGCGTCACACCTTCCTCCGCATCCTCGATGGGATGGGCATAATCATACATCGGATAGATGCACCACTTATCCCCCGTATTGTGATGGGACATGTGTGCCACCCTGTATATGATGGGATCCCGCATATTCATATTTGGAGAAGCCATATCGATCTTCGCCCGCAGCGTCTTCTCACCATCCGCGAACTCTCCGTTCTTCATAGCCTCAAAGAGCGCCAGATTCTCGGATACACTGCGGTTTCTGTTGGGGTCTTCCTTTCCTGCCTCGGTCAATGTCCCTCTGTACTCCCGCATCTCCTCCGCCGTCAGATCCGATACATAAGCTTTTCCCTTCTGTATTAACTTCACCGCACCTTCGTACATTTTATCAAAATAGTTGGAGGCAAAAAACAGCCTGTCCTCATAGTCAGCCCCCAGCCACTTCACGTCTGCAATGATGGATTCCACAAACTCCGTCTTCTCCTTCGTCGGATTCGTGTCGTCAAACCGCAGATTAAACTTTCCGTCATACTGTACGGCCAGTCCATAGTTTAACAGAATACTCTTCGCATGTCCGATATGCAGATAGCCGTTTGGTTCCGGCGGGAATCTGGTACACACATGATCATACTTGCCCTCCGCCAGATCCTTATCGATCTCCTGCTCTATAAAATTTCTTGAAACAACTTCTTCACTCATCTTCCCGTCTTCCTCTTGTTCTATAAAATCATTATAATACACAAAAACTATAAATCTCTCGCCTTCGGCTCTTTCGACTCGCAAACGCTTCGCTCTTTGCTCGTATCCCTCGCCTTCGGCTCTTTCGACTCGCAAACGCTTCGCTCTTTGCTCGTATCCCTCGCCTTCGGCTCTACTCGACTCGCAAACGCTTCGCTCTTTGCTCGTATCCCTCGCCCTCGGCTCTACTCGACTCGCAAACGCTTCGCTCTTTGCTCGTATCCCTCGCCTTCGGCTCGGTCAGTGGTGGAATAGTCTGATTTCTGTAAAGCACATGACCATCCCGTACTTATCGCAGGTCTCGATCACATTGTCATCCCGGATGGATCCGCCCGGCTCAGCCACATACTTCACACCGCTCTTTTGAGCCCGCTCGATATTATCCCCAAACGGGAAAAACGCATCGGACCCCAGCGCCACATCCGTATTGCCCGCAAGCCACGCCTCTTTCTCTTCTCTTGCAAAAACAGGCGGTTTTTCTTTGAAGAATTTCTGCCACGTTCCTTCCGTCAGTATATCCTCATACTCGTTGCCGATATACAGATCGATGGAATTATCCCTGTCTGCTCTGCCGATTCCCTCCACAAAGGAAAGTTCCAGCACCTTCGGCGCCTGACGCAGATACCAGTTGTCCGCCTTCGTCCCGGCAAGTCTTGTGCAGTGGATACGGGACTGCTGCCCCGCGCCGATGCCGATAGCCTGTCCGCCCTTTGCGTAGCAGACAGAATTGCTCTGCGTATACTTTAACGTGATCATAGCGATCATCAGATCGATCAGCGCCTCCCTCGGCAGCTCCTTATTTTTTGTCACAATATTTTGAAACAGCGCCTCGTCCACTTTCAGATCATTCCTGCCCTGTTCAAAAGTCACGCCGAAGACCTGCTTGCGCTCAATCTTCTCAGGCTCGTAATCCTTATCGATGCGGATCACGTTATAGCCTCCTTTTTTCTTTGCCTTCAGTATTTCCAGCGCCTCCGGCTCATATCCCGGCGCAATGATTCCGTCCGAAACCTCTCGTTTGATCAACAGCGCCGTCTCCCTATCACAGACGTCTGACAGAGCTATAAAATCACCGAAGGAGGACATTCTGTCCGCACCTCTTGCCCTCGCATAAGCGCAGGCGAGGGGTGTCAGTTCCGCCTTCTCATCCACCCAATATATTTTTTTATCCAGTTCCGTGAGCGGCAGTCCCACCGCTGCCCCTGCAGGCGATACATGTTTAAAAGAAGTTGCTGCCGGAAGCCCGGTTGCCTCCTTTAACTCCCGCACAAGCTGCCATCCGTTGAATGCATCCAACAGATTGATATACCCGGGTCTTCCGTTTAACACCTCAATGGGAAGTTCCCCGCCCTTCTCAATATAAATACGGGACGGTTTCTGATTCGGATTACAGCCGTATTTTAATTCCAGTTCCTTCATATTCTCTCCCCTGTCTTTTTCTTTATTGTATCAGTTGTTCTTATTGATGATCCTGCTCTCCCACTTCCCTGTCTCAATCTCGATATAACGCACAAAGAGCGATACTTTATTTTCTTCGTTCAGGCTCTCCCAGATTTCATTTGCAAAACTGTCGATATCTGCATCTTCGATGCGAATCCGCTCCGGTTCCCCCTCAAAACTGGGCAAGGGATCACCGTCCCCCTGATAGGTATGGATGAAACGTCCCTCCCCGGCAAGGGGCTTATCGTAGGAAAAGGTATGTCTGCAGCAACAGGAAGGATCTCCGTCAGCGCTCTTTAAAACAGACATCTTATAGGAAAACTGCCCTTCCGCATATTCCATAACACCCGATATTCTCGGCGTATAATTCGGTGCATCCGGCTCGAACTCTCTGGATGCCAGAGACTCTTCAAAACTCTTTCCCGCTGAGAACCCCTCATAGACCGTGTCCGTCTGATCGCCGTTTGTCACAATGGTTGTTGTCCCCGACACACGCACCGGCGCATAGATGATCAGGCTCGGATCACTCAATTTAGAGGGATCATGCGCTTCCGTACGGATGCCTTCCCCCTCCTCCACAAAGATCCTGTTTCGACTGTTTACGCTCCTGCCCATAATAAAATAGGCCGTCACCGCAAATTTCCCGTCAGGCGTCTTTCCGATGACAATGCCGCGCCCGGGATACGGGTTATTTTGCAGTTCCCCCTGCAATGATCTTATTTCCATAATCTGTTCTCCTCGCTTTAAGTGTGATCTGTTCCGGTGATTGCGAAACACATACATTCTGTCGTTTCACAATCTGATACGCGCAATTGTTGAGGTCATTGCCCAGCCTGAGAGGAAAAATATCCCTATAGCAACCCTGCTAAACGCCGGCACTTAGTGAATGTGAATTTTCCTGAAAATTTCACATGAGCTTAGTGTCCGCTGCGTTTAGCCCGGAGCGCAAGCGTGTTGCGTAAGGGATATTTTCCCCTCAGGCGTCCGCATGCCTCAACCATCCGCATGCCTCAATCGTCATCTATGCTGTAGTTGGGCGCTTCCTTCGTGATATGGATATCATGAGGATGGCTCTCCCGCAGCCCCGCAGCGGAAATCTTCACAAATTTTCCCTTCTCTTTCAATTCCTGTATCGAAGCGGTTCCGCAGTATCCCATCCCGGAGCGGAGTCCTCCGAGGAGCTGGAACACTGTATCCTCCACACTTCCCTTGTATGCCACACGTCCTTCCACGCCCTCCGGCACCAGTTTTTTCGCGTCGGACTGGAAATATCTGTCTTTGGAGCCATTCTCCATAGCCGCGATGGAACCCATGCCGCGGTACACTTTATATTTTCTTCCCTGAAACAGTTCAAAAATTCCCGGGGATTCATCACATCCCGCAAACAGAGAGCCCATCATGCAGACATCCCCGCCTGCTGCAATGGCCTTTGTCATATCGCCGGAGAACTTGATGCCGCCATCCGCGATGATCGGAATACCGAATTCTTTCGCCACCGCATAACATTCCATGACCGCCGTGACCTGAGGCACGCCGATACCTGCCACGATTCTGGTGGTGCAGATGGATCCCGGACCGATTCCCACCTTCACCGCGTCTACACCCGCCTCGATCAGCGCTCTCGTCCCCTCTCCGGTGGCCACGTTGCCCGCGATCACCTGAAGATCCGGATAGACCTCCTTGATCATTCTGACACAGCGCAGCACGTTCTCGGAATGACCGTGAGCGGAATCCAAAACGATCACGTCCACCTTAGCCTCCACAAGAGCTTTCACCCTGTCAAGCACATTGGCCGTGATACCCACACCGGCGCCGCACAGAAGTCTTCCCTGCTCATCCTTCGCCGCAAGCGGATATTTGATGGTCTTCTCAATATCCTTGATCGTGATAAGGCCTTTCAGATTATAGTTTTCATCCACGATAGGCAGTTTTTCCTTTCTCGCTTTTCCGAGAATTGTCTTTGCCTCTTCTAATGTGATGCCCTCTCTCGCTGTCACAAGATCTTTCGACGTCATGCACTCTTTGATCTTTCTGGAAAAATCAGGCTCAAACTTTAAATCTCTGTTTGTGATAATGCCCACAAGCTTTTTGCCTTCGGTAACAGGCACGCCGGAAATCCTGAATTTTCCCATCAGCTCGTCCGCATCCTTCAACGTATGTTCCGGAGATAATGAAAAGGGATCCGTGATGACGCCATTCTCGGAACGTTTCACCTTGTCCACTTCCTCAGCCTGCTCTTCTATTGTCATATTCTTGTGAATGATGCCGATACCGCCCTGTCTCGCCATGGCGATCGCCATCCGGTGTTCCGTTACCGTATCCATGCCCGCACTCATCATCGGGATATTTAAGCCTATCTTTTTGGTAAGCTTTGTCGTCAGGTCTACCTGATTCGGTATCACCTGAGAATATCCCGGTACTAATAACACGTCGTCAAATGTAATGCCTTCACCGATAATCTGTCCCATCATCATCCTCCTGAAATAGTTTTTATTGTCACTTTTTTGTATCGCAAAAATCCCGTCAGTCTGTAAATACTCTTCTGGGTGCAACATTTTTGACTGCTGTTATAAGGGCGGCGTTGGGGGAAAGCAGCACTTTCATTTCGTTATTATAAATTAACATATACCGTTTATCCGGCTGCGCTTCGTATCCCACGCTGTAATCCTTTACTTTCAACTGTCTGTTCTTGTACTCATCCAGATGCCATGATTTTACAGGTGCCAGGATCTCAATCTTTTCCGTATTCAGTTTTTCCACTGTCTTTCTTCTCTTCTGCGCGCTGATCTTATCGATGCTTATCTCCCTGTCCACATAGAGATATTCATACTCCACATTGCATTCCAGCGTCATGAAGTAACCAAACCCGCCGCAGATCGCTGCCATGATAAACGCCGGAAAGCCAACCGCAAAGAAAAGCAGAACAAACAGTACGGCCAACGCCATAAACAGCATTTTCAAAAATACCTTTACCGTCGGCGTCTTATGCTTTACAAGGCATTCTACATAAGATTCACTCATACGCCACCTCCATTTCTGAAAATTGTATTAGCCATGAGCAAAACTCCACACATTCAGTATTTATGCAGGTTTGCGAAGCATG
>CAJTNC010000015.1 GCA_910577955.1 uncultured Lachnospiraceae bacterium
ATATCAGACATGGAAATTTTTTCAATAGTCAAGATAAGAACTATTTTTATTTACACATATGGCGCCCGTTAATCTAAATTCTCTGTATAAACAGAATTTTTTAAAGTTCACGAAAAACGAAGAACATCAAAAATCCTGCCGCTCTCAACTGAACGGCAGGATTTTTACTTTCAATTATTATTCATCGTTTGGAGCTGTTTAATTAAAAGGAATTACCGCTCCATCGTAGTTGTCGTTGATAAACTGTTTGATCTCATCAGATTTCAGCGCATCCACCAAAACTTTGATGCCTTCACTGCTTTCGTTTCCTTCCTTTACTGCGATCACATTCACATAGGTCTTCGCCGCTTCGGAATCCGCTTTCTCATATGCGATAGAATCCTTTGCAACGCTGAATCCAGCCTGCAGTGCATAGTTTCCGTTCAATACGACGTAAGCCACCTCGTCCACAACTCTGGGCACCTGAGCCGCTTCCAGTTCCTGAATCTTCAGATTGTGAGGATTTTCCTCAATATCCTGCACAGTCGCTGTCAGGCCTGCGCCCTCCCGCAAAGTGATGAGGCCGTTATCCTGCAAAAGAAGCAGCGCTCTCGCTTCATTTGTCGTATCGTTGGGCACTGCGATCACATCGCCTTCCGCCACTTCTTCCAACGTCTTCTTTGTGCCCGGATATATCCCGAAAGGCTCGTAATGGATACCGCCTGCGTTGACAAGCTGTGTCCCCTGCTGCTCATTGAACTCATCCAGATAAGGGATGTGCTGGAAATAGTTCGCATCCAGTTCTCCGCTGTCCACCACCTGATTAGGCAGAATATAATCATCAAATACCGTGATCTCCAGATTCCACCCCTGTTCTGCCAAAATAGGCTTCGCCGCTTCCAGAATCTCCGTGTGGGGCGTGGGGGATGCCGCTATGGTGATAGTCCCCTTTTCCTCCGTCTCCTCACCTGTCTGTTCACCTTCCGCAGATGCAGCGTCCTCTTCGGTCTCTCCCTGCTCTGATGTTTCCGTCGTCTCCTCCGTCACCGTATCCTCCGCCGCTGTGCCGCAGCCGGTCAGGATTCCTGCTGCGAGCACGCCCGTCAAAAGGGCTGCCAAAACTTTTTTCTTCATAATGTTTCCTCCTCTGATTCCGGCTCTGCCTCGTCTTCTCCATATTCATTCAGGCTTCACCGTTTTTAATATGACAAAAAACATTATACCTCTGAATGAAAAAAAATGATAATACGCGAAACCTTTATTTGGTTATAGGTAAATCCTATATCTACATTGCCATCTCCTGATATTTTTTCAGTTCCTCGATATAAAGCTTCCCGCTTTTGCTCACTTTCTGCCCTTTTCTGGCAATATAGCCGATCCGCATCCTCTCCGTCTCTTTAAGCGGCACCGCCATATAATCGCTGCCGTTTAGCTCCTCGCAGATGATGCCTGAGCACAGCGTATAGGCGTTCAGGCCCACCATCAGATTTAACAAAGTCGCTCTGTCGTTTGCCTTGATCAGACGCTTATATTCGTAATCGCTCTTCATCTCTTCCGCCAAAAACAGCGAGTGATATTTGCCCTGATCAAAAGACAGACAGGGATAATCGTCCAACTCTTCCATGGAGATCACCTCCCGCCCCGCCAGAGGATGCCCCGCCCACAGATAAACGAAGGTATTGCAGGAAAACAATTCTTTGAATTCCAGCCCATTTTCCTGTATCGTCTTCATCATCACTTTCTCATTGAAATCGTTCAGATACAGCACCCCAATCTCGCTCTTGAAAGATCTGACGTTAGCGATCACATCATAAGTCGTGGTTTCATGCACCGCATACTCATAGCGCTCCATGCCGAGCTTTTTTACAGTCTCCACGAAAGCCTTCACTGCAAACGTATAGTGCTGGGTGGAAACGCTGAACTTTTCTTTTTTCTTTTTCTCAATATACCTGCTCTGCAAGAGCGAAAACTGCTCCGTCACCTGCCTCGCATAGCCCAGAAACTCTTCCCCCTCCGGCGTCAGGCTGATGCCCCTGTTGGAACGCAGAAAGATCTCTATCCCGATCTCCAGTTCCAGCTCTTTCATCGTCTCCGACAGACTGGGCTGGGAAATAAAAAGCTGTTTTGCCGCCTCATTCATGGAACCGCAGTCTGCGATCGTCAAAGCATATTTTAATTGCTGCAGTGTCAATAGTTCATACCCCCATCACCTGTTTCGCCACCTCGATCGCCGATTCCGTGATCAGGCCGTTTTTTAATATCTGCCTGTCGGCTTCTGTCTCCTCCCCCCGACTGCAGGCAAGCACCGCACCGTTCAGTTCCCTGAACAACTTGATAAGTTTCCGCATATCATTTTCTTTATCAAGAATGCAGTTCCCCAGAGCGCTTTTTTCAAACTCGCAGGTGGAAATGATCTGCATGCAGATCCGAAGTTCTCCGGTGATATCCGACGCCTCCATCAAAATATCCGGCCGTTTCTCAAAACACTCCAGAAAGTATGCCTTCGCCCCCTGCACATCTCTTTTCGCAAAGAAACCGGCTAATGTCCGTTTCACTTCCCCGGTCTCAAACTTTTCCCCGATGATCGCGATCCTGCACTCATAGGGGCGCAAGCCGTTCACCCGGATCCAGACCATCTGAAGAAATTCCGATAAAAATCCGAATACCCGTTTCCTGTAGCCGTCATATCCCGTCACATCGATCCTTCTTTGCACCTCAAACAAAATACTGAACAGCCATTCACAGTATTTGTCATAAAGCTTCTTAGGCATCACACAGATATTGCCGAAATAGACCTGATTGCCGTGCACCAGCCTTTCAAAGCACTCTTTGTATTCCGGATATTTTTCCTCCACGACCTGTGCTGTCACCTGAAGATCACGCAGGTTGTGATCTACTGCAAAGCCCTCATAATAATTGCTGTGAAGGGTGAGCTTTTCCGTCGTAATGAGATCATACTCTTTCAGGATCCGTTCACAGTCTTTCTCCGTCATAAGCCGCTCTGCCCCGCCGTCTTTTATCACAGGGAAACGCCTGTAATGACAGACTCCCACATAGTCTGTATCCCTGCACTGTTTCCAGATCCAGTACATACCGGTCAGTTCACTGAAAAAAGGATTCTGTTCGGAAATATTATCCTCTCCCTCATCATCCCGCAGGTAACTTTCGTCAAGCGTTCCGCGCAGAGCATGTCCCACCTGCAGCGGGACGTACATGGCATCTTTCGGGCCTTCAAACAATTTATGTGTCATGACAAAAATTTTAATGTTCATATTCTCTCTTATCACATCTCAGATGATATGATACTCCCGTAATTATAAAGGATCTTCTGCACGTTGTAACTCATCTTTTTTGACAATTTCTGATACAGTTCCCGCTCCTCCTTCGTAAACCCGCCGAACCGCACTTCCATGTCCTCCGCCTGTGCCAGCTTTATTTCCTGAAGGACGGGCTCTGCCTCCGACAAAAATTCAACCTGTATCCGTTTTGTCCTGCGGGATTCCCCTTGCCTCCTGCCCGGCCTGGCTTCCTCTGTCTTCAGATAACCTTTCGCTGCCAGCTTCTGCAGGCTGTGAGATATCCCCTGGGATCTCTCGCCAAGTCTGTCCGCCAGATCCCGTTTGCTGCAGGGAAAAGATGTATCGCACAGACAAAGCAGCAGGCGCACCTCCTTTAGGGACAGATCGTACTTTTTACCGACAGGTTCCAGATAGTAATCCAAAAGTTTACGGTCCCTATAAACTTCCGCCAACACACTTTCCGCACTGATCCCCTCCAGCGAAATATACATCTGATTCTCCAGCTTTTGCGCTCCGATAGAAAGAGTTCCGTCACCCGCCGCATCGATCAAAAAGCGGTAAACCTGAAAACGGATCTTCTCATAATCTTCCTCCGAAAATATATTTTTATAAAAGTTAGTATAACAGTCAAAAACGGCCCGCTTCATCCGCACGGTCTTCGCAAAGCTCATTCCCTGAGATACCAAAGAACCCTTTGTCTTTACATAATAGTACACCGGAATTTGCAGGGCGCAGAATACTTTTGCATGACGGATATACTCAAGATTGAACATAAAATCCTCACACCAGCTCACGGAAGGGTCCATCCTGAGTTTATATTTCTCAACGATCTCCCTGCGAAACAGCTTGTTCCAGAGAACGCCGTAATAAAAATCCGCCGGATTTTCCATCATATATGCCGCATACTTCTCCCTCGAAAAAGCTTCTGTCTCATCAATATTTCCTTTGGGCGACAATCTCTCCCCTATCACGCGGTAAAAATCTGCAATGACCAGATCACAGTCTGTCTCCTGCGCCGCTTTCACAAACTGCTTTGTCGCATCCGGACTGATCCAGTCGTCGCTGTCCGCAAACTGCAGGTATGTCCCCCGCGCCTTTGAAAGCCCCAGATTTCTTGCCTCGGAAACACCGCCGTTTTCCTTATGGATCACAACGATCCTTTCATCCTGAGCCGCAAATTCATCACAGATAGCGCCGGATCCATCCGTGCTGCCGTCGTCGATCAAAAGCAGCTCCAACTCTGCGTATTCCTGATGAATAATACTGTTTACGCAGCGCCTCAATGTCGCCTGTGCATTGTGGACAGGCACAATAATACTAACCTGTGGATTCATCCTCACTCCTTCATCACTCTATTCTATAACACATCTCATGCCACTCTTCGCTGCCCCACGAGGAATTGGCAATACCGCGATCGGCAAATCCCATCTTCTTATACATCTCCACCTTTTCCTCGAGACAGGTGAGAATCAATGCCTTTCTGCCTTTTGTGCACTCTCTCTGCACATACTTTTCCACGATACTTTTCGCCAACCCCTGCCCCCGGTATTCGGGCAGTACGTCAAGCCCCAACAGCATCACATGTTTTCCATCCTCTTTGTGCAGTCCGATATCCGTAAAAAACTCATCCCGGAAAGAATCTTCATCAGTAGCCACACCATTTAAAAATCCCGCGATCTTCCCCGTCTTCTCATCCACCGCCGCCAAGAAAAATTCAGGCGCCGCAAGGATCCGTTCCGTCATTGCCTTCGCCGAACAGGCCTCATGAGGCGGAAAACAAATCTGTTCTATCGCAATCGCCTGCTCCGTCTCTACGCGCTTTATCTCTCTGAATATAAATCCTTCCATTTTAGAAACCTCCAGATAACTTAAACCGGCCATTATCAGATAATGGCCGGTTTAAGTATACACTATATCTCCTTCAAGAACAAGCGTCGCTTTTTACTCCCGCTTTAGGATCATCAGGCAGTTTCTCCCGCCTTCGCGCCGGTATGTCATTTTATCCATGCGCCTTTTCACCAGATAGATCCCCAGACCGCCGGGTTTTCGCTCCCTCAACAGTTCCCCCACATCCGGATCCGGTTTTTTTGTCGGATCAAAAGCAATACCGTCGTCCTCAAAACAGATGCTTACTTCCCGCGCCTTTCCGCCTTCTTTTTCCTCCACCCTGACGCTCACCGTAATTTCCTCCGCACCGCTGTAGCTGCAGATATTAGCCATAATCTCATCTGCCGCCATCCGCAGTTTCAGGGCAGTATCTACCCGCACCTGTTTTTCCCGTAAACGGTTTTCCAAAAAATCCGAAAATTCTTTTATATGCTTGATATCCGGTTTTCCCGTCTTCTTCATAAATCCTTTTCCGTAATAACGAAGCGCTAACATCGTGATATCGTCAAACTGTTCTGCCTCTCCCTGAAACGCCTCCACATCCTCCAGCACCGCACTGATCAAACCTTCCGGCATCGTTCCCGCTTTTCCGTATTTCTCTGCCGCAGCCTTCAGCCTTTTTTCTCCGTACAGTTCCCTCGCCTGACCGGTAGCCTCGGTCACGCCGTCAGTATATAAAAGCAGTGTATCACCGCTCTGCAGTCTGATCTCTCCCTGCCGATAACGGATATTTTTCAGCCCCGCCAGCACCGGCCCTCCCAAAAGACTTTCATAGATACAATCCCTTCCTCTGTGACAGATAAGCGGCCTGCAGTGCCCGGCATTTACAAAAACAAGTTTTCCCTCTTTCAGATCTAATATTCCGATCCACGCCGTGACAAACATTCCGTCCGGATTATTATCACACAAAATATTGTTGATCTCCTCCACGGTTTTCGCCAGAACCTTTTCCTTCTCTATAAAGTCTCTGTCCTCCCCCGTTATCCTGCTCTTGATGATCATGCGGGACACTACCATAAACAGAGCCGCAGGCACCCCTTTCCCGGACACATCCGCCATGACCAAAACCAGTCTGTCCTGTCCGGCAAAGAAGAAATCATAAAAATCTCCGCCCACGCCTTTTGCCGGCGTCATGAAGGCGGCAAGCGTAAACTCCTCACTGCCACGAAAGATTCCCTCCGCTTCCGGAAGCATATCCGCCTGCAGTCTGGCAGCCACCTCTATCTCCGTCCGGATCCTCTCCTTCTCGGCGGTTAAAACTGCCAGATGTTCCACATACTCTTGTATCTGATCGCGCATCCTGTTAAACGCGTTTCCCAGATCCTCCACTTCGTCTCCTGTTGTAATATAGATCCGCCGGCCCAGATTGCCTCCCCCGGTTTCCGCCACCTCCTCCGTAAGCCTTCGTATCGGTTTCGTGAGTTTCCCCGAAAAAAGAGTCCCCGCCATACAGATCAATGCCATTACCGCTATCACCGCTGCCGCAAGCGCAAACAGCATTCTTTTTATGGCCGCACTCTGACTCACCGCCGTATCCTCCGCAGCTTTTAAGATCATGTTCCGGCTTTCCTGCGCCGGCGCCGTCACCTCATCCACGCCGATCACTGCCGCAAAGCTCCATCCCAGTTTCTGTAACGGAGCATAGGCAAGATAAACTTCCCTGCCGTCCAGTTCCAATCTCAAAAACCCCCTCTCGCCCGCCGCCATTCTTTCCGCCGCCTCCCCGAGAGCAGTATTATTGCTTCTTCGCAAGTCTCCGCTTATCTCCGAGAATGCAGCGGTTTCTCCGGTTCTTTTCCCCGATGCAATGATCTGTCCCTTCTCATTTACCAGAAAAGCATAGCCGTTTTTTCCGACCGTAGTATTCAAAACGGCACGATCCACCGTTTCCAGATAAGACCCCACTCCGGCAACCGCTCTAATCTCTCCCCCCGCATAGACCGGACAGGCACAGACAATACAGTCTCCGCCCTCATGAATATCCCTGATGATATCCGTATATATGACCAGACCTTCCGGGGATTCTTTTGCCCGTTTATACCACTCCCGTTCCTTCGCCTCATAAGTCATTGGCAGCGCTGCCTCTTTACCCAGCATTGTTGTTTTTTCATATTTACTGTAGGCAATATAATCCGCCTGTATCATCCAGCCGCTCTCCGTCGCAATATAGGCGGAAGATACCATTTTATTATTCGCATTGTACTGTACTAACATATCCTGCAGATTGCCCAGCTTTAGCAGTTCTTCATCCGCCTTCGGAACGCCCTCTTTTCCATTTTCCAGTTCCTCAGACCACAAAAGCTGTGCTGCCAGCTCTTTAGAGTCCTGCTTTGGCAGCGCAACTTTTCGATCCGGATACGCCTCCGGATTTTCATAGATATGCTGTGCCTGCGCCGCAATGCCGCAGACATAACTTTCAACTTCCGCAAATTGTTCCTCGATATACGCCGCCCGCTCCGCAGAGATATTTAACAGATCCTGCACTGCCATTTCTTCCAACGCATTTTTTGCTTTTTCCGCAGCAGCCTCTCCCAGTTCTTTACTGCTTGTCAAGGAAATGCGTCTCATGCAAAAAATCGTATAAGAACTGATTCCCGCTGTCAGCAACATCGCTGCCAGCGCCAGCTCGATCAACAGGACTGTAATTTTACGGCGGATCGTCTTCCTTCTAAAACGCCGCATGATTTTCATGGTGGCGTTTTAGGTCCTCCTTCAATTGTAAGTAGGAAAGAACCGCCTCTGTCAGTCCCCTGACGGCATCGACTGCCGCTGTCAAATAATTAAAATAAGCCGCTTTCCGGCCGGGTTCTATATAGGGAACGATCGGAATATCCACGCAGTTTGATACAATATTTCTTTCTTGAAGAAAATGCGTCCTCAGCACTTCGCTCAACTGTCTATCGTCAATTCCGTGTTTCAGGCACGCATCCACTCTGGTTTTCGCCACGGTAAAAATCATGACATTATAGTCCGTGCTCAGGAAACCCGGCAGCGGATTCGGGAGCTGACTCTCCAGAACGGTTCTCACATCCGCAAAGGGACTTCTATTGTCGTTTCTGATTTGATACACTGCATTAAACCACGCTTCGATGTCCTGCTTCTTCTGCGGCGCCAGCGAGGAGATATCCTCCTCGCTCCGAATGATCTGTATAATATCTCTGAACACAGCGCAGACGTCATTGAACAGATCCTCTCCCTTTCCCTTGTTCTCTGTCCTCTCCTTATAGTACATATAAACATCCTCGTTTCCCTGCGAAGTTATCCTCTTTTTTTCATCTCTGTCTCTTTCCGCCGCCGCCACCATAGCTTTTGTCTCCTCCGGTACGTCCAGCGTTTGGTAACTCCAGCTCCCCACATTTTGCACGGTCATTCCCCTCAAATCATTCAAAGTATTCATTCTGCACCATCCTCTCTTTAATATACTTTATCAGTTTCCTAAATTCCCCGGTGAGCGCATACTCCTCAAAACAAATCTCAACCTCTCCTCTGTGATGCAGTACCATATATTCCCGTTTAGCACAAAGGGGTCTCAGTCCCGCAAAGAAATACCCGCTCTTTACAAGGCGCCTATACGCCCATACGGCATTTTCATCGTTTATGTTTAAAAATATATTTGCCGTCTGCATTCCGGCAAGAGGATATCTTAGGTGGATTTCCTCCATGCGCCGCTCCAAATCGGCTCCAACCCTTTGCAGACATACTGTCAAACTGCACTGTTCCTCATTTTGGGTCACACTCATCCCACAGTTTTCGGCTAACGTTTCCTTCCCGCTTTCCGCCTCTTCCGCCATTCGGTATGCCGCTCCCAGCGCACCATAGATCTCTCTGCAAAAATCCTGATGCTCCTTGGGCAGATACAGCATCCCTGCGTTTTTCTTTTCCTCCATTTTGATCTGAATACCTTGTGAATGTTTCTTATTCCGATCTCTTTTGTAGGAATGAGTGATCTTTCCCATATGAAATACATTTAATACAAATCCTGTGGCTCTAAATCCCAGACGATACAAAAGCCGCTGGGTCGTGTCGTGGAACAGCACCGGCAGACAATAAGCCGCCGAATAACTGCCGCCCTCCAAAATTTCCATGCCGTACTCAAAGAACGGCATAGCCAATCCGTAGCCCCTGTACTTTTTTCTGAATATCTGGGAGGCCACTTCACACATAGTCTCATCCGGGTAAAACTGTTTTAAGATCAACATACCGGCGATCTCCGCCTCCGCTTCTTTTTCCTGCGGCATTCTTTCCGCCACCAGAAAAACGATCCTGCCGCTTCGCGCCTCCCGCCGTATTTGCTCCGGCCGGTAAAGCTCCCTCTTGAAATAAGTGCCGCCGTACTCTTCTTCGATACAAGCAATCAGACCTGCCTCCTCTCCCGGCCTGAGGAGCCGCAGACGAAAACACGCTCCGTCTCCCTGTCTGTTTTGCAGATTCAATAATCTTTCTTTCGTTTTTTTCACCTGCTTCCTCTTTAGCGGTTCTATTCCATATGCAGGATCTCCGAGAACCCTGTGATCACAAACACTTCCCTCACCTCTTGACCAGCGCCGGTCACTGCCATCCTTCCCTCTTTCATTTCCATCTTCTTATGTACATTCAGCAGTACCCGCAGTCCGGCGGAAGAGATATATTCCAGCTCCGCAAAATCAACCACCAACTCCTCTGTGCTCTCCAATATTCTTGAAACCACCTCCTCCATCTGCGGAGCCGTGACACTATCCAGCCTCCCTTTTACTTTCAGAATCAATTTCTCTCCCACGTATTTTTCTTCAATATCCATACTCTTTCCCATTCTCTTTCCCACCATCCTCCCCATTATCGCCCATTCTCCCTTAGGTAATTGCGAAACTCTGCTTTCTACAGTACTGGCCGTGCAAAATTTATACATCCACAAGCAGGCGCTGTGAGACCGTCGGCACTTAGGCGCCGTATTTTGGCGCCTTACGTGTCCGCTACGGTCGAGCCGCAGCGAGAGCGTGCCTGCGTTGGATTATATGTTTTGCACGCCAAAACAATAAAACAACCAATTTCTCAATTCCCTAACGTTCCTCCTCCCATGCCGGCTTTCTGGTAAATCCCACATGGTAAGTAATCTTTTCCATCGTCAGTTCATGTTCTCCGATCAGATAGCGTCCGACGGTAATATCCTTCCCGATAATCATGCCCTTAGGATAATCATTCAAGCATTTATTGAGCAGTGCCGCCTGTTCTTCTCTCCCCTGTTCCGACAGCGGATTATTTGGATTTGCGCTGCCTATCGACACCAGTTTGACATAATGGATATCCGTAAGGGCCGTTTTATCCTCTCTGTTCATGCCCCCTGCCTTTTATCCCTGTACTTCGTCATCCTGCTTTACAGGCAGTGCCGGCGCTTTTCCGGCCACTTCGTCGCTGTACTGAGCCTTCTTTTCAAACAGTTCGTTTTCCAGTCTGCTCACATTGTTCTGGTTATTGATCGCGCCTTTCTGGGCAGCTACCATTGCCGCATAGTAGGTTTCCTCACTGCTGTATCCCACCTCATTGCCCTCTTTGTCCACTGCTTTTAAAGCGAACATTTCGGATATCCCCTCCGGTATACTTCCGCTGTCCACGATCATTTTGATAAACTCACCGGCCTGATTCTGGAAAGTTCCGAAGCTTTGATTTACAGAATCCATAGTCTGGGTATAAGCGAGAGCTTTTTCATCACTGGCTCTTTTCTCCTCCTCGATCAATTCCCTCTCTTCATCCGTAGCTGCTTCTTTGAGCTGCTTATCATAATCTTCTCTTTCGATCGCGTTCAACAATCTGGAAATGGTTTCCCTGTAAACATTCAACTGGGAGGAAGCTACCTTTTTCAGCTGGATCAGACTGGAGCCTAAATTATCCTGCGCAGCATTCAAAGAATTTTCTATCCCGCTTATCTCCTGTCTGAGCGCTTTGAGACGCTCCGCTTTTGCCTTCGCCTTCTCGGAAAGATTCTGCCCGTTGCCATCCTTTAATGTGGATCCCACCAGCATCGGCGCCACGTTTGCCGCCATCATGTCGAGCACTCTCGCAAGGCCCTCCGGCGTGCCGTGGTTGGTCGCCCGCACATCTACATGATATTTCGCCGAATTATCCGAACTCCTCGTGTTGGACTGGTGCGCGCTGACACTTCCCGTAACGCTCACTTTGACAATACCCAGATTCAATGTTCCGGTAACGCTTGCACTCAAGTCCAGCGCCGATTCCTGCCTTTCACTCTGTTTGACTTCCATATCAAACAGTACGTTGACCTCGTCCACCTGCAGATTCGGAATCGGCACGATCGCCAACATCGGGATATCCACTTTCATTTCATCCAGATTGCTGGTGCCGTCCTCATTTGTACTCCGCCTTTGGTAACCGAATGCCACGGTACGCACTTTCCCGCTGTTATCAAATCCTACCCGGTTGATAAAATCAGCTGTGGAATTGGCAAGCTGGGTGCTGGCGTCTGCGGCCGCCCGCAGCGGCGCACCGATGAGTTGATCCATCTGTAAACCTGCAAATTGTTCTGCAATCGCCATAATTCATTCCCTCCTTCTTTCTCTGCTTATTTGACCTTTTATTTCCTGTCATTTGTAAATCCGTCCATTTTTTTTGAAAAATAGGCTGCGGATTTTGATCCCTATCTTCCGAAACAGTTTTATCAGGCTGTCCTTTATCTTTGCACCGATCTTTTTCTCCTCCGCCTGACTGGGAAAAAGAATATCCGTGACTCCGATATGATCCACAAAAAAGCATTTATCGTCCCTGCTTTCCTGATCCAGCAAGAGTCTAAAATTCATCTTTTCCTCAAGTTCCTTTGCATACTGTCGGATCATATTCCTCACCCTCTCTTCTTCCTCTTTATCCAGTTCACTCATAATCTTTTTCCAGTCCGAATTCAATTTCCTTATTCATGATCTTTTCCTGATATTCCATAATACGGTTCGCAATATTTGACTGCGCCATCAGGTACTTGTCCTTATCGAATTCTCTTGTATCCTCCGCAAAAGCGTCATGGCTGATCTGCTGTATTCTCTCCTGCTCCGTCACCATATCCGTGATCTTTTGGTAAAGCATCTTCAGTTTCCTGACCTTTGCTTTCATTTTTGACACCTGCTGCCAAGTATCCTTCTGATCGCTGCTGCCCAAATTCCCGTCCACCGCCACCGGTGTAGTATCGGTCTTTTTCGCTATCTGGTTAGAACTTAACATATCCGTCAGACGCAAAATGCCTTCTGTGGCCGGCAGGGAACTTATCTGCATTTTATAGGACACTCTGGGCAGAAAGTCACTTTCCCGCTGCTCCGGGGAACATATTCTGGCAGTGATGGAGCAGTCTCCTTCCTCCCCCTTTTCCGCCTTCACCTCCGTAGAGAAACTGATCTCCGCTTTCTCCACATTCAGATTCGTGATCGGCACAATGGATAACAACGGCACCTGCATTTGAAGATTATCTACGCTGTACCCCTCCTCCCCCTCAGGTCTCACCTGATCGTAGGCAATATTGATATTATTCAGGCAGACCGTCTCCTCTGTCCCGCTCTGCCGCAGCGTTCCCATACTTTTAATGGCTTCTACCACCTGAGCCCGCAGCTGCCTGTTGGATTTGGCAAGGGCGTGGAGCGGCGCATAAACCAGATCGTCAAGAGGAATAAAATCACTGTCCCGAAACCTCGCTTTCAAACTGTCAGCCTGAGATTCCCCCTCCACTTCATATTCCCTATTATCACAGTATTCTTCGCCGTCCATTCCGCATCCTCCCCTAACTCAAAAACAGTTTTTTTCTTCCTCTCTCCTATGCACTAACCCGGAAAGCACTTTCCCGCTTCCCATGTTATAGGCCGGAATTTTGGCGGCCACCGTGGCCGCATTTCATCGCTGCTGCCACAGCCTCTCTGAAGGTATCCATGCTGTAGCCGCACTGCATCCCCTTCCAGAGATGATCCGGATCGGCATGCCCCGACGCAAGCCCTCTTCCATGTCCTTCTTTATGGCTGATGATCACACCGTCCGCCAACGGGTCTAAGGCGTACTCCTTGCACAAATAGGCAAACAGTTCTGCCGCTGCGCTATAAGTTCGGTTTATCACCGCCATAGCCGCCTCTTTGTCCGAACAGGTAAAAGATGCCCCGCCTGTATAGCGCAGACAAGCCGGTTCACACATTTCCACGCCTATATGCGTGCTGTTGGCGCCTCCGCCGCAGTGCCATGCTCTGTGGTTCCATGGAAGTGTCTGATAAACTTTTCCTGAATTGCCATCGATAAAGGCATGTACACACGCTCTGCGGCTCTCAGGATTATTCCATCTTTTCACAAAGGTTTCCGCATTTGGCTGAGGACAGCCGACGCTGTGAAGCATCAAACCTTTCACTGTGATTTTCTTTCCCTCTTTGTAGCAGGGATTGTTTGTCAAAATACTTTGAACCAGTTCCATGTCCTTTCCTCCTAGTTTTGTTTTTGAAGCACAGTCCGCCTCTCTATTCACAATACAATATTTTGTTAACCCATCTTTTCCGAAAATAAGGGCATCTTCGACAATATCCCCCATTCTCCCTAAAAGTTTCCTTCCTCCCACAGATTTTTCACCGCCTCCCTCTCTGCAAAAAAGACCGCAAAAAAAGGGATAAAAACGAAGAAAAAACTTTCTCTTTTTCAAAACCTTCCATTGACAAATGAAACATAATATTGTATTTTGTTAATTTTTTGCTCTGTATCACAGTCCTAATCTATCTATTTTCTGCCCTCTCTCCCGCGCAGTATTTCTGGTATAAATTCTGGTTGTCTCCAAACTGGAATGCCCCAGCAGATCCGCCAGTTCAAATATATTGCCATAATGTTCCATATAAGTTACGGCAAAAAGGTGGCGCAGGCTGTGGGGATGAACCTTTCCCTTTTCAATTCCCGCCATATCCGCCAGCCTCACCAACATTTTATAGACCGCAATGCGGCTGATCGGTTCTCCGTTTCTTCCTCTGAAAATAATTCCTCCCGAAATCCCGTTTCTCCGGCAATATTTTTCCAATTCACTCCGCAGCTTCTGAGAAATGCATATTTCCCTTGTTTTCTGCTTGTTCCTCACACAAATCGCCGGCTTTTTCATAGTCTCCACGGTAAAATATTTCAACTCGCTGACGCGGATACCGGTCATGGCGAGGGTCCGCAATATCATATAATACTTTTCCCTGCCGCTCTCCTTCGCATATTCCAGCAGTCTCCGGTATTCCTCGATCGTCAGCACATCCTCAAGACTCTGCTTTCTCTGAATACGCAATGCAGCTATCATACAGTCTCCATGACTGATATATTTCAGATAACGGTTTGCCGCTGCAATATGCAGATTTCTGGTCGTCACACTGCAATTTGAAAGCGCCGGTCTGTTCTTATACTCCACCATAATGTCCTTGGTGACTTCTCTGCCTGAAAGATATTCCGTCAGACTTTCCGCTTCCTTCAGATAGATTCTGATCGTTCCCTCCGCCAGCTCCTCAGACTGAAGATACCTCAAGTATGCCGCAAGTTCTTTTGTACTTCCCATATACAGCTCCTTTCCGCATTTACTTTTTATTTAACTATGCCTGTTAGAAGCCCCCATGTATCGCTAAATATTTATTTACAATTAAAAAACGACTTTTTATTATCTCCCGCAACATTTTATGGCCTTCCGCGATCCTCTGTGGTAAAATAGTGGCGTTGACCGAAACATAAAACGGCCGCAAACAAATTTAGCCAAAGAGAGGAGTTTCTTCATGATGAACCGTACCTCAGACATTATCATCCGCACTGCCTGCGCGAAAGATGCTCTCGCCCTTAGGGAGATCTATGCCCCCTATGTGGAAAAAACCGCGGTCTCCTTTGAGTATGAAGTTCCTTCCACGGAGGAATTTCAGACACGGATGGAAAACACCCTGCAAAAGTACCCGTATCTTGTGGCGGAAAAAGAAGGGGAACTTCTCGGATATGCCTGCACTCATGCCTTTGTCGGGCGCGCCGCCTATGATCACTGTGCAGAGACAACGATCTACCTGAAGGAAAACATGAAAAAAATGGGGATAGGCAAAAGATTGTATCTCGCCTTAGAAGAAATTTCAAAAGTACAGAATATTTACAGCCTCAACGCCTGCATCGGCTGTCCGGAAGCAGAGGACGAATATCTGACCATGAACAGCATTGAGTTTCATACACACATGGGCTACCGCTTTGTAGGGCGGTTTCATAAGTGCGGCTATAAGTTCGGACATTGGTATGATATGGTCTGGATGGAGAAGATATTGAAAGAGCACCCCGAAACCCCTCCGGCTGTGGTGCCCTTTTCCAAACTTTTAGAACAATAGATTTTCCAGAATATAAACTTACTTATGTGAAAGCGCTTTCCTCACATACCCTCTCGAGAAATTGTAACTGCGAAAAGTCATGCTATCGGCCTGTTCTTTCTGCCTTTCAATATAATAGACATCCCAGAATGACGTGTACAAATTCTCTGCCTCACCCTTCTCCCACTTCTCTTTCTCCGCCTCGTAAGCGAGGTATCTATCAACACTACTCTCAGTCATGATCACCGGCGCCGCATCCGCCGACAAGTTTTTCAGATACCAAGTATCTACGGCGTGCTCCGGCTTCCCGCTTTCTTTCTCCTGCTTCACATAGGTTGAAATATTGTACCGGGCGATCCAGTAATCGGGCTGGCTGAAAGATAAAACAAGATAACAGCAGGTGATCACAAAAAGCCCGTACCGAAACAGCGGAAATCCGTTTTTCAAAGTTTTGCCGATGATACCCGCCATCAGCAGCGCGATCACAAAAAGCGCCCAAAGCACAAAGATCCGCAGGAAAGTCAACTGATAGACACTGATATATAAAAGCATCCTGTAGGCGCTGGAGGCGGTCATTACAAAGGTACACAGGGAGATCACCAGAAGAATCCCCTTGAGCACCCTGCTCTGCCTGAAAAATCCCAGCCCGATCAACACTAGCACCAGATTCATCAGGCAGATAAAAAGCAGTTGGAAAAATCCCTGTCTCGCATACTGTGCATAAGTATAGCCTTCCGGCAGCGTCCCATATCCGGCAAACAGATAAACAACCTGTATCACACAGAAGTAAACGTAGATCAAAGCGATCACAGCCGTGGCGGAAATCGCAATGACGGGCTGTCCGGTCCTGCGGTCTTTCACCGTTTCATTCAAACCGCGCTCCTCCAGCAGAGACGCCATGCCGTAGCTGAAGAAAAAAACCGCAACGGACCAGAGGATACAGCAAAACACATCCCACCCGTCTATTTTTCCGAATACCGCATTCATACTTTCTGCAAAAATGACATCCGCCGAGGAAAGCATCACAAGCACTACGGCGATCAGCGGGATCGATATGCCCGCTCCTGCCAGCACATACAACGCCTGCGTATTTTTCGTCTCTTTGTTTTCCTCCGCCCATTCCTGCACATCCGGAAAAAAAGTAAACATTTTTCCAAAACTTCCGACAAACAGTCCGAACATATTTGCCAAAAACTTTCCAAGCTGCCATTTTTCTGTATCAAAACAGACAACCAACAGGAAATACATCATCAACACAAACAGCCATGCCTTATTCATTGCAATGATTTTTGCGTTGTCTGTAAAACAGCTTGAAACCCCAAGCAGAAGACTCGCCGCCGGCGCCAAAACATGTTCGCCTTTCCAGGAAATACCGGACTTTCTGATAGTATAGACGGCAAAGCCGATAGTTCCTGCCACATAAAAAGGGTAGGTGATACCCGATGCGTTTTTATAGAGACAGAAGGTAAAAAAGACCGCATAGAGAAAACTTGCAGGCGCAATCTTAGTTACCAATTCCGGTTTGGCAAACTGATCTTTTTTCTTTTCCATAATTTCTCATCCTTTCCTGATAATATTTTTTATATACCGACAGCATACGGATTCCTTACGAATCGTCTTCCCTGTACTGAAGAATATCACCCGGCTGACAGTCAAGGGCCTTGCAGATCGCCTCCAGTGTGGAAAAGCGCACCGCTTTCGCTTTATTATTTTTCAGAATCGACAGATTTGCGAGGGTAATGTCCACTTCGTTCGCAAGATCAGTCAGGCTCTTTTTTCGCTTTGCCATCATGACATCAAGATTTACAATAATTCCCATATGTCTTCTCCTCGTATCACAATTTTTTCTGCGGTCCTTAAATCGTCCAATCCGTTTCCTCCTTGTAAGCAACCGCCTGCTCAAACACGAAGCTCAAAACCTTGCTGAAAAGTCCTGCGATCAGGAAGACAAAAATCACCACGATCATCGCGATCGTCATATAGACGATACTCCTGACTCCCGCCATCAGCGCAATAAAAAAACTCCAGTTTCCCATCTTTTGCAGACTGACAACATTTTCTTTTACAAAGCAATCCTCCGCCAACACCGTCTTAAAAATTTTCCTAAGTTCAAGGAGCAGTTTCTCCGCAGATATCCCCAACACAAAGTAGATGATCACGGTCTCCTCATAGTGCCCGATCAGTCCGGGCAGCTTCTCTGCGATCCACCGGATGCTAAAGGGCAGGGAGGCTGTCACCAAAATCCCGCAATAAAACATAATATCCAGAAGATACTTTGTCCCCTTGATCCAAGGCATCTTTTTTTCTGTCAGGTACTTTCCTTTTTCTTCCTCTTTTCCCACCGCAAAATTCCTCCGCTTTCTACTGCCTTTTACAGTTTCTCTCTTCTCTTAGATTCTCTCAAAATCTTCCATTCGTTTCCCCGTATACTGAATCGCGATCCGGTTCTCCGGATTTGCGTCCGTCAGATACAGAACGATCAGAAATATCCACTCCAATGGCTTCATCAGAAAGTAAATCATATCCGCCGTATATTTTGAGCGGATCAATCTTGCCACCGGGAAACCGTATGTGTCATAAAAATGCCGCACCGTCTTGTGGAAGCGGGGCGTCCGCTCCTCTAAAACCTGCTCGAAAGCATTGGCCACGCACAACTGCCTGTTGACGATCACCTGATGCCCATGCCGCAGCCCCAGCCGCTGCGGTTTCACGATCTTCCCATGACCGCCCGCCGCCACGGTACACAGATAATGCTCATCATAATAAATATTCTGAGGCGCCACCCGTCTGGACAGATTCCAGTCGCTGGTCTCCGTAAAGGCTTTGATGACCGCATCCGGCTCTTGCCCGAACAAAATCAAAACACCGATCACAATTCCGAGAAGCGGCCACATCAGCAGGAATGCCGCAAAAGGCCAGCGCTCCGCTTTTGTCAGGAGACGATTGCAGAACGAAAAGATGCCGCCTTTTTCCTGATATCTCGCTGTCAGATCGCTGTCCGCCTCTCCCATCTGCTGCCATTCCCACATCTTATACCCCACCGCTCTCGCGGTGATCAGCAGATAATTGAAGGCAGGCAGCAAAAGGTACAGATCAAAGGGCAGCTCTCTTGTAATGTGTATCCCCCAGACAATACTTTCTATCGTCCCGAGATACATGGCCGCCATCCCAAGAACTAACAACAGGGGCGGCATCTTTTTTAACGGTATATAAGTCACCGCAAAATATCCGATAACACCCACAATTCCGATAACTGCAGCGGTAAGCTGCGCCTCGGTGTAAATCGGAGTATGTGTCTGCCCGTTTACCAACTGTTCCTGCCAATCGCTCCCAAACATCACCTCGCTGGAAAACCCTATATATAACATGCTGTAAACGAAACCCAGTATCATCCCCGTTATGTCAAAGATCCTGCCCTTCCGGTGAAGTTCATGGTCTTTTCTCCCCTTTATAAAAAACAAGATCTCCGCTCCGGTCAGCACAAGGGGAAATATCAAAAAACCGCCGCCGATTATCATCCATGATAAAAGGCTTCCCAAAAATATGAGAAATCCCGCCTCTTTCCACACCATGTTTGTCAGCGGCAGTATAGCCAGCGCTGCGCTCACCGCCACCGACAAAAGTATCGCCGCCAAAAACGGATGCTTTCTTACAAAATCCCATTTTTTCCCATTTTCTTTTCTCTCTTCCGTCATATTGCCATCCCTTCCTTTCTACCGACAATATAGCACTGCCATGATTGAATGTCAATATATTTTTATTGTTTTTCGATAATTTTTTACTGTTTTACAACCACTCCAATCTCATTCAATAACGCCGCGGCAATATCCTTTGCCGCCCCTCGTCGGTTATAAAAGACTCTCCCGTTGCCATTCTTTCCCAGACTACTTTTCCCTTCGGCTTGATCTTACTGACAGCAGCTTTTGATAATTCTATCAGTTCGCGATCCGTCTCAAAAAATACAGAGTCCATCCACGGATGAAATTCCGTCAAAATGTCCGGCGCGACGTCATGATAGCACACCTCCGTAGAGATCACGGTATCAAATATTTTCAAGGCCCTGTCCATTCCCCCCGCTGTTCCCGAATTTATAATGATATCCGTTCCGAATACATCGATCAGAAGCTGCGCCGCTATCGCGGCGTTCACCTTGCATACACCCGAAAATAAGGCTGCGACTTCTATTCCGTGTATTTTCCCTTCATAAAATTTCAACATGGCTTTTTCTGTTACTTTACAGTCTTTTTCAACGGCAAAAAAGAAGCAAACTCCTCGTCCCCCGCACATATGATTCCTACTTTCATGATTATATCCCTTCCTTTCGCCTTATCTCTTTAATAATCTAATCATTATAGCGCAAATTCAGGCGGCTGAAAATGAAATGCTATTCCCTTCCTCTTAGTTTTATTGACTTTTTGCCCTTTTCAGCATATAGTATAGGGGGCAAAAACAGCTTCCCACCCGTCAATCTGCGATGTGGGACATGCCTTACAGGAAAGCAATCAATCAGACAATACAGGAGACCCGTCATGAAAAACGCATCAGATTTAAGAACCCTTTTAATGAAAATCGATCACAGAGGCTATCCGGCCTACAAAGATACAAAGGACAAATACCAGTTTGACCAGTACATCCTTTCCATCGACCATGTACAGGGGGATCCCTTCGCTTCCCCTTCCAAAGTGAGCATCCTTGTTCCCGGGCGTATCGCCGGTTTCGGAAAGGAATGCTATGAAACTAAGGAGCGCCGCATTGCCTTTCAGGATTTTTTGCTGCGCCGTATGTACCTCAAAGTAAAAGACTTTTCCTTCAAAGCGAAAGGTTCCGGCAAGAGCGGCCTGATTGGCATCAGCCGCCCGGGGCAGGAGATTTTAGAGCGCAGCGCCTGCACGGTGGATCCTGCCACAGGCAATGTGACGATCCGTATGGAAATCGGTTTTCCTGCGAATGGCCGTACTATAAACGCGGGAGAACTGATCAAAATTTTATTTGACTTTCTGCCCCTTTGCGTGCGCCAGACACTGCTTGCGGCCACCTGTCCGAAAGCAAATCTTGAAAAGGTACTGTTTTTAGCTGACGACCAAAAAGCCATCCGAGATTCTCTCTCAGAAAAAGGGCTTGTCGCTTTTGTTGCAAACGATGCCGTTCTCCCGAGAAAGTCCGGTGTCTCCTCCCTGCCGATGAAGGAAGCGGTTCCCTTCCGCTCCCCCGATTCCATGGAAGTGACACTGACCCTTCCTCACAAAGGAACGGTTTCCGGCATGGGCATCAAAAAGGGCGTGACGCTCATCGTAGGCGGCGGTTACCACGGGAAATCAACCCTCCTCGAGGCCTTGATGGCAGGCGTCTACAACCATATCGCCGGAGACGGCAGAGAATATGTGATCACTGACGATACAGCGGTAAAGCTGCGCGCGGAGGACGGGCGCAGCATCCAGAAAGCCGACATCTCCATGTTTATCCGCAATCTTCCGAACGGCCGCAACACCGCCGCTTTCTACACGGAAGATGCCAGCGGCAGCACTTCCCAAGCCGCCAACACCATAGAAGCCATGGAAGCCGGAACAGAACTTTTCCTGATCGACGAAGATACCAGCGCCACAAACTTCATGATCCGCGACGACTTAATGCAGCGCGTTGTGAGCAGGGACGCAGAACCGATCATCCCCTTTATCGACAGGATCAGGGAACTTTATACCGCTCACGGCATCTCCACTATTTTGGTGGCCGGAAGCTGCGGTTCCTATTTCCACAAATCAGACTGCATCGTACAGATGAAAAAATATGCTCCCGTGGAAATTACCGCTTTTGCTAAAAAAGAGGCGGAAAACTATCCTTATCTCACCGGAGATCTTCCCGCTGCGGAGGCTCCCGATTTTCGCAGAGTTGTCAAAACCGATGCCGCTTTTGCTAAAGAGAACCGGATAAAAATGCGGACGGACGGAACCGACGGCTTTTCCATCAACAAGTCCGAGGTGGATATGCGCTATGTGGAACAGCTTGTGGACAGCGAACAGCTCACGGCTTTGGCCTACATGATAAAATCTATGAAGCTCCATGACTTCGACGGCAAAAAGACGCTTACAGAAGCGGTGGAAGGCTTCTATAAACGGATCGATGCGAAAGGTTTCGCCGTATTTGCAGGCGGTGAATATCTGCCCGGCAATCTGGCCATGCCCCGTTCCCAAGAACTTTACGCCGCCATCAACCGCTGCAGGGATCTGATACAAATTTAGACACAATTCCCCTTTACTTTAGCAGGTAGACGTGCTAAAGTGGAGGGGTAGCTTTTTTAGTTTGTATGTTAGGCGTTTGCGAAACTTCTTTTTCTACAAGTATTGCCGTGCAAAATTTACGCATCAATAAGCAGGCGCTGTGAGACCGCCGGCACTTAGGCGCCGTATTTTGGCGCCTTATGTGTCCGCTGCGGTCGAACCGCAGTGAAAACGCGCCTGCGCCTTGATCGTATATTTTGCACGGCAAAACAGCAGAATCAATGAATTTCGCAATCTCCTAAGATTGTATGTTGCTGAGAGGATAGAAAAATGCCGATTACGGAACTGTTGGAACAAAACTGCAAAATGTACGGGAATGATATCTGCCTTGTGGAAATCAATCCGGAAGTAAAAGACAAGCGCAGAGTCACTTGGAAAGAGTACGAGCTGATCGAACCTTCCCACGCCTCCTACTACAGACGTGAGATCACATGGAATGTCTTCAACGAAAAAGCAAACCGCTTTGCCAACCTTCTCTTATCCAGAGGTATTAAAAAAGGGGACAAGGTTGCCATCCTGTTGATGAACTGTCTGGAATGGCTGCCGATCTATTTCGGTATTTTAAAGACCGGCGCACTGGCTGTGCCCTTAAATTTCCGCTATTCTTCCAGCGAGATCGAATACTGTCTCGATTTGTCCGAGTCCGATATCCTGATTTTCGGACCTGAATTTATCGGCCGTATCGAGGAGATAGCAGACCGTATTATCACAAACAGGCTATTATTCTTCTTTGGGGAGAACTGCCCTACTTTTGCCGAAGATTACAATACTCTGACGGCGGACTGTTCCAGTATGTCGCCGAATATCATGCTGACGGATAAAGATGATGCCGCGATCTACTTTTCCTCCGGCACCACCGGTTTTCCGAAGGCTATCCTGCACAACCATGAGAGTCTGATGCACTCCTGCAAGGTGGAACAAAATCACCACGGTCAGGGACGGAATGACGTCTTTTTGTGTATTCCGCCGCTCTACCACACCGGCGCGAAAATGCACTGGTTCGGTTCTCTTTTATCCGGCAGCAAAGCCGTCCTGTTGAAAGGTACGAAGCCGGAGTACATTTTGGATGCCGTCTCGAAAGAAAAATGCACCATCGTCTGGCTGCTTGTACCGTGGGCTCAGGATATTCTGGAAGCTCTCGACGCTGAAAGACTGCACATGGAAGACTATGAATTAGCCCAGTGGCGGCTGATGCACATCGGCGCTCAGCCTGTGCCTCCTTCTTTGATCAGACATTGGAAAAAATATTTTCCGGATCACCTCTACGACACCAACTACGGACTCAGCGAATCCATAGGGCCCGGCGCTGTCCATCTCGGCGTAGACAATATTCATAAAGTCGGCGCTATCGGCGTACCGGGGTTCGGCTGGGAAGTGAAGATCATCTCCCCCGACGCTGCCTCCGTAAAGCAGGGAGAAGTGGGCGAGCTATGCGTTAAAGGCCCCGGCGTGATGACCTGTTACTACAATGACCCGAAGGCTACGGAGGAAGTATTGAAAGATGGGTGGCTTCTGACCGGAGATATGGCAAGACAGGATGAGGACGGTTTCTATTACCTTGTAGACCGCAAGAAAGACGTGATCATCAGCGGCGGTGAGAATCTCTATCCCGTACAGATCGAAGACTTTATCCGCACCCACAACGCCGTTCACGATGTGGCGGTGATAGGATTGCCCGACAAGCGTCTTGGCGAGATTGCGGCGGCCATCATTGAATTAAAGCCCGGTATGAGCTGCGGCGAAGAGGAGATGAACCTCTTCTGCACCGGCCTCCCGAGATACAAACGTCCGCGCAGAATCATCTTCGACGATATCCCGCGCAATCCTACCGGCAAGATCGAAAAGCCGGTACTGCGGGAGCGCTACAAGGTACACCGTCTTGTGGAAGCGGAGATCAACGCATAAAAACAGAGAGGGATCAAAATCCCTCTCTTCTTCTTTGTTTCCTGAGTTCTGCTCTCTTTTTACCGCTCTCCCACTCCATCTCCTCGGCTGTTGTTTCAAGTTCCAAGCCAAACTCCACCGCTTTTGGACGCTCGTTTTCATCTAAAGCCACCATCGTCACATAAGCTCTGTTGATCGGCCTCCGAAAACCCTTTGAATCCTCCACGTAACTGTCCACCCGGACTTCCATAGAGCTTTTACCGATGTAAGTGATCCTGCCGATGATCACCACCATATTTCCCAAAAACGCCGGTTCCTTAAACTGCAGGTTGTCTATGCAGGCAGTCGTTACGTCCTCCTCGCAGTGGCGCCTTGCGGCAACTCCCGCCACCTCATCGATCCAAGCCATCAGCTTCCCGCCAAACAGCCGGTTTGCCCCGTTGATATCCTCGTATTTGAGCAGCCGAAACTGTTCCGTCCTGCTGTCCTCCACGCGCTTTTTCCGCATATCCGTAACCTCTTATTTTAAAACTGCAAAAAAGTGGAAATGATCGGTATTGTCAATACTGACACAAGTGTCGTCAAAATACTTCCCTTTGTACACTCAATAGCGTCGTTCCCGCTCTCCGCTGCCAACATCACAACCATGGACCCTACAGGCATTGCCAACATCAGAACAAATACCCCCTCCACAAGGGACGGCCACGGCACAAGCTTCAGCAAAAGCGCCGCACAAATCGGTATCGCCAGCATTTTGACCGCCATAAATGCATACATCTTTTTATCCAGAAAAAATTCTTTTTTACCGCCCTGAGACACGGATGCGCCTATCAGAATCATAGACAGAGGCACTGCCGCATTGCCGACGTAATCAAAAAATGTACAGACGCTGTCCGGCATCGAGATCCCCGATGCAAAAACAGCAATCGCAACAACACAGGATATCACACCCGGATTGATCAGTTTTTTCCACTGTATGCCGCCCTTTCCCGCCAGACAAAATCCGTAGGTGTAGAGCAATAAATTATATCCCAGATTGTAAAACGCGATCAAAAGTATCGCCTCTTTCCCGTAAATGCTGGAGACCACCGGGATCCCCATAAATGCCACATTGGAAAAGATCAGCATCAGTTTATAGAGATTATAATGTTCACGTTTCACATGCAAAAAGGATGCCACCGGCCCGCTGAGCAAAATCAGTATGCCAAAATATATGACTACCAGCACAAGCGTCTGAACAAGCATTGTCCTATCCAGATTCGCCTCTTTGCCCAGCACACCGTAAACCATAAGACATGGATTTAACACATTTACAACTATCTTTGACATTCTGCTGCAGGCATTTCCGTCCAGCCATCCTATCCGGAAAACAATATAGCCGATCAGCATCATGACAAGCAATACGCACATCTGCTGTATCACCACAAATATATTCATATAAGGTTATTCCTCTTTCCCGCGTACTTTATACTTGATAATAATCATTTGTATTATCTGTAAAATCAGCGTTCGTATTCATAACCACCGGCCCTTTGACTGCCTCATAGAAATTTACGAGCGTAGCGTTCATATAAGGCATCACGTACAACGCTGCGATACCGCAGGTAATGCCGCTCAAAAGCATCCACGGGATGAAGGAAAGCATCAGAACAAAATAGTCCATCTTGTGGCCATCCATCATTGCAACGCTGGCATCCAACGCATCCTTGCCGCTCATCCCCGGATTCTCCGCCAGAATATAGAATGCCTGTGAGTAACTGAT
The DNA here is from genome assembly GCA_910577955.1 of uncultured Lachnospiraceae bacterium. Classification (GTDB taxonomy): domain Bacteria; phylum Bacillota; class Clostridia; order Lachnospirales; family Lachnospiraceae; genus 1XD8-76. Next base: position 25,385 of record CAJTNC010000015.1, read on the forward strand.
CGCCTTAATGATGCCCGGTACAACGAAAAGCAGGCTCCACAAAAATGTAAACACCCCCATCAGAAGAGTCAGTACAAGGGCATCCACAAACCGCTGAAATCCGCTGAACAATACATTGACATCCGGCTCAAATCCTCTCGTCAGATTCAGATAAATATACGCCGTGCCGAGACTCAACGGCCCCGTCAGGCATATCGACGCGATTCCGCCCACAATGGGAACAAAATTGCATACGCCCAAGATCGCTCCCACAATAATAAAGCAGACGATCAGCATCCCGATATTGCCGCTCATCATCTGTTTTGCCTTCATTTTCAAATCCGCTCTGTTAATCATTTCTCTCTCCTTTTTAATGATACCGCCATCCGGTACTGCTCCCGGTGACGCTTCTCCACCAGTTTCTTTTCATACCCGATCGTTCCATGATCATGCCACGGGTCATTGAAATAATAGTTCTCCTCATCATAACCCACAAGCAGCATGCAATGCTCATTAGAACGCCACAGAAAGCTTTCTCCCGAATCCTTTAGGATCCATTCCGGCCCGCTGTAAGTCTCTTTCAGATCAATAGTCGCCCAAAATATGACAGGCATGTCATTATCTATGTGATCCCGCAGCAGAATCCTCATTGACACTCCTGTCAGATCCACCGCTTCCCAAGCTTCATCCGGACGAAATGCCTGTTCCAAAACTCTATCAAGTGCCTTTTTTATCACCGGCGCATAACATCCCATAGCATGATCATCCGCAGGATCTCCGGCAAACACTTCCCAAGGATTACCGCCGTAAAGCTTCCCATCCTGTTCAAAAAAGGGCTCTTTTTCCAGATAACGTTCCACAAACTGTTCCACCGAAATATCCGCCCCCAGATACTGTAAAAGCATCACGGCTGAAACGCTTTCGCAGCCCGTGGGCCACTCTTTTGTCTGGTCAATGTATGGAACTCTTATCAGTTTTTTACGCTTCTTTTTTGTCATAATATTTTTTAATACCAAGCAGCGCCGCCACCAGAAGCACTGCGCTGATCAGCAAAGTGATCAACCAGTTCTTGCAGATTCCCGCAATGATATAGCCGATCACACAGACCACTGCCACAACCATCGCGTACTGCATCTGCGTCTGCACATGGTTGATATGGTTGCTCTGCGCACCTGCGGAGGACATGATCGTCGTATCGGATATCGGCGAAACATGATCGCCGCAGACAGCGCCGGCCAGCACTGCGGAGACCGCAATGATCATCATCTTCTCATCTGCCATCCTGAACATCTCCACTACGATCGGCACAAGGATCGCAAAAGTGCCCCAAGATGTTCCCGTGGAAAACGCCAGAAACAGCGCCACGGCAAACATGATTGCCGGAATAAAGATACTTGCAGTTGCGCTCGCTCCCACCGTACCGTTCACAAACTCACCGATGCCAAGATTATCGCCCATGCCCTTCAGTGTCCATGCGAAAGTCAGGATCAAAATAGCCGGTACCATCAGCTTGCATCCCTCCGCCAGAGAGTTCATAAAGTCTTTAAAGCCGATCACCTTTCTCGGCAGATACAGAATCGCCATGAAGATAACCGTCACCGTAGTAGCAAAGATCAAACTAATCTCCGCATCACAGTTTGCGAAAGCATCCACAATTCCTACCGCGCCGCCCTGCATGCCCGTATAAATCATGCCGAAGACCGCAGATACAATGAGCACTGCCACCGGAAGCACCAGATCCATGACTTTGCCGTTCTTATTCCCTTCCTCCCCGGCGGCTTCCATATCTTTAAATTCCTCTGCCCCGGAAGTAAACAGGTCGCCCTTTGCCGCATTTTTCTCATGCTTTTTCATCAGGCCAAAGTCCAGATTCAAGCCGATCACCAGACACACCATCAGAAGCGTTAAGAGTGCATACAGATTAAACGGAATCGTGCTCAAAAACAACTGGAAGCCTGTCAGAGAACTATTCTCAGGCACATAAGAATTTACTGCCGCAGCCCAGCTTGAGATCGGCGCGATAATACAGATCGGCGCCGCCGTCGCATCGATTATATAGGCAAGTTTTGCTCTAGAAACTTTGTACTTATCCGTCACCGGCCGCATCACGGATCCCACCGTCAGACAGTTGAAATAATCGTCCACAAAAATCAAAACACCCAGCCCCGTGGTTGCAAAAAGCGCGCTCTTTTTTGATTTTATCTTCCCGATGGCCCAGTTGCCGTAGGCCCTCGAGCCGCCCGACTTCTGCATCAGCACAATGATCATGCCGAGCAGCACGTCGAAAATGATAATGTTCAGGTTCATGCTCCCCGTCATGGTTGTAAACAGAGTCTCAAATGTCCCCCAGGGCTGAAACCCCGCTGTGAATAACGCCCCCAGAAGCACTCCCACAAACAGGGAAGAATACACTTCCTTCGTTATAAATGCCAGCAAAATCGCCACGACGGGCGGCACCAGCGACCACCAAGTACCATACATTTTTTCATTTCCTCCTCATACGTAAATATAAATTCCAGATAATTGCGAGATTTGCCGTCTTTATTATTTTGTTGCTCAAAATTTATATTCCATAAGCAGGCACGCTCCCGCTGCGGTTCGACCGTAACGGCCACTAAGCTCATGTGAAATTTTTCAAATTTCGCATTCACTAAGTGCCGACGGTCTCACAGCACCTGCTTATGGATCTAAAAATTTTTCACATCAACTCTACAAAACAAAATCTCTCAATTATCTGAATACTGATTCAACTTGAAACGCCAGCGTCTCATATTCCTTCACCGGCATCGGTTTCGCAAAATAGTAGCCCTGCACATATTCGCAGCCCACACTGCTCAAAAATTCAACCTGTTCTTTCTCTTCCACACCCTCCGCAATAACGGGCAGATCAAGATCCTTCGCAAGCCGGATCACATTCGCCACGATGCTTTCGCTTCTCTTCTGATTTTCACTGCCGGAAGCCGCCATAAACTTCATATCCAGTTTCAGCACATCCACCGAAATATCTTTCAGCGTGTTTAAAGATGAATAACCGCTGCCGAAATCGTCCATCAGTATCGTATGTCCGTACTCCTGAAGCTGGCGCATCGCCCGTTTGATCGCTTCCGGATTATCCGTATAAGCGCTCTCCGTCAGCTCCAGCTGGAACAATTCTGCGGGAACGTCATATTTCAGCGTCAGTTCATGGATCTCTTCCACCATCCTCGGATTATACATGCTGACTCTGGAAATATTGACAGAAACTGGAAACGGTTTTATTCCCCTGTCCAACCAGCTCCTGATCAGTCTGCAGGACTGCTCCCAGACATAATAATCCAGCTTCATGATCAATCCGTTCTTCTCAAAAACAGGAATAAATTTTCCCGGTGAAACCATGCCCTTATCCGGTGTAACCCAACGTATCAGCACTTCCGCGCCTTTCAGCCTGTAATCTGCCAGACTGTATTTCGGCTGCAGATAAAGCACAAACTGCTCCTCTTTCATCGCCTGTTCCATATCGTTGACGATGGCCTGCGCCTCCTCGATGCTCTTGCCCATCTGTTCCGTATAGATATAATAATTTTGAATATAACTTCCCTTACACTCTTTGGACGCCAGCTTTGCATGATCTATCATGGCCGGAACGGACGCCTCCCGGTCTTCAATGTAAAATACGCCCAGATTTGAAAGAATATTATAGTCCCTCTGATAGGCTTTAAGGTCTTTCTGAAATTCATCCATCAGCCTCTGGATAAATTCACCGTCTTTCCTCGGCATACAAATCCCAAAGACGTCCGCTTCTATCCTGCAGTACGTCACGGGTTTTATATGCTTTTCCAGTTCCCGCAGCATATCCGCAATATGACAGATCAGCTTATCCCCTTCCCGTCTGCCGAACACGCTGTTATAAACCTGAAACTGATAAATATCAAAGTGCAGGAGCATAAACTCTATATCAGGATTTTCTTTCAACATCTTCTTCGTTTGATGCACAAACATGTTTTGTATATAAATGCCGGTCAATGTATCAAACTGCTCCTGATAGCGAAGCTTTCTCAGCACATACAATTCACTTCGCTCAATAACATTCTTTACCCTGAATCGTATGATCTCGGCATTATAAGGTTTTTTAATAAAATCCCACGCGCCGTATCCAAGGCACTTAACCTCGCTCTCCGAATCCGACTGACTTGTAGATACGATCACCGGAATCGTCGAAAGTTCCGGCGACGAAGAATACTCCTCCAAAAACTGAAAGCCGTCCATTTCCGGCATAATCAGATCGGTGATCACTGCAGAAACCTTATTTTTCAATTTCCATAAAATATCAAGCGCTTTTTTTCCATTATCCGCTTCCAGAACATTATAGGTACCTTCCAGAATAGTAACCAGCAATTCTCTGTTGATTTCATTATCTTCCACGACTAAAACTGTGTTCTCCATTGGTTGCTCCTTTGCCTCGCCACATTGCTTTTTCTGTAAAAATACTCATACAGTTTTATTTTAACAAATTAAATTATTAAAGGCAACTGTTTCAGCCAAAAAAGCGGGGGGCAGTTATAATTTATTTTGTTCTCCGCTTCTCGCCGTCACCGCAGCAATATTTCGTACCTGCTGTAGACCTCCTTTTCCACTTCCACCTCTCCCCCATAGGAAAATCCGAGTTTAACGCACAACTTCCTTGACGCAGCATTTTCCGGGTGCATCAGCGCCCTCACCTGTGAAAATCCCAGCTCATCCCTGCCATAGTCCAGTATTGCCCGACAGACTTCAGTGGCAATCCCCTGCCGCTGCCATTCTTTCCCTATTACATAACCGAGTTCCGGCTCCTCAAACCCTTCCCGCATCGAAAGGCCTGCACGGCCTATGACTTCACCGGTCTCTCTCAGGCACACGGTCCACATTCCAAAACCGTAAAAACCGTAAATTTTCTCTATATACTCCCGGATATATGCCAGTTCCGCCTCCTTATCCTGAAAAAGATCCTCCATGTACGCCGTGATGCTCTCATCTCGGTAGATCCGATAAAAACTCTCCACATCCTCCTGTATGCTCTCTCTCACAAGGCATCGTTTTGTCACACAGATCTTCCACGGAATTTTCCTGCTGCGCTGCCATATCTTCTCAAGATAACTTTCATCCGGATTTTCCACGTCCGTCACAGCGTAAGAAATTCCCGGAAAACTTTTTGTCTCATCTGACAGAACCGCGGCCACCGCCATGTTCAGCTTTCTGCAGATACCGGCCAGTTCGGGGCTGTCTGTGAGGATCAGAAAACTATCTAAAATCTCCCGCCTTGTCTCCCTAAAAAGAATCTCCAGATTCTGCAATTCCTCCGCATTCAATTCCTTTTCCAGAATAATTTTTGTGATCATCTCCATATACCTCTGCCGCTTCCCGACAAACCGGATCCAACTATTTCTCCGTCGAAAAATCTGTAAAATATTTTATAGATATGTTTTATCCATGTCAATAATTTTAGCGTTTGCAATGTCCCTGTTATGTGATAAAATCAAGTTATCTTATCAAAGAAAGGAAATAAACAATGGCACAAAATCCAATCGTAACATTTACTATGGCGGACGGGGGCGTGATCAAAGCCGAACTCTATCCCGAAACCGCGCCGGTTTCCGTAAACAATTTTATCTCTCTGATCGGGAAAAACTTTTATGACGGTTTGATCTTTCATCGCGTCATCAACGGCTTTATGATTCAGGGCGGAGATCCCAATGGCACCGGAACCGGCGGCCCCGGCTACTCCATCCCCGGCGAATTTGCCATCAACGGTTTTGAGAACAATCTAAAGCATACGGAGGGCGTTCTCTCCATGGCGCGTTCCATGCATCCCGATTCAGCGGGCAGCCAATTCTTCATTATGCACAAGACAAGCCCTCATCTCGACGGCTCCTATGCGGCCTTCGGAAAAGTGATTGAAGGCATGGATGTGGTAAATAAGATTGCCGAGACAGCTACCGATTATTCCGACAGACCATTGGAAGATCAGGTAATGCAGAGCGTTACCGTGGATACCTTTGGCGTGGAATATCCCGAACCGGAGAAGCTTTAAAGCTTCTCCGAAACAATAGAAGGGCTTCACTATGAACACCATTTATGATGATAAAAACTTTTTTGAATCTTATGCCCGGATGGCCCGCAGCAAAGACGGACTGGAGGCTGCGGGAGAATGGCACCAGCTCCGGCCGCTCTTTCCGCCGCTGCAGGGAAAATCGGTGCTTGATCTCGGCTGTGGCTACGGCTGGCACTGCAAATATGCCGCGGCGCAGGGCGCTGCTTACGTTTTAGGTTTAGATTTAAGTCTTCAGATGATAGAAGAAGCCTGCAAACGCAATTCCTCACCGGAAATAACTTACAGATTTTCTGGGGCATACCGTCCCCAAACAGCACCACACCCTAACGCAGATACTGATGGGGATCATAAGCGCGGGATTTACCCTTGCACATATCGAGGAGGCTCAGCCCCCTAAAGAAATGATCAATCTTCCGGGAATGAAAGATGAAATGCGAAGACCGATGATGCTGCTTGTAAAGGCAAAAAAAGCCGCGAAAAATACTATTTAAATCTCCCCGAAATAAAACTATCTGGTGAAATTATAAATATTATAGAGATTGATAAACAAAATCGCAATCATCAAAGCGATAAACAATCTGTTCACAAGTCTGTCCGACATCTTTTTGTTGATCACTCTTCCGGCGATACCGCCTCCGATACCGCCTGCTGCCATCAACAACAGCATGGATATCTCAAATTCCGGAACGTTTCCGGCCGCCACGGATGAAATCAGACTTGTGATCTGCGAAAAGAAAATAATATATAACGAGTTTTCAGCCGCTGTCTTTGTAGACATTGAGAAAAAGAAAAATAAAACGACCAGATTGATCGGCCCGCCGCCAATTCCAAGGAAAGAAGACAGGATCCCCAAAACAAGCCCGATGCAAATGCAGACTGCCGGAGCTTTCACTTTATATGTTTTAATCTTGTCCTTGTAAAGCGTATAAAATAATGTACCTAAAGTCACCGCGAACAGGCAGGCAGCCTGCACCGCCCCCACTCTGTTCTTATCCGGACTAAGCGACGATATCAGGGAAAACAGCCACTTTCCGGCAACGCCGCCAAGGGCCGCTCCGACAGCCAGCGGAAATCCGGTTTTCTGCTCGATCAAAGACTCCCCGCTCATTTTACTTTTTACGACGGAATATGTAGTCATGGACAGAACCGTACAGCCGGAGAGAAAACTGACTGCAGCCACACTCATCATATCAAAAGTATCAAGAACCGGCTTGATGATCACGCCGCCGCCGATCCCGCAGATCGCTCCCGCTATGGAAGATAAAAAACATACCAGAAAAACTATAACATACAACATGTCGACTTTACCTGCCTTTTTCTAACCATATCACAAAATGCTCTGTCCTGCAAATCTAATAATACGATCGGTGCTTTTACAATTCCCTGACCTGATATGCTTTCTGTTCCACCATCACGTCCAGCACAAAATATCCGTTTTCCGTATAGCAGACCATATCTCCGTTAAGCCCTTCCGCCGCCTCCCGTATGGTAGGAAGTCCGAAACCATGTCCCCGTTCGGTTTTACTGGTTGGAACTATCGTTCCCCGCTCCACATGCAGGTCGTCTGCACAGCAATTCTTTATTCGAATCAAAAGATAATTTCTGTGATACTTCATGCATACGGAAACCTGCCGTTTCTTTACCTCCAGCTTCTTAATGGCATCACAGACATTTTCTAATCCGTTTGCAAGAATACGGCACAATTCCATGTAAGGCAGCGCCTCCTCGCCGACTTGAATATCCATCCTGCATGCCGCTGAAAGTTCTTTCAGTTTCCGGTCATAATAGGCCAACGTTGCATTGATATACGGATTAGTGCAAAATTGTCCCGAAAGGGCATCTATTTTTTCATCCACCCCCGCCAGATACTCCGTCGCCTCCTGCACCTTTCCTGCTGCGAGCAGCCCCGAAAGCGTAGCTGTATACCCTTTCATATCATGCTTCATTTTCCGTATGTTCTGCTGGTTGTCAAGCTGTGCCTCCAGCGTGTTCTTCTGCTCCTGCAATATATGCTCATTCTTCCTCTTCCTATAGAGCAAAAGTTGGCGATACATCGATGCGAGGATCGTAGCGTAAGTCATAGGCATAAGTGCCAGTATTAACAGAAATGCCGGAAGTTCCTGCGGTCTTTTTGTCAGGATTACAGGAAAATTTCCATTGACGGCAAGCAATACATAATAAATAGCTGTCATCCCCGCAAAAAGCCCCCATCCCTTCGTCACCGATTCCTGCAATTCCAAATACGGCTTCCTCAAATAGCGGATAGCCGCCCACTCTGCCAGCGGAAACAGTATCAGCCTTCCGATCAGCATCAGAATATACTTCTCTCCTCCCAGATAAAAATCTGCAATATTCGTTATGGAAATGATCCAGAGCGCCACCGTATCCGCCAGACAAAAAGTAAAGAAAAATCTCACGTTTTTATCTTTTGCCATAAACCAGAAAAACGCAAGGCTCGGCAGAGTACAGGTCAGTATAAAGATCTTGCCCATAATCTCCGCCCCATACAGCACTAATCCCGCCATATTCCCTACCAACAATGGTCCTATACAGATTCCCGTGTAAAGAAATGTTTTCTTCTGGGAAAAACGGGAACGGTACAATAACATAAACAGGACCAGTACGTGAAAAAGCGACCACAACACAGATAAATCCCTAAATATTGTCATTTTATCTTACTACCTCCTTGAACCTTGGGCTTTAACAAATCAGCCTCTGTGCAGTTTACCGCACAGAGACTGATTTATTACAAAATCGGACACCCTGTCATCCCCCAATCTGACAGTGCAGCGCCGTATGACGTTTCACAGCATCTTTCCACTTCTCCATCTTCTCTTCCGGGATCATGGGCGCGTCACCCATCGGATAGGGTCTTCCCAATCCCTCGTATTTCCCCTGCCCATACTTATGATAGGGCAGAAGATGAAGTTCACTTACTCCCGGAAGCGAGGCCGCATAGGCCGCAATCTCAAGTATCTCCCTCTCCGTATCGTTAAATCCCGGAACTACCGGTACACGGATAATCAGTTCACACATGCGGCTCTCCGCAATCTTCATTGCATTTTCCAACATCAGCGTATTTTCTTTTCCGGTAAACTCCCTATGCTTTGCCGGATTCATATGCTTAATATCCATCAGATAAGTATCAAGATACGGAAGAAACTTCATGATCGTATCGAACTTTGCGTATCCCATACTCTCCATTGCCGTATTGATACCCATCTCTTTGGAGGCTTTTAACAGTTCCACCGCAAACTCCGGCTGCAGCAAGCTTTCACCGCCCGATAAGGTAAGGCCGCCTCCGGAACGCCCGTAGTAAGGCATGTCTCTCTTTACGATGTCCATCACCTCTTTTACGGTGACATCCCTGCCGATGGTCTTCGACTTTCCGTTTACCGTCATCCTCTGAATATCATATTCCTGAGATTCCGGATTGCAGCACCACCTGCACCGCAGCGCACACCCCTTCAGAAACACGATCGTCCGAACTCCGATGCCGTCGTGAATCGAATATCTCTGTATATCAAAAATTCTGCCTGATACATTTTTATCTGCCATCATAGATCTCCATGCTTCCGTTTGTGAGAGCTTCAGCGATTTGTCGCCTGCTCCGTTCTGCGGATGATATCATCCTGCAGGGACTTTGACAGTGTTGTGAACAGTGCGGAATATCCCGCCACTCTGACTACCAGACCGCTGTATTTTTCAGGATTTCTCTGCGCATCTATCAGCGTCTGTCTGTCCACCACATTAAACTGCATATGCATGCCCTTCTGATCGAAATAGCCGCGCACTAACGCTACAAAACTCTCTAATCCCTTCTCCCCTGCCATTGCCGTAGGATGCATCTTCATATTAAACAGCGTACCGTTGCTGGCGATAGCATGATCCAGACGCGCCACGGAGTTGCATGCAGCAGTAGGACCGTGCACATCCTTGCCGGAAGAAGGTGAAACGCCGTCCGCCACCGGCATATGGGCAAGTCTGCCGTCCGGCGTCGCCCCGGTCTGCGCACCTAAAGGCACATTCGCCGACACCGGATACAACCCTGCCTGAAAAATACCGCCCCTCGGGTTTTTGAAAGTTTCTAAGGGCTTAGTATAAGTATAAGCCGCGTCTCTCGCCAGAGCATCCACCTCATCGATATCGTTTCCGAACTTGGGAAGTTCATCGATCATATCCCGGATCTGCTCATAACGCGCCTTTTCCTCCTTAGGCAGTTCCATCGTCAGCACATTCCGGATCGTCATGGCAATGATATCGGGCGTCACTTCTCTGCCCTGATCCCGCAGCTGCCCCGCGACCTGCAGAGCGATCTCTTTTGCCGTGATCGCATCAAATCCCTGACCAAAGTTCATCTGAAGCGCTCTCTTCAGCTCGCCGATGGAAACTTTCTTCTCTTCGTAGACAAGCTTTTTCACTGTATACAGAGAATCTGCGACATTGGCAATACCAAAACCCTGAGGCCCTGTGAAATTATACACGGCGCCGCCTTCCTGCAGGCTCATTCCTCTCTTCATACAGTCGTCCGCCATACAGGATTCAAAAGGCAGCGGACATAACGTCGCATGAGCCACATCGATGGCGTTATCCGCATTGACAAGCAGAGCGATATTGTAATTCATCTGTTTTTTGTACGCGTCATAGAACTCGTCGAAGGTCTTAAAGTCCTCCACATTGCCGGTCTGTATGCTGGCAATCTCACCGTTGTCATAACCGTTGGAAAATACCATCTCCAAAGGTCTGCACATATTGAAGAAAGCCGCATCGTGCCACCCTTCGGTCTTTCCCGCTTTTTGCGGTTCCACACAGCCGATAATGTTGTAATCTCTGGCATCCTCCAGAGAAAGTCCCCTGTGGATCAGCGCCGGTATAATGATCTCATCATTATAGTAGGCCGGCAGACCGATACCGGTCCTTGTCAGATCCGCCGCATGCAGCAGAAGTTCCTGAGGGGAACGGTTCCACACGCGGATGGAAAGGGACGGCTGGGGCAAAAATACATGTTTCGATGCATTGATGCACATGAAGGACAGATCGTTTGTGGCGTCTTTTCCCTCCACCGTCTGACCGCCCACGATCAGATTCTGGAACAGGGAATATCCCGCAAATCCTTCGGCGCTTGCCGCGTCACGGCACTTGTTCAAGTCATTGAGTTTCACCCAGATACAGTCTAACAGTTCCTGCGCAAACTCCGGCGTAAGTTTCCCGTTTTCGATATCCTTCTCATAGTAAGGATACATGTACTGGTCAAATCTGCCCGGCGAGATGGAATGTCCGCTGGACTCAAGCTGCAGAAGCTGCTGTACAAACCAGAAGGACTGGCATGCCTCCCAGAACCCTTCCGCTCCATGCTCCGGCACCTTCGCACAGTTTTCGGCAATGGTCAACAGTTCTTTCTTTCTCTGGGCATTGCCTTCTTTCGCCGCCATCTCCTGCGCCAGCTTCGCATATCGTTTGCTGTAGCCGATCACCGCATCGCAGGAAAGGATGACCGCCTGCAAAAATCTGCTCTTTCTGGCATAATTTTCAGCGCCTACACAGCAGGACGCAAGTTCCTCCTGCGCTTCTTTTTTGATTCCCGCAAAGCCGATTTGCAGCACCTTCTCATACTGCACGGTAATATGCCCCACGCCGTTATAAAAATAGTTGCCCGGCGTAAAGAAATTGTGCTCCATAGCCCGGTGTGTCTCCGGCTCCATATAGCTGTACGCCAGTTCGCTTGTGGTTTTTCCTTTCCAATAGCGATTCGCCTCTTTTAACCGCTTCTTCGTATCCTCTGCTATATAAAAGGGATCCGCCGCTCTGTGCTCCACCGTATCAAATTCAGCCTCCAGCCACTCATAGGAAAACTCCGGATAAGTCTGACATCCTCTGGGCGCGATCGTGGAACTTCCCGCCACCAGCTCTTCCGGTCTGATAATGATCGGAATATTTTCCAGAATATGGGCAAAAGCTTTCGCTCTGCGCATCACCACAGGCTGCCCTTCCGTCTCCCGATAAGACTCCGTGATCAGTTCCGCCCTCGCTGCCTCTATTTCCGGAAGCTTTGCATATAAATGTTCCACCAGTCTCGTTATTCTGTCCGTTTTCTTGATCGACTTAACGTCACTTGTAAACATGCCGAACACCCTTTTCCTTTCTTATCTCACTCTTTATATATACACTCCGTCTTCTCTTTCCGGAATGCCTCCATCCACATCTCGTCCGGTTTCTCATCTGTCACGATACAGTCCACAGCCCCCAGACCGCATATTCTGGAAAACGCCGTCCGTCCGAATTTGCTGGAATCCACCGCCAGATATATTTTGTCAGCCGCTGCGATCATGCTCTGCTTGATGCCGCCGGTCTCCACATTTCCATCCGTTATTCCGTTCTTTAAGTCGATCCCCTTGCAGGAAAAAAATACTTTATCCACATGATAAGAATCGATGCCGTCAAGAGCTTTCTTGCCGATCAGCGACATGGAGTTCGGTCTCAAAAGCCCGCCCGGAGTTATGATATCCCATCCCTGCACATCCGCCAGCTCCAACAAAATCTCTATGGCATTGGTAATCACCGTAAGGTGCTTTTTGTGCTTAATACTCTTTGCGATAAATACCGCAGTCGTGGAGGCATCCAGCATAATGTGATCACCGTCTTTGATCTCCCTGCTGACCAGTTCGGCTATTTTATGCTTCCCCTCAGGGTTGGCTTTCCATCTGACGTTAAAAGGAAGATCGATACTGCTTTTTTCATTGATCACAGCGCCGCCGTAGCTTTTGATTACATGTCCCTCTTCCTCCAGCTTATCCAGATCTCTCCTGATCGTCTCCTCCGAAACGTCATACTCTTTGCTCAGCTCGCTGACGATCACCCGTTTATTCGCATGAACTTTCTCCAAAATAAGGTTTCTTCTCTCCGCCGCTAACATACTCTGTCCTCGTCTATACTAAAAGATATACTTCAGCAGCTTATCGGAAGGTCTTGCAATCACAGAACTGTCAAGGAACATTGCTCTGTCGCCGGCTTCACTCTTGGCCCTGTCGATGGCCGCCTGCACCGCGGATACGCTGCCCGTCAGCGTCATATAGCTTTTTCCGCACATCCCTTTGGCCAGACGCAGTTCAATCAGATCCACCACCGCCGTCTTTGCCGCCATATCTGCCGCCACAATAAGCGCCGCCACATCGTATGTCTCCAGAATCCCCAGCGCGTCTATCTTCTCCGGCTGGGCTGTACCGTAAATTGCCGGGAATATCTGCTCATGAGGATTGCCCAGCACAAAAGTGTCTATGATCTTATCCTGATATCTGCCCGCTGCTCTGTCCACGGAAGCTCTCACTGCGCTTAATTCCCCTGTGATCAGGATCACAAACTTTCCGGGACAGGTGACTTCGGCCTGCAAAAGTTCCACATCCGCTGCTTTCGCCATCTCGTCCGCCGCCGTGTATCCCGTCGATACCGTTGTAATTTCCACCATTCCAATCGCTTTGGCCATTTTCCTATCCTTCCTCATCAAAAATTGTCCCGCATTACGTTATTTTACGCTGATGACCACTTCTTTTTCTGTTGCTTTCTTTACGATGCCGTCCACAGAAGCATGGATCGCCACACTCAGCCCGTCAGCCGCTTCAGCAATCACCGCTCCTTTTGTGACGGCATCTCCCTGCGCCACAACCGTCTTCGCCGGAGCGCCGATATGCTGGCTCATCGGTATCCTTACGGTTTTCACAGAAATCTCTGTTTCCGTGAGCGGCGCCGGAACATCATACTGTGCTAATCCCAGCTTTTCCTTCAGCCGCATCACCGGAACCTTTCTGAGATCCCTGTCCGTTTCCACTTCCGCCGGCTCTATCTTCTCCACCCGCACGCCGGAAGTTTTAAGCCCGTTTTTAAATTCGGCGATCACGCTCCTCGGAGCTAACCCCTGAGGACAGGAATAGTTCTCGCACAACCCGCAGCTGCTGCAGTACGCCGCATTGGTATACACAGACAGATCAGAAATATCATGGTTCGCCACCGCCCGCATGATCCGATGCGGTTCGATGGGATGACCAAGCGCGTGTCTCGGACACATCTCCGTGCAGGTCCTGCACTGGCAGCAGCTCGAAGCCGCCCTCCGTCTCTCCACATCCAGATTTTTATTCATACGCATTACCACTTTATGCGTCTCCGATAAAACGATAATCGCGTTTGTTGTCTTAGTTATGATCGTATTTTCCGTTCCAAGCCTCCCCATCATCGGGCCGCCCATCACATAAGCCGGATCTTTCACCGTCACTTTTCCGGCTAACGCCACCGCTTCCTTCACACTCATGCCAAGCGGAACTCTCACGGTAACCGGTTTTTCCACTTCGCCCACGATGGAGACTAACTTGTCGATAACCGGCCTGCCGCCATGTACCGCCTGATACAGATTATACATTGTCTCCGCATTGTAGACGATCACATTCTCATCGATAGGGATCCCCCCCGGTTTGATCACACGCCCTGTCGCCTCATAGATCAGGATGACCTCGTCCCCCATGGGATATGTAGGCCGAACCGCACAGATCCTCACTTCCGGGTAATCTTTGATCACCTCGTCCAGAATCCAGATCGTATGCACATGTTCGCTCTTGATGCCGATCACGGCCTCCTTCGCTCCCAAAGCTTCCCGCACTTCATCAAGCATCTGAACGATCTCTTCCGCATTCGCCGCAAGAAGCTGTATATGAAGCTTTAACAGGGGTTCGCATTCGACACAGTTCAAAATAACCGTGTCCGCTTTGTCCGTCATTTTGGCATAGGATGGGAAACCGGCGCCGCCGGCTCCCACTATACCACTTTCTCTTGCTACACTTTTCAGTTCGTCGATCAGCATGATTATTTACTCCACTCCTGTCCTTCGTCAATGATGCCAACGATCGCCGCATCCACCGGCGCATCCGCCATATCACAGCCGATTCTGGCAGCAGACCCCTGCGCCACCAGAACATACTCGCCTATTCCGGCTCCGATGATATCAATTGCCACCAGACGTCCTTCCGTCCCCCACATCGATTCGACAGGTTCCACGATCATAAACTTGTTGCCGACCAACTTTTCACTTTTTCTTGTAGAGAATAAGCTTCCTACAACTTTTCCTATTATCATAAATAATCATGCTCCTATCCTGTAATGTTTCATACCCCAAACATGCTTTCCGGCAATTTTGTCACACTCTCCGAATGATCGTTGCGCAGTCCCCCTGTCTCACCTGACAGGCATTTGCCTCATCTGTATCAATGTGCATCTCCAAAGAAAAAGACTCGTCGACGCGGATTTTGACATTGTCTAACACCACGCTTCTCTCATCCCCCATGCGGACGGAAACCATATCTCCGTCATGCAGGGAAACGGACGCAGCCTCGGCCGGCGTCATATGTATATGCCTTGCCGCAACGATACACCCTTCTTTTAAGTAGAGCACTCCCTTAGGCCCCACCAGAGCGACAGGCGCGGAACCCGCCGTATCGCCGGACTGGCGCAGAGGCGCGTTTACCCCCAGCGTACGCGCATCTGTCGCGGAAATCTCCACCTGCGAACTCTTTCTGACAGGCCCGAGTATCCTCACATTTTCAATGGCACGGAGTTTTAACCCGACTATCGTACACTGTTCATTTGCCGCAAACTGGCCGCCCATCAGTTCCTTTTTCTTTGTAAGCCGGTAACCGGAACCAAACAGCGTTTCCACATCCGCCTGTGTCAGGTGGATGTGCCTTGCGGACACACCCACCGGAACAGTCATTAATTTTTCATTTTCCCTGGCGTTTTCAATCGTCTGGAGCACCATTCTTGTAATCTGTTCTACATTTTGATAACCGTTCATAACAACGATACCCTGCTCCTTTCAAAACCTTTCTTACTGAACCTTAGGCAGAATCATCTCCACGTCATTGTGCGGTCTCGGAATTACATGAGTAGCTACCAGTTCGCCCAGCGCGCCTGCGCTGTTTGCTCCGGCTTCCACGGAAGACTTTACAGCCCCTACGTCGCCGCGTACCATAACGGTTACAAGTCCGGAACCGATCTTCTCTGTTCCGATCAATGTTACATTTGCAGCTTTACACATAGCATCCGCCGCTTCAATTGCTGCTACAAGACCTCTTGTTTCTACCATTCCCAATGCTTCTAATGATGCCATAATCATTTCCTCCTGTTTTTGTTTGCCTTATTGTTTTACTTTTTACTTATTTTTTCGGGACGAAATCCGGCGGATCTTCGCCCAGCATTTTAGAGCCCGAAGAGGGTTCCGTTTTCCCTTTAAAACGGCTTGCTGATAATTCAACCATCCTCACGATCTCCGGATGCGGATTCGGCAGTACACCGGTTGCAGCCGGTTTTTTGATTGCCTGTGTGGATCCTGCTTCGACCGCCTGCCTGACCGCCGACACATCGCCTTCGACCACCAGCGTAACAAGTCTTCCGCCCAGTTTACGCTCCCATGTGGCTAAGGTCACGTTTGCCGTCTTGCACATAATATCAAGGGCATCCATCGCCGCCACCACCCCGGTGATCTCTATAAACCCATATGCGTTACCCATGCCGTTTCTCCTTCCGCTCAAAACTTTTCGGATCTATGCAAGCTTCACCTGCATTAGCCTTTGAATTTCGGGAGAATTTTCTCTACGTCGCTGTGGGGTCTGGGGATTACATGTGTCGCCACCAGCTCACCCAGCTTGCTTGCTGCGCTTGTGCCTGCTTCCACAGCCGCTTTCACTGCGCCTACATCGCCGCGTACCATAACGGTTACGAGTCCGGAACCGATCTTTTCTGTTCCGATCAGAACTACTTCCGCAGCTTTGGTCATTGCATCCGCAGCCTCGATCGCAGCGGTAAGACCTCTTGTTTCAACCATTCCTAAAGCTTCCTGTGCCATTGTTTTTCCTCCTTATACAATCCTTTTTTGTTTGATTTTAATTTTTATCCAGTGCGCTGACTTTCAGCATTTTTTCCGTGTCCTGCGTCGGTCTCGGAATAATATGTTTTGACACGACTCCCGTATTCGCAAGGGCAACCGCCTCCGCCGCTCTCATAGCTTCCTCCACATCAGTGACGCTGCCCCTGAACTTCACAGTCACCAAAAGCGGCACCGGCAGAGAGTCTGCATTGGCCGGTTTATTTTTATCAAAAACTTCCAGACAGACATTGGCCGCCTTACATCCGGCGTCCGCGGCAAGGAACGCGCACACAAGCCCGAACACTTCCAACAGGCCTACCGCCTCCGATTCCCTGCGAGATGTCAATTCCTCCATAATCTTAACCATGCCTTTCTCTTGGCCTGCAGCCGTTTCCTGCAGGGCTGTTGCGTAAACTTTCTATCATCACTACTGATTTACGATTGCAATCTTAAGTCCCGTCATTGCAAGATTCGTTTTCAGCGCTTCGTTGATCTGATCCAGCGGATATTTGTGTGTAATCAGTTCCGCAAGCGGAAGTCCGATGCCTTTCGCCCTCTTTAAAAAGTCAAAAGTCGTAGCGTAATCTCTAAGCGTGTATACCCAGGAGCCCACCAGCGTGATCTCCTTAGAGCACAGATCAAAGTGCGGATTGATCGATGCGTCGCCGCCGTTTATGAAAAAGCCCAGTTCACACAGCCCGCCGCCGTTGCGGATAAACTTGTAAATATTTGCATGAGCCATCGGGTTGCCTGTACACTGAAAAGCAAAATCCGCCAGATGTCCGTCGAAGGAAGCTTTCACCGCGCCGGTAAGGGCTTCGATCCCTTGGAAATCCTTAAAGCTGACTGTCTGGGAAGCCCCTAATCTCTTCGCAAAATCCAGTCTTGCCTGATTGCCGTCCACCGCCGTAATATTCTCGATTCCCATTGTCCGCAGCACCGCGATACAAATCAGTCCGATGGGGCCGCATCCCTGTACTACAACCCTGCTGTTGAACCGCAGGATTCCCGTAGTTTTCGCTCTCTCCACCGCATGAATCAAAACCGCGCAGGGCTCGATCAGGATTCTGGAATCCAGATCCAATTCGCTCACATTGAATACAGTGGAGCCGCCGCGGATCAGGATATAATCGGAAAACCATCCGTTCAGATGAATATCATCGTCGGGGAGAAGCCCGTACACATCCGCACCGCCCACGTTCTGTTTGTTCAGATCGTACATGGTAATGTCCGGATCATCTTTAAATATCATACATGTTACTACTTTATCGCCCAGATGGAGGTCTTTTCCGGCGCTGTCCTTCTTCACGTTCTTGCCCATCTTCACGATCTCGCCGGTTCCCTCATGTCCCAGCGCAACCGGGATCAAGCCGAAAGGATCGCGTTTGAATTCGTGGGCATCGGTTCCGCAGACGCCGCAGCCTTCCACTTTCACCAGAATATCATCGTCCCCCACCTGCGGCATCGGATACTCTTTCACTTCAAACTTCTCAAGTTCCGTCAGCATCGCCACATGTGCCGTGGCGGGAACCGCTGCGTTTGCCGCGCTTTTCACCGTCTGCTGCACCGCAGAGGCACTGGAGCCGCTTTCCGTGATCTGATTCAATATCTGTTTGACGATCAGCTCGACTTCCTGCTCATTTACTGCCATATTCTTTCCTCCTTATTTTTATTCTACCGAATGCAAAGACTGTCTGACATCGTGCATCGTCTTCTCTTCGTAAAGGTCTGTGCACTGGTCAGCCCCTCTCCCGTTCTGGAAGCGATGGTAAAAGTGCAGTAGCCTTCGCCGCCGTAGCCTAACGCCGCGTAACTCGGGCCATTCTTTACAAGGATGGCCGTATCCAGTGCTTTTGCATATGTGGTGATGTTGTCCACATTCTTTGAGTGAATGTGTGCGGAATGGCGGTTGCCGTGCTCTAACCACACTGCCGTCTCCACGCCTTCCTCGAAACTCTTCACTCTGACCATACCGAGGATCGGCATCATCAGTTCCTCCGCGATAAGCGGGTGCTCTTTCGGACCTTCAAACACGATACATCTGATATCCGGCCCTGCTTCCACGCCCACCATAGACAGCAGCGCTCTCGCACTTCTTCCAACGCACTTTCTGTTTAACGCCCCCTTAGGCGTGAGCACGGTGGCCGTCAGCTTATCCTGAATTTCTTTGCTTGCCAGATAGCAGCCGTTCTCCTGAATCATGTAGTGCATCAGTTCATCCGCAATGCCGTCCATCGCAACGATCTCTTTTTCCGCAATACAGGGGAGATTATTGTCGAAAGTACAGCCGTTTACAATGTCCTTCGCCGCTTTCCTCACATCTGCGGTATCGTCCACAAAGGCCGGAGGATTGCCTGCTCCTGCACCAATGGCTCTCTTTCCGGAAGAAAGAACCGCCGTCACAACGCCGGGACCTCCCGTTGCCACCAAAAGCGGGATCGCAGGATGCTTCATCATGACAGAGCTGGTTTCCATAGTGGGCACTTCCACCGTAACCGCTATATTATCAGGCCCGCCCGCTTCCAAAGAAGCCTCGTTGATCATATTGATCGTGAATATCGTTGTCTTTTTCGCGTTGGGATGGGGATTAAACACTACCGTATTCCCGCCCGCAATCATTCCGATGGAATTGCAGATCACCGTCTCGGACGGGTTGGTTGCCGGCGTAATCGCGCCGATCACGCCAAAGGGTCCCATCTCCACAAGGGTGAGCCCTCTGTCTCCTGACCATGCGGTGGTATGTAAGTCTTCCGTACCCGGTGTTTTATCCGCTGTCAGGTGGTGTTTCAATATCTTATCTCCCACATTTCCCATGCCGGTCTCATTCACGCCCATATTGGCAAGTATCTCAGCATTTTCGTGGGTCTTTCTTCTGATTGCAGAGATGATCTGTTCTCTCTGATCCAGTGTCAGATTGCGGACAACCTTCTGCGCTTTGATGGAGGCATTGATCGCTTCGCTCATATCTTGAAATACGCCGTGCATGCCTTCTACCGAGCCGGTTATCTGCATATTTGCCATGACCTTCTGTACAATGTCATGGATCATGCTCTCATCTACAGACACTTTATTACCTCCTTTAATATATCTTTTCCGTAAGCGGCAAGCTCTGTATCCTGATCCGCAGTTCCGCCGGACACTCCCAGCGCTCCTATCATGGTATCTCCAACCATAAGCGGTTCGCCGCCGCCAAGGATCATGACTTTCCCCTCACCCGAAAATTGAAGACCGTATAAATCCTGCCCCGGCTGACACAGCCTTGACAGCTTAGCCGTCGGCATCTGAAAGGCAGTGGCCGTGTAGGTCTTGTTTAAAGCCACATCAAAACTGCCGTGGTAAGCGCCGTCCATGCAGTGAACTGCAACCGGCCTGCCGGAAGCGTCGGAAACTGCCGCAACCACCCGCATTCCCATCTCCCGCGCTTTCTCCTCCACCGCTTCAATCAGCTTTACCGCCAGATCCAAAGACATGATCTCTTTCACAATCGCATCGCCGACGAGATTTTTTACGATTTTCTCAAGATTATATTTATCCATAGTTTATTTGCCAAGCTGCTCCAAAACTTTCTTCGTGATCGCTGCTACCAATTCCTGACTGTCCTGATCTTTGCCGGAGGATGAGCAGGAACCGCAGTTATGGCAATTTGCCTTACCCTTATTCTGGCACAGATCAGCGGGATGACGTCCGGGCAGTCCCATCTGTCTTCTGATTGCATACAGTTTCTCAACGTTCTCGGGGCTGAACTCCTTAGGGCCGCCAAGCTGTCTTGCTTTGTATAACAGTTCCGCATAAAATTCAACGGATTCCATCTTCATGTAAGCAGCCAACAGGTCTGTGGACCATGTCAGTGCGCCGTGGCTTTCAAGAAGCACAGCGTCGAAATGCTCCAGATAAGGCTCAACTGCATCCGGGATCTCCATAGTGGAGGGTGTTCCGTAAGGTGCGATGGGCACACAGCCAAGGGCGATGACTGCCTCAGGCATGATGGGCTGTGTCAAAGGAATCCCCGCGATAGCAAAGCTTGTTGCGAAAGTAGGGTGCGCATGTACAACGGAACCCACATCCGGTCTCTTCTGGTAGACGCGCATATGCATCTTGATCTCAGAAGAAGGTCTGAATCCTTTGTTAGCCTGAATCACATTTCCCTTCGCATCCACTTTGCAGATATATTCCGGCGTCATAAATCCTTTGGAAACTCCTGTAGGTGTGCATAAAAATTCGTTGTCGTTGAGTTTTACGGAAATATTTCCGTCGTTCGCCGCAACCATGTTCCGGTCATAGATTCTTCTGCCGATGTCGCAAATCTGTTTTTTGATTTCGTACTCGTTTTGTGCCATTTTTTTCTCCTTTTCCTCTTTTTATTTTTATTTAAACGTTTGCTTAAATACCTCCTCTAACCGTTGTCCCTCTCCCAGGGCATCACGTCTTCCGGTTCCCGCAGATATTCCAGAATGTCCCCCACTCCCTCGTTCGCTGTGGAATTGACAAAGAATATCTTTTTACAGCCCGTGAGTTTCAGCCATCTCTCCGCCTGTAAGACATCGGCATCCTCCCTGTCGATCTTTGTGACGATGCCGATCACGTCCCGATTCACCATGCAGGTGATATTGGGCGGATACAGGGAATAAGGTTCGTTGGCCGCAAGTAAAAGTCCCACCACGTCCGCCTCATAGGAGTAGAGCGCCAGCGCCCTGCCGAGTTTTGCAGTCTGCGCGTATTCTCCCGGCGTATCGATGATCACGTCAAAATAATTGACATACTGGGTTTTTTTGTATGTGATCGTCTCTCCCTTCAGCGCCTGCGTCAACGTCGTTTTTCCCGCTTCGCTGCGGCCTATCAGAATCAACTTTTTCATGTTCTCGTTATGCCGCAGACCGTGTAGCCTAACGTCCCCTCCACATAAAGAAGAATTGCCTCGATTGCCGCCTCCACCTGAGACACGGTGCCCGTCACGATCACCGATCCCGAAAACCGGTCCACAAAACCGAGTTCTGCGCCGGAAGATTTCATGGCGATATCCGCCATAATGATCGCTGTCTCTGCCGGGGAAACCGTCAGCACGCCGATGGCCGATCTGGAATATTCCGCAGCCGGGTTAAGCCCCAGCTTTTCGTAAAGTACGCTGTCCGGATTAGCGATGATATGGGCCAGCGTGATCTGCCTTCCGGGAACAAGTTCCTGTATGATTCTCTGTTTTTCCTCCATAATCTGCCAATCCTTTCTACCTGAATCTAAACTTCCAATTTCGCGTTTCATTCCGCAAAATCGTCCCGTAAAGCCAGTCCTGCTTTCATATCATTATTATAGAGCACTCCGCCTCCAAAGTCAACATAAAACAACATGGTTTTCTTCCGTTTTTGTTTGTTTTTTGCTTATAACTTTAAAAATATATTTGTTTAACTCTATAAAAAATTGTTTTTTGTTGTTTTCTTGTTGTTTTCCTATGGTTTTTATGAGATAATAAATCAACTTATGCCACACCAACACACAGGAGCTCAGAATATGTACAATATTCCCATTTTGCTTGATATACACACACACTGCCTGTCCAGCGGGCACGCCACCCACGATACGATCACCGATATGGCCCGCGCCGCATCGGGCAGATCCCTTCAGATCCTCGGTATCTCAGACCACGGTCCCGCCACGCCCGGAGCTGCCGGCAGTTCCTACTTTCGCAATCTGCTGCTGGCAGACCGTAAAAAATTCGGCTTACAGCTTCTCTACGGTGCGGAGTTGAACATCCTGAACGAGGAGGGCGATGTGGATCTGGAAGACTCCCTGATCGAGTCTTTAGACTATGCTTTTATCAGCATGCATCATCCTGTGTTCTCCTGTGGGACAGTTTACTCCAACACTTCCGCGTATATCAACGCCATGCACCACCCCGGCGTTCGTTTTTTAGGTCATCCCGACGACGGCCGTTTTCCGGTGGACTATGGACGTCTGCTCGCCGCCGCCAAGGAAAACCATGTTTATCCCGAGATAAATAACGCTTCTTTGATGCCCGACGCTTACCGCCAAGACGGCCTGCGCCACTCTATACAGATACTCTGCTTGTGCAAAAAGCTCCGCCTGCCCGTTCTTCTCTCCAGCGACAGCCACGGAAAAGATCACATCGGCGATATGCAGTATATTTTTCCTCTGCTCGAGCAGTGTGATTTCCCGTCCGACCTGATCATCAACCGCGATCCGGCATTGCTTCGTCAGATTTTAAAACTCTCCTGATTAAAAATAGTACACCGGCATCGCGTCGCCCACCCCAAACAACTCGTTTGGTTCGGCGTCACGCCCCAACATCCCATCGCTTGTCTGATACACGATCTTTTCCATCACTTCCTCTGTGGGAGCCGCGATCGTCTCAGCCGCTTTCACAGCTTTCGGTTTCGTCGTCTTTACCGTTTTCTTTGCAGGCGTCTCCTTTGCCGTCTGAGCCTTCTTCGCGGTTGTCTGGGATGTTCCCGCCGTTTTTGCCGCTCTCTCCATACTGCCTTTTCCTACTGCCATTTCTTACTCCCGCCTTTCCTTTTGAACCGTACTTATCACTTCTTTTGCCGCCTCTTTAAATTCCGCCGCACTTCTGGCGGATCTCTTATAAACCGCCACCGGTTTGGAAGCATCCTGCGCCCACTCGATCGAAGCATCCACATGGATAAAGGAATCAAAAACACGGATCTCCTGATATCCCCCCAGAATCTCTCTGGTCTGCCTGTAATAATTTTTCCGTTCATCCACCTTTGTGATCAGCACTCCCAAAACCTGCGCCTGCGTCATATCCTGAAGCCCGCCCAGAAAATCGAACATATTAGCCAATCCGAACAACCCCCAGGGCGACGCCTCCACCGGTACGATGACGTAGTCCGAAGCGCACAAAATATTGATCACCCAAGTCCCCAGAGTGGGGGGCGCATCGATCAGAATATAATCATATCCCCCCTTCTCTTTGAGACCCTCCAGACATTTTTTCAAGACAAACTCTCTCTGCATCATCATAAAAAGTTCATACTCGATCTGGCTCATCAGAAGAGACGACGGTATCAGATCAAGGTTCTCATAAGGCGTAGCTGCAATATATTCCTGCAGATCCTTTTTATTCCGAATGCCGTGATAGAGATTTTTCTCTCCCGCCGCCATCTCAAGCACCCTCTCCTCGTCAAAAAATGATAGAGACAGGTTGAGCTGCATATCGCCGTCTATCAAAAGAACTCTCTTTCCCTCCGCCGCCAATTCATAGCCGAGATTCGCGCAGGAAGTAGATTTCCCGCTTCCTCCTTTGTTGTTCGTAAAACATATTGTCACAGCAGAACGACCTTTTCCCATTGCAGTGTCCTCTCCGTCATCTTTCTTCACTGATAAATCTTGATCTCAAAAGATTCCGCCACGCACTGTCTCGCTGCTTTCAGACTCTCGAAAAGCCCCTCCTCGATCATCTGTGTCAGGATATTACCTAACGCCGTAGCCTCCCCCGGCCCTGCGTGCACCGGAACCTTCGTATATTTTGCAGTCAGTTCGTTCAGGTATACCGCATTGGAACCGCCGCCGATGATGTGGATTCTGTCATAACTCCTGCCCACCAACTTTTCGATCTCCTGCAGCTTTTGTGCATAACATTTTGCAAGGCTGTTGTATACGACGCAGGCCAATTCCGAAAGCGTTTCCGGCACAGCCTGAGATGTTCTTCTGCAGTAATCTTTGATCTCCTCCGCCATATCTTCCGGCGACAGGAAACAATCATCCTGACAATCCACGATGGAGTCAATAGTCTCTTTGGACGCCTGATCGCACAGCTCGCCGTAGGACATATCCGGAGCCAGCTTATTCCGCACAGACTGAATCATCCACAGCCCCATGATATTTGCCAGATAGGTGATCCTTCCCCCGTAGCCGCCTTCGTTGGTAAAGTTGGCCTCCTTGCTCTTCGCAGAACAATCCGCGTCTTTCCTCTCCACGCCCATGAGAGACCAGGTGCCGGAACTGATATAGCACACATCTTCATCATCGGTGGGAATCGCCATCACCGCGGATGCCGTGTCATGAGTAGGCGGAAGTACAACCTGACAGTCGTATCCCACCGCCTCTTGCACCTCTTTTGTCAAGGAACCGATCTTTGTCCCCGGCATGCATATTTTCCGGAATATATTTTTATTGAATCCAAGCTTCTCTATCAATTCAAGATCCCAGTCTCTCGTGGCAGGATCCACAAGCTGTCCCGTGGTAGCCTCCGAATATTCCTGCACCTTGTTTCCACAGAGTTTATAGTGGAAGTAATCCGGAATCATCAGCATTGCCGCCGCTTTTTCCATATGCTCCGGATGTTCCTTTTTGACCGCCATCAACTGATAGATCGTATTATAGATCGCTTTCTGGATTCCCGTCCTCGCATACAGATCATCCTCGCTTATGATGCGATAAACCTCTTCGTCCATACCGTCCGTTCTGTGATCCCTGTATCCCACAGTCTTTCCTACGATGTTGTCCTCTTCATCAAGCAGAACAAAATCCACGCCCCATGTGTCGATCCCGACGCTCACCGGTATTTTGTCCGCTTCTTTACATTTTTTCATCCCCTCTATAATTTCGCGGAACAATCTCTCCACATCCCAGCATAGCGTTCCATCTATATCATCCATACCGTTCCAGAAGCGATACACTTCCTCCAGTACTATTTTTCCATCCTGCACACTTCCTAAAATATGTCTCCCGCTGGAAGCTCCGATATCAATCGCCAGAAAATACTTTGCCTGTTCCATTCCCCTGCTCCTTCCCTCTTAATCCGTCACAACGCCTTTTTGCAGCATAACATTAGCATAGAGCGCCGATTCGCCGGTGGCTATGATCGCATAAGCAGTCTTTGCCTCATCATAAAATGCAAACCGCTCGATATTGCCCACAGCATCACTGCCGCGTTTATCGTATTTCCCGACGATCTCCTTGTATGTATCCCAGATCGGGGTCTCCACATCATCTCCGGGCACCACTTCCATCAGGCTTACAGGCCGCTCTACATAAGTGTCAAGCGGGAACACCTGCAGGATCGCATCTAAAAGCTCCGGCACACCGTGCCCGTCGCAGCGGATCACGATCGCATTTTTCCCCATAGACTCCGCCGGAAAATTGCCGTCAGAAATCACCAGTCTGTCACTGTGTCCCATCTCTGCCAGAATTTTTAACAGCTCCGGAGAAAGTATTTTCGGAATACCCTTTAACATAAATATCTACCTCCTATTTGAAAGAAGGACACACCACAGGGTGTGTCCTCCCGATTTAGTTATTGCTATTT
This sequence comes from uncultured Lachnospiraceae bacterium, assembly GCA_910577955.1. GTDB lineage: Bacteria > Bacillota > Clostridia > Lachnospirales > Lachnospiraceae > 1XD8-76. The sequence goes on from CAJTNC010000015.1 coordinate 51,614, forward strand.
CTTATTTGCCGTACAGGTTATCCCAGATTGCAGGATCATCAATATTGTCGGCTGTGTACCACTGGCAGCCTGTATCTGTATCAGACACGGATTTACCCTGTGCTGCATCGTACAGAGTCTGAACCAGAATTTCGCCCATTGCTACAGGAGCCTGTGTAATGGAACCAAGCAGAACGCCGTCTCTTACAGCCTGAATCTGAGCTGCACCGGAGTCAAAGCCTGCTGCTACAACTGTGTCGCCGATCTCGCTGTGGTTTTCAGCTGCGGTAACAATAGCGTTTGCAGAATGCTCATTGGAGCCGTATAATGCGATGATGCCTTTCTCGCCTAACAGGGAGTTAACATCTGCAACGGACATAGCGGAGTCAACCTGCTGAGGAACGCGAACGTCGATAACCACATTTGCGCCGTCGGTCTTCTCGCATTTGGAATCGTTGATGTATCTCTCGTTGCCGACAACAGTTGCCGTATGGCCATCTGCTACTGCCAACTCAGCAAACTTGTCGATGAAACCAAGACCTCTGTTTACAACGGACTCGGAAACGGAATCCTGTGCAACAACGCCAACGCGTACTGTGCCGTCGATTTTGTCTTTCACAGCTTCATAAACTTTCTCTGCTGCCATAGCGCCTGCCGCATAGTTGTCTGTGGAGCAGTTAGCAAGAACGGATCCTTCCGGAGCTCCCGGAACACCGGAGTCAAAACCGACTACAGGAATACCCTTATCCAGACATGTCTGTAACTGTGCCATCAGTGTATCTGTGCTGAGGGCCGCCAGACCGATTGCCGTAGGATTGGAGTTCAGAGCGTTCTCCACCTGCTGTACCTGCTGGTCATAGTTGGACTCACTGTCCGGACCTACAAAGTTAACGGATACGCCAAGCTCTGCTGCCTTGCTCTCCACACCCTGCTTTACTGCCTGCCAGTACTCATGCTGCAGACCTTTGGATACGATCTCAAAAGACATCTGACCTGCGTCTGCTGCAGGTTCCTCTGCTGCGGGTTCTTCCGCTGCCGGTTCCTCTGCTGCGGGTTCTTCCGCTGCCGGTGCATTTGTCTCTTCTGTGCTGCCGTTGTTTCCACAACCTGCCAACAGAGTTGCTGCCATTGCTGCTGTGAGCAATACTGCTAATACTTTCTTTTTCATAAAAGAAGCCTCCTTTTTAAAAAATTTAATAGTTTCTATTGTAAATCGCTTTTGCGATGTACAAACATAATAACAATAAATTACCAAAGTTATGCCAACCGTTTGTTCTTTAATACGTCAATATATACAGCAATGATAAGTACCAGCCCGATAATAACCTGCTGCCAGTTAGCCTGTAAACCGACCATGGGAAGTCCCAGCTGCAGCACCGACATCAAGAATACGCCGATGATCGTTCCGGATATGGTTCCCATACCGCCGCTCATGGATGTTCCGCCGATGATCGCGCCGCCGATCGCATTTAACTCAATACCGCCGCCGCCGCCCGGTATCATGGACTGGAATGCGGAACTGTAAGCCAAAGCTGCAAGCCCGGTGAAAACACCGGAGATCATATAAGCCAGCGTCTGGTATTTCGCCACATTGACACCGGAAAGCCTTGTGGCTTCCTTGTTGCTGCCGATGGCGATGATATAACGTCCCGGCCTGCTCTTATTCAGGAAAATGCTCATCACAACAGCCAGGATCAGAACCCACAAAAGTCCTATAGGAACCTTTGTCCCTCCCACATCCATCTTGAAAATCAGACGTGTCCAACCATTGGGAGCCTTCGCAGACGGCCAGGTAATACTGGAATTTCCGGTAATGATCGCACCCATTCCCCGGACGATCATCATCGTACACAGTGTAGCCAGAAACGGCGCATGTCCGCCCTTTGAAACGATCAGTCCGTTGATGGTTCCCACAAGCAGACCACAGAGCACCGTCACCACGATACCCACGATGACCGGAGTCTCCTGTTTTGTGATCAGATAACCGCCCACCAGTGCATAACAGAACATCCCTGTACCAATGGAGAGGTCTACGCCTCCCGTAATCAGGCAGAACGTAACGCCAATACCCAGAAGCGCCAGATAATACGTGCAGTCCAAGACGCTCAAAAGCGTTGAATACTGACGAAAGGCGCTGCTTGCAACGCTGAAAACTACCACCAGCAGGATCAGCACGAGCACAACTACTATCTTTTGCAAACCTACTGCTTTTACAAGCGGATTGTTTGTAAAAGCATTTCCTTTTTTCTTCTCTGACATAGTCCTCTCCTCCTAATCCCTAAGCGTCGCCGCGTGCATGATTCTTTCCTGAGTCGCCTCCGAAATATCAAGCTCCCCGGTCTTTTTGCCTTCGCACATCACCACGATTCGATCACTCATACGCAAAATCTCCGTCATTTCAGATGAAATCATGATGATGGATTTGCCTTGGGCGGCCAGCTCGCTCATCAACTGATAAATCTCGCTCTTGGCCCCTACGTCAATGCCTCGGGTAGGTTCATCAAAAATCAGAATATCACAGTTTCTCACCAACCACTTTGCAATAACCACCTTCTGCTGGTTTCCTCCGGAAAGATTCACCACAAGCTGATCCACGCTCGGAGTCTTGGTCTTTAATGTCTCTACATACTGCTGCGCAACCTCGTCCTCTTTCTTCTTATCGATAAACATGCCCTTCATAAAGTTTTCAAGGCTCGCCATCGTCGAATTTTCCGCAACAGTCTTTCCTACTACGATACCGTAGCGCTTTCTGTCCTCGGACAGATAACCGATGCCGTATTTCACCGCATCCTGAGGCGTCTTTATATCCACCTTATTGCCGTTTACATAGACGTCGCCGCTCTCTTTGGGATCGGCGCCGAATAAAGCTCTTGCCGTCTCGGTCCTTCCCGCTCCCATCAGTCCGGAGAAGCCCAGAATCTCACCCTTGCGAAGTTCAAAACTTACGTCTCTCACCATCTTTCCCGCATTCAGGTGTTCCACTTTCAATACCACAGGCGCATCCTTAGGCACCGCGCTCTCTGTTTTCGGATCTTCATAAATCACACGACCCACCATCATGTTGATGATGTCGTCCTTTGTAGAATCCTTAGTGATCAGCGTCCCCACATAACCGCCGTCACGCATAACGGTCACCCTGTCTGTGATCACTTTGATCTCATCCATACGATGGGAGATATATACGATCCCCATCTGTTTGTTCCGAAGATCTCTGATGATCTTGAACAGTTCCTCAATCTCCGCCTCCGTCAAAGCTGCGGAGGGTTCGTCAAATACAATGACTTTCGCATCATGGGAGATAGCCTTCGCAATCTCACACATCTGCTGTTTTCCTACTGTCAGACGGCTCATTGTCTCCTTCGGATCAATATCGATGCCCAACTGGTCAAACAGTTTTTTGGCCTCTTCATTCATCTTCTTATCGTCGATCAGTTTGCCTTTCATAAACTCGCGGCCGATAAAAATGTTCTGAGCTACCGTCAGGTGTCCCATCATATTTAATTCCTGATGCACGATAACGATACCGGCATCCTGTGCCTCTCTCGGGTTGGTAAACTCCACCTCTTTCCCCTCGTATGTAATCGTGCCGGAGTCCTTGCTGTAGATACCGGTAAGCACCTTCATCAGGGTTGACTTTCCGGCCCCGTTTTCGCCCATCAGCGCATGTACTTCGCCTTTTCTGACCTCCAGATTCACATGGTCCAACGCATGCACGCCGGGGAACGATTTGTCAATGCCTTTCATGGTTAAAATTACGTCGCCCATTCTTCTTTCTCCCCTTTCCGCTTAGTTGCGTCTGCTTCTGCTGCGCAAATCCGTATACACTACCGTCAGAACGATAAGGCCGGTAATAATGTACTGGTAATTGATCTGGAAGCCCATTGCCATGATGCCTTCCTGCAGAAGGGCAATGATCAGCACACCGATCAGCGTTCCGCTGATGGACGCTATACCTCCGGTCATGGAGGTTCCGCCCATGACACAGCCTGCGATCGCTTCGTTGTTAAAAGTATCGCCGAGCCCGGGCAGTACCGTAGTATTTTTTGCCACATAGAAGATAGCTGCCATGCCTGCCAGCGTTCCGCAGATCACATAGGCCAGCGTCTCCCACTTTTTGGTGTTTACACCGGAAAGCCTCACCGCTTCCCTGTTGCTTCCGATGCTCAAAATATAGCGTCCGGCCATAGTCTTGTTTAAGATAACAGCACAAATGATCGCCGCAAAAATCAGGATAAATAACCCGACCGGAATCTCTACAGTTCCTACTTTTACACCTACAAGGTTCCTGAACCATCCGTTGGGATCCCCGGCCTGAGGCCAGCTCACGGACTGCGTTTTTGTAAATATGGAACCAATTCCTTTGGCAAGCATCATACTCGCCATCGAGGTGATAAACGACGGCAGTCCGGCATAGGACACCAGTACGCCGTTGAGAAGACCGAACGCTGTGCCCACCAGAATACAGATGATCAGGCAGACCGGCAAGGGCCATCCCTTTGATGTCAGAAGATATCCCGAAACCAACGCCCCGCAGAACATCACCGGGCCGATGGAAAAATCAATTCCACCGGTGGCGATGACAAAAGTTACCCCCAGAGATAAGAAGCCCATGAAATATGCATATTTTAACAGGCTGATCAGTCTGGCAAAACTCACAAAGTTCGCATTAGCCTTCAGCATAGGCGTAATGAGCGCAAACAGGAGATACAGCAGTACCATAACGCACAACAGTACTATTCTGTTCAATCCGATCTTCTTGACGATTGGATTTTGTTTGAATTTTTCAAATTTGTTTTTATCCACTTTGTCTCCTCCGAATAAATCTATCTGTTAAATAGGCGCTCATCCTATTTGATCGTCTTGTACATCGGGCCGTAAGCGTCACAAGCTCTGAAATCCTGCCCTTCTCTGCAGGAACCGAACGCATTCCAAGCTGCCGGACGGAAGATCTTTTCTTCCGGCACATTGTGCATGCATACCGGGATTCTCAAAATCGAAGCCAGAGAGATCAGGTCTGCACCGATATGCCCGTAACTGATTGCGCCGTGGTTAGCGCCCCAGTTATTCATTACATCGTAAGCTGTCTTAAAGTAACCTTCTCCGGTACATCTGGGAGCAAACCATGTGCAGGGCCATGTATAGTCGGTACGTTTCCAGAGCGTATCGGAAACCTTCTCCGGAAGATTTACAGTCCATCCCTCAGCGATCTGAAGAACAGGTCCTAAATTCTTCACAAGGTTCAGACGGATCATTGTCACAGGCATCTCTGTCTTTGTCTCAAATCTGGAAGAGAAGCCGCCGCCGCGGAAATAACCGAAGTCTGCAGAACACCATTCCGTTGCGTTCATGATAGCGTCCTGATCCTCTTTGGTCACTTCATACCAAGGTTTGATCACGCCGTTGCCGTCAGCGTCTTTCGCTTCGCCGCAGGCATCCAGACAAGCCGCGCCGGAGTTGATCAGATGGATAAATCCGTCAGCCTCTTTCGCGTGTCCTTCTATATCGTAACCTGTCACTCTCTTCACCGCGTCGCCGCTCCAGTATGTACGAACATCCGCAAAGATCTGGGCGCGATTTGTCAGAAGCTTCATGAACAACATGCCGAGACCGTTCAGTACGTCGTTCTCTGTCGCCAGAATATAAGGCTCCCTTGCCCCTTCCCAGTCGAAGGAAGTATTTAAAAGAGCTTCCGGGAAGTCACAGTTGGGATAGAAATCCGTCCACTGGCGCTGTCCCTGGAATCCGGCAGCGATGGCATTGTGCCCAACCATCTCTTCCTCGCAGCCTTCCGGCAGATTCTGATTGCCGTTCATCAGGTCTTTGATAATAACCATCATCTTCACAACGAATTCCCAAGTCTCCTCTTTCTTTTCGTCGGAAGCTTTCACAAAGTCAGGGTTCTTATCAAGGCCTTCCTTACATTTTTCTTTTGTCCATTTCAAAGCTTTCTCATACTCTGCCTTGTCATAGATCTCCTCCGTCATGCGGCGGATGATCTCTACCTCGTCCACAGATTCCACACGCATGCCAAGGTATTCCTCGATAAATGCCGGATCAATGATGGAACCGCCGATACCCATTGTCACGGAACCGATCTGCAGATAGGATTTTCCTCTCATTGTAGCCGCCGCAACCGCCGCACGGCCAAACCGGAGGAGTTTTTCTTTTACATCTTCCGGAATAGAAGTATCATCCGCTTCCTGAACCTCATGGCCGTAAATGCCGAAAGCCGGAAGTCCCTTCTGCGCATGAGTGGCGAGTACGGATGCCAGATACACAGCGCCCGGGCGCTCTGTCCCGTTGAATCCCCATACGGCTTTGATCGTCATGGGATCCATGTCCATCGTCTCAGCGCCATAGCACCAGCAAGGTGTTACGGTCAATGTAATGTCAACGTTTTCTTTCTTAAACTTTGCCGCACAAGCTGCCGCTTCACCGACGCGTCCGATCGTTGTGTCTGCAATAACTACCTTAACGGGTTCGCCGTTTGAATATTTTAAATTCTCCTCAAACAATTTAGCAGCCGATTTTGCCATGTTCATGGTCTGCTCTTCCAGAGATTCCCTTACTTTTAACACCCCTCTACGCCCGTCAATGGTCGGTCTGATACCAATAACAGGATATTCACCCACTAATCTGTTCTTTGCCATCTAAATAACCTCCTTTTCCCTTGCGAAATATTTATACTAATATTTTGATTATAATGGCTGACAGGGCAAAAAAATAGTGATATAATATAAAAAAACAAAAGGATATTCACCTATTTGATACAATTTGAATAAAATTCAGATAAATTGCCGCCTTTACCTATGCAAACCGGTTGGCTTTGAGAAAGGATCAGCGCTTTTATATGAAATACCTTGATTATAGAGAACAGCGGGAACAGGGCACATTTAATTTTCCAATCGCATTCTATCACGAACTGCCTCACAGCCCCAGATACTATATGCCTTACCACTGGCATCCTCATTATGAGATTATTCACATTTTGTCCGGTTCCTTTCATCTGACACTGGATAATACCACCAACGTTTACCATGCAGGAGATGTGATTTTTGTCACCGACGGGATGCTCCACGGCGGCAGCCCTCAGGATCACAGCTGTATTTATGACTGTGTTGTTTTTGATCTGCAGATTTTGATGAAGGACAATCACGCCTGCGCGAAAACCATTCATGACATCATGGACCACAAAATCCTTATCCGTACGCTGTTGTCTGACTCAAGCCCCCGCATTGTCCCTATCGTAAATGCCCTCACGGACTCTCTCTCCGGCAAACAGCCGGGCTACGAGTTTATCACGCAGGGATGTCTCTACGAACTGATCGGAACGATTCTGGCGGAACACCTCTACGAAGAAAATGTAAGCGACGAAAGATCTTCCAGCCAGTTAAACTCTATGAAAAGTGTGCTCGCTTACATCTCGGAGCACTTTGACAAAAACATCAGTCTGGGGGAACTTGCAAAGATAGCTGGTATGAACCCCAAATACTTTTGCCGCTATTTTCGCGGCATGACAGAGCGCACTCCAATCGATTATCTGAACTACTATCGTATTGAGTGCGCCTGCGAGATGCTGTCCACAAAAGATATTTCCGTCAAGGAAGCTGCCATATCCTGCGGTTTTAACGACGAAAGTTACTTTATCAAAACCTTCCAAAAATATAAAGGGATCACGCCGAAGCAATTTGTGAAAACAAAATTCTGACAGCTTTGGAACCGAACCGCTATACGAAATGGTTTTCAGGCTTTCGTATCATTGCTCACGCAGAAATCTTAAAAATTGTTCTACGCCTCCCCCCAATCTGATCACTCCCTCAGGTCTTACTCCGGGCACTTCCGAAACATCGTAAAACTCCCCTCCCTTTGTCAATTCCGTGATCATAAAGCTGTCGCTTCCGTAGATACCGTCTTCTATTCCCACAAATTCGTCCCCCCAGAAAACGCATTCTTCCGCTTTTAAATCCATCTCTCCCTGCAGCTTTCGGAAAATCGTATCCACATTGTCACTCTTATCGCTGAGTCCTACTTCCAGATACTTGGCGTCACAAGTAGGCTTTACTGCCAGACCATATCTTTCTCCTGTATCCGCCGCCAGATCCATGAACCCCTGCAGCCCGCCCGCAATCCCGTGTTCCGTAAGACTCTTTTTCAGCATTTCCAGCTCATTCTCCTGCATGAACAGATTATCTCCCCTCAGGGCATTCGGCATCAGATCTATCTTACAATAGTTCGGTCTGCTGAACACCACATCCGTATCAAATCCGTAACGCCGTTTGAGCTCCATATGAATTTCAAAACACACTCTGTGTATTTTTTCCAGACATTCGCCGTCCGGCAGCATATCCTCAAAAATATAAGGGGCTCCGTCGCAGAAGGCATAGTTGAAAGCTCCCCTCCCCAGCCCCAGATAGAGGCTTTTCTGCTCCTCCTGCGTAAAATACTTTTCTATTTTTCCACTCGCTATGTTTTCTATCGTCGTTCCGCTGACGATCACCAGCCTGACGCCCCGCTGCAATAGGGGCTTCATCGCCGCCACCGCCTCATCCACAGGCGCTTTTCTGGACATTACCGCAGTTCCGTCCCAGTCAAAAAATACCGCTTTATATTTTTTATACATTCCCGCTCCACTCTCCTTTGCATGTCGTGATCTCTATCTTTTGTTCAGCCCCTTCTCCCCGCAGATAAAAACAGATGCCGTCTCCTTCCAGCAGTGTAAATTTTACTTTTTCGGCTCCGCTTTCTCCTGCGACGGATATTTCAAGAAGATTCCCCTGATATCTGATCCTGAAAGAAAAGCTTTCCCATTCTTTTGGCAGCACAGGCCTGAAACTCAGTTTCCCGCCCTGACAGCGCATGCCCCCGAAGCCGTTCGCCACCGCCTGCCATGTGCCTGCCATGTTTGCCGCATGGATCCCGGCATAAAAATTATTGTGATAGTCGTCCAGATCCATCCTGGCAGACTGCATGAAATATCTGTAGCCTTCCTCCACATAGCCGATACCGCACGCCACAATACCGAAGATACAGGTGGAAAGGGAAGAGTGATGCAGCGTCACCTCCTGATAAAAATCATAGTTCCTCCGGATCTCCTCCTCCGCAAACAAATTGCTGTGCAGATACATTCCCAAAATAGCATCCGCCTGCTTGGACATCCGGTGCCGCATGATAAACAGCGGATGGTAGTTCTCATAGAGCCAAGCCCGTTTTTCTGCCGGAATCTTTTCCTCATCCCAAGGCTTTCTCATGAGAAACCCGTCGTCCATCGGATAAATTTTCCTCTTTTCATCATAAGGGAAATACATGTTTTCTATGATCCTGTCCCAGAGTTCCAGTTCCTCCTCTTCAAAGCTCAGCTTTTTTTTCAATTTCCCGTAGGCTTCCGGCTCTTTAACCATCATCCAGCGAACCGCCTCTGCCGCATCCCGCAGATTTTCTCTCGCCATCAGGTTTGTGTAAAAGTTGTTATCCACCAACACATTATATTCATCCGGCCCCGTAACGCTGCAGATACAGTACTTTCCGCCCCTGCATTCCGCAAAACTCCCCACATCCGCCCAGACGCGGGCGGTTTCTATCAGAATCTCCGCTCCCTTTTCTTTCAGGTATACCCCATTCCCCGTCGCCTGAAGGTACAGGGACAGGGCGTATGCGACATCCGCATTGATATGGTACTGCGCCGTCCCCAGCGGGTAATAGGTGGAAGCCTCCTCCCCGTTAATGGTCCTCCACGGGAACAGCGCCCCCTTGTCATGCCCCAGAATCCTGGCCCTCTCTCTGGCCCTGTCCAGCGTGGCGAATCGGTAATCCAACAGTCTCTTTGCTTCCTCAGGCTCCGTATAGACAAAGACCGGCAGCACGTACATTTCCGTATCCCAGAAATAATGCCCTTCGTACCCTTCTCCGGACAGCCCCTTCGCTCCCATCCCTGTCTTACCGCTCCTGCCTGCCGACTGTATAATATGGAACAGATTAAAATGCAGCCCCTGCATCAGAGGCCCGCTCTCCTCACCTGTTATGCGGATATCCGCCGCCTCCCAAAAACGGTGCATGTAATCCGCCTGCAGTTTTTTCAACCGCTCATAGCCGATATCCTGCGCCCGGCCGGCCTCCTCTCTCACGAACGCCTCCAGATCCTGCTTTTCCATATCCAGAGAAGTGGCATAACAGATCATCTTTTCCAGTATCACCATCTCGTTTTGGCGCGCCTCTGTATCAAGCCTGCAGACCGCCTCCAGTCCTGAAACTTCTCCCGAAATGTCAGGCTGTAATCTGTTCACTCCGCCGCCCTCTTTCCCAACTTTAAATATTCTGTGGCTGCTGCCGCATCCCACGCTCAGGCGGCTCGTCTGCGTCGTTCCTTCATAGTAGAGATACGCATCCTCCATCAGACACGTTTCCTTTTCCAACTTCCTTCCAAAGGGGCCGTAGTCCACGATGGGATTGGTCTTTCTCGTATGGTTCTCCACATCTCCCTGAAGTTTTGAAGCAAAACAAATATTGCCGGAAAAATTAAGCGGTGTCACTTCATACCGTATTGCCATGATATGTTCCATCTCAAAAGATACCAGTCTCCCGATCCGTATCTCCGCAGCCTTTCCTTCCGGGGATGTCCACACAAGACTCCTCTCAAGGAATCCGTCCTTCATATGCAGCGTTCTTGCATACCCTTCCACCGTTCCTCGCTCCATGGAAAACTCTTCCCCGTCAAGATACAGTTTTGTTTCCTTGAGGTTTGGCAGGTTCAGCATGGACTGGCTGTATGCGGGAGAACCGAAATTCGCCTCCCCATACCGAATCTTCTCGCTCTCATAAAAGCCGTTTACAAAGTTCCCCTCCAAACCGGTATCAATATCAAAGTCGTACCCTTCCTCAAAAGTTCCTCTGGTCCCGATGTAACCGTTGGCCAGAGAAAATGTCGTCTCATTCCTGTAATTCGTCCTTCTGTCAAAAACCCTCTCCGTGATCGTCCACGGTTCCACCGGATAAACGGGTTCCTTTCCGTATATCATATTTCCTCTCCTCCTTCACCGGTCTGTACCGTCCTTTTACTCCGCCATTTTCCAAAAAATCTCCTCGTCTTTTATAAAGGACATCAAAAACTCATAGGCACTCGGCTCCAAAGCCGTCTCATACTGTAATAATGCCTGATATTTCAAATTTTCCGCCCCCTTTTTCCGTGTCAGCTCTTCCGGCAGCGCAAAGCAGTATCTGTCATCCCATCTCAAGTTGCCGCTGCTGTCAAAATCCTCCGGACAGATAAAGCCTGCTCCATCCCTATCCGGCCAGAACTCATCCCCCGCCGCCGAATGTACCAGCCCGCAAAACACCTCTGGGTCATAGCTTTTTTCTGTTCGGAGCTGCCGCAGAATTTCCCTCAGAAATAAATATAATCCGGTATGATCTCCGTGGGTGTCCTCTCCGCAGGTGGTAAAGATGTACTTTGGCTTATAGTCGGTAAGCACAGATTTTAGATCCTGCTCCACCATTCTTCTGGTATAGAGGGCATGTTCACCGAATTTCTCCGCGTGATACTCCGGTTTTTCGGGCAAAGCATATGTTTTATCGCTGCATGCTGAAACAATTTTTTTATCCTGCCGTTTTTCTTCATATAACCGCCCGAGAAAACTGTCCTCCTTCGGCATTCCGGTATCCGCATAACCCAGAAAAATAAGATCGCTCTCCGGAATCCCCAGCTTCCCCATTCCTTTTATGCTCTCCCTGAGTCTCTCCTGCCCTTTCGTGTGATCGCGGCAGTCACAGTCGCCGTTTGTCACGATCACAACTTTTACATCCTGTCCGTGCCTTTTCGCCTCGTATAGGACTCCCCCGTAAAGAAGGACCTCGTCATCCTGATGTGGGACAATAACCATCATGCCCCCCGTCAGCTCTTCCGGTTTCAAATAGTTCATGCTTTTCCTCTTTCTTCTATTTCTTTTTCTACTTTGTCAGCCTTTTACGCCGCCTGCCGACACGCCTGCAATGATATATTTCTGCATGAACACATAAAAGATCATAAGCGGTGCGACGCCCAACATCAGCATCGGGAATAACGCCGTCCAGTCCGTGGAAAACTGCCCGATATTTCTCGTGACCTCCTGCAGGATCACATCGTTTTCTCTGCTCTGCAAAAACAGCAGCGGCGTCATAAACTCGTTCCACACATTTAAAGTGATCAGGATCACCACTGTGGAGATAACGGATTTCAACAGCGGAAATACGATTGTAAAAAACCGTCTCGGTACGGAACAGCCGTCGATGGAGGCCGCCTCCTCCAGTTCCTTAGGCACCGTGGATTCCACAAACTCTTTAAACAGAAAAATGGCCTGTGGGGTATTGATCGCCACGTCCACCAGAATTACCGCAAACAGCGTATTCATCAGATGCAGATTTTTTACAATGCGGTATAAACTGACGATATTCATCTGAAAAGGCACTGTAAGTCCCGCCAAAAACAGCAGAAAGATCGTCGTACTGCATTTTGTTTTTGTTCTGGCCAGCGCGTATCCGGCCATAGAGCCTAAAATGACGACCAGAAATACTGCCGCCACCGTGATGATGAACGTGTTGGCAAAAGCTCTGGGAAACTGCATATTTTTCCAAGCGGTTATATAATTTCCTATCTGAAGCGAAGACGGCAGCGCCAGAGGCTTTAAAGTGGCCTCCTGCGGCGACTTCAAAGTCGTGACGATCAGGTAATAGATCGGCACAAACCATATCGCTGCAATGACGATCATGACGATCTCCAGTATCAGTAAACTTCTCGTTTTCTTTTTCATTGTATCGCATCACTCCATTTCCCCATGAGCTTTGTCACGGTCGCGCTGATCGCCACGACGATCACAAAGAAGATCACGCCGAAGGCCGCTCCCTGACTGTAAAATCCATCCGAAATGCCTTTCTTCATCATAACCATCATAACCGTCTGTGTGGCATTGCCGGGTCCGCCGGATGTCATGGAATAAATAATATCAAACACTTTCATACCGCCGATCAGCCCTGTCACCACAATGATCTTTACCGACGGGCACATCAGAGGAAGCGTCACGCGGAAAAATTTCTGCAGTCCCGAAGCGCCGTCAATATCGGCCGCTTCGTAGAGATCTTCCGAGATGCTCTGGAGATTGGCAAGAAAAATCACCATGCCCCACCCTGTCCACTGCCATATCTGTGTCAAAATGACGGAGTACAGCGCCCGCTCAGAAGTAAAGAAATTGATGGTGGAGAACCCAAACTGGTGCAGTATATTATTGATCAGCCCGAAATCCGAAGAGGACATAATAAAGTTCCACAGATAGCCGATGATCAGCGAACTGAAAACCGCCGGAAAGAAAAACACCGCCCGGAGCAGATTTTTTGTCTTCAGTTTTTTATTCAGCACAACGGCCAACGGAAGCCCCAGTATGGCCTGAAATCCCGTGAGCAGGATCGCATAGATAACAGAATTTTTAATTGCCGTTACCATAAGCGGCGTATTAAAAACTTTAATATAATTTTTGAATCCGACAAAATGAAGATTGATCGGATTCATATCCGTATAATCCGTAAAGCTGAAATAGATGGTGTATAAAAAAGGGGTAATGCTGAAAACCAGATAGATTGTCAGCGCCGGAATAATAAACAGCAGGAACCATCTTCCCAGTTCGCCGGCTCTTAATTTTTTCTTTTTCATCATGTTCCTTCCTGCTTTCTGAAAAAAGCGCCCTCTATCAGCAGATAGAAGGCGCTTTCAGAATTATTTTTCCAATAACTCCTGCACAGCATTATCAACGTTCGTCAATGTCTGGCTTAAATCCTGTTCGCCTAATAAGTAAGACTGGAACTCTATCCCGTATGTTTCGTGCGCGCCTGCCGCATCGCCCCATTCATTCCAAGGACAGTATACATTGCCTGCCGCCAGAGCGCTCGATGCGCTGCTGTATGCCTCAGGAAGTTCAAATTCCGCGCCGTTGAGGTAAGAGGAACCGCCCTGATTGTTCTCCCAGAAAGCTCTCTGTCCTTCCACCGTAGAGATCGCAGCCAGCACTTTCATAGCCGCTTCTTTATTTGCGGAAGCCTCGTTTACCGCCACGCCGCAGCCCGGTCCGCCGATCAGCCAGCCTTCGCTTGCTTTCGTTCCGTAAAACGGCATCATATCCACTACGAGATCCGGATTCTTGCTCTGAATCGCCTCCAGATCCCAAGGACCTGAACAGAACATGGCCGCTTTTCCCGTGGCAAATTCTTCTAACGCCTGATCGTGATCGATTCCCGTCATATCCGTGGTATAAACGCCGGAACTGATCATTTCCGACCATTTTTCCAGATAAGTGTTCCACGTTCCTTCCAGTTTTGCCTCTCCGTTCCGGTAATCCTCACCGAAAGAAGCGCCCGCATCTGTTGACAGATATTCCGCCGTCACAAACGCCATGGAATTTTTTAACATCGGCTCCCAAGACTTCAAACCTGCCGCCAACGGTTTGATCCCCAGATCTTCAAACTGTTTGCATACGGCAAGATACTCGTCAAATGTTGTGGGCAGAGCAATATTGTTTTCTTCAAACATTGTCTTATTAAAATAAATGCCCTCGAACCAACTGATACCCGGCAGCGCGTAAATATTTCCGTCATAGCTGTATACGTTTGTGCCGGCGCTTGAATACATTGCTCCCAGTTCGTTTACTTCCGCAAGGTATCCGAGTTTCGCATGTTTCAGCGCAGATGCCGGAGATTCACAGATGATGTCCGGTCCTTCTTCTGCGGAAAGCTGTGTATCCACGATCGTATTATAGTTGGAGTTGTCGATAAACTGGAACTCGATCTCCACATCCGGCACTTCCTCCGCCAGATAATCGAGCAATGCCTGCATCGTATCCTCACTGTTCCAGTAGGTCATTCTGACCTTCGTTTTTCCTTCGCCGGCCGCCTCAGTCACCGCCCCGGCGTCCTCCCCCGTCTCTTCCGTTCCGGCTGTCTCTCCCGCCGTGCTGTCCGCAGGCGCCGAGCTGTTCCCACAACCGGCCAATAATGCCGCTGTCATTGCTGTGCACAGCAGCACGCTCCATAATTTCTTTTTCATGAATCTTCCTCCTTCTTGATTATTTGCGTCAGGATGATATAAAAACATGTCATCCGTTGTTTTCATTATAATTCCGCCGTATCTGATAAAAAATGATACATTTTTTCGATTTCTAACAATTTTTTAACCAATTAAACAAAAGAACCGGACTGTGTTTCAGTCCGGCCCCTCCTCTTTTATATCCGCCTCTTTTTTCAGTTTCACGGTAAAAGAAACCATTCCGTTCTCCGCCAGCCCTCCGAAAATGCCGCAGGCTTTATCGCTTCCGTAATACATGTTCACCCGCTCTCTGATATTGTGAAGCCCATAGCCTTTTCCCGGCGTATTTAACAGCCTTTCCGCCTCCTTATTGCTCAGCGCAGGGCCATTATTCATAATTTCAAAAACAATATAATCCCCCTCCGGCGCATAACGGATCACAATCTTTCCTCTGGTTCCCTCCTCCCGGCAGTCGATACCGTGGCATATCGCGTTTTCCACAATAGGCTGCAGCAGGAAATTCGGCATAAGCAGATCTCTGCCCTCCTCCGAAAGATAAAACTCCACATAAAAGCCATCCTCATGAGTCCTTCGCTGCAGTTCCAGATAAGCCCTGATATTATTGATTTCATTCTCCACCGTAGTGATCTGCCGCCCGCTGTTCAGCGTTGTCCTGTAAAATCTGGCGAGCTGCCCTGTCACCTCGGCTATCTCATCCTGATCGGACCGGATCGCTTTCCATTTAATGCTGGATAAACAGTTATACAGAAAATGCGGATTGATCTTTGCCTGCAGCGCTTTTAATTCTTCCGCTCTCTTCTTCAAACCGAGCCGGTACATATCCTCCATCATCTGATTGATCCGGTTGCACATCTCCTGAAAGCTGTTTGTCACAATACCGATCTCGTCCGTACATTCCGTCGCCAGTTCCAGCCCGTAATTTCCTTTACTCACTTCTTCCGCATAGTATTTTAACTTTAAAATACGGGAACTCAATATTTTAGAAACGACGCCGATCAAAACAAACACGATAATCAGACAAAGGCCTACGATCAGCCCCGTGGAGAGATATATCGAATTCATTTGAGCCGATATTTCCTTTTTGTCCACATAATAATACAGTGTCCAGCCGTTCAAAAGCTTCCCCGACGCCGCTGCCATATAGTCCGCAGTCTCGCAGTATTCCGGCCGGCCGCTTTCCCGGATCATTTTTATGATCTCACCGTCCAACTCCGTATTCTCCAAGCTTCTTTTTCCGATGACATTATTTTTTTCATCCAAAAGAACCACTCCGTTATTCAGGAACTCCGTCTGAAAGATCGGCGCCAGAAAATTATCTGTCCGCAGCTCTATTTTCATAACTCCAATCGGCCTCGAGGAGCTGTTTGCGTCCAAAATTGCTCTGGAAGCAAAAATCCGTTTATCCTGATATTCCCATTCTGTCCTGAAATTTTCCTGATGCTCTTCGTACCATTCGATCTCTTCCTCCGTGGCGGGCGGCTGCAAAAAAGAACCTACCGCATTTTTGATATCGGCGGAATATATTTTGATGTCTTTGAGATTTTCGTCGCTGGTCAGAAAATACCAGAATGCCGGTTCCACCGAATTGTTCAGTTCTTTCACCAGCGCGTTCATATCCTTCCCGGCACCCTGCAGTTTTTCTCTGAACCCCGTATTGTAAGATAAATAGCGGATATTGTCATTCTCTCTCTTTATATTGTGGTTAAGGCTCGAAGCCATAATGGACACATTGCTCCGTATCGTGTCTTTTGTCTGTACCAACAGATTCTCTCTGGAAATACGATAAGAATATACGCCCAGTACCAGAAGCGGTATGGAGACTAAGAAGGCATAACTGTATATCAGTTTACTTCTGATAGAAGCATTTCCATAATACCATTTTACTATTTTCTTCATAAATTTTCTCTGTACTGTTTCGGTGTCACACCAAAATAATTTTTAAATAGTTTATTAAAATAAGACTGATTCTCATAGCCGCAGCTCTTTGCCACCTGAAGGACTTTCAGATTTCTGTCCCCCAGCATTTTCTTTGCCCTGTCCATCTTTTTGTCCGTAATATATTTCACAAGAGTCTGTCCCGTCTCTTTTTTAAATAAATAACTGACATAAGTCGGCGACAAATTCACCCGATCAGCCACAAAGTCCAGACCGATGTCCTTTTTATATTCCAGTTCAATAATATTTTTAATTTCAGAAACGATCCCGGACCTGTCCTCCTTTAAACTGATCTGATCCGTCAAAATCCCAATCGCTTCCTGGTACTCCTTTAACATTCCGTGGGGATCCTTGATCTGAAACAGCCGCTCCGCCCGGATCAAAAGTTCGTCCAGATTTTCCGGTTTCACCTTATCGCAAAGAATTTTTATCATGGAGTACAGCATATTCTGGATGTAGATCCGGCTGGTCTGCCCCGATTCTTCTATTGCTTTTATCAGTTTCTTATTCTCTTTTTCAATCAGTTCCGCATCCAGCGTATCTATCGCTTCCCTGAGTTCCCCGGCAGTCAGTTCTATATCTTTTACATAATGCTCCGCATTTGTATAATAATCCTCCACAAAAATAATTTTATCGTGATAGCCGAATACCTCGTCCTGAATATGCAGGATCCTCTCCTGCTGCGCCAACAGTTCCTCCACTGTTGCTATCGTCCTGCTCACAATGACCATGGATTGATTGCTGTCCAATATGCCCCCCCGGACATCGCGGAAAACTTTTCCGAGCTGCTCTGTCAGTTCCCGTTTCGACAGGGGCTTTTTCCCGCTCAGCAAAATGTAGGCTTCATTTGAATACAGTTCTATATAATTCAGATTTTTTCCGAGATACTTCTCCGCGCAGCAAATAAACTGCTCTTCACCCGTATCAAAAAAGCTGTCCATAAATTCAATGTGGATCAATCTGCCAAAAACCCCGTTCTCAAACAAGTATGTTTCGAGATCTCCGGCCTCGTAGGCATTGATTTTTGACATGGCAAATACTTTATATAAGATGTTGTTAAAATAATACCTGTCCTTCTCCTCCCTGCTCCGTTTCTCCTCTTTTTCCGCAGTGATCGTGAGCATGATGTTATCCATCAGCGCCCGAAATTCATCCAGCTCGATCGGCTTTAAAAGATAACTGACGGCATTTGCCGCCAGCGCCTGCTTTGCATAATCAAATTCCCCGTAAGCGCTGAAGATAACGATCTTAATGTCATGATCATATTCATATACCCTTTTTGCGAGTTCGAGCCCGTCCATCACCGGCATCTTTACATCCGTAAAAAGAATATCCACCTCATTTTGGTATATGAAATGTAAGGCCTCCTTCCCGTTGCCTGCAAACGCAACATCGAGGGGGTATCCGTACTTTTTGATCAGGTAAGCGATGCCTTCCTGCTCTTCTCTCTCATCATCCACTAAAACGATACGAAACATACTATCACTATCCTCTATTGCTTTCTATCATCAACAATAATCCCGCTTATCCTTTCAAACAGTGTAGCATCCTATTGACTTTCTGTCAAAAACTGCTTATAATGGCTGGAATGCCTTTTATAATAATGATTTCCCCGTCCTGTCGGGCGGGGGATTTTTTCGCAGTTTTTACTGCTAAAGGAGAATAAGCATATGAGAAACTTCCGGCAAAAATACTTTGGCGATGCCGCTTTTTATAAGATGGTATTTGTCATCGCCATTCCCATTATGATTCAGAACGGCATCACAAACTTTGTGAATATGCTGGACAATATTATGATCGGTCAGATCGGAACGGAATCCATGACCGGGGTCTCCATTGTCAACCAGATCTTATTTGTATATAACCTCTGCCTGTTCGGGGCTGTTTCCGGCGCCGGCATTTTTACGGCGCAGTATTACGGGCAGAAAAACACGGACGGTATACGCCATACGGTCCGCTTTAAGCTGTACGCCGTGACGATCATCACGATCCTCACTGTTTTACTGTGCATTTTTTCCGGCCAGTCTCTGATCAATATTTACTTAACCGGGGAGGGCAGCGCTGCCAGCATTCAGATGACAATGACCAGCGGCAGGGAATACATGCTGTTTATGCTGGCCGGGCTTCCGTTTTTTATGATAACTCAGGTTTACGGCAGCACTCTGAGGGAGTGCGGCCAGACTATCCTGCCCATGAAAGCGGGCGTCGCGGCGATCTGCATCAACCTTGTCTTCAACTACCTTCTGATCTACGGTAAGTTTGGCTTTCCGACGTTAGGCGTAAAGGGCGCTGCCATCGCGACGGTTCTCTCCAGAGTGATCGAAGCGGCCATCATTGTTGTTTCCGTACACAGAGATAGAGAAAAAAATCCGTACATCATCGGGCTTTACCGAAGCTTTGCGATCCCCCGCGATGTGATCAGACGGATCGCCATCAAGGGAACGCCCCTTTTGTTAAACGAAACGCTCTGGTCGGCGGGTATGGCTACCCTCGCCGGGTGTTACTCCCTAAGGGGACTACATGTAGTTGCCGCCCTCAATATTTCCAATACGATCTCCAACCTGTTCCACATCTCCTTTATCGCTATGGGTGACGCCGTCGCAATCATTGTGGGACAGATACTGGGCACGGGCAACATGAAAAAAGCAAAGGAGACCGACACCAAAATCATCGTTTTTTCCGTGCTGTTATGCACTCTGGTGGCGGCGTTTATGTTTTTCATCGCCCCGGTATTTCCGGAGTTTTACAAAACAACGGAAGACGTAAAACAGCTGGCGGTAAAACTGATCATGATCTCCGCCCTGTTTGTCCCGCAGCACGCGCTGCTCAACACTTCGTATTTCACGCTCCGGGCCGGCGGCAAAACGATGATCGCATTCTTTTTCGACAGCGTTTTCATCTGGTGCATCAGCGTGGTGTTAGCGTTTACTCTGGCTAAATGTACGCCTCTGTCCATCCTGTGGATCTACTTCCTCGTACAGCTAGCCGACGGCGTAAAGGCCATCATCGGAGTAATTCTTGTGAAGAAAGGCGTGTGGCTCCACAATATTGTAGAGTAATATAAAACCCCTGTATCGTCCTCGATGCAGGGGTAATGATTCATCTCTTTTTGTATACAATGATCTCGAGATCCGTACCATTGCAGCCATACTCGCACACCAACAGATATTTATCATCTGCGACAAGTCCATAACATCTGTCGCTGCCATGTTTTTCAACCTGATAGCCGAGATATATTTTTGAGTCGTCAAGCAGTTTTACTTTTTCTCCGCTCGGAAAAACATATTCCAAATTTACATATGCGCCGTTTAATTTCGCATATTGTATTCATTTGACATTCTCCTCTCACTGCATCCAAGACGTACCCAAAAGCATTAACAACTCAAGATACATCACCGTCAAATTAAAAAAAGGTATCAACTTTACTGCTTCTCTCTGCAAAATTGCGTCCACTACTGCAGGAGGCGCTTCAGTTTTTAATACGGATATTTTCCTTTCCACATCTTCTGATCTGGAATAAAGTTCAAAGTAATCATCAACGGAACGTACTTCTGTGTTCATCTTTATCTTCGGATCATATTTTCTTATTGCTGTCCAAGAATCATTCCCGACTTTATAACATAGAATCATACCTGCAACCCAAAAAATACCGCTTAAAAATATAGCAATATCGGTTATTTCATTTCTCAAAATCATAAAAACAATTGTGGTGCCCCAGTATATCCCCGTACATATAAGAAATGGTTTGAATATTTTTAATTTACTATGTTTTTTTATTTTTCTTATCCATTTCCACACTACAAAAATTGCTGTTGATATCTTGATCATCCAGAGTATTATACTGTGTTCCGGAAAACATAGTGCAAATATTATTACAAACCATATGCTCAAAACTCCCGGCAAAATTCTCAAAAAAATCTTAAAATTCAGTCCCAATGCATAAAACATATCCCGCCCCCGATATTCTTCCTGCATGTCAGTATATCATAAATCCGGCTGCCAAACTATAGCCCACAAAATTATCAAAGAAAAAGTTTATTGACAAAGTCATAGATAAATGCTACTTTGTTCAAAATAGTAATTCAATACTTGCTGACAGCTCCAACTGTACTGTTCCACTGAAAATATTATCATGAGAAAAGGAGTACAGTCATGCATTATATAAAGGAAGTTTTGAAAGACAACAAGAAATGGATAATCGTCTATTTGTTCATAGGATTATTCAATGCTTTTATGACAAACTACATGGCTGATTATTTTCAAAAAATTGTTGACGGACTGACAGACAGGTCAATAACAGTTTATGGAATTTTGTTTTATGGCGTCATTCTTTTTGTTGATTATGGAATGAACTATTTAGACGAATATCCGTCCGCAAAACTAGGGAATGAGATTTACTTGGATTTCAAGTTATTGGCGCTGCGTAAAATAGGCAGAATGGATTATTCTGAATACCAAAAGTTAGGGATCGGAAAACTGGTGCAGCAGATTGAAAATGGTGCTAATGCAGGGAAAGGTGTTCTCTATGACTTTTGGTTTTGTGTTGTCAGGAATTTACTTCCAACGATTCTTTTCAGTCTATACTTTATCCGGAGAATAGACAGGACCATCACTTATTTTCTTTTGGCCGGATATATTGTTGTGTTTTTGGTAACAAATCTGTTGCTGAAAGGATTATATCAGATAAAAGAAAAGATACTGACGGGCGAGGAAGAATTAAATCATTTTCTTGTGCGTGGTTTCATGGAAATGCCTATTTTCCGTATGAAAAATCAATTTTCAAATGAAGTAAAAAAGGCATTAGGGGCAAAGCGTGTAATTGTATCGTCAAAAGTGAAAATGACTATGATACATGAAGCGTTTTTTACCATATTTGCATTGTTAGTAGCCTGTTTAGATGTTGGGATTTTAGCCTATGCATGGAGAAACAACCATTTATCTATTGGCTCTGTAGTTGCTTTAATCACATTGCTCAATAATGCTTATACACCTATCGCAATCTTTAACGTCATTTATGTGCAGTACAAACTGAACAAAACAGCTTGGCTGCGGTTTACAGGGCTGTTAGATTTGAAAGAAGATACACAGCTTGAACAAGGTACAGATTTTGTTGCACTCTTAAACGAAATTCATATTGAGGGCTTATCATTTTTCTATGAAAACAAAGAAGTCCTTCAATCTGTAAGTTTGACTATTAAAAGAGGTGAAAAAATAGCTTTTGTCGGTGAATCGGGTTCGGGCAAATCCACATTGACAAAAATTTTGGTCGGATTGCTGAAGTATGATAAAGGAGATATTTTTTTTGATGACGAATCACTCAAAAATATTTCACTGAAATCACTGTATGAAAAAGTATCTTATTTATCACAGGACACTCCTGTTTTTGACGGCACAATTAAAGAAAATCTGGTGTTTGACAACGAAGTTTCAGAAACCGACATTCATGTATGCCTTGAAAAAACAAGACTGTTGTCAATGCTTGCAGCATTGGATAAAGGAATAGAAACAAGAATCGGTGAGAAAGGAACTTGTTTATCGGGAGGGGAAAAGCAACGATTGGCATTAGCCAGACTTTGGTTTGATAATCCTGATATAGTCGTTTTAGATGAAGCAACATCAGCACTGGATAACGTGACCGAAGGTATCGTCATGAAAAATGTTTTGGAGCAGATAAACCATGCCACCGTGATTGCTGTTGCCCACCGCCTGACTTCCATTAAGGAATTTGACCGTATCGTTGTATTCAGAAATGGCAAAATTGTCGGCAATGGAACTTTTGATGAATTGCTGGCAAATAACAGTTATTTTCTTGATTTATACAGGAAGGAAAAAGAAAACTCTAATTAAGTAAGTTCCGATCCGCAATAATGCCGATGTAATTCGTATATTTTTTGCTGTATTAGTTTTATTAACTCTGCCGGCTCTAACACAGCAGCGTTATTCCCAAATGGTAATATGTAGTCGGCAACCCATTCTAAAGCAGCATGATCTATTTCCATGTCGATCATCCCGCCCCCTGTTGAAAATGTTTTTAAACCACGTGCAAGTAAAGATTCATTTTCGCAGCGTTTAACGCCTACATCCGTCAGTCGGATCTTCATGTGGTAGTCCTTTTTAACCTCTGTTTTTTCCAGATATTCTTGAATTGACGCAGGAATAGGGTATTTTCCTTTCGGATAGGGCTTTTCCTCTATGATTTCTTTGATACGGTCAACCCGAAACACTCGGATTTGATTTGCCGTTGTGCAATAGGCGGGGCAATACCAAAGTCCATTCATGGCATATAGGCCGATAGGTATAATTGTGCGCACGCTTTCAGAATGTGTTGACGAATACCGTATTGTTGCGGCATGGCGATTGATAACGACAAGAAACATTGCTTTAAGCAACGGCGAATCGCAATGTCTGTCCGGGATCCAAAATACAACCTTATTTTGAATCTGCGTGATACTGTTTTGTACATCTAACGGCAGACAGTTCAAAAATTTTTTCAAGACGGATATGGTTTCCTGTTCAAAGGGCAAGTCACGGTGATATTGTAAGGCTTGACAGGCAAAGAAAATAGCTTTTGCTTCGCTTTCTGAAAAGGCAATGGGCGGTAAAATGCGTTCTTTTAAGATATGGTACCCACCCGCCGCCCCAACTTCGGAATAAAGAGGAAAACCAGCTTGCTCCAATTCTTGTAAGTCACGCAGTATGGTTCTTTTTGATACGGAAAATTCATTTGCTAACTCGCCTACTGTAAAATCCTTTTTTGCATTTATTGTTATCATCATTTCGATAAGCCGTTCTGCTTTTGACATTTTTAAACTCCTTTCCAAATAGTGACAACTCTTGTCATCATTCTATGATAATCTATTTATATCCCAAGCGCAATATGGCGCAGATCTTTGACACCGTGTGAAGCATGGAACATGATAGCTTCCTGTCAGGCATCGCCAACTTAGATTGCTATTGCCGGATAAATATAATATAATACCCTCAGCAACCCCCGTATAATGTAAAGGAGAAAAACGTATGGAAAAATTGATGTACATGATGATGATCGAGAAAAGCAAGACCTATAATAAAATGACAAAACAGGCAGTTATGGAACACGTTGAAAACATAAGAAAACTGGACGATGAGGGAAAGCTGGAAATCTGCGGTGTGTTTAAGGGCTATCCGGGAATGGCAGGCATGTATATCCTAAAAACAGAGAGCCGTGAAGAGGCAGAAGAAATTTGCAAATCAGAGCCGCTGGTTATGGGCGGATATGCAACTTACAAATTAGTCGGTTTACAAATTGCAAACCGGGAAAATAATTACTTACTCTAATTGGGGAAGGGAATCACGTTTCTGGCGGTATTTTTGACGCCATTTTTTCTTATTTTTCGGACAGTCTCCTGATTTTTTCATGTCTTTTAGAGTGTCGCACAAAAATGCTAATTGTCCAAGGCGGGTAGTGTAAAAAAGTTTGTGTCTATGGAAAAAAATACCTCTTTTTGGGCAAGAATCAAGATATGACAATTCTTATCGAAAAGGAGTATTTTTATGCCAGCAACAAAACAGCAAATACGACAGATTATT
This sequence comes from uncultured Lachnospiraceae bacterium, assembly GCA_910577955.1. Lineage (GTDB taxonomy): Bacteria > Bacillota > Clostridia > Lachnospirales > Lachnospiraceae > 1XD8-76. Next base: position 76,155 of record CAJTNC010000015.1, read on the forward strand.
GCAGATAACAACCTTAACAGCGTGGCTGATGTTTACAGCCTGCTAAGGGACAGCTTCAAAGATATCCTTCATGAGCTTATGGAGGCGGAATTGGATGCATCCCTTGGCTACGAAAAAAACCAGAAAGGTGATGCTCCCACATCCAACAAACGTAACGGACATTCTCCCAAAACCCTCAAGAGCCAGTATGGGGAATTCCAGATCGATGTCCCAAGAGACCGTGAGGGTGAATTTGAGCCAAAGCTCATCCCAAAATACCAGAGGGATATCTCCGGTATTGAAGAAAAAGTAATCTCCCTCTATGCAAGGGGCATGAGCACAAGGGATATCCATGACCAGATACAGGAGCTTTATGGGATGGAACTGTCCGCAGAGATGGTCAGTAAGATCACGGACAGGATACTCCCAGAGGTCAAAGAGTGGCAGGCGCGGCCATTGAACCCCATCTATCCCTTTGTATTCATGGACTGTATCCATTATAAAGTCAGGG
>CAJTNC010000016.1 GCA_910577955.1 uncultured Lachnospiraceae bacterium
ATGTTGCGGACGGCAGGGAAGAGGAAGCCGGAAATATGATCCGGAAGTCGGCCGTTGTGTTCACGACCTTATTAGTTCCGGTATGCATTTTGATCCTGTTTAACGCGGGAGATATCGTAAAGATAGTGTATGGAAGAGGGGCATTTTCGGATACGGCAGTAAAGAGTACGGCCATGGCGTTGGTGGGATATGGGGTCTCCGTTGTATTTTATGCATACAGGGAGCTGTTTGGCAGGCTGCAGTACAGCTACCATGACTCAAGGCAGCCGATGATCAATTCATCCATAGGGATCGTGTTTAATGTCGCTTTCAGCATTATCCTGTCAAAGTTTCTGGGGGTTTTGGGGGTTACCCTCGCTTCCAGTTTTTCAGTGATGATATGTGCTGTATTAAATATCCTTTCGGCGCGAAGGCATAACAAATATATGAGGATGGGTTCTGCGTTGAGATATCTGCCGTATTGGATAGCGGGGGGAGCTGTCTGCGCGTTTATTTCCGTTCGGGGAGCGGCTTTTCTGGCAAATGCAAATACTTTTTTGCGGTTTATGGTGGTTTCCGTCGTATCGTTTATGGTTTATGGGGTTATATGCGGGCCGATTTTTATAAAAAAAGCATTCTGAATGTAAAGAAGGGTATAAAGAATGTTAGAAAAATATAAAAGAATAGATATAAAAGTACAGCATATTTTGCATATAAGTATTTATGAAATGTTAGTATTGACCGGCTGCATTTTGGCAGCAATTATTATGTTGATTCGAGTTTTTTATGGAACCGAAATTACGGACGAAGCATACTATATATCTGATGCCATAGCTATGATACACGGCAATATCCCATATGCTTATAATAACTATTCTTACGGGACAGGATCGGCTTTTCTTATAATACCTTTTGTTTTTATTTATGAACTTATAGTCCCGGACAATGAGGGGTTATTCCTGTATACCAGAATATGTTTCATGGTTTTTTGGTATATTGTATTGATATTTGGATACATAATATTAAAAAAGGATTTCAAGAGATCAAGCGCTCTTTTAGTAACCGGCTTTTTGATACCATATGCAGGCGGAGGATATTTATTTAATTTCAGTTATAATACCATTCCCTGTGCTTTGGCATATATCAGCGGATTACTTATTTATGATGCAATTGAACATAAAAATAAGTATTCTTCAGCGAAACTTATCAGTTCAGGTTTTATTCTCGGTATAGCGATACTTGCCCATCCGGGCTATATAGCGGCGGTGGCAGTGTTTGCTCTTGTAATATTTATCCGAAGCAGTAACATAAAAGAGAAATTTCTTAATATTTTATATTGCTTGATAGGCGGGATAACAGAGATGCTTGTAGTGCTTATCCCTATTATTTTACAGACGGGATTATCAGTGCTGCTGGCAGGAATTGACAATAAGCTTCATCCTTATTTAACTGAGTCTACATATACCGGAACACTGGCAGATAAAATGATAGTGTTAACAGAAATTTACAAAGAGAACGGCATTTATCTGTTTAAAATTTTTCTTTTTATGTTGATTTTCTCGTTAAGATACATCAGGGAGAAAGAAAGAAGGCTGCCTAAAAAAGAATATGTTTTTTTAGGAGTAAGTACAGCCGTTTTTTTCCTGACAGTAACATATTGTCAAGAACAGATTCAAGCAAATGGGAACAACGCAAATTGGCAGTGGGGATTTTTAGGAAGCATAGTCATTATGATTATGCTTTTATTTGTTGAGTTCAAAAAGTATCCGGTAATTTTATATCTGGGAATATATCCTGTGATATATTCTTTTACGGTGATTGCCGGGGTTGATAGTTCGGCTTTGATGAGTCGCTTTATTGCCGCGGTTCCTGCGCTTGCTGTTTATTTTCTTATTATGCTTGATCACGAGAGTGAGCTTATACGGGTAATTATTACTACGTCCGTAGTGGGATGTATTTTGGCAATGGGAATAAATCAATATAAATATGTTTATCGGGATGAACATATTTCAGCATTAGATTATAAGGTTGAAACAGGAATATATAAAGGCATCTACACTACGGAGGCAAGAGCCGGAGATCTTCCGGAACTGGAAGAATATTTGAATAGCATTGTAAATGAAGACGAATATTATGCATTCAGGGATAATGTGCCTGCAGGGTATCTTATGATGCATCGGGGGATCATGTGTGATAAAGCCACATGGGATTGTATGAATTATTCATATGGAAAAAATTCACCGGCGAATCTGTATGAATTTTATCAAAGGAGAGGCGCTTTTCCGCAGAAATATATATATATTGATTATGGTGCGGACGAAAGTCTGTCTATTGAAAATGAGGACTACAAGTTTAATGAGTTTATTAAGACCTATTACAAGAAAACAGAGGACTTCATATTAAACAGTACATTTTATCACATTGTTGTGTATGAATATGCGGGAGGTTTTGATGGAAATTTTGATTACTGGATAGACAGGCATATGCTGAGGGAAAATTAAGGGAGGTATTATAAATGGCAAAGATAATGGTGGTTGCAGGGGGAGATTGGCAGGTTGAATTAATAAAAAAAGCTAAAAGTATGGGACATTACGTTATATGCTCGAATCTTTATGAAGATTCCCCGGCGTTCCCGTTTGCGGATGCATGTGAAGTGGCCGATGTGCTTGACAAGGAGAGAAATCTTGAAATAGCGAAAAAATATATGCCGGACGCGGTTATTTCGGATCAAAGCGATATAGCAGTGCCTACGGTAGCCTATTTAAATGAAAAGCTGGGACTCCGGGGGATCGGAGTCGACAAGGCAAACTTATTTACAGATAAATCCATGCAGAGGGAATTCTGTAAAACTAATGATATCGCAATACCTGATTATAAAGTATGCAAGAGTGTGGATGATGCGATGCCATTACTTGAAAAATATGGGAAGATAGTAATTAAACCAATAGATAGTCAGTCAAGCAGGGGTGTATATACCATTGAAAGCAGAGCTCAGTTAGAAGAAAAGAGTGCGGACTCTATAGCATGGTCAAATCGAAGAAAAGTTTTTTTGGCGGAAGAGTATATAGAAGGTGATGAATTCACGATTGACGGACTTGTGATAAACGGACACCATTATCCGCTCTGTATTTCTGTGAAAGAGATGTATCCGCAAAATCAGAATATTTCAAGAACACAGAAATATTCATATTTATCAGATATACATGATTATGATCTGCTCCGCAGGACAAATAAGCATTTGATAGAATTGATGGGGCTGTCAATGGGGCTTACACATTCGGAATATAGATTTCATGAAGGCAAATACTATCTGATCGAGACGGGAGCACGGGGGGGCGGCAGTAATTTGTCCGGAAAAATTGTTCCGTTTATGTCGGAAGTGGATAACTATGAATATCTAATTAAAGAGGCTCTGGGGGAATCTGTTGATGAGGAATATGTGAGAGATAAAACTTTTGATTCCCGCAAATATGTTATAATGCATTTTTTTGATTTCGGAGAGGGGATCGTGAACAGAGTGGAAGGCGTTGACTTCCTGAAGTCACATCCCATGATGATTGACTATCAGCTGGAAGTCAGGCAGGGAGATGTGTTGAAACAACCGGCATATGGGAGGCTGCGGCCCGGGCATTTTATTTTGGGAGCGGATGATAGGAAAGATGTATTGAAAGAAGCGGAACGCATTATAAAAGAAGTCAAGGTGGTATTTAATTAATGGAAAGAAAAGAAAAAATCAGTTTTGTTATACCCTGTTACAATTCCACGGATACAATAGGTTCGGTGGTACAGGAGATAAAGACTGTGATGAATGCGGAGATGAGTAATTATGACTATGAGATCATTCTTGTGAATGATGGTTCTCCAAACGGGACAACATACGATGCCATTCGGGAGATAGTAAAAACAGAAAAACATATTAAGGGGGTAAACCTTGCAAGGAATTTTGGGCAGCCGTCAGCTGTTATGGCGGCTTTGAATTATGCGACCGGAGATTACGCGGTATGCGGAGATGATGACGGACAAACTCCGTTTAACGAACTGCCAAAGCTTTTCAAAAAGATTGAAGAAGGCTATGACCTTGTGGAAGCCAAATATGCTGTAAGAGAGAAGAGGTCACTTTTTAGAAAGATTGGAACAGCAATGAATGAGGGGATGGCGACATGGCTTATTGCTAAGCCTAAAGGATTGGAACTTACAACGTACTGGGTTGTCAAAAAGTTTGTTGTGGATCAGATGATAAAATATCCGAACGCTTATCCGTATCTGGGAGGCCTGATGCTGCGTGCTACGCAAAATGCGTGCAATGTGGACGTCACACATCGGGAGAGGCTGTCGGGGAGTTCAGGTTACAGTTTAAAAAAGATGATTGAATTATGGCTGAACGGATTTACTTCTTTTTCCGTAAAGCCGCTTCGATTGATGTCAGTGGCAGGGGTGTTGGTTGCTGTGATCGGATTTATATACGGCATGGTGATTATCATCAGCAAATTATTGGATCCGCAGGTGAATGCCGGATACAGTTCTATTATGTCTGTAAATCTCTTTATGTTTGGCGTATTGTTCTTTTTTATGGGATTGATCGGTGAGTACGTGGGAAGAATATACATATCGTTGAACAAAGCGCCTCAGTTTGTAGTAAAAGACTATGAAGAATCGGATGAAATGTAAGAATGAGCGAATTGAAACGTGGTAAAGCAGAATACGGAGGTTTTCTTCCTCTCGAATTGAACCCGGGAACAGAGTATTTTGCCGGTTATGAAAATAGATTATGCAGATTCAATACAGTTAAGGCGGCATTGGATTTTCTGATCAAGCGGCTTGAGGCAGAAAAAATATATATTCCGTATTATTATTGCCCATCAACAGGGGAGGCGATTCGAAAGACCGGAATCAATATATTGTTTTATCATATAGATGAAAATCTGACGCCGGTTGATATTCCGGATAATAAAGGGTCTATAGTGCTTTTAGTTGATTATTTTGGAGTATGTGGACAGAGAGTAGAAAAAATTGCACGCTCTTTTCGTAAAGCGGAAGTGATACTCGACAGGGCTCATGCTTTTTACGAGAAGCCGCTTATGGAGGCCCATATCTATAATGTGTATTCTGCGAAAAAATTTTTTGGAGTGCCGGACGGGGCATATCTCATAGGAAAAAATGTACTTCCAAACCAAGAAATACCTGTAGAGGCTTATAGTTATACAGAGTATCTGATTACCGCATATGAGGAAGGAACAGATGCGGCATACGCAAAGAAAAAAGAAGTAGATCAAATGCTTGCTGCTAATTATAATTGTATGTCCAAACTGTCTTTAGGGCTTCTGAAAAATGTTGATTATAACAGGGTCAGAGAGCAGAGGGAAGATAACTATAAGACGTTGTTTGAGGCATTTAAAAAAGTTAATGAACTTGTGCTGCCGGAGAAGTGTGCAGCGTATCAGTTCCCATTATTGTTATCAGATGCCGGAAATAGAATAAAGAAGGTATTGATAGCGGATAAAATTTTTGTATCCACTTTATGGTCAGGAGAGGACCTTAAAGAAAAAGGCAATACGTTTGAAATCAATATGATGAACAATGCTGTATTTCTTCCAATAGATCAAAGATATGATTATGAAGACATGAAATACATTGTAAAGAAAATAAATGATAGTGAGGAACGAATATGAAAAAAAGCCGGAATGCCGCGATAGACATAATCAGAATATGTGCGGCGACGCTGATTGTTTTACATCACTATCAACAGGGAACAGGAATTGAATTTCATTGTATATTATTTTACGGGGGTAAATTTAATTTTGCGTATGTAGTAGAACTTTTCTTTGTAATATCAGGTTTATTGGCCTATAAAGGTGCAGCGGGGCTGCCATCTTTACGGGAATTCGGGGGGGTAAAGTGCGTCGCATCATACCTCTTCTTGCAATTAGTGTTGCAGCGGAAGCTATCCTAACATACATTTTATTATTTATGAAAGGCGGAGGGGAGTATCCCTTTGGACTGCTGGATATACTGGTAAATGCTTTGGGAGCGGATTGGGGGATATTTCAGACAAAAATAATCAATCAGCCCACATGGTATATATCCGTATTGCTGATTTGCTATTTAGAAATGTATATTGTTGTGCGGTTATCGGAGCGGATAAAAGTAAATGTTAATTACTTTTATTTGTTTATGATCTTAATTGGCGTTGCAGCAAATACATATGGTTGGAGCGGTTTTCTTATTAACACGGAAATAGCAAGGGGCATGGTATCTTTTTTTACAGGAACACTGCTTGCTCAATATTTGGAGCAAATCCCTAAATGCAATAAGGAATGGGCGCTTATATTATTACCTATTTCTTTTTTACTATTATTGAAATATCGCTATAAGTTTGTAGAAAGCGGAACATTTGTTTTTTATACATTGTTTATATGGGTGCCTGTTGTTATATTAGCCATTCGGAATATACCACAGAGGTTTTTCGGAGCGGAGCTGATAAATGTATTGGGGCGCTGCTCCTATGGAGTGTATTTGTGGAATGAACCATTGGCAATTGTCAGAAATATTTTTTCGGATAAGACAGGGGTGAATTTGCAGACCGGAAGAGCAATGGCCGGATTTACAGTATGCAACTGGATCGTTGGAATTTGTTCATATTTTTTTATAGAGAGATCTATAAGCAGGATGTTTAAGCGTAAGGAATGCAAATGAAAGATAGGAGAATACAATACATGAAAATCCTTGATACAACAGTTCGTGACGGAAGCTATGCAGTAGACTTTAAATTCAGCTGCAAGGAAGTGCGGGATCTCGTGGGTAAATCCCAGAGGATAGGAATAGAGTATATCGAAATCGGACACGGACAGGGACTTAATGCAAGTTCTTATGAACATGGTTTTGCGCTGCAGACTGATGAAGAATATATGGATGCCGCAAGGGAAGTAGCGGATAAATCAAAACTGGGATTTTTTTGTATTCCGGGAATTGCCAGAGTTGAGGATATAAAAACGGCGAAAGATCATAAGATGGATTTCATACGAATAGGAGTGCCTGTTCAGCAGTATGAAAAAGCAAAGCCATACGTAGATAGATGTAAAATAGAAGGTATGGAGGTATTTGTTAATTTTATGAAAACATACTCTGCCACACCGAAGGAATTTGCGGCGGCGGCGGCAGATATTTATAAGAACGGGGCAGAATGTGTATATATTGTAGATTCTGCGGGGAGTATGAGTGCAAATGATATAGGAGAATATATCGACATTACGAGGCAGGAATCGGATGTTAAGATTGGATTTCATGGGCACAATAACCTCGGACTTGCGGTGGATAATACATTGTATTGTGTAAGGAAAGGGATAGAATTTATAGATTGCTCTTTTCAGGGGATTGGAAGAAGTCTCGGCAATGCGTCGCTGGAGCAGGTGATAATGGTCTTGGAGCGCAGAGGATACCAGACAGGATTTGACATTCCAAGGGTTCTGGAATACGGATATGCCGGTCTCAGGAACATCATTAGGGAAAAATTGGTTAATCCTCTTGATTATATCTGCGGCTATGCCGGATTTCATTCTGGTTTTTTGAAAGATATATACAGGTGCTGCAGTGAAAAGGAAGTTGATCCGCTGAGGCTGATAGTGGCATACAGCAAAGAGAATAAGATGACAATGGATTATGAAAGACTTTGTCAAGTGGCAGAGTTGCTGCCAAAAGATTTGGATGATAATCCGTATAGTTTCGGAGAGTATTTTTCGGCGGGATATAGAGAGTAGCAATATGAGTTTTTGGAAAAACTGTATTGATATAGGTTGATGTATATATGTTAAAAAATGAAAAAAGAGTGAATCCTTTTATTAAATCATCCATTGTTTATGTGATCGCAACGGTCATAGGACAGGCGATGTCATTTCTCGGAGTCATTGTTTTCACAAGATTGATGGGACAAGCAGAGTATGGAGAATACAGTACATATTATGCGTATGTTTCCATATTAACGGTTTTGATTGGTGCAAATTTATACTATGCACTTAATAATGCGTATGTTGAGAAAAAAAGTGAGATAAAGGAAATTCGTAAGGCTGTTTTAGTGTTGTCAGTAATTATCATGGCGGCAGTGGCAGCATTTTTATTAATTGTGAAAAGCATTGTTTTAGAAAGCACTTCCTATTTTGTAATTGTTATGGCAGCGCTCCATTCGTATGGTTTTTTTGTGGTCACTTACAGGACATATTCTGCCAATATGGAAAATGATTACAATAAAAAGCAATGGCTTTTAATATTGCCGAATACATTACAATTTATATTTGCACTGTTTTTTATATTGATATTACCGGAGATGTCATATGAGGCAAGAATAATCGGCAGCACTTTAGGGGTAGTTACAGTCGCGATATTTACTTTTGCGGAGATGGTGCGTTGCGAGGGAAAGCTTGTTCAGATCAGATATTGGAAATATGCCCTTTCAATTGCCCTTCCGACGATCGTGATGTCTTTGTCGTATATGTTGATGCAGCAGTGTGACAAAGTAATGATAAGGAATATTTGCGGATCACAGGATACGGCAGTATATTCCGTAATTTATTACATCGGGTATGCCATAATAGCTGTGGATCAGGCTGTGTCGCCTGTCCGTCAGGCATGGATATTCCAGCGCCTTGATAAGGGAGACTTGTCACAAGTAAGAAAAATGCAGAAATGGTATTTGGTTGTTATGAGTGTGATAGCGATTGGGTTTATTATGGCGGGACCGGAAATAGTAAAGATACTTGCCCCGAAAAATTATTGGAGGTTTGAGTATGTGGTTCCGTTTGTACTGAGTGCCTGTATGATGCTTTTATACAGATTCTACGTTGAAGTTATTCTGTTTTATAAGTGTAATGCGGCTCTGTCTGCAGGCGTATTGATATGCGCTCTGATAAATATAGGGCTGAATGCATTTTTTATTCCGGTTTTCGGGGCAGTCACAGCCTGCTACACGACGGTTGCATCATGCGGATTGCTGTTTCTTTTTACCTGGATATTAGCAAGCAGATATGTGCGGGGGATATATTCGTGGCGATATTTTGCAGTGTTTATAACGTGGGTTATAACCATAGCGATAGCGTTTGCTGCCGTTAAAGATTTTGCGGTTGCCCGCTATGCAATTTTAGCGATAGTTTTATTTGCTGTGTTAGTATACACTATTCGCTCAAAGAAAGAGTGGAAGAGCTTTTTATGGGAGGAAAAATAGTTGGCTAATCAAAATGTTAAACTGATAATGGGATATCTGCGCAGATTTTTTGAGGGTCCTGTATTCACAAAACAAAAATGGGTGACATTCTGGCGGTATGCAGGCGAGGCCTGTTCTTTGGTGTATGAGAAGATGACAGGACTGGATTACTCTATGGTCTATTACACCAAGGATGAGAGCGTGCATCATTCTGTATATACAAAAGTTCCGGACAAGATTTTGCGGCGTATATTTGCAGATGTAAAGGATATTGAAAATAAAAGCTTTATCGATGTAGGATGCGGCAAATGCTATGCGGTTACAAAAGCGGCACAGAAGGGGTTTAAACGATACGGGGGGGTGGAATACACGAAGCAGCTTTATGATACAGGAATATCTAATTTAAAGAAAAAAGGGTTGTCTGTGGAAGATGTTTATAACGGGGACGCTAAAGATTTTGACCATTATGGAGATTTTGACGTGTTCTTTTTCAATAATCCTTTTGACGAAACAATTATGGAACCGGTGGCGAAGAAAATATACGAGACCCACATTGGGCGGGAATGTGTACTCTATTTCCTGAATCCACATTTGAAACCGAGGACAGATGCGGTGGAAAAGGCTGGATTTAAATGCATAAAAGAGATGGTTGATAAAACCGAGTGGTATTTTAATATAAATGTTTATTCTAATGGAGGTTGATTGCCAATGAAGAAAAGGGGACTTGCAGTAATATATGATCCGCATAATCTATACCAGTTTGTGTGGTATTACTGCAATAGGGGAAAAGAAAGGGAGTGGGATGCATTATGTCTGCCAAATGGATATAAAGGTGAATATATGCATTCATATTGTGAGGATGCAGAAATTTTTCAAGATATATATCGGGGAGAAGTTGATTTTTCTATTCTTCCAATATCGCAGAAACTAAAGATGTTTGCTGCGATGTCAATATATTTTATTACGGGGAGAAGGAAGAAATATTGTAAAAAAATCATCAATCAATATGTTGATGTAGAGAAATATGATGAATTTGTAGTAATTGCGGATGTTGGAATAGTGTCGGGAGCCTGTGTTGCACTGGGGAAAGAAAAGGAAGTTATTATACTTGAGGATGGAATAAATGATTATAGCAGTCGTTCCGTTTTTATTCCGAGAAAAAAAGTAATATCTCTATATGCATGGCAGGGGTTTATTCTATCTTTAATGGGCTATTGCAGTCCGGGATGGTTTAGATTAAGCACGGACAAGAATTGCATTAAATACTGCAGCTGTCCCGAGAAGATGCAATATAAAAATTACAAAGAAATACGCCAACTTTATTCAGATGAAAATACGGACACGGTATTGCAGGACAGTATTCTTAGAAAAATGTATCCTAAGTTAAGTGATTATGATTTTTCTAAGGCAGATGCAGTGCTTATATCGAGACCATTAGATGATTATGTTAACGCTGCCGATGCATATAAAAGGAAGCTTGAGAGATTTGTGGCAGATAATTATAAATCTGTAATAGTAAAAAAGCACCCGAGAGAGCAGGAGGAATATAATTTTGGGACAAAGGTTAATGTCGTTGAAATAGATAATTCCATCCCAGCGGAAATTCTATTGCCGTTTTTGGCCGGCAGGGATATTTTGGTAACAGCTGCAAGTTCTATATTGTTTTATTTTAAGGCATGCGGTTTGACTTGCAAAATTATATTATTTGACGGGATGTATGAAGAAAGCCTTAATTCAAATACTAAATGGAAAGCACCTACAGTGGAAGAGATTAAAAATTTCGCGGATAAATTTTGCGAGAATTGTTATGAAATAGTTCTGCTATAAAAATACGCATAGAAATAAAGTCCGTCTGTAATTGGTCAGGAAACATTGCTGATTATAGGATTTATACTGCTTTTGCTATGAGTTTTGGATAGCTTTTATGCTACAGTTCAATAAGAAGTCCCATAATGCGTTTGCCGTTAATTTACTTTGTTGCGCAGTATATTATATGTCTCTTCATATTTTTTGCTTCGAAAGACCGAAAAGTTATATTATGAGGCTTTAGGAGAATTATTAAATCTTTAATTTTAGCAGTTGTATTTTAGGAGGTGTTTATGAAAGTTATAGGAGTTATACCGGCTCGTTACGAGTCGTCTCGTTTTCCGGGTAAACCATTAGCTGATATTTGTGGAAAGCCCATGGTTTGGTGGGTATATCAATCATCAAAAAAAGTTGATGATTTTGATGCTGTTTATGTAGCAACAGACAATCAAAAAATATTTGAAGTCTGCAAAAAATTAGATATAGATGTCATAATGACATCTGAGGTGCATAAGACAGGCACTGATCGAATAGGAGAGGTAGCAAGGAAAATTCCGGCAGAACTGTTTGTAAATATTCAGGGAGATGAACCTTTGTTAGAGCCGTCTACTATAAGGGCGGCGATAGAACCTTTTTATAAGAATGGTGACCTTCAGATATCAAATCTCATGACCAAGATTTCAGACCCGGTGGATGTTGCAAATTTTACAATTCCCAAAGTTATTACAAATAAGGATGGAATAGGGATTTATCTTACTAGAGCTACAGCACCGTATCCCAAAGGCAGTATTGAATTTAATTATTATAAGCAGGTCTGTGTATATGGTTTTAGGCCGGAGGCGCTTCAATTTTTTTGTGATTATGGTGCTAAGTATGGAAGAGGAAAGGTAGAATCAATAGAAGATATAGAAATTCTCCGGTTTATTGAAAATGGATATAGGGTGAAATATATAGAAGTGGATTCTGAAACTATCGCGGTAGATACGCCTAAAGATTTGGAGAGAGTACGGGCTATTGTAGCAGATAAAATTGAAGCAGGTCGGAATCCAAGATTCGGGGGGGGTAAATTTTAGATTAGAATTCTGCCATCTTAAAAAGATTTGTTATAAGGAGGTGGCGTAGAATGAAAATAGTGGCAGTGATTCCCGCCAGATATAAATCGTCTCGTTTTCCGGGTAAGCCACTGGCTGATATTTGTGGTAAGCCCATGGTTTGGTGGGTATATCAGGAGGCGAAAAAAGTAAAAGAGTATGATCGGGTTATTGTTGCAACAGAAAGCAAAATTATTGCTGATAGGTGTCATGAGTTTGGGATGGAAGTAATGCTTACTTCTGATATGCATCCTACCGGCACTGATAGGGTAGCCGAGGTTGCGCAAAAGATAGAAGCTGATTTATATGTAATTATTATGGGAGATGAGCCTTTACTAACAGCACGGGATGAGCGGAAGCTTATTCAGTCCATATCAAATAGGCAGGATGCAGACGCAGTAATGCTTACAGAGAGATTCAAGAATCCTATTGATGTGGCAAATATGACAACCATAAAATTAGCTATAAACGATAAAGGATATCTCATTTTTATGTCAAGAGCGATTATACCTTATCCTAAAGAAGCATTGGGGTATTCGATTTATAAAAATGTAGGTTGCTATGCATTACGAAAAGAAGCGTTGGATTTTTATCTTAAAACTAAACCAGGCAATATTGAAAAAGCAGAAGGAATAGAATTGTTACGCTTAATTGAGAATCATAAAAAAGTATTTACAGTGGAGATTGAATCGGAATCCATGGCGGTAGATACGCAGAAAGATTTGGAACGGATACAAGCAGCTTTTGCGCAAAATAAAGACTACAGGGGACAAAGTTAGTCTGACATTTTAAGTGGAAGGAATTACGAAAAATATGAATAAGATCCAAGTACTTGACTGTACTCTCAGGGATGGTGGCTATTGTAATAATTGGAAATTCGGATTTGAAAATATCAAAAAAATCACAAAAGGTTTAGTGGATGCGGATATTGAAATAATAGAATGTGGGTTTATTACAGATAAAGTTTCTTATGATCCGAATTGCTCGAGATTTAATGCTATATCACAGTTGTCAGGTATACTTCCACAAAACAAGAATGGGAGAGTATTTGTTGTGATGATAAATTATGGGGAATATGATATAGATCAACTTCCCATATGTGACGGCTCTTCAATTGTTGGTATCAGAGTTGCTTTCCATAAAAAAGATTTAAATGAAGCATTGATTTTATGTAAGCAAATAAAAGAAAAGGGATATATGGTTTTTGTGCAGGCCATGGTGTCATTAAGTTATAGTGATAATGAGTTTTTATCATTAATACAAAGGGTAAATCAATTAGAACCATATGCATTTTATATCGTGGATAGTTTTGGAATGATGAAAGGAAAAGATCTTACCCGTCTTTTTTATGTCGTGGAGCACAATTTAAAGGAATCCATTTGGATAGGCTTTCATTCGCATAATAATATGCAGCTTGCTTATTCTAATGCTCAGACACTTGTTGGGATTCAGACATGTAGGAATTTGATTATTGATTCGTCAATTTATGGAATGGGAAGGGGAGCCGGTAATCTTAATACAGAATTGTTTGTTGAATATTTAAATGACAATGGCTTCAAGAAATATGAATTGAAGCCATTGCTTAGTATTATAGATGAAGTCCTTACTCAATTTCATAATAAGAATTATTGGGGATATTCTCTGCCTAATTATCTTTCGGCAAAACATAATATTCATCCAAATTACGCCATGTATCTAGATTCTAAAAAAACTTTGACGGCTGAGTGTATGGATGAGATTTTTTCTATGATAGAGAAAGAAAAGAGGGTTTCATTTGATAAAGGTTACATTGAAAGTTTATATCAAGAGTATATGGATAGTGGTACTGCAATTGAGGACAGGCTTGATCAGTTTAAAAAATTAGTATGTCAAAAAGAAGTTATAATTATTGCACCAGGTAAAAGTTCATTATGCGAAGCAGATAAGATACTGCAGTTATATCAGGAAAAAAAACCGGTTGTAATAAGTATCAATTTTGAGTATGGATACGTTTGTACTGATTACATATTTGTAAGTAATCTGCGAAGATATCACGAGTTACCGGAAAATCTTCATGAAAAATGCATTGTCACATCAAACATCCCGACAATGGATGTCTTCATAAAATATAGATACAGTGAGTTAACCAATAAATATGAAACTGTTAGTGATAACGCAGGTATGATGCTCATAAAATTTTTAATTAAAATGAAAGTTGGAAAAATATATTTAGCAGGGATTGATGGTTATTCAATAGATGCTGAGAGTAATTATGCAGATAGTGAAATGTCTTTTTATGTAAAAAAAGTATATTTTGAAACGATGAATAGTGGGATGAATTATGTGTTAAATGAATATGCGAAGCATATCCCCATAGAGTTTCTTACAGAACCGAAATATATTAATATAGCAAAAGAGACGAGTAATTAAAACCGGCAAAGAGTAATTCGTAAATATGTGTGAGGAGCAAATATGTTACAAAATTATAATGAAGTTATAGAACTATCAAAGTTAAAGTGGTGTATTATTGATGTTGATGGTACTCTTACTGATTCAGGAATTTATTTTGACAGTAATGGAAATGAATTGAAAAAGTTCTCTTCGCGGGATTTTGTAGGAGTAATGGCGGCGCATTATATAGGGGTCAAAACGATGATAGTTACAGGACGAGAGTGTGCGGCGACAAAAAGACGTGCAGATGAAATGAGGGTTGACTACCTTTTTCAGCGTGTAAAGGACAAAAAAGGATTTGTCAAAAAATTCATGGATGAAAATGGAATAGAAGCGTGCCAGCTTTGTTATATAGGCGATGATTTAAATGATTATGCATCTATGAAGCTTGCTGGTTTTATAGCTTGTCCCGCGGATGCATGTGAAGAAATAAAGGAGATGGCAAATTATGTGAGCTCTTTTAATGGAGGATGCGGAGTGCTTCAAGATGTTTTTCGATATATTCTTTTAAAAACAGGAAAATGGGATAGATTTTTACAGGATGAAGTGGCGAAGGGGTACTAAGTTATATGTACGGATTTGATAGGAAGGGAATATAAGTGCTTGGTACATAACATTAAATTAAATGATTGAAAAACAAATTTAAATATTGATATAATATGATTGCGTTGATTTTTTCGGTTGCTGGTATTATCATATAATTCTTTTTAGGATATTTGATGCTTTGGACACGGGTTTCAGGGTAACAGCGGTCACTTCGATATGGAATTATGTATTATGCAGATTTCAAAGTATAGGTATTTGTAGTAGAATAAATCATAAGGGATTCCTTATTTTTAGAACATTTTTGATTTTATTTGCAATCTGAAAGAATAAAGGGATCACGATATATAGATTTGAGGAAAAAATAATGTATACAAGTATTTTAGCCACATTACCTGTAATGATTTCAATTATTGCACTTATTGTTTCGTTTATGTCCTATAGAAATGAACGAAATAATGTTATTTCAAATGTTGTATCGGCGGATAGAATCAAATGGATTTCAAGTGTCAGGGATTTAATGTCATTGTTTTTAGAAAAATATATAAATGGATCAGATCCTGAAGAATTAAAAGTTATAAAATCTAAGATAGATTTATATATAATATTTGATAAGGAAACTTATAATAAGTTTGAAGAAAAATTGAATCATTGCGTTGTAAATTCCTATACGGATAATGATTATAGGGAATTAGTAATTGAGACGCAGAAAATGCTCAACAGTGTTTGGATTCGAATAAAAACTGAAGCCGGAATTGCAACGAAGGATGAAAGAAAAATCAATAAAATTTTAAATAAGAAGCAATGAAAGTTTTTTGAAGGGCATTGATGTACTTTTAAAATACTTTCGATATAGTTTTGCCGGTATGTAATAGGTGTAAAATATTTTCTTGCCAAATTCTCTTTCCTCTGTTATACTATTTTTAAAAGCATATATTCTATTGAAATTTCTGCAGCGCAGCCTGCATTCTTTGGGAACATTCCCGTCTTATTTCGATTGAAGTCAGTGCTTTTTATTTCAACATTAATTTAAATTGCATGGGATTTCATAAGACGGAGGAATTCATTTTCAAAGACAAAGCTGCGGGATGACCGGTTTTAGGCAAAAAAGCTTCTTTCTCCTTCGGGGAATCTCGGAAGGAGGAAGGAATGAGTAAAAGAAGCAGAAAAAGTTCCGCTGTGAAGGAGGCTAAAAGAAGACAGGAGGCAAAAGCAAATCTTCATTATAAAGATACGGTATTCCGTATGCTGTTCCGGGAGAAAAAGCGTCTGTTAGGGCTGTATAACGCGGTCAGTGGACGAAATTATGGTAATCCGGAAAAGCTGGATATCGTGACGTTAGAGAGCGCAGTGTATCTGGGGATGAAAAACGATTTGGCGTTCATCATCGATATGAGACTGTACCTGTTTGAACATCAGTCAACCATGAACCCAAACATGCCTCTGAGATTTCTGCAGTATGTATCGGCGGAGTATGAGAAACTGATCATATCGAAAGACCTGCATAAGCAGGGGCAGGTAAAGATTCCCACGCCTCATTTCGTCGTGTTTTTTAACGGGACAGAAAAGTGCGCGGAACGGCAGGAACTGCGGCTTTCGACTGCATATGAGGTGGCGGAGGAAGATCCGGAACTGGAACTGAGGGTGCAGGTCTTAAATATCAACGAGGGTTTTAATGAGGGGTTGAAAGAGGCGTGCCTGACGCTTAAAGAGTATATGCAGTATGTGGGTAAGGTTCGGACATATGCAGAGGACATCTCTGTAGACGAGGCTGTGGACAGAGCTGTGGATGAATGTATCGAGCAGGGGATTTTAAGAGAATTCCTGCTGCAGAACAAAGCGGAGGTAAGGCGCATGAGTATTTTTGAGTATAATGAAGAAGCTGTGCGGCAGGCGCTTCGGGAAGAGGCCCGCGAGGAAGGATATGAAAAGGGAAGAGATCGAGGAAAGATAGAAGGAAAGATAGAAGATATCTTGTATTTACTGAAAGAAAAGGGGCCGGTTCCTGCGGAACTGGAGAAACAGATCAAGGAACAAAACGACGAAAATATTTTACGGAAATGGCTAAAGCTTGCCGGCAGTGTGGGGAGCATCGAGGAATTCCGGATGGGAATATAAAAAATCAAGAAGAACAATTTGTATAATATATAGACTCAGGGGAATTTGCTTATGCAGTTAGCAATAAAATAGCAAAAATTGCCGCCAATAATAGCATTGATTCTGATATATGTTGTCTCTCAGTGGCTTCTTTGTGTTATATCAGGTCAATGGTGGGATGACTGGGAGATGTGGCTTTATTTGGAGGAATATGCCGCTCCAATAGATTGTTTCTAATAAAAGAAAATGTTCCGGTTTATTCGGGGTGGGAGAAAATTAAAATTTTCATTTCATTTAATAAACGGTTGGTGTAAAATAGGTTATAAAGGATATCGTATTTTTTATTCTATTTACGAAAGCGAAAGATTGGAATATCAATGGAGAATTTATTTGAATATAATATTATAATTATTTTTATAATATTTGTATTTATATTTATTTTAATTATTTCCATATATTATTTAATTTTAAATCCGAAGAAAAAAAGGGTAAATAAAATAATTGAAAAATTCAAAAAGGAAGATTATATGCTTCCTCCTTACGCAGCTGAACGTTATGTTGTTTGGAATAATATGAGAAGCTTTTTCTACTTTTTGCATTATATGCTTACTTTATTAAGCGTATATGCTGGGCTAATGACGGTATATTATGCGTCAAGCGCAAATGATAAAAGTAATTGTATTATATTTTTGGCTTTATTATCAATGTGTTTTACAATTACAGGTATATTTTCTAATCCGCTTAGAACGGCTACAATGTCGCAACATGTATGGAGAGAATTGGATAGTTGCATAATTGCAATAATAAGCAATAAGCGCTGGTCAAAAGAAGAAAAGGACATGATACTAGCATATAAAATAGCTCAATTGGAAAAGTATATTGAAACATATGAACGCTAACTTTACAGAAGAAGGAGAAGAATCGTTTACATAGGCAGAACAGCGAGGCAGCCGGAGTTTCCGGCGGGTGGTAAAGAGTATGCTATTTGATAAAGAATTGTTTGCATCAAAATATGTGGAATCTGATAAGCGAACGAATGTAGATACATTGATTCTTATCGGAAACGGCTTTGATATCTGGCAGGGGCTGGATACAAGTTATGCATCTTTTGAAAAGTATTATGAAGCGCATCTGGATGAAGTGCTTACCCGTTTTCATCTTAAGAAAAGAACACTTTTGGATAAAAATGGAAACATTATGTCAGATTGCACAGGCACTCCTGTTGTCTGTTCGGATGTTGAATTGTTTTATGGCGATCCGTTTCATCCGCAAAAGCTGCCACACGAGTTTTGGCGGGATTTTGAAACCGCTATGGATAAGGTGGATGATCAGGAAATAAATTATTTCTTTGGGCGCGAGGGAATTAAAGAGATTCAAAGGTGTGCAGATAACGCTCAGAGAATATTGAAAGAACTGTTCCGGGAATGGGTAATGTCAATTGATATCAGTGAGGAGATACCGGAATATGAATTTGGCGATAATGTACTTTTTGTTAATTTTAATTATACCGATACACTGTTAAAACGTTTTGGCGTCAGGGAGATTAATGAATTTCACATCCATGGCTCTGCGGATCAAAAAGAGTCTATTATTGTCGGACATGCAACACATCCGGAACTGCCATATGAGCCATTAAAAAACTTTAAGGATAAGCCGCGGTTTCAGGGGTTGTATTATATAGAGGAGTTTCTCTATAAAGCGGACAAGCATGTGGAAGATAACTATATGAAGCTGCAGGTATTTTGTGCGCTGCATGGAGCAAGGATCGAGGAGATAAAAAAGATATATGTGCTTGGACTGGGATTTGGAAATGCAGATTTAAGTTACATAAAACATTTTATCCATGAAACGCAGGGAATAACAGAAAATCCGGAAGACAGTCTGTCTGGTGAAGAACTGTTTTATCTGAACTCTATGGATTATATGGGAATGATGAACCTGAACATGCACTATGCCATTAGCCATCGGGAGCGGGTAATGAAAAAGGATCCGATCAGCTTTCCGGAATATGAACGTTTGGAGGACTTAATTGGCCCGTATGTGGAAGATCCGTATCACCATATGGAACGGGACAGCCAAATGCGGCTGGAAGCGGCGGCAATCCGCCGGAGATTTTTGTCGGAACAGGAAGAGCGGAATAAAAAGATAAGGCGTGAATATTTGAGAATGCTGAACAAGAATCTGCATGTTGGATATACAGATCCGTCGGAGTTGTTCGTGAGACGGCGCGATAATGTTAAAAGACAGTCTGGTGCGGAATGGCATATTTCATATTACAGTGATAAAGACTATAAAAGAATTGATGCGGTTATGAAAAATTATGGCTGCAATGATTATACGCTGCATGCTTCCATAAATGAGTGCATAAACATATTTGCGAAATGACAGGCGGGGGGGAAACAATATGCAATTTCGTGATTTACAAAAACAGTATCAAATATTAAAACCCGATATGGATATAGCAATCGGTAAAGTGCTTGCAGACGGGAATTTTATTTCCGGCAGACAGGTGGCGGAATTGGAGGATCAGCTTGCAGCTTACGTGGGGGTGAAGCACTGTATTGCCTGCGGCAACGGCACAGATGCGCTGACATTGGCGCTGATGGTGTGGGATATCGGCTCGGGGGATGCCGTGTTTGTACCGGATTTTACATTTTTTGCATCCGGTGAGACACCGGCTTACGAGGGAGCAACGCCTGTATTTGTGGATGTGGAGGAGGATACTTTCAATATGTCTCCGACATCTTTGGAAGAGGCGGTATTAAAGATAAAAGAAGAAGGGAAACTGAGGCCGCGTGTGATTGTGGCAGTGGATCTTTTCGGACAGCCTGCGGATTATACGAGGATCCGTCAGATTGCGGAAAAGTATGACCTCTTGATTTTGGAGGACGGAGCGCAGGGCTTTGGCGGGCAGATCGGAGAACAGAGGGCCTGCAGTTTTGGCGATATTTCCACAACTTCCTTTTTTCCGGCAAAGCCGCTTGGGTGCTATGGAGACGGCGGAGCGGTATTTACAGATCGTGACGAATGGGCAGAGCT
Source organism: uncultured Lachnospiraceae bacterium (assembly GCA_910577955.1). Lineage (GTDB taxonomy): Bacteria > Bacillota > Clostridia > Lachnospirales > Lachnospiraceae > 1XD8-76. Next base: position 20,176 of record CAJTNC010000016.1, read on the forward strand.
GCTTCGTTCTTACCGCGTTCATGGAAAAGGGACGGACAAATATGATAATGTCCGGATTGGCATGAATTCCAGATTGGATACGCTGCAGGCAGCAGTCCTGCAGGTGAAATTGAAAGCATTTGAAGAAAATGAACTGACGGCGGTCAACAGGGCTGCTGACTTCTATACGAAAAAACTGGGAACGATCGTGAAAACGCCGGAGGTCGGAGAAAACTTTTTCTCCAGCTGGGCACAGTATTCCATCCTTTTGAGAGACGAGGCGGAGCGCGACGGGCTTCAGGCTCATCTGAAAGGGAAAGGAATTCCCACGATGGTGTACTATCCGAAACCGATGAGCAGACAGGGGGCATTTCAGGGCATTGATTGCGTGAAAACAGATTTGTCCGTTACTGCTGATTTGTGCACAAGAGTGCTGGCGCTGCCGATGCATCCGTATATAACGGAGGAAGAGCAGAATCAGGTGGTCGGGGAGATCAAGGCGTATATTTGTCAGTAAATGAATAGAAAATAAATAGAAATTGGTGAAAGTCCCGGGGTATTATAATGCAGAGCGCTGATATCCCGGGATTTTTGTATTAATGTAACAATTTTCATAATATAATTGCGCTTTTTTTGATTAATGTTTATAATTTAATATGAAGAAGATATTTCTGTGTAGGAATCGCAAATTCAGATAACCTGAGCAGGATGCAGTGATTATGTGATATAGGAGAGATACTAAAGAGGGGGCAGTAAAGATGGAGAAAAAGACAGTTGTTTTTATGCTGGAATACCTCCGAACAGGCGGATGGGGGGCGATCAGCGATTTTATCACTAAATTTTCTGAAAGAATCCCCATGAATCGATCGGATACAGCTATTGCCTCTTCCTGTCTCTTTAAGGAATTTAAATCAGGCAGTAATTTTGATCTGGCTAAGTTAATTATAAAGAAAAGAGAAAAGTTTAAAAAGATCGAGAGACCGGAAAAAATATACGACGCAGGAGAAGAATACTATTATGTTTTCTTTATATCTGTACAGTATGAGCGTCTGGAGGACGTTGTGGATTTACAGAGTCTGTATTTGCTGATTGATGCGTGTGATACGGTCAAAGCCATTGCGCTCATAGAGGGAATACAAAAAGAATATCATAAGACATCGCACTTTTTTTCTTTTCTGACAGAACGCAAAGGTGGTATCTATGAAAGCATTTTTTTCAAATCTGATGATATCAAGCACTTACAGAGGGCGGGAATAGGCACTTTATCAAGATTCCTGCCACTAATTCCTGTGAATAGATCCACAGAAAAACTTTTTCGGCAGAATGTCAGTGAGATAATAACACAGGAACAGATAGTTCGGTGTCTCGAGGGATCAAAGGGAGAGGGAAAAAATACAGGTATTTGGGCAGGGGCATTAAAAAAACTCACTGAAAACCGTGGAAGATTGAAACAATGTGATTTGCAGCAGTGTGCTGCATATATGGGAAATGTTGAGACATTATCCTTTTTGTTGTTTTGCTTTTTTTTGGACGGAATCAAAGAAGATTTTTGGGATTTTGGGGGATTTAGCAGAGAATTTCAAAAAATCTCAATTTGGACAAACGGCTGTATCCAACTGATAGAAAATATTATTTTTCACTCGGCTAATCAGAAAGGCGCTTTTTCTTTTCGGTTGTTGGAGAGTAATAATGTTTATCTGAAAAGTAAATATGGGATAGGGGACGATGAGAAAATCTGGCTTGAGTTGATGGTAACGGACTATCCGGGGCGTAGTCATACACGAAATATCGCGCAGAATTTTTGCGAGAATCTGGCAGAGGACAATATACGAAGTTGTTTTAAAGGCTTATCTCCGGAGGATTTTTTTGCGGAGGGAAATAAAGCGGAGATAGATGAAGCATGGAGGAAGTATTATCTGGACAAAGGAAATATGGTTAATCATTATGGGCTGCGAATATTTCATAAAGCAGTGATTAAGAGCAACGGATATTTCATCATGCAGAGCCATTCCACGCATATCCCCAGAGAAGGGGAAAGATTTTGTATGAGTCGGGATATTCGTGAAGAGAAAAATAAAATTTGTATGCCCGGGACAGGCTATTCTGTTTTGTTCCCTATAGTGCGGGAAGGAATTAAGAGGGAGTACATTGACTACGGGATTGAGAATTATGAAGGAAGGTTAAAGGATGACGATCAGTTTTTTGACTATGAGGTCATTCCCAAAAGGTTGTCGATTGCAGGCGATATTTCATCGGCTAAAACGAAACGAAAAACAATAAATGATCTGGCAAAGGAAATAGGAGACAACGAAAACAGCAAGAGTATTGTTTGTATTAATTGCGAAAATTTTCCGGGAAATCATGGAGAGATCGTGTACAAAGCTGTTAATCTTGCAATGCTCAAATATGAGAAGAATTTTCATGTTGTGCTGTATGGATGCCATTCGGAATTTGTGCAGGTGTTCCTGACGGCCGCATATTTGGGGTGGCAGAATCTGAAAGAGGAGTCGACCTATAATGGAAAAAAGCAGATTGCACTCTACACTGCAGGGCAGTATGAGGAAATACGCATTTTACCGGAGAACTGGTATGCAACATTAGAATTGAATCGAAAGAATAATTTTTCCAGAGAAACAAGGTGGGCAGACTACTTTGAAAAGTGGGACAGTGGAACAGCCCAAGAACGGGCTAAGACATATGTGGCGAATTATCCTTTTGACGTAGTGGCAACAGATGAACAGGGAAATACAATATTTGAAAAGTATGTGGAAACTGTTATAGAACGGAATATTCAGAGTGAAAAGCTTGGGTGCAAAATAGAGAATGTCCATATGCGCTTAGGATCCACCATTCACGTAAATCATTTTTACGAGGCCGAAATTTTATTCGGAAATTTTTATTTTGTGGAACGGTTTGCTATGTTGATGATCAAAAGCATGTGCAGGTCTGAAGAAAAGCCGCCGATTCAGAGTACTGACAAAGTGACGTTGTATGGATATAGCAATTATTCGGAGCAGACGGTGTACTGTACGATGCAGTTTCTGCGCAGGATGCTGCCGGGAATAGACGTTGACTATGCTATATTGGAGCGGGAAGCTGAGGAAAGGGGTTTTACACATGTGGATCGAATCAGGTACAGTACTTATTTTGAAGAGGATGGGATAAAAAGGCGGAAAGAACATTTCCGATCCAGAAAAATAGTCTGTATCATTCCAATTGCCAGCACGCTAAAGACGAATGAGAAGATGATCAATTTATTTGCAGAAGAAAACGGGAAGGAAACCAGAGATGCGTTTTGGCATAATTTTGAGTTGATTTTAGTCGGATCAGCAGAAGATAATGAATATTGGGAAAAAGAGGGGAAGCATATATCCGGAAAGAAAGGAATGGAAATATCTCCTGAACCGGAATTTTTTGTGGAGGTTGCATTGACATATATGGAACCGCTGAAATGTAATATGTGTTTTCCCGAGTGTATCATAGATGAGCAGCCGTTGGTGGAGGTAAATGCGGCCTCTACGATCCCCAATCAGGCTTTTGGGCTGATTGAGGAAAAATGCGGACTTCCTGCTATTACCAGAGACCAGATATTGCAGGAAGAAGAGAAGATGGAAATATTAAAGGATATTTTGATATATCGACACATAGAAAAGAATGAGAACCATTTTCTTTTTTATTTTCAGTCTGAGAGACTGCTTATCAGGTATTCGGAAAAAATCAGGGATTGGCTTAAAGGAATAGGAGGGGAAATAAAGAAAAGCATAGCTCGTGAAGACTATGTGGTTCTGTTTTGTCCGGCTCATTTCAGCAATGCCGGATTTGTCGAATGCGTAAATAACTATGTTTTCGGGAGTGCGGCAGTAGTCATACGGGACGATGTGGATAAAGAGTACAGATGCAATTTCAAAACGAAATTTTCAAATATGAGAAAGTTTGTAGAAAAAATTGCAAAGTATCAGTCAGATAACGGTGAGCGACAGAGGAGAATACATTTTTTCTATGTAGACGAAACGATTGTGACAGGGAACACTTTTCAAAGGGCGAAAAGTCTGGTGCAATCGGTCATAGGGGATTATGTGCTGTCGGAAAGGCAGAAATATGTGGTTTTTGAAGGGATTTTTGTCTTAATCGACCGAAATTCCAGATCCAGCAGATGGCAGTATACAGGACTGGGAGAGGAAGAACGCCTCTATGCATTCAGGACAATCCATATCTCTTCTGTCAGAAATCATGGTGATGCCTGTGTCTACTGTAATCTGGCAAAAGAGGCGGAGACATTGAAACGGAGTTCCGTGACAAAGACAATGGAAAAATACTGGGAATCTGAGGAAGAAAAGTTTTCTGTGAAGCCTCTGGTCAGATATCTGAGATATGGGGAAGAAAGCGGCGGGCAGCAGGAGGATGTAAAGAAAAAGCAGGAGGATGTAGAGAAAAAGAAAAAACGCGCGTTTCGGCGGCTGTGCTGTACGAATAATGCCATGGTATTTTTGAAAGATGAATACCATGGGAATCAGAAAGAGGTGGTGCTGGAGCAGCTCCTGACTTTGATATTGGAGGGGAGCGCCATACATGCAGGGGAAGAGGCGGAGTACTTTCTGTCTTATTGCAAAGTGCTCAGCAGACCTTTCCGGGTATTTGACAAGGGCGTGAAGGAGGCGGTTTTTGATTTTCTGTTAGTGGCCTGCCAGAGCGCTCTGGCAGAAGAGCCTTATGGGGATATCATTAAAAGCAGTGTGAAGAAGCCATATTTAAGGAAAGAAAATATTAAGTTAAAGTTGTTGGATGTAGAAAGGTTTGTCCAAGATTATTTTCGGACTGGGGACATGTGGCAGGATCTGCTCAAGGTGCTGCTAAAACAGTTGACAGAGATGAAGAGCAATTTTATTCTCAGAGAAACCAATATGAGACAGATTCTGGAATACGCGAATGGATTAAATGAGGGGAATAAAATTAAGTTTCTCCAGTATTATAAATGCCTGACAAAAAGACTGACCGGAATCAGCTCGGATACCAGCAAGTGCCTGTGGCTGGATAATATGCTCAGAGACAGACCGGAACTTTTGAAACAGGCTGTCCCGCAGGATATTTATCTGGAAAATGTTTGGATCTATCAGGATGCTTTCCAAAAGTTGAATGGAAGGATAAGGGCTGCGGGATGGGCAGAAATTTTGGAGAGCAGTTCGGGCGATATTTCGGAAGAAAATCTGGCACGGTTTGAAAGGGAGGAGCTGGAAGAGCACATAACGCCATATCAATTTAAAGATTTTATTAAACTGCTGGAACTGTATGGTTTGAGAGAGGAAACGGCGGGATTTTGTGAAGAGGGGCGGGTCTTTGTGGCAGCAAATTATCTGCTGTACAAGTTTATATCGCAGGAATTTACCAAGTCACCGAAAAAAGCGGATCCTGCAAAGCAGGGGAATTTGGATAAGGTCGATCATATTGCAGCGTGCATTAAACATATTATAAAGGCAAAGGATGTTGTCATTATGATGGAGTTTAATGCGGAATACGATCTATGGGAAAGCAAGCTTATTGAGCGTTACAATGCGCTGATGACGGAACCTCAAGGAAAAATAAAACATGATTTAAAAAAAGAGTATCTTGTTCTTGGAAGCAGCGGAGGGAGGAGCAAGGAATGGACTATCAAAGAGAGTGAGGCCATCAGTTTGGTACAGAAAGTTCAGAATAAAAAGGGCTTGACAGAGAAAGAGTACTCATTTAGTCTAAAAGAAGGTACGTTTCTTTGGGAAGTGGGCCATACTACGGAATATCCGGTATATATCTTTGCAAGATGGGAAGGCTCTGAACAGGGCAGTATGGCAGAGATAGACAGGCTGAACCGTATCCGAAGCGTTCTGCAGTATTGCTGGATGCTAAATGATTCTGTTTTTAATAAGGGAAATGAGGTCTTTTTCTATGAGATCGCACGTCAGCGGAAGCAGAATGCAATACAGAGCATGCAGAAAGCATATACGCATACAAAAAGCGATATCAGGATGGAACAGTACAATCATATGCTGAATAAAAAAAAGTATAACGGGTATTTTCAGTCGGAACTGCTGATGCTGTTAGCAGATTTGAATGTGAGCGAGCATTACAGAAAAAGTCTGACAATGGATTATTACTTGGAAGGGATTCCGATGCGTCCTGAAAGATGGAATTCAGAGCTGTCGCTTTTCAAAGACATGAACAGTTTTTATATCTTAAACAGTGATGATGAAAAAGCTACAGAACTGAAGGTATCTAAGGAAGTGCTGTTTGAAGGAGATATTCCGCTGCAGGGAGATGAGGAAGTTATCGCGCTTGACTACACTAATGCGGAACGAGAGACGTTCCTGCTGATATATTCCTTGATGGTCAATGCGGTGACGGATGGCCGGGGCTTCATGGAAAATAATTGTGTGACGGTTTATTGCACCAAAACTGCCGGAGGACGGCTGCGGCTGGCGAACCGTATCGGGGCGGGGGCCGGAGTTCGTACGCCTGAACAGATTATGGAAGGGCTGAGATATCCTCCGGAGGAGGAAGGTCAGGGGATTTCACTGTGGAGTATGTCTCGCTACATCAAACGAATGATAGCAAATTACCTGAATACGGATATAAAAAAACTGGAAAGATCGGCAGGGGATGTTGATCCTGCTTCTCTGATATTGCTGGGGAATAAGATCAAGAAAATGATGGGAGAGGAATTCCGGATAGATATCCGAAAGGAAAAGGTTGGGGATAAAGAATATTTTTCTGTATTGCTGCCCGTTTTTGCAGAAAAATATTATGAGTGATGGTGAGGAGGTTTTACATGAAAAGAATTGTGATAGTTGAAGACAGACCGTGGAAAATGCGGAGTTGCATTAAGGAACTGCAGAGCAAGGGGATAACCTTCTATAAGACAATATACTATCGCAACAATTCATTAGATACGAAGACACAGGAAGAATTGCTGAATCAGTATATTGAGGATACAGGCATGGAAATCGAGAGGGTGAACAGTCAGGAAGAATTTGTGAGCAAAATGGATGATGCGTATCAAGTTTCCGATACTATTTTTCTGATGGATTATGATCTGAAAGGAGATATGAACAGGGAAGACTTTTTTACGAGAGTCAATGTGAGGTATGCGCTTGCAAGGGACAAAGAACGGATATGGTTCTATACGACAGGGCCAAGCGATATCAAGGGAATACTGTTGGATACTTTTCCCGACCATGTAATCAGCGTAAAGGTTACGGACAATATGCAGGGATTCTGGGATGAGGAACAGATAAGGGCTGCCGTTCAGACCGGTTAAGACCGCAGGAGCAGAGATATGGATATTTTGTACTATTATACAACGGCAGAGACAATGAAATATATTCTGACGCAGGGAGATATATTTGCCACGCATATCAGTTATCTGAACGATTCGGAAGAGTATGTGAATGGTTTGCGGGAACTCAGAGAGGTGTTTTCAGGAGAGAGTCTGAGAGAACTGTGCGGCACAGGAATAAAAGAATATCTGGAAGGGGAAGCTTATGAAGACGCGCTGAAAGATATTCCGCAGATTTATTCTATCTCTTTTTCAAAAGAAGCAGATTTGTTGAGCCAGTGGTATATGTATGCGAGGGAATCCGGTGTCCGTCTGGGGATGCTGTTTTCCGGAGAAAAGCAGAACTTTAAAATAAAGCAGAAGGATGCAAAAGGGTTGAAAGCTCCGGATGATAAGATGAGGGAGGCAGAGGCATCCTTAAAGGATGTACATTATTTTACCCGGATAGGTATGTCGTTGGAGGAATATACTGAAGCAACGGAATCTATTGCGCAGATTGTGAAAGAATATGCGGAAGAGCTTGGAGTAGATGATTTTGACGCGAATGCTGTCCGACTTTGGAAAGGGATCGCGCCTTACATAAAAAATTATGAATTTCGGCAGGAAAGAGAAGTAAGGCTTGTATTTGATGCCGTTATTCGGGGGGCAAGCAGTTCCTATGTGGATCTGATAGAATACCGGAATGGGAACGGAGTTCTGATTCCTTATCTGGATGTATACCGTGAAAAGGGCTGGCCCGTTGTAGAGATTATGGTAGGTCCGGGCAGAAATCAGGACAGGGTGTTCCGCAGCATCTGTCATTTTGTGGACAATAATAGTTTAAAGATTCCGGAAATAGACCAGAAGGAGAGCGTGAGGCGCTTCATGGGGGGTATGTCCTCCTATCAGGTAGAACAGAATCAGATTGAGGCATATTGCGGAGAAATTGATAAGAGCGTTGCAGAGGGAGGAAAAATTATAACCCATAAAAGTGCGGCGTATGAAATCTTAAAAAAGAAAACAGGCCGCGAACGGGAATATTTGGAAAGAAATTATTATTCTAATTGCGGAATCATTGTGAGAAAGTCTAATGCGCCGTATGTTTTTTCCTAAATTTAAACACTAGCTCACCTTGTAAACATAAATATGATACCAGCTATCCTCGGTTTCAAAAGGGGCTTCCCGCAAAAGGGACAGTCCCTTTTTTTCTGCATCCATCAGGTATGCGGCGGAAAAAACATACTGACAGTTCAATTCTTTTAACACTTCCGTATTCAGATCAAGGTCATAGATCACACTGTTCCATTTTTTTTCAAATGTATAGTAGTTTGCCTGTTCGGCGGTAGTAATATAGCAGCGGTTTCCCCACGAATCAAAGAATGTTTGGACGTAGTCGTTTTTTTGAAGTTCCCCCTCGATGATCCGGCGGAACGTGTGCTTGTATTCCAACGGATAATTGTTGGAGTAACCGTCCAGACAATAAAATCCGTTGTAGGCCGCGGCAGCAGGATAAATGCCGATACTGACAACGCGGTACTCCTCTTTCGGCTTTCCGATGGCTTCTTCGATCTGGCTGAAAATATCCTCCGAGAAAAAATTATTCCAGTCTAAAGCGTAGTAATTGCCGCCTTTTAACAGCTTGGCAAGATTAGGGTAGAGGGCGCTGTGAAACAGTACCGTTAAGCACCAGAAGCCGAGCGATGCAAAAACTACAGCCTGTCCGAACAGGCGCTTTATAGGCGCATCGTCAAATAATTCAACAACAAATGAAAGCAGATACGCGGCCAGAACACACCATGCAGCCGGCAGCAGCCAGTTCACCCGGCTAAGGTTGAAAGTCTTTAAAAGTCCGTCTGAGGCGTTTCGAAGTCCGGTCATGAAAGTTCCATGATAAAAACAGGAAAACAGACATATCATAATAATAGCCAGCAGAGTTATGGAAGCTTTAAAAAGCAGTGCGTTAGAGGAGGCGGGCATTTTCAAAGCGGAAGGTATTCCGTTTTTTCGGACCCTCAAGGTGCATTGGATGAGAGGAATCAGCAGGCACAGGCCGATCAGGAATAAAAGCACGATGTGGTAACTTTGTGCGTAATCGGCGCCTTTTCCAAAGAGAGCCTTAAAATGGGAGAACGGCTCTACGGGAGAAAGAACAAGTTCGGTTTTGTGGCTGATATATGTGCTGCGGGGAATAAGGACTTGTTTTGCCAGTTCCAGATTGCAAAGGATATAGGTAAGCAGTAAAACTAAGGTGGAAAGCCACGGTGAAAGAGGGATTCTGCGTTTAGAGCGCAGCGCCTGAATGCTCTGAAAAACTGCAAAGATTCCCAGAACAAGCAGGCAGGCGAATCCCACCAACACAGGGGAGGAGGAAGCGCCGTAAAAGAGGATCAGCAAATAGTAAAAGAGTTTTCGCTTATTTTCATGCAGCGACAGTACCGCGTAAAACAGCAGCGGCTGACCGGGAATACAGAGCCCGTACACAGGGTAAAAGGGCAACAGCATAAAAATAACGGAAATGCTGAAGGAGATAAATTCCCGCCCTGTAAGTTTAGACAAAAGCAGGTACATTCCGACAAAAGCCACAAGGTACACAAGCCATTGTGACAGCATAAAAGCGCAAAAAGGCTCAAAAAAGACGTAAAGCAGGACGAGAAGCGGAGCGGGCGGAACGGCGCCTGCCGCCGGAAGCCCGTTCATGATTTCGGGGTAAACGCGGACATCCGTAAACAGATATCTGGCTGCCAGTATATAATTTAACAGTTCTCCGTCCAGTTGGTCATGATAGGTGACGATACTGCCTGTGCCCAACAGTATATATGGCATCATAAGACAGACTGACAGTAAGAGTCCCGCACAAAGATATAAGGTTTTTTTGTGCGTATGGTAAAAAGTAAATAATGTTTTCATAAAAATATAATAATAAGGAAAGGGCAGTCTGTCAACTCCCCCTTGCCCATTCAGTCGGCCTGTGATAAAATTAGAAAATGTAAAAAAATAGGAAATGAGGACAATTATGTTAAACGATAAAACAATTTTGATTACCGGAGGAACAGGAACTTTTGGAAATGCTTTTGTGCGTTATGTGCTGGAGCATTATGAGCCCAAAAAACTGATTATTTATTCCAGAGATGAATTTAAGCAGTTTCTGATGCAGAATGAGTTGAGACAATATAAGGACAAGCTGCGCTTTTTTATCGGCGATGTGCGCGACAGAGAGAGGCTTAACAGAGCTTTTGACGGCGTGGACTATGTGATCCATGCGGCGGCGATGAAGCAGGTGCCGGCCTGTGAGTACAATCCCGATGAGGCTATCAAGACCAACATTCAGGGAGCGCAGAATGTGACGGCGGCGGCTTTGGATGCGGGGGTAAAAAAAGTTGTGGCGCTCTCCACCGACAAGGCGGTCAATCCCGTCAATCTGTACGGCGGCACGAAACTGGTGTCCGATAAGCTGTTCATTGCGGCGAACGCATATGCCGGAAAGAAAGAGACCTGCTTTTCTATTGTCCGCTATGGAAATGTGGCGGGCAGCAGGGGATCTGTCATTCCGTTTTTCAGAAATATTATCGAACAGGGAGGGAAGGAACTGCCGATCACAGATTACCGCATGACTCGCTTCTGGATCAGCATCACGCAGGGCGTGGAACTGGTGATCAAAGCGTTGGAGGAATCACGGGGCGGCGAGACATTTATCTCCAGAATTCCTTCCTTTAAGATCACCGATCTGGCGCAGGCGATGCTGCCGGGCTGCGAGATGCCGGAGGTGGGTATTCGTGAGGGAGAAAAATTGCATGAGATCATGGTGACGGAGGAAGATGCGCCGACCACCTATGAGTATGATAAGCATTTTATCATCTTTCCGCAGATGATCTGGAACAGCAGGCAGAAGCCCAATCCTGACGGTCTCGGAAAGAAGGTGCCGGATAGATTTTCCTATAGTTCCGGCAACAATGCACAGTGGATGTCGGTGGAAGAGATCAGAGAGAGGCTGGCGCATCTGGAGGAGCACTGATATGCTGTCTGCGGCAGAAAAAAACAGGAAAATTAACCACGGGGCGGAGATCGTATTTGTACTGTGCCTGATCGGATACACGGCGCTGATGTACCGTCTGTTTTACTTGCAGGCGCTTCACTGCGGGATCAGGGACAGTTATGTTTCGGATATCAAAGCCTACCTTCAGACAATAATGGGACTTGAGAGCGGCTATGATTTTCCTTATCCGGTCTATTTTGCATTCGGAAAATTTTTTCTGCTGTTTACGAATGTGGCTGTAGCCGGCGCGCTGGCGGCGGCGCTGCTCAATTCCTTGGGAGTTGTCATTCTCTATTACTATATGCAGAAGGCGCTGCGTGAGTATGCGAAAGGAACAGTTTTTGAAAATTACGGGGGATTTATTGCTGTATTTCTCTCTTTCAGTATGTTCTTTGTCTCCATGCTGTACCTTCCGGGAGGCATGTATCTGCCGGGACTCGGGAGAAAATACCTAGGCACGTTTACACCGAATCCCTACCACAATATTACCTATATGGCGACAAGACCTTTTGCGACGTTAGCGTTTTTTCAGTTTGTGCGGATCCTTGATTATTATGAGGAAAAAACGAATGTGAAAGAGTTTTGCCTGTTTGGTCTGAGCCTTCTTTTGACAACTATGACAAAGCCCAGTTATACGCTGGTTTTGGTGTCGGCAGCGGGGTTATTGATGCTTTACAGGCTGTTTCGCAGCAAAGGGAAAACATTTAAAAGAGCGTTTTATCTGGGGCTTGCCTTCGTCCCTACCTTTATAGATTTGCTTTACCAGTTCGGCGGGGTATTCGGCGCGCATTCTCAGGCAGGAGAAGAAGGCGGCATTGGCTTTGGTTTTGGGTCGGTATGGAAATTATATACGGGCAATATACCGTTTTCGGCGGCGCTGGCGATGGGGTTTCCGCTGCTTGTACTTGTTCTGCATTTGGGGGAGCTGAAGAAAAATATGCTCTACCGTTTTTCGTGGGCGCAGCTTATCGTCAGCGCCGGTGAGTTTTTCCTGCTTTACGAAAAGGGCCGCCGCTTTGCGGATGCGAACTTTTCATGGGGGTATATGCATGGACTGTTTTTTGTATTTGTGGCGAGTCTGCTTGTGTTGGCGGAAGATATGATGAGGAAACACGGAAAAACGGGGATTCCCGTACTGTGTTTGCAGTGGCTGGCGTTCGGGGGACACCTGCTGTGCGGAGCGGTGTATTTTTTCTATGTCTGGAGAGGAAATCCATACCATCTGTTTTAAAGAATCCCGAAGCGAAAGTTTGACAATTTATTTCAGACTGACTATAATATGCAGAGTGAGATCTAAAGCAGGGGAAGGCAGTGAGAAATATCATGAGCAAAAGTACTTTGGCTGAGGAAAATACAGGAAAAAAATCAGGTAAAAAGCGGTGGTTTGCGGCAGGGGCGGTTGTTCTGGCTCTGGTAATATCCGCCGCTGTTTTTCTGTTATATGAAAATTACAGAGTCTATGGAGAGTGTTATGTGGAAGCCGGCGTGGAAGTGACTGTGCAGGATTTTTTGCGCAGAGCTGACGGACAGGCTTTCTTTGCGGAAGGCAGCGATAGCGTAAACAGTGCGGTGCCGGGCGACTATCATCTTAAAATAAAAACGGGAGTTTTTACTCACAATGCTATACTGCATATTGCAGATACGATCCCGCCGACGGGAGAAGCGGTGAAAGTAAATCTGGAACTTGGAGAGGAATGCGGGGCGGAAGCCTTTGTGGGGCAAATAACGGATGCCACGGCAGTGGCAGTATCTTATGCGCAGAATCCGGAGTTTTCAAAGGCGGGGGAGCAGGAGGTACGTATTCTTTTGACCGATGCGGGCGGCAATCGCACCGAACTGGCATCGGAGCTTTTTATCTCTCTGGTGGCGGAAGAGCTGACAGTCGAGGCGGGCAGTGCGGCTCCGCCGCTTAAAGATTTTGTGATCGGGGGGAAGAACGCTTCTTTTATCACAAATATAAATAATTTTGATTATACCGTTCCGGCAAAACGGGAAGTGAAACTGTTAGTGGACGGAGGGGAATATACGACAATGTTGGAGATTGTGGACACCGTGCCGCCCCGATTACAGATGAAAGACGTCCGGAGTTTTACAAAGGTGTCCAGAAAGCCGGAAGATTTTGTGGAGACGGTGGAGGATGTGACTGAAGTGAGCCTGTCTTTTCAGGAGGAACCGGATATCCTGTCGCCCGGAGAAAAGACGGTGAGCGTAGTGGCAACAGATAAAGGCGGCAATGAAACGGTGAAAGAGGCAAAGCTGACGCTGGAGGTAGATATGGAGCCGCCGGTCATAGAGGGGGTGGCAGACCTGACGGTGTATGAGGGAGAGGCCATCGCCTACAAGAGAAACGTTACGGTCACGGACAACTGTCCGGAGAAACTGGATCTTACCGTGGATAACAGTGCGGTGAATCTGAGCATGGCCGGAGAATATCCGATCACATACATCGCCAGAGACGCTTCAGGGAACGAGACGACAGCGGAGGCAACGGTGATCGTAAAAGAGCAGTTGTATGATATAAATGAAGTCTATGCCCTTGCGGACGCCGTACTGGAAAAGATACTTACGCCGGAGATGACGCCCCTTGAGAAAGCGAAGGCGATCTATCAGTACAATATTTACAATATTGCTTACATCAATCATTCCGAGAAGGGAAACTGGGTGCGGGCCGCTTACGAAGGCCTCGCAGACAAAAAGGGAGACTGCTATGTATATGCCTGCACTGCAAAGGTATTGCTTGACCGGGCGGGCATTCGCAATATGGATATTATTAAAATTCCCACAAGAAGGAGTCATTACTGGAATCTGGTAGATCTGGGGGAGGGCTGGTATCATTTCGATACGACGCCGAGATCGGATCACCCGACGATCTTTATGTGGACGGAAGCGCAGTTGATGGAATATTCAGGGCGGCATTACGGCTCCCACAACTATGACCACTCGCTGTACCCGGAAGTAAATTGAGGAGACGATCAGTGGCGGATAGAAAACGATTAGGTGTGATCGGGGGGATCGGCCCCATGGCAACCGCATATTTTATGGAACTGCTGACGCGGATGAGCGACGCGAAAACAGATCAGGAGCACATGGAAATTTTGGTTTACAGCAAGCCTTCCATACCGGATCGGACGAAGTATATTTTGGGGGAGAGCGGGGAGAGTCCGCTGCCCGCAATGTTGTCCGCAGGAGAGAAACTTAGGGATGCAGGGGCGGAGTTTTTAGCGATTCCCTGTGTCACTGCCCATTACTTTCACGCTGATCTGGAAAAAGGACTGGGGCTTCCTGTGATCAACGGTCTTCTTGAGGCGGCGGATTATCTCGCAAGAGAAAGAAAGACTTGTGTGGGGATCATGGCCACGGACGGGAGTATCCGCAGCGGTCTGCTGGAGGGTATACTGCGGGGGCACGGGATCCGCAGCGTAATGCCGGATGAGGAATCCCAGAAAAAAGTCATGTCTATGGTTTACGGGGAGATAAAGGCCGGGAAGCCTGTGGATATGGAGAAATTTATGCAGGTATCGGCGGAACTTTTTGAAAAGGGAGCGCAGGTGATATTGCTTGCATGTACGGAACTTTCCCTGATCAAGAAAGAGCATGAACTGCCTGCCGGATATCTGGATATTTTGGAGGTGACAGCGCGGTGTGCGGTGGAGCGCTGCCATCATGTCAGAGCAGAGTATGAACATTTGATCACGGGGCATAAGAGGAGCGAAACAGAGAATGCAGACTAATGTTTTGGACTATTTGATCACGGCGGCGAAAAAAGCGCCGGAAAAGATGGCCTATTCCAACGGAAAGGAAGAAATGACTTTCGGGGAAGTCTATGACCGGAGCCGTTCGGTGGGGACTTTTCTCCATAAAAGCGGCATCTGTAAAGAACCGGTGATCATTTTTATGGAGAAACATCCGAAGACGATAGCGGCTTTTTACGGCGTTATCTTTGGCGGTGATTACTATATACCGGTGGACGTGGAAATGCCGGAAAACCGCATCCGTCTGATCTTTGAGAATGTGAAGTCGAAGATGATGATCTGCAATGCAGATACGATGGAGCGTGCGAAAGAACTGGGCTTTGACGGTCAGATAGTGGACTGCGACGAAATCTGCCATACCGGCGTCGACGAGGCGGCGTTACATACGATATATGAGAGGACGATAGACACGGATCCTATCTATATCGTGTTTACTTCAGGCTCCACGGGGGTGCCTAAGGGTGTGACGGCGTGTCACAGGTCGGTGATCGATTATGTGGAGCATTTGTCGGAAGCGCTCTCTTTTGATGAGGATACGGTGTTTGGCTCCCAGTCTCCGCTCTATGTGGATGCCTGCTTAAAAGAACTTTATCCGACGCTCAAATTCTGTGCCAGCGCGTACCTGATACCGAAAGAGTTGTTTATGTTCCCGGTAAAACTGGTGGAGTTTTTGAACGAGTACAAGATCAATACGATCTGTTGGGTGGTGTCGGCGTTGACGATGATCTCGGCTTTCGGGACATTTAAGACGGTGACGCCGAAATATCTGAGACTGGTGGCTTTTGTCAGCGAGATATTCCCGATAAAAGAGTTTCATAAATGGCAGGAGGCTGCGCCGGACGCAACTTTCGTGAATCTGTACGGTCCGACCGAGGGAACAGGCGTATGCTGTTATTATATCGTGGACAGAGAGTTTGAGCCGGGGGGTGTGATTCCGGCGGGGAGACCCTTTCGCAATACCGATATACTGCTGTTAAACGACAGAAACGAGGAGGCCTCTTCAGGCGAGGGCGGGGAGATCTGCATCCGAGGAACGTCCCTTTCTTTGGGGTATTACAATGCGCCGGAAAAGACGGCGGAGGTCTTTGTGCAGAATCCGTTAAATCCCTTTTATCCCGAACTGATCTACAGGACGGGAGATATGGGACGGTGGAACGAGCGGGGAGAGTTGGAATTTATTTCCCGCAGGGATTACCAGATCAAGCACATGGGCCACAGGATAGAACTGGGCGAGATCGAGGCGAACGTCAATCTGCTCGACGAGGTCAGAATGACCGGGTGTATTTACGACAAGGTAAAAAACAAGATCGTGCTCTATTATGTGGGAGACATGGAGGAGGGAGAACTTGCGGCGGCCCTGAAGGAGAAACTGCCGCGCTATATGTTTCCTAACCGGATCATCCGCTTAGAGCAGATGCCGTTTACATTGAACGGAAAGATAGACCGTGTTGCGCTAAAAGAAATGTATGAGAAATAGAAGGAGACGGAAGATGGACAAACTGATTAAAATTTTAAGAGGACTGCACCCGGAGGTGGATTTTGAGAATTGCGAGAAACTGATCGACGGCAAGATACTGGATTCTTTTGATATCATATCGATCATATCCGAGATCAACGAGGAATTTGATGTGACGATTTCCGCGGAATATATCGTGCCGGAGAATTTTAACTCGGCGAAGGCGCTGTATGCTTTGATCGAAAAGCTGGAGGATGAGGACTGAGTATGCTGTTTACATCATATGAGTTCTTGGGGTTTCTTCTGATCCTGTTTCCGCTCTATTATTTGATCCCCAAAAAAAGGCAGTGGATGCTTCTTTTGGGGGCGAGTTATCTTTTTTATTTTATGGCGGGGGCATACTGTCTGCTTTACATACTTGTCACAACGGTGACGGTGTATCTGCTTGGACGTAAGATGGAGGATCTGCGGCAGGAACAGACTGGCTATTTGAAAGCGCATAAAGGGGAGATTGGGAAGGAAGAGAAGAAAGCTTATAAGAACGCCATAAAAAAGAGACAGTGGAGGGCGTTGGTTTTCGGGCTTTTGATCAATCTCGGAATTCTTGCGGTTGTAAAATATACAAACTTTGCTATTTATAATGTGAATTTGACGCTTCATTTCTTCGGAAGCGCCGGACAGTTAGATTTTTTGGATATTGCGCTTCCGATGGGGATTTCCTTTTACACTTTTCAGGCCTTGGGGTATCTGATAGATGTGTACCGCGGGACGGTGGAAGCGGAGAGAAATCCCTTCCGATTTGCGCTGTTCGTCTCTTTTTTTCCGCAGCTTGTGCAGGGACCCATCAGCAGATTTCATGATCTGGGAGGAACGTTGTATGCAGAGCATTCTTTCGACGGGAAGGCGGTAAGTTTCGGTTTGCAGAGGATCCTGTGGGGATTTTTTAAGAAGCTTGTGATCGCGGACAGGATGCTTGTGGCCGTGAATGAGATCATCAGAAATCCGGAGAGCTATGGCGGGGGCTTTGTGTTTGCCGGTATGATGTTTTATGCGTTGGAGCTGTATGCGGATTTTACCGGCGGCATCGATATCACCATCGGTGTGGCGCAGGCTCTCGGAATCAAAGTCACAGAGAACTTCAACCGCCCCTACTTTTCAAAGTCCATCAAAGAGTATTGGCGGAGATGGCATATTACGATGGGAACGTGGTTTACGGATTATATCTTTTATCCCATTTCGGTCTGTAAGCCGATGTTAAAGTTTTCAAAGTTTTCCAGAGAGCATTTCGGAGAAGTGATAGGGAAACGGATGCCCGTGTATCTGTCCTCCTTTGCAGTGTGGTTTGCCACGGGAATTTGGCACGGGGCGAGCTGGAATTTTATTGTGTGGGGATTGGGCAACTGGGCGGTGATCATGATCTCTCAAGAATTCGCTCCGCTTTATCAGAAATTTCATGAGAAGATAAACGGTTTGGTTAACCGGAACAGAGAGCGGGAGAGGAAGTTCCTTTTGGAGAATAACAGTTTTTACAGGCTGTTTCAGATCCTTCGAACGTTGCTGTTGATGAGTTGTCTGCGCAGTTTTGACTGTTACAGGGACGTGCCTCTTACATTCCGCATGTTCGGTTCCATGTTTACAGAAAGAAACTGGCGTGTCCTGTGGGACGGTTCTCTTCTGGAACTTGGGCTTAGTCCGCTGGATTATGGGATTTTGGCGGCGGGAGTCGTTTTGTTAGTCATTGTGAGTTTGGTTCAAAGGAAGGGCAGTGTAAGAGAAAGGATTGCGGCAAAGTCTTATCCGGTGCGTTTTGCGGTATGGTTCGGACTTTTTCTGACGGTGCTGTTAATGGGGGCTTACGGTGTCGGATATGACGCCAGTCAGTTTATTTATAATCAGTTTTAGGGGAAACATACAAAAATGAAAATGAGAAAAACAGTCAGGGTCATTCTCACGGCGGCAATGATCGCGGGAAGCCTGTTTCTGCTGCAGAGGCTGCTTGTGCCCAAGTATGTGAGCGATGTGGTGGAGGGAGGTCTGATCGCCGAATATTACGGCGAGGAAAAAGATCACGATGTAGTCTTTATCGGGGACTGCGAGGTATATGAAAACTTTTCGCCTAAGGTGCTCTGGGAAGACTACGGCATCAACAGTTATATCAGAGGCAGCGCCCAGCAGCTGATCTGGCAGTCCTACTATCTTTTGGAGGACACGCTGCGCTATGAAAAGCCGGATGTGGTGATATTCAACGTCCTTGCCATGCAGTATGACAGGCCGCAGAGGGAGGCTTACAACCGGATGACTCTGGAGGGAATGAGGTGGTCTCCCTCTAAAGTGAAAGCGATACGCGCATCTATGACCGGAGATGAAAAGTTTCTGGATTATGTGTTTCCGCTGCTTCGCTATCATTCCAGATGGAGCGAGGTAGGGGAGGAGGACTTCCGCTATCTGTTTAAAAAGGAGAAAGTCTCTCATAATGGTTATTATATGCGGGTGGACGTAAAGCCGGCAGAGAATGTGCCGGAGGGGAAGATTCTGGCGGACTACCGGTTCGGCGAAAATGCTTACGCTTATCTGGATAAGATGACCGCGCTCTGCGAGGAGGAAGGCATTCAGCTCATTTTGGTGAAAGCGCCGTCGCTCTATCCTTACTGGTACGATGAGTGGGAAGCACAGATGGAGGATTACGCCAAGGAACATGATCTGCTTTACATCAATTTTCTGGAGCTGACAGAGGAAACGGGATTGGACTTTTCCCAGGATACTTACGACGGCGGCCTGCACCTGAATCTCTCCGGCGCGGAGAAGATCACCTCCCATCTGGGAGAGATTTTGCGGCAGGAGGCAGGGCTTAGAGACAGGCGGGGTGAAAAGGAGCTGGCGGAGCGCTGGCAGGAGAAAGCAGCTCTGTATGAAGAGGAGAAACAAAAACAATATGGAGAACTGGCCGGCCAGTAAATGTTTCGGCTTGTCAATAAAAAACACAGGCACTGTGCAGAACGTAACAAAATGTTGGAAAGGAAAGGGCTATCAGGATGAAAAAGAAAGCGGCAGTATTGATTCTGACGGCAGCGCTGCTTCTCGCAGGCTGCGGGAGCGATGCGAAAGTCATTGAGGGAAAAGTAAAGACGCAGGACGGCGGAGCCGCTGCAGAAGCGGAGGAAACGACGGAAGGAGAAGATGCGGAAGTAGGAGTGGAAGAGACATCCCATAAGGGGTATGTTTTTTTGAACGGTGACATTGTTATGGAGATGGACGCGGAAGCGGCTCCGGTTTTGGAACAGCTGGGAGAGCCAAACTCTTACTTTGAGGCGCCGAGCTGCGCGTTCGAAGGTATTGATAAGATGTACACCTACGGCAGCTTTGAACTTGACACTTATCCTATGGGGGATAAGGATTATATCTCCGCTGTTATTTTTAGGGATGATTCGATCACAACACCTGAGGGTGTGGGAATCGGTGACTCCAGAGAAAAACTGACGGAAGCTTACGGCGGTGAGGGGACAGAGGAACTGGGTATGACGGTTTATCGGAAAGACGACATGAAGCTGTGTTTCATTTTTCAGGGAGACAGTATCGCGTCCATCGAGTACCGGACAACGGTACTCGATGAGTAGGAAAGGGCGGGGATTATTCCCCGCCCAGTGCTTTAAAAGCTTCCGACATAGCATTGGTGACCTGACTGTCGCCCATGATAAACAGGACTACGTTTCCTACATTTTCCACAACAACGCTTTCAGCTTCAACACAGACCCATTTCCTCGGATCGGCGTTATCGGCAAGCGTCTGTTTTGCGGCTTCCATGTCGGCGTCTTCCGGCAGTCTTAAGAGGATGCACTGATAGGCGACAACGTTCATCATAGGAACGGAAAAATAGCTTTCCTCGTAGGCGACATCCGTGGTGCCGATCAGGTATTCCGCTGATTCCGCAGGAATTTCCCCTGTACTGTAACTTTCCAGAGAATCTCTGAAATCCTGAGGAAGATCTGCGTTCTCGTAGAGAGAATCCATGACTTCCGAAAGAGGGCCGACCAGTTCGGTCTCTTTTTTATCTGTTTTTCCGCAGGCAGTGAGAAGTGCTGCGGCTGTGATGAGAGACAATACGATCCATTTTTTCTTGAACATAACAATATCCTTTCTTAAAATAATTTCTTGTCAGATCGGCGGCGAAACCTGTTGTTTCTATAATATTGTTGTGCCTAATATATAAATCCAACGCAGGCACGCTTTCGCTGCGGCTCAATCGCAGCGGCACATAACATACCAAAATACGGTATGTAAGTGCCGGCGATTTCACAGCGCCTGCTTATGGATATGTAAATTTTCCACAACTTATACTATGGAAAGAGAAATTTTGCAGCCATCTGCGAGTTACATTATATATCATATCTGCGGATTCGTCCATCAGACTTTCTGTTTTAAAATAGTTTACGCTGTTTGGGAGCGGCTATACCTGCAAAAAACTTTTTTGTATGTCCGGGCATCAGATAATGAATGGAGGAATGCAGTTTGCGGAATGAGTTTTTTAAGGTTTGCCTGCGCGGGATGTACAAATCCGCCGACAGGCGCTGCGAGGCCGCCGGTACTTAGCGAGGTATTTTCGAGCTTAGTACCGTTGCGGCGGAGCCGCAGCGAGAGCGTGCCTGTGGCGGACTTGTACATCCCGTGCAGGCACACAGTAAAAAATCATGATCCGGTAATGAACCGGACATCATAGGAAAAGCGGATTTGTTTTGTGTTATCAGGAAAAATGTGGTACAATAACAAAATGGTATATTTCCGATAGGGGTTTTGAGGAATAAGAATGAAGGACAGGATATATGTCTGCCACACCTATTATCATGCGTATGTGGCATTTTTGAAAGAGCTTCATCTGCGGCGAGAAAGAGGACAGGCCGCCGGGGAAGCAACTCTGTTACTAAGCACCATGTCCAACGATTTTGAACAGTTCGGGGAGCGGGCAAAGGCAACCGGACTGTTTGCTGATGTTATTTCCTTTGAGGAAAAGAGAGAGGACTATTTTCCGGAACTGGCATCTTTTAGGGAGGACAGAGGAAATATTGTTTTTAATATGTGGCAGCGCATACGCTTTACAGGACGTTACGCGAGACTGGAAGCGCCGTTTATTCCGGTAGATTTCAGGGAATACGGAGATATCTATGTGTTTTGCGATTCGGATCCGATCGGGTATTATCTGAACAGGAACAGGATATATTACCATGCCATGGAGGATGGTTTAAACTGTCTTGTCCACTTTGATGCGGCCAGATATGATAACAGAGGACATTTCGGGCTGAAGGCGTTTTTGTCGAAAAAACTGAATCTGATCTTTGTTCAGAACGGTTACGGGAAGTATTGTCTGGATATGGAGGTCAACGATATTTCCGCCATCGCGCTGCCCTGCCCTTATTACAGGGAAGTGCCGAGACAGCCCTTCGTGGACGCGCTGACAAGAGAAGATAAGAATCTTATTTTACAGGCCTTTGTCAGGGATATGGAAGAACTGCAAAAAAGGATAGCGGAGTGCGGCGAAGCGGGAGAAAAAAGGAATAAAATACTGATTCTGACAGATCCGCTCTGTGAACTCGATGTCAGAGAACAGATTTTTAAGGACATTGTGGCGGAATATGAAAAGCAGGGACAGGTTTTCATCAAACCTCATCCCAGAGATGTGCTGGACTACCGCAAGATTTTTCCGGACTATCCGATCTTTGACAAGACGGTGCCGATGGAGATGTTAAACTTTTTCGAGGGACTGCATTTTGAACAGGTGATCACGGTCTTTACGGACTTGAAGGGGATCGGGTTTGCAGATAAATGCGTGAGACTGAGTCATGAATTTATGGATAAGTATGAAGACCCGGAAATGCATAATCAGAATAAACGGATCGGTATCGTTGAGAAAAATGAGGAAGTTTAAGATGCGGAAAAACGGGCGGTATTATTTGAAAGAAGCGGCGGCTAAGGAGATCTGATTATTATGGGGGACATCTTAAAGAAACTGAACAGATTGTTAGATAAAAAACAGAAGAGAACTATGATCCTTATGGTCTTTATGATGATCTTCGGTGCGATTTTGGAGGCTTGCAGCGTCTCTATGGTCATTCCGGTGGTAGGGGTCGTTATGGACGAAGCTTCCGTTACGAAATATGAGATCGTGGGTGAGGTTTACACGGCGCTCCGCATGCAGAGCGTGACGCAGTTTGCTCTTCTGATGATGGCGGCGCTGATCGCTATGTTTGTGGTAAAAAACGTCTATTTGTATTGGCAGATGAAATTTATGTACCGGTTTGTCTATACAAACCAGTTCAGGACTTCCGAGCGGATGATGAAAAATTATCTGCGGAAGGGCTATGAGTTTTATCTGAATGCGGATACGGCGGTGATCCAGAGAAATATCACTTCCGATGTGAACAATATGTATGCGCTGATCCTTGCACTTTTGCAGCTTGTATCGGAAAGCATCGTTTTTGTGGTGTTGGTGGGTGTGATGCTCGTCTCGGATTGGAAGATGACGGCCATTGTGGCGGTACCGCTTTTTGTCACGCTGCTTATTATCAAAAATGTGGTAAAGCCTATTATGAATAGGGCGGGCAAGGAAAATCAGGATTTTTACAGCGGGCTGTTCAAGTGGATATCCCAGACGGTGCAGGGGATCAAAGAAGTAAAAATATCAGGGAAAGAACAGTATTTTACGCAGGAGTATATCAAGTGCGGCAGGGGCTATGTAAATGCGGTGCAGAAGTACACGCTCTACAACAGTATCCCGAGACTTTTGATCGAGACGGTCTGTGTGGCCAGTCTGGTGGGTTATATGATGATACTGGTAAAGGGGGGAGAAAACGTCAGTGAAGTGACGGCCGTGCTGTCAGCCTTTGTGGTGGCGGCGATGCGCATTATGCCCTGTGCCAACCGGATCAACAACCAGCTGACATCCATTGCGTTCTATCAGCCGTTTTTTATGGGCGTCAGCGACAATCTGCAGGATGAGATATCCGGTGAGAATACGGATATGAGCTTTGCGGAAGTGGCGAAGGAGAAGCTTCCTGTGAAGAAAACCATCGAACTGCGGGATATCACCTACCATTATCCCAATGCGGAACCTCTTATTTTTGATCACGCGGATATGGAGATTCCGGTGGGGGCAGCAGTGGGCATCGTGGGAGCGTCCGGCGCCGGAAAGACCACGGTGGTGGACATTCTGCTTGGGCTTTTGGAGATTCGGACCGGCGGCGTTTACGCCGATGGGGTGAGCATCAGGAAAAATTACAGAAGCTGGCTAAAGAATGTAGGATATATCCCCCAGATGATTTTTATGCTGGATGATACGATCCGCAAAAATGTGGCGTTCGGCATTGCGGAGGATGAGATCGACGAGGACAGGCTCTGGGAAGTGCTGAAGGAAGCCCAGTTGGATGAATTTGTGAGAAGTCTGCCGGAGGGCGTGGATACAAGTATTGGAGAACGGGGGATCCGTATTTCCGGGGGACAGAGACAGCGTATCGGTATCGCCAGAGCGCTCTACTATGATCCGGAGGTGCTGATTCTGGACGAGGCGACGTCCGCCCTTGACAACGATACGGAGGCGGCGATCATGGATTCCATCAACAGTCTTCATGGCAGAAAGACATTGATCATCATTGCACACAGACTGCAGACTATCGAAAAGTGCGATATGATCTACCGGGTGGAAAACGGAAAAGCAGTGCTTGAGAAGGACAGGAGAGGGACCGGTGCATAACCGGATAGAAGAAGCGGATACGGAGGTGCGGTTATGGCATCCATAGCAATTATTACTGCGCGGGGCGGTTCTAAGAGAATACCGGGAAAGAATATCAGGGATTTTGTCGGAAAGCCCATCATTGCTTACAGTATAGAAGCAGCCCGTGAGAGCGGCATCTTTGACGAAGTCATGGTGTCCACGGACAGTGAAGAGATAGCGGCTGCGGCGAAAAAGTACGGAGCGGCCGTGCCGTTTTTGAGGAGTGAGAAGACCAGCAATGACTGGGCGACGACGGCGGACGTCCTGCTTGAAGTGATAGAAAATTATAGAATTCGGAATAGACAGTTTGAACGGATATGCTGTATATATCCTACGGCGCCGTTTTTGACCGGAGAGAGGTTACGAGAGGCAAATAAGGTGTTGGAAGATGCAAAAGCAGAGTCGCTGATGCCTGTGGTGAGATTCAGTTTCCCGCCGCAGCGTGGGATGGTCATCAGAGAAGGGCGGGTGGATTACCGGTATCCTGAGTTTAGAAATACAAGAAGTCAGGATTTGGAGGTGATGTACCACGACTGCGGTCAATTCTACTTTTGCAAGACGGATGCTTTTTTGAAGCATCGCACGATGGTGACACCGGATACGGTGCCTTTTGAGATGTCTGAGGAGGAAGTGCAGGATATTGACAATCTGCCGGACTGGGAGATGGCGGAGCTAAAGTATAAGATGCTCGTACAAAAAAGGGAGGGCTGTCATGTTCCGTCTGTTTGATAAAATTAAGAAAAATGAAGTTTATTTAATCGCGGAAATGAGCGCGAACCACGGCGGTGATCCGGAGAATGCGCTGGAGATCGTCAGGCAGGCTGCCGCCGCAGGGGCGGACTGCGTAAAAATTCAGACTTACACAGCGGATACGATCACGATCGACTGTGACAGGGAGAGTTTTCGTATCAAAGGCGGTCTGTGGGACGATTATAAGCTCTATGATCTGTACGTGGATGCAGGAACGCCTTGGGAATGGCAGGGGCGAATCAAGCAGGAATGCGAGAACTGCGGCGTCGATTTTTTGTCGAGTCCTTTTGACCGTACGGCGGTGGATTTTCTGGAGGAGATTCATGCAGAGGCGTACAAGATCGCCAGTTTTGAACTGGTGGATATTCCGCTGATCGAGTATGCGGCGTCAAAAGGCAAGCCTATGATCATTTCATGCGGGATGGGGAGCATACAGGAGATACAGGATGCGCTGGACGCCTGTAAAAGAGTCGGAAACGACAAGATCGTACTGCTTAAGTGCTGCAGCGAGTATCCGGCTCCGTGGGCGGATATGCATCTGGGGAATATACCGGATATGAAAAAACGATTTGGAGTGCCCGTCGGGCTGTCGGATCACAGCATGGGAAGTTTAGGAGCGGTGGTTGGCGTATCTTTAGGAGCCTGCGTTGTAGAAAAACATATCTGTCTTCCCGGTGTGGAGAGTGCGGACAGCGGTTTCAGCATGCCGGTGGAGGAGTTCGCGCAGATGGTGCAGGATGTGAAACACGCGAAAATAGCAGCGGAGGGTCCGGATTATACTCTGACGGAAGGGGAAAAGAAGCAGGCGGCCTTCAGACGCAGTATTTTTGCGATAAAAGATATCGGCGCAGGAGAAGAATTTACCTTGGAGAATGTCGGAATTATCAGACCGGGGGACGGTATCGCGCCTAAGTATCTGGGCAGACTTTTGGGAGAGAGATCACAGAGAAACATACTGCGCGGGGAACCGATCACTGAATCGGATCTGGGAAGGATAGGAGATATATGAAGATGAAAGTAGGGGACAGTGCCTCTTTTGCTAAAACGATCACAGAGACAGATATCAGCCTGTATGCGGGCTTGACCGGAGATTTTAATACGGCGCACATCAATGAAGAGGAGGCAGCCAGAGGACTTTTCGGGAAGAGAGTGGCTCATGGCATGTTGTCTGCGGGGCTGATTTCTGCCGTGCTGGGCACAAAACTTCCCGGTGAAGGAACTGTATATCTCAGTCAGAATCTGAACTTTTTAAAGCCGGTAACGGCGGGGGATACCGTTACGGCAGCATGCAAAGTGACGGAGATTCTGAATGCCGAAAAAGGGATATTCAAGCTTGAGACAAAATGCGTCAATCAGGCCGGGGAATGTGTGATCGACGGCGAAGCTGTGGTCAAATATACGGAAAACGGGAATACGGAGCAGGAGAAAGAGCAGGCCGGAACATTTTACTCCGAGGAAGAATTGAAGAAACTGGGATTGAAAAAATACGGCCAAGATGTGCGGATCAGCAGAAACGCGGTTCTTTATCATCCGGAACTGTTAGAGATCGGGAATCATGTGAGGATCGACGACTTTACGACCATAAGCGGCAGAGTTGAACTTGGCGATTATGTTCATATTGCGCAGTTCTGCGGGCTGTATGGCGGAGAGGCGGGAATCTTCATGGACGATTTCTCAGGTCTTTCCTCGCGGGTAGTGATCTATGCAACATCAAACGATTACTCGGGGGAATCTCTGACAAATCCAACTGTGCCGATGAAGTATAAGGCGGCCGATAAAAATGCGGCGGTGCATTTGTGCAGACATGTGATCATCGGTACTACGTCCGTGATACTTCCGGGGGTGACGATCGGGGAAGGAAGCTCCGTGGGAGCACTCTCTATGTGCGGGAAGGATCTTGCGCCTTGGGGCGTATACGCGGGAAGCCCGGTCAGACGGATCAAGGAGCGCAGCATGAAATTGCTGGAGCTGGAAAAAGAACTGAGGGCCGAAGAAAAATCCGGAGAAATGATCTGACAGAAAGGCGGCGGAATGTTTTACATCAGAGCGGACGGCAATGAAAAGGTCGGCATGGGGCATGTGATGCGCTGTTTGACGATCGCGGAGGCGCTTAGGCGGCTTGGCTGGGAAGTTTTGTTTATCACAGCGGATGAAAGACCGGTAAAACTGATAGAGATGAGAGGCTTTGGGGTGAAAACATTGTCTGCCCGGTATGATGATATGGAGGCGGAACTGCAGATATTGATGGCGGTTTTGGCAGAAAGCGGGCGGGAGACACCTGATGAGATAAAAATTCTTGTGGACAGCTACTTCGTCACGAAGCGCTATCTGGAAAAACTGGGATCCGCAGCGAAAGTCATTTTGATGGATGATGAAAAGAAAGAGATCTATCCCTGCGACGGGCTGGTCAACTATAATATATTTGGTGAGACATTGGGATACGAAAGGGATTATCCGTCACAGACAAAACTGTTTCTCGGCTGTTCTTATATGCCGCTCAGGGAGCAGTTTCGTGATCGGCCTTATCGGGTGAGGGAAAGGGCGGAGAATATTCTGCTTACTACCGGCGGTGGAGACAGCTGCCATATGGCTCTTGCGATGGCAGAGCGGCTGATGGATAAAAGCAGCGTGAAAGGGATGGACATTCCGGTCTGGCATATTGTCTGCGGCCCTTATCACCCTGACACGGGGAGGCTAAAGGAACTTGCATCACAATGCGGAATACTGCGGATACATGAGAATGTGACGCAAATGTCAGATTTGATGATGGGATGCGATATTGCGGTATCGGCGGCGGGCAGTACATTTTATGAACTGAGCAGCATAGGAATACCTGTGGTGGGATTCTACTTTGCCGAAAACCAGCGCATAAATATGGAGACTTTTGCAAAGCTGACACCCATAAAAAATGCGGGGGATTTTTCGGCACAGCCGGAGAGCGTGCTTGATTTTATAGAAGAAGAGGTGGAAAGACTGTGCGGAGAAAAAACGCTTCGGGAAGAGATCAGTCAAAGCATGAAAACCATAGTGGACGGCAGGGGGGCGGACAGGCTGGCAAAGGGATTTTGTTCCCTCTGATTGGTATCGCGGCGGCTTTTGCCGTCTGCAGTTTTTTGCTGTGGTTGGGATATCGGAGTGTGGACGCAGGAATAAAAGAGGAACCGCAAGACGTGGTCGCGACAGGCGACAGTATTATCGGGAAAGAGCGGAACGACGGAACGGTGGAGGAATACTTTGAAAAATATTCCGGACTGACTATGGTAAACGGCGCCTTTGGCGGCAATTGCGCCAGCGTCGGGGAGAATGCGGGCAGATATTCTTATCAGAGCGAGTCCATCACACTGCCGGAACTGGCGAAGGCTATCTGTTGCCGGGACTTCAGTGTGCAGCGGGCAGATCTGGCAATGAGCCAGACAAAGATAGAATATTTTGACGATTCGCTCAAAAATCTTTCGGAGGTGGATTTTAATCAGACAAAGGTGCTTATGCTGGCATTTGGGACTAACGATTATCTGAGCGGAAAAAAAACGGATGATCCGGCGGATCCATATAATGTGGAGACTTACGGGGGAGCTCTCAGGTATGGGATAGAGCTGCTTGAAAAGACATATCCGGATCTGGAGATTGTTCTTGTGACGCCGCTTTTTTGCCATATATCCGGATGGGAAAACTGTCTGGAGCAAAGTTTTTATGGGGGCGAAACGTTGGATAAATACGTGGAGACGGAAAAAAAGGTTGCAGAACAGTACGGGGTGTATGTGATAGATGTCTTTTATGAGTCAGGGATCGATGAGAGTAACTTCGAGGAATACATGGAAGAGGGCGGCCTGCATCTGAACAGAGAGGGAAGAGAGAAGTATGCCCGTTTTCTGGCGCAAAAAACGACGGAGCTGCTAAAGGAGAAAAACGAATGAAGACACCCGTTGAAGTATGGAAAGAATTGAAAGAGAATATGCGTAAAGAATGGAAGAGCGCATTTTGGACAGTGTTCCTTTTGGGGCTTATGATACATCTGCCCGTGATGATCGGCGACTTTCCTAATCATGACGGGCTTGCCGGCATGTACTTTGATCAGAATATGATTACCTCAGGGAGATGGTTCCTTTCCATTGCCTGCGGCCTTTCTTCATACTTTGCGCTGCCGTGGGTGAACGGGGTACTGTCCTTGATTTTTTTGGGTATAGGCGGGGCGGCCTTGATCGAATTTTTGGAGATTAAGAGCGAGCCTGCTGTTTTGTTGATTTCCGGGCTGCTTGTGAGTTTTCCGGCGCTTGCATCGACCTATGCCTATATCTTTACCGCGGACGGGTATTGCATGGCGCTTAGTTTTTCCATTCTGGCTGCGGCGTTTACCAAAAAATGGGAGTGGGGGTTTATACCGGGAGGGATCTGCCTTGCGTTTAGCATGGGGGCTTATCAGTCCTATCTTTCTTTTGCCATGCTGCTTGCCATGTACGGCGCACTGATGGTGCTTTTGAGTGAAGGGTCTGTTAAAAGAAAGATAGGAAAGACCCTGCATTATCTGTACATGGGCCTGTTGGGAACAGGACTTTACTATGTGATGCTGCAGATCCTTTTGAGAGTGCAGGGAAAGGAGTTAGATACCTATCAGGGGATCAACGGAATGGCAGCAGGAGGCGGGTTTTCTCCGGCGGAAAGACTGAGGAACATTTACAGCGATTTCTTTGCATTTACAGGAAATGGCAAGGTGTTGTATAATAATATGATATCCTTTGTTTCCTGCGGGATACTCGGCGTGACGGCGGTCGTTTTAGCTGTACGGCTTGTCGTGCGGAAAGGATATTATAAAAAATGGTATTTTTACCTGATCTGCCTGTCAGCGTGTTTGCTTGTTCCGGCAGCTTTTAATGTGGTATTGATGATCTCGCCGGAGGTGACTTATCACCTGCTGATGCGGTATCAGTGGTGTCTGGTCCCGATTTTACTGTTGGCTTTTTTGTGCCGCTTCGGGTTTTTGCAGACGGAGCTTTCGGGGCAGTTCTCTCCGCTGCACAGAAGGGATCCGGAGACGTTGAAAAAGCCTACGGTGATCTGCAATATCATTGTGCAGTGGGCAGTGTTTCTTGCGGCGGCGGTGTTGGTCGTGCATTACGGGGTGACCGACAATATCGCATACTCGAATCTGCAGAAAAAGTATGAAAAGACCTATGCTTACTGTCTGCGTCTGGCGGACAGAATGGAGCAGACCGAAGGCTACTATACGGGGATGCCCGTGGCAATGACCGGGGTGCAGAGCAGAAAAAATTTGCCGGAGACGGATATTACCGGGGCGGTGACTGACAATATGATCGGTATGTCGGGAGATTATCTGCTCTATACGGATACCAACTATCAGGCATTTATGAAATATTATCTGGGAGTTACCATCGAGTTAGTACCCGATGAGGAGATGGAACGGATATACACGACAAAGGAGTACCGGGAATTGAATAGTTTTCCCGAGGACAATTCCATGAGAGTCGTGGACGGGATTCTTTATATTAAGACGGAGTGAGGCGGCGACGTGATTTCAATTATTATACCTGCATATAACGAAAAAGAGAATATAGAGAGAACGGCAAAAATCGTTTCGGGCATTTTGGAGGAGGAAAAGATTCCTTTTGAACTGTTGTTTGTGGACGACGGTTCCGCAGACGGCACATACGGGGAGGTCTGCCGGCTGTCAGATTCGGATCACAGAATACGGGGAGCGGAGTTTTCCAGAAATTTCGGAAAAGAGGCGGCTATTTTCGCGGGACTGGAACTTGCGGAGGGGGACGCTTGTATTGTCATGGACTGTGATCTGCAGCATCCGCCGCAGGTGATCCCGGAGATGTACAGGCTGTGGGAGCAGGGATATGAGGTCGTGGAAGGAGTCAAGAAGAGCCGCGGCAGGGAGAGTATTTTTTACAAAATGTCTGCCGGAGCATTCTACGGGATCATGAGCAAACTGATGAAGATGGATCTGCGTTCTTCCTCGGATTTTAAACTTCTCGACAGGAAAGTGGTTAATGTCCTGTTGGGACTCGGCGAGCGCAATACGTTTTTCAGAGCGTTGTCTTTTTGGGCCGGTTTTCGGTCTGTGAAGGTGGAATATGAGGTGCAGGAGAGGGCTTACGGCAGCAGTAAATGGTCTTTTCGAAGTCTGCTCAAATATGCGGTCTCCAATGTGACTTCTTTTAGTACGGTGCCGCTGCAGCTTGTGACGTTTATGGGGGTGGTTTCGATCCTGTTCAGCATTGTTCTCGGGGGGCAGACGCTTATTAAATACTTGATGGGAACGGCGGTAGAAGGGTTTACGACAGTGATTCTGCTGCTTCTCATCATCGGCGGATTTATTATGATGAGTCTGGGTATGATCGGGCATTATCTGGCGCGGATCTATGATGAAGTGAAGGGACGGCCCCGCTATATCATCCGCAGCAAGACGGACAGGAAGTGAAGGATAGTGGAAAGGACATGATTGTTGAGATGGGAAGACAAGGGCAGCAGAAAAAGAGGATGGCAAATATAGAAGCGCTGCGTTTGGTTGCGATGATGATGGTGGTGTCCCTTCATTATCTGGGAAAGGGCGGACTTTTGGGCAGACTGGACGGTCCCCTTTCGGTGAAGGATCATGCGGCATGGCTGCTTGAGAGTTTTTCCATTGTTGCAGTGAATGTCTACGTGCTGATCAGCGGTTACTTTCTGGTGGAGACAAAATTTCGAATAAAGCGTGTGATCACGCTGGTGCTGCAGATATTATTTTACAGTTGTCTGCTGCCGGTCATGCTGATCCTTACAGGGCAGTTATCTTTTGGGGAGCTGACACTCTATGATATCTGGCAGTGTATTTTTCCGGTGCAGATGAAACAATACTGGTTTATGTCGGCGTATGTGCTGTTGTTTTTGTTTATGCCCCTTTTGAACGCGGCGGTGCATGCCGTGAAGAAGGAGCAGCTTCAAGCGGTCATCGCCCTGCTGCTGTGCGTGGAATCCTTTGGCAAGACAGTGATTCCGGCGAGGCTTGCGCTGGACAGTGAGGGATACGATGCCCTCTGGTTTATGACGGTGTATCTGATCGCCGCGTATATCCGGCTTTACGGGATTCCGTTTCTGGAGAAAAGAAACAGGGCGGCAGCCTGTTATGTGCTGTCCTGTCTCGGAATATACGGCCTTGTTATGCTCATTCGCGGTCTGTTTCTTGTGACGGGACGGTTTGAAGACTTTATGACGTCGCCTGTCGCATATAATCATCTGTTGACGATCTGGGCGGCAGTGACGCTGTTTTATGCATTCCGGAATTGGGAGTTTGGAAAAAAGGAGTCCGGACTTTCAGCTTTTGTCTGCAGGATTACGCCCTATAGTCTCGGTGTGTATCTGCTCCACGAGCAGCTTTATGTCCGCTATGAGTGGCCTATTTGGCTGGGAGCAAAGCAGTGTAGTTCCGTGGGATCGCTGCTGTGGCACTGGGCTTTGGCAATTTTAGTCGTGATGGCCAGCGGGCTTACTGTGGATTTTTTCCGGAGTATTTTGTTTCGAGGGGCGGGGAGGCTGTTTGCAGGCGGCAGGCTGGAGAGTGCGCTGCAGAGGCTGGATGCGCGGATAAACGGTGAAAAAGTATGAGTGACAGGCATCTGAAAACAGAAAAAATTTTATATTTCATTTTTCCGGCAGTGCTGGCGGTCTATCCGATGCGGAATATCTGGCTCGGCCTGGAAATGATGGACGGTGGGTACAGCGCCGGAAATTACCTCTTTCTGGACAGGGTAAATCCGATGTGGCTGTTTTCCACCTATCTGGCGAATGTGACGGGAAAATTTTTCACAGGACTGCCGGGCGGGCAGACTCTGATAGGGCTGCGGTTTTACGGCGCTCTGGTGGTCAGCGTGATGGCTGTTTTGGCCTACCTGTTTTTTACAAAGGCAGTGCGGATGCAAAGCTTTCCGGTGCTGATCGGGGAGTTGCTTGCGCTCAGTCTGTGCTGGTGTCCGACGACGGTACTTTACCACTATATGACTTACTTTTTCTTTAATGTCGGGATCATGGTTTTGTATCTGGGACTGGTAAAAGAAAGGCGGCTGCTTTTGTTTTTAGCAGGCATGTTGTTGGGGATGAACGTGCTGGTACGGTTTCCGAATCTGACCGAGGCAGCGTTGATCTGTTCTCTATGGTATTATGGCTTTTTGCAGAGGAAGCGGGTCAAGGATGTACTGCAGGAGACAGGGGTCTGTCTGTTTGGCTATCTGGCGGGGATCGGGATCCTTTTAGCGTCCATTGCAGCAAAGTATGGAATACAGGAATATATCGCGGGGATCGGGCGGCTTTTGGAGATGCCTTCCGAGGCGTCGGATTACAGCGCCGTTTCCATGGTGTTTACGGTGTTGTTGGATTATAAATTCAGCGCGAAATGGCTGATCCATATGGTTCTTTTGGTGACGGCGGGATGTTTTGTCTCTGCGGTCATTTATAGGGCGGCAGATCGTTTTTATCCGACGGATAAGGGCGGGATGACACATGAGAAAGGCTCTGCGCGGTACGTAGAGCTTATCGGAATGGCCCTGTTTTTGGGATGCATTCTGGCGCTGTTTCGCTGGTGGCATGCGATCGGCGTTTTTAATGTGAAATACTATACTTATGAGAGTATGTTCCAGTGGGTGGCGGTGTTCCTGCTTCTGACGATTTTTACGGGGATCTATGTGCTGTTTTCAAAGAAGTGCACCCGCAACGAAAAACTGCTTG
Source organism: uncultured Lachnospiraceae bacterium (assembly GCA_910577955.1). Taxonomy (GTDB): domain Bacteria; phylum Bacillota; class Clostridia; order Lachnospirales; family Lachnospiraceae; genus 1XD8-76. The sequence goes on from CAJTNC010000016.1 coordinate 53,911, forward strand.
CTTCCATGGTGTTGATTTTGATTGGTGTGACGCCTCTGGGCAGCAATAACCATCTGTATCCGAACATCAATAACATGTTTTTGGTCTTTCCCTTCAGCATCCTGTTTTTCCGGCGCTTTTTGAAGAATGCATGGGGGAATAGAGAGATACGGATCGGTAAAGCGGAACACAGGGTCTCCCTGTTTCCGGCGGGAGCGATGCTCGGGGCTTTTCTGGCAGCCACAGCCATGCAGTGTCTGTTGTTCGGCGCGGTCTTTACATTCAAGGACGGGATGTATGGTGAGAAAAGAGATACGAGGATAGAGAATCATGCCGTCCTGAAAGGCATTGTGACAAACGCATCTCTGGCGGAGGCCGTGGAGGGGTTGACGGAATATGTGGAGACGGAAGGACTATCTGACAAGAGTGTCATTTTGTACGGATGGATTCCGGGGGTTTCTTATATTCTGAATATGCCTGCCGCTATTTCGACTACGTGGCCCGATCTGGCCTCTTACAATTATGTGGTGATGGCGGAGGACATGGAGAGGCTGCGGGAGAGCGGAGAGAGGCCGCTCGTCATTCTGGGAACATGGCCGGAGCAGTGGATACGCGGGGAAGCACTGACAGAGGAAGAGATCGAGCGCTTTATGCTGAACGGGAAATGGGAGATGCTCTACGGCTACATGTTGGAGCAGGGGTATGAAAAAGTTTACGGGAATGAATTGTTTACAGTCTACCGGTGATATCATTTCATAAAGAGGAGATAACATTATGATCAGATTTAACGTACCTCCCTATACGGGAAAAGAGATGGACTATATCAAACAGGCTGTGGAAGCGCAGAAGATCTGCGGGGACGGTGAGTTTACAAAAAAATGCGGCGAGTGGATCGAGAAGAGGACGGGGACGAAGAAGTGTCTGCTGACCACTTCCTGCACTCATGCAACGGAGCTGGCGGCGTTGCTTACAGATATCAAAGAAGGGGATGAGGTAATCATGCCTTCCTATACTTTTGTCTCTACGGCAGACGCCTTTGTGCTGCGGGGAGCGAAAGCAGTATTTGTAGATATCCGGCCGGATACGATGAATATCGATGAGACAAAGATCGAAGCGGCCATCACAGAGAGGACGAGAGCCATTGTACCGGTGCACTACGCCGGAGTATCCTGCGAGATGGATACGATCATGGATATTGCGAAGCGGCATAACCTGACGGTAATTGAGGATGCGGCGCAGGGAATTCTTTCAACCTATAAGGGGAAACCTCTCGGCGTGATCGGCGACTTTGGGTGTTTCAGCTTCCATGAGACAAAAAACTACAGCATGGGAGAGGGCGGCGCACTCTTGATCCAGCGGGAGAAAGATATCGAGGAGGCGGAGATCATCAGGGAGAAGGGCACCAACAGGAGCAGGTTCTTCCGCGGCCAGATCGATAAGTACACATGGGTAAATTTCGGCTCCTCCTATCTGCCCAGCGATATGAATGCGGCTTATCTCTACGCGCAATTGGAACTGGCAGATGAGATATTCGAGGATCGCATGAACAGTTGGGAGCATTATAGGAGGGAACTTGCACCGCTTGCGGAAAAGGGTGAGATCGAATTGCCGGTGATTCCCGAAGGATGCAGCCACAATGCCCATATGTTTTATATCAAGGCGAAAGATTTGGAAGAGCGCACGGCGCTTTTGGCGTTCCTGAAGGAAAAGGGGATTTTGTCGGTGTTCCACTATATTCCTCTGCACAGCGCCCCGGCCGGGAAAAAATTCGGGCGTTTTCATGGGGAGGATATCTACACGACAAGAGAGAGCGAGCGGTTGGCAAGGCTGCCGATGTACTACGGACTGAAATCCGAGCAGGTGGAGTATATATGCGAGCAGGTTAAAGCGTTTTACGGTATGGGATGAGGGCGGCGAAGGAGCGGATTGAGAACCGGGCGGGGAAACAACTATGTCAGAATTGCGGATACAGGGGGAGAAAATATATCTTCGTCTGATGACAATAGAAGATACGGACAGGATCGTGAAGTGGAGGAACAATCCGCGGGTGCGGGATCATTTTATTTACCGGAAGCCCTTTACAAGACAGGGGCATCTCGCGTGGGTAGAGAACAGAGTAAACACCGGCGAAGTGATCCAGTTCATCATCTGTGAAAAGGGGACGGACAGGCCTGTGGGCAGCGTTTATTTTCGGGACATAAGCAGAGAACACCATAATGCGGAGTATGGCATTTTTATCGGGGAAGACGATGCGGTGGGGCATGGGATCGGTTCGGAAGTGTGCCGGCTTGCCTGTCAGTACGGTTTCACAGAGAAAAAATGGCACAAGATCAGGCTACGGGTATTTCCCGAAAACGAAGCGGCTATGAGAAGTTATGAAAAGGCCGGATTCGAGAAAGAGGCTTTTTTAAAGGGCGAAGTATACATTGACGGCGTATACCGGGATGTGATTCTGATGGGGCTTGTGAACCCGGAGGAAAGGCAAGGGTGCTGGAATGAAAAAGGTTAGTTTTGTAATCCCATGTTACCGTTCGGCGATGACGATCGGGAAAGTGGTGGAAGAAGTTGAAAACAGTATGGCAAAGCTGTCGGACAGATACAGTTATGAAATCATTCTGGTGAATGATTATCCGGAGGACGATACCTTTGAGACGATCAGGAGACTCGCGGAGGAAAAGGACTATATTACGGGAATCAACTTTGCCAGAAATTTTGGGCAGCATGCTGCGCTGATGGCGGGCTTCCATTATTGCGGCGGGGATATTACAGTGTGTCTGGATGATGACGGGCAGACGCCGGCGGACGAGGTGGGAAAGCTGCTCGATAAGCTGGAGGAAGACTTTGACGTGGTCTATGCGAAATACAGCCATAAGCAGCATTCGGTATTTCGCAATTTGGGCAGCAGAGTAAACGATATAATGACCAGATTTATGCTGGGGAAACCTAAGGAATTGTATATTTCCAGCTATTTTGCGGCAAAGAAGTTTGTGATTAAAGAGATGATAAAATATCAGAATCCGTATCCTTATGTGATCGGTTTGGTGCTGCGCACCACCAAAAGGATCGCTAATGTGGAAGTAAACCACAGGGAGCGGGAAATCGGAACATCCGGCTATACGTTAGGAAAGCTATTCGGGCTGTGGTTTAATGGCTTTACGGCTTTTTCCATCAAACCGCTGCGCTTTGCTACGGCCTGCGGCGGGCTTTGCGCGCTGGCAGGGTTTTTGTATGGCATCTATACGATCATCAAGAAGTTCATCAATCCCATCGCGCCTATGGGATGGAGTTCTACCATGTCGGCGATCATGTTTATCGGCGGCATGATGATGCTGATGTTGGGACTGATCGGGGAATACATCGGCCGGATCTACATCAGTTTGAATAATGCGCCCCAGTATGTGATACGGGAAACCACGGGAAAAGAGTTATGAGAAGAACGGTAACATGGATATTGTATATCATGATGGGCGTACAGATCCTTTTCGGTTGCGCTTATTTTGCGGGCAACCTGGGAGCGGAGCAGCAATTTTATGAAAATGCCGTCCCCTTTTTGCCGATGTGGGCAGTCTCGTTGATTCAGCTTAGCTTTGCGGCGGCCGCCACATGGTATGTGTTGGGGAAAGTGGGATTTCAGAAAAATAAGTATCTGCGGGCGTATGTCTGCGCCTTTCTGCTGACAGTGCCTTTCTTATTGCAGATGCATGCGGCGAGACTAATATGGTCTGCGGCTTTTTCCTCCTTTTTGTGGCTGTTTGGACTGGCTTTTGAGACGATGAAAAACGGACTTTCCCGAAGCCGTGGGGCTGCGCTTTTTTGCGCCTATATTTTGTACGGTTTAGTCTGTCCGGACGGTATATGGCTCGGGGGGATTTTGCTGCTTGCTGCCTATTTCCTGAGAAGGAAATATGGCGTGGGCGAGGGAGTCAAAGCGCGGCAGAGTTCGGGCACTGGAAGCGTACGCTTGGTGTTGGCAGGGGTTCTTGCTGCGGGTGTGATCTTTGCGGCGAATCAGGGGCTGAACAACGCTTTTCCGCAGGCGCGCATTATCTACAGGGAGAATAATCCGAGTATGGCGTTATTGTCCCGGTTTGTATGGCCGAATTTCGGCAAGAGTTATTATTTTTGGACGGACGAGATCAAGGAGGTGCTGTCGGAAGAGACGGCGGTGGAGATCAGCAGACGGCCGGAACTTGTGGCGGAGGAATTTTACTTCCCGCTGGAGGAGGCTTACGGGAAAAGGAAAGCGGTAAATTTATGTCTGGAGATGGGAAAGAACTGCCTGAAATATAGAACAAAAGAGATTGCGTCTGAGATGGGCAGAGATTTTGCAGATTATTTTCTGTTACCCTTTACAATAGAGAGAAACTTAAAAGGCGAGGGCGCAGCCCTGACAGCTTGGAATTACGGACGGATGAGAGAGCATACGCCTGTTCTTGTAAAGTATTACTACCGGTACGGAACGTTTGAGCTGTCTGTGCTCCTTTTGGGGAGTTTTTTGCTCTGGGCATTCAAAGGGGTTGACCATATGAGTCAAATTTTGAAGCGGAGAACGGCAGGGCAGAATTATATCTTGTTTACGTTGGTATTATATACGTTTTGGTATACGGCGCGCAGCAATTTTCCCATCGACTATAAGATGGCGCTGCCAATCCTGTTTATCTGGTATCTGGCGTCTGTCGCAGGACTTGTGGAAGAGGAAACAAAATGATCGTAAAATTATTGATGCTTGGCATCTGGATGGTGCTTGTGCCTTGGGGAATGGGGTACTTTGCATTGAGAGTGGGAAGAAAGAATACCGTGGAGGCAGGTTATGCCTTTTGCCTTGGTTATATGCTGATGTGGGCGCTTTTTCAACTGATCGCGGTGCCCGTCATCATAAAGGAGGGGGAGTTCCCTCTGGTGGAGTTTGTCTTTGAGGCGGTCAGCCTGACGCTTGCTCTTGCAGGTCTGTTTTTGTTTGCGATGCAGCTGAAAGAAGGCCTTTGGAAAGAGTGGTGTTCCTTTGGAAAAGAAGCGTTCGGAAAAATCAAAGAAAAGGCAGTTCCGCTGTTTTTCTGGGCTGTTTTCGGCGCAGGCCTGCTTTTTCAGATGGCGCAGGCCTACCTTCTTGCCTATGCGGACGGCGACGATGCCTTTTACATTCCGATATCGCTGACGGCTTCTCAGGGAGGAAGTCTTTATACGAGTATCCCTTATACCGGAGAAGGAAGCACACTAAATCTGCGCTACGGGCTGGCGCCGTTCCCGGTCTGGGTGGGATTTATCGCATCAAAATGCCGGGTCAACGCGGCCGTGGCGGCTCACTCGCTGATGCCTCTTGTGCTGATCCCGGTGACCTACGTTTTGTATTTGGAGATCGGAAGACGCTTATGTTCGGGAGATTTTTGTACCGGAGAAAAGAAAGGGCGAATGCGGAAAGAGACGCTTTTGCCGCTGTTTATGATATTTGTGGCACTGCTGCAGATATTTGGCAACTACTCGATTTATCCGGCGTCCACGTTTCTGCTGACGAGGACCAGACAGGGGAAAGCAGCTTTAGGAAATGTGGTTTTGCCTTTCTTTATCCTGCTTCTCTATAAAATGGCGGAGGAAGTGAAGGTGCGGGGGAAGGCTCGTGCGCAGAGCGTACTGTGGCTGATGGCGGCCATGACGGCGGGATGTCTTTGCAGCACGATGTCGGGGTTTTTGTGCAGTATGTTTGTGATGCTGACGGCATTTTTGATCTTCCTTTTGTATCGGAAACCGTTCATTTTGCTGCAGGGATTTTTGGGGTGTGTGCCGGGCATCGCTTATGCGCTGCTTTATCTGAAACTGTAGAAAAAGAAGAAAGTGGAAAGTGAAGGCTATGTGGGACGAGATACTTCTTTTGTTTAAAAACTATATTGGAAACGGCTTGGCCGCAGGACTATTTGTCCTCTCCTTTCTTTATCTGTTGTGTGTGGAAAAAGACCGTTCAAAGAGGATCATCCTGCTGTATACTTCGGCGGTGGTGCTCGTGCTTTTTTTCTGTCCTCTGTTTGCGGCGGTGATCTTTCGTTTTCTGGATCCGGAGACCTATTACCGTATCTTATGGCTGGTGCCGATGACGGCAGTGATTGCCTATGCCGGTATCCGTTTTGTGGCGGGATGCACAAAGAAGTGGATAAAAACGGCGGCGGTATTGGCTGTGTGCGGTTTGATCGTGCTGACAGGCGACTACGTTTATGACAACCCTTTTTTCAGCAGGGCTGAAAACCGCTTCCATGTGCCTCAGTCGGTGATCCATGTCTGCGATGCGATCGTTGTAGAGGGGCGGGAAGTGCGGGCGGCTTTCCCGGATGAGATGATTCCGTTTGTCAGACAGTACACGGGTATTGTCTGCATGCCGTACGGCAGGGACACACAGGTAGAGCGTTGGGGCAAGACTAACGAGCTTTACGAAGCACTGAAGGAAGAAGTGTTGGACTGTGAGAAGATCGCGGCGCTGGCGATCCGGCAGGAGTGCCACTATATCATTGTAAACGCGGCAAAAAAGGGACAGGAAGATTTTGAAAAAAACGGCTACCATTTTGTGGAAACGGTAGCCGGTTATTCCATCTATTTGCAGGATGGAGTCTATTTAGGTATTGACTTCCCGGAGGAGGAATAGGCGCCGCGGACGACTAGAAATCGTAGTCGTGGAACTTGTTGAGGGCATCTAAGAATCTGTCCGCAAGGAGGGCATGTCCTTTTTCATTCAATGCAATATGGTCTTCCAGATACTGCGGCGCGATCTCTTCATATATACTGCCGTAAAAATTATCCACGAAAGAGACGTTATTCTCAATACAGGTCACCGACTGCATTCCAACATAAAAGTTGAGGGGTTCTTCTAAAACATTCCGCTCAAAAGAGGAGGAATAGTTTCCGTTTTTATCCACCGCGTAAGCGTAGGTCGGGGACATGACGATGATGCGGGTATCCGGCAGCAGTTCTTTGACCAGATCGATTCCGGCGTTGAGGGCGCCGCAAAATGTGGTAGGATCGTTTTCATTCTCCTCATCTTTCACAACCCGCTGTTCCAGATAATCCGATCCGTCATAGTAAATACACAGTACGTCCAGCTCACTGTAGTCGATAGACTGCAGCAGATCGGTGGACTCTTTCACATCTGCCGGAAGGCCGCCTAGATCTTTCTCGGCCCAAGACAGAGTGTCGGTATTTCCGAAAGTGAAAAGTGTGCACAAATAATAGAAAGAGAATGCATCGTAGGGATAGCTGTTCTTATAAGTCGGGTTTTGTGCGGTCATATAGGAATCGGAAATAGCGCAGTTGTAGACTGTGGCGCCGGTCTTTTCCCGTACGATATTTGCAAGGTTGGTGCCGGACTCTTTATTTTCCGCGAGAGAGCCGTTTCCCACAAACAAGATCCGCAGATCGTCGTCTTTTTCCTTTTTAGCGCCGCTGGTGGCATCCAAAGGCACGATGGAATCTAATGCTTCCGTATCAAAAGAAAGCGTTGTGTCGTTTTCCAGCTCTGAATTTTGATGCTGACGCTTGTCCCAGAAGATCAGTTTAAACGCGATGACGCCAAAAACGAGAGCGATCAGGATAAGAAGTATCGCGTGAAAGTTGATGCCGCCTTTTTTCTTTTTCTTGGGGGGAGCCTTTTTGGGAGAACGGCCCTGAGGAGCAGCTTTTTTCGGGCCGCGCGCCGATTCACGAACTGCTTCTTCTTCCGTCTCCCAGTCTTCTTCCGCCATGAATTCTTCTGAGATATCCGTTTCCAGATCGATCCATTCCGGTTCTATGGAAGATTTTTTGTGGATGGATGTATTTTGTTTTTTTTCTGACATTTCAAAACCTCTCTGTGTTATCGTATTATGATCGTATCTATTATAGCATACTTAGATCGCAATTGCTTATACATTATGAAATATAAGCAGCATATTTGTATTATTTATATGATTCCGCCGGAAATAAAAAAGTTTTGCAGAATGACCATAAATGATAGAACTCACGAGCAATATGTGATAGAATGACCACAGAAGAAGATGGACAGATCGACGGAGAAGAGATGGAAAACAGGCAAGGCGAAGGAAGCATAACTGCATTGATCAGGAAAAATACGGCGAGATATGCCATGATACTGGTGCTTGGAATCGTGCTTGGCATACTGCTGCTTTCGTTAGCGTATATGGTTCCGGTAAATACGGAAAACAGAGACGTTTCTTATGCGGTTTTAGAGGAGGAGGGGTGGTACCCCAGAACATCTACCGTCTCCTCGGCGGATGATTATTTTTTGTCGTTTTACCCGGATGTGCTGGACAATTCCAGCGATAAGATCATGCTGACCATCGCAATGGATACTTCGGAGGGCCGCCCTCTGGTGAGAGCGATGGAGTCCTTCAGCGATTACGCAGGGAGTTACAGCTATTATTGGCACGGTTATGTGGCGATTCTGCGCCCGTTACTTTTCTTTTTTGATTTTTCCGAAATACGGATACTGAACAGCGCATGTCAGATATTGATTATTCTGCTGCTCGGATGGCTGATCGGACGTGAAAAAGGGAAGGGGTATGTGCTTGCGCTTGCCACTTCTTATATTCTGATGAATCCCCGAACGGTATCGATGGGGCTGCAGTATTCGTGGACATTTCATATCGCCTACGGCGGAACCCTTGTGCTGCTGTCAAAAAGAGGATTTTTTGAACAGAAGCAGAGGATTTTTTGTTTTTTTCTGATAGAGGGGATGCTTACAAGTTATCTGGATCTTTTGACCTGTCCGCTGCTTACTTGGGGGATCCCGCTTCTGTGGTGGATCATAACGCAAAGACAGGAAAGGGGCGCGTCAGAGTGGATAAAAACTGTGGTGCAATCGGGATGTGTCTGGATCGCGGGATACGCCGGAATGTGGGCGGCGAAATGGGCAGCAGCCACGATCATATTGAGAAGAAACGTTATCGGGACGGCCATAGAGGAAGTCTTTCTTCGTTCCGGTGCGGCAAAGACAGGAACGGATAATCTGACTGCCCGATGGAATGCTGTCTATGTGAACTGGAGACACTACACATACAAAGTATATTTCGTCGTTCTTGCGGGGTGGCTTTTGTGGTGGATTTTCCGCAGTCTGCAGAAAAAATGGAATAAAAGCAGCAAGCGATATGCGTTTTTTTTGATAGGAATATCCAGCCTGGTCTGGTATGTTGTGCTGTCCAATCATACCATGATACATCATCTTTTTACTTACCGTATCTTTGGCGTGAGTATACTGGCATTTATGGCACTTGCGCTGGAGAGCGTAGGAGAGACCGGTGAAAACCTGAAATTGTCAGGCGGGGGCAGGGCGGCGATGGCAGGCTTGTTTGGCGCGTTTGCGGTGTTGGCCTATATATGTAGTCTGTGGGCGAAAGAGGGGCCTTCTGTCACAAACTGCGGAGAGGATTATCAGGTGATGCAGATGGTTAAGCAGGTGGAAATGGAAGTGACATTTCCCTGCGATACGATCATAGCGGAAATGGATCTGGGACTCCAAAGCGAGAGCGAACAGGGACAGTATGAGGTGGAACTTTGGGAAGACGATAAGTTGAAAGCCCGGAATACACTGTACCTGAAAGACTGCAATTCCGGCAATCTCCAGAGGTTTTCGCCTTGGTGGAACCTAAAGAGCGGACGGGCTTACCGTATCACAGTGGAGTCTGTGGGGACGGATGCGCCGGTACAGGTATGGGTGGAAGAAGCGAAGGATATGTTTCTTCCGGGATTTGAAACGGTGTCAGTGGATGGCGTGGAGAAAGAAGGGCAGATGATGATGGGGATCCGCTATATGGATAGATATCATGTGCCGGATGAGGTGCGGCTTTTTATAACGCTCTCTTGGATAGGGATATTTATGTCGGCCGCCTGTACGTTATATGGGACAAAAGTTTTGTGGAACAGGAAGAGGATGTAATTATGAAATTTTCCGTGATTACAGTATGCTTAAATCCGGGCGAAAAGCTGACGCTGACGTTAGAGAGCATTTTAAGGCAAAGCTGTCAGGATATGGAAGTGATCTTAAAAGACGGGGGCAGTACCGACGGCTCTGTGGAGAGGTGGCAAAGAGAAAACGGCGTCACACCGGGAGCGGAGAAGATAAAAGTTTTTATGGAGAAAGATCGGGGGATCTACGATGCCATGAATCAGGCCGTCTCGCATGCGGCGGGTGAGTTTCTGCTGTTTTTGAACTGCGGAGATGTCTTTGCGGACGAGAAAGTTTTGGAGCGGACGGCGGAGGCGATTGAAGCAGAAAGAATGTCGGGGACAGATACGGACAGAATTGTGTTCTACGGCGACACCTGCGGTGAAAAAAACGGCGTCATGATCGCAGCGGCGCCTAAGATCACAGGATTTACCTGTTATCGCAACATTCCCTGTCATCAGTCTTGTTTTTACAGTGCGGCGCTGTGCAGAGAAAAACCGTACGATCTGGGGTATAAGATCCGGGCCGACTATGATCATTTTTTATGGTGTTATTATGTGGGAAAAGCTAAAATGCGGCATATAGGTTTTCCGGTGGCGGCCTATGAGGGCAGAGGTTTTTCCGAGGAGAAGAAAAACAGGAAGCTCGACAAACAGGAGCATAGGCAGATCACAGCCTGTTATATGGGAAGGGTAGAGCTGCTTCGGTATCGTTTTATTATGCTGTGCACGCTTTCGCCTCTTCGCAGCATGATGGCAGAGAGCACGGCGTTTTCCGGGATGTACCATTGGCTGAAAGAAAAAATTTATGGGCGGGTTTGAGAGAATGGCATTGCAGGATAAAAGGAATACGGTCATGTTGTGGGGAAAAAATATCGGGAGAGCCTTTCTGGTTCTGGCAGCCGGCATTGCGGCAGGGACATTGCTCTTAACTTTGGCGTATATGCTTCCGGTGAATCCTGAAAACAGGGATAAAAGCTATGGCATCATAGAAGAGGAAGGGTGGTATCCGAGAACTTCTATCGTATCTTCCGGACAGCATTTTCAGTCTTACTATCCGGATGTGTTGGACAATTTTACCGATATGATCATGCTGTCCACCGCGCTGGATGAGTCGGAGGGGAACGCGCTGGTGAGGGCTATGGAAACCTACAGCGAGTTTGTCGGAAGTTATAATCATTATTGGCACGGTTATGTGGCAGTTTTGCGGCCGTTATTTTTCTTTCTTGATTTTTCTGAACTCAGAACGTTGAACGGCGCCTGCCAGCTTTTGCTTGTGGCTCTTCTTATCTGGTTAGTCGGGCGTGAAAAGGGCATTAGACATATGCTGGCGCTTTTGACATCCTATATTCTCTTAAATCCCCGCACGACAGCGTTGGGACTGCAGTATACATGGGTGTTTTACGCTGCCTACGGCGGAACTTTTATTTTGCTGTTCAAAAGGAAATATTTTGCGGAAAAAGATAGGTATGTGTACTTTTTTATCGTGCTGGGGATGCTTACATGTTATCTGGATCTGCTGACCTTCCCTCTGCTTGCATGGGGTTTCCCCTTAGTCTGGTGGATCCTGATGCAGGAGGAGGATAAAAACGCGTTTGAGTGGGTGAAGGGCGTTGTGCTCTCGGGAGTTGCTTGGATCTTCGGCTACGCCGGCATCTGGGCGGCGAAGTGGGGGATTGCGACCCTTGTGCTGAGAAGAAACATTTTTGAGACCGCCGTAAAAGAGATATTTTTTTGCTCCGGCACTACAGAGACAAGGACGGGGAATCTGGCGGCGGGTTTGAACACGATCTATGTAAATTGGAGACATTATTCCTATAATGTTTATGCAGTCATTCTTGTCTGCTGGCTTTTGTGGTGGATATTCTGCAGCCTGAGGAAAAAGTGGTGTAAGAGCAGTAAAGCGTATGCGCTATTTCTGATCGGGATATCCAGCGGAGTGTGGTACATTGTATTGTCAAATCACACCATCATACATCATTTTTTTACGCACCGGATCTATGGGGTGAGCATAGCAGCGTTCCTCGCCCTTGTGCTTGAGAGCACGGAGCATTTTAGGGAGAGCGGGAAGCTGGGAGGAAGAGAGCGGGCGGGAGTATTTATGCTTTTGGGCGTATCTGCGGCGGCAGCATGTATCGGCGTCCTGTTTGCAAAGGAGGATATATCGGTTACGAACGGCACGGGAAGTTTCAGGCAGGTACAGATGGAAGAGAAGCTGGAAACAGAATTTGTGCCTTCTTTCAATACCGTGGCGGATATTCATTTTGGTCTGGAGTGTGAAAGCACGAAAGGGCAGTATGAGATAAAGCTGTGGGAGGGCGACAGGCTGAAATATCAGAATACGCTCCGGCTTGCGGACAGCAGGGGAGGACATTATCACGAACTTATCACATGGTGGGTTCTGAAACACGGAGAAACTTATCTTGTGACAGTGGAGGCATCGGAAACGGAAGCTCCCGTGTTCGTGTGGCTGACGGAGGGGGATATGATCCTTCCGGAATTGGGGGAGGCTTTTGTGGACGGCGCGGAGACAGGCGGACAGATGTTAATGGGAGCGCGCTATCTGGACAGGCACGCCGTGCCGAGGGAGCGGCAGATATTTTTGGCTCTTACTTGGATCGGGATATTTTTGGCGGCGGGCTATACGGTTTTGGGAGGAGCGAGGAAGGAAGCACAATAAAAACTTGATTTTATCAGCGTTTTATGCTATCCTGTCAGAGTAAACAGTATAGAGAAGTTCTTCGGGGCAGGGTGAAATTCCCGATTGGCGGTACAGTCCGCGAGCGCGAGCGCAGGATTTGGTGAAATTCCAAAACCAACAGTATAGTCTGGATGAAAGAAGAAACTGTAAAGAAAGGTGGTCGGATGTCTTGAGTAAAAGACGTACCGGACATTATTTTGCAGCGATGCCCCGCATTGGTATGTGTGGGCTTTTTTTATACACACGGAAAAGAAAATCAATGCGGGAAAGAAGAACTCCTCAACATAAGAATGGAGGAGAAAAAAATGAACGGATTGTTACAAAGCATTCAAGAAAATGTGGTATTTCTACTGGAGTTTTTGGCGGTGATATGCGCGCTGTTTCTGGCGGCATACGGAGCGGAAAAGTGGGCGAAGAAAGTGTCCGGCGATACGGAGCGTGTGCTTTCGACGAGAAAAATAGCAGTGATAGGCGTTTTTTCGGCGATCGCAGCGGTTTTAATGCTGTTTGATTTTCCGGTTCCTTTTGCGCCGCCCTTTTACAAGATGGATTTTTCGGAACTGCCGGCCTTGATCGGTACGTTCGCTTACGGACCTGTGGCGGGGGTGATGATAGAACTGTGCAAAACAGTGTTAAAGCTTCTGATGAAAGGGACAACTACTGCTTTTGTGGGTGATTTGGCCAACTTTTTCATCGGCTGCAGTTTTTTGCTGCCGGCATCTGTCATTTACCTTCTGAAAAAGACAAGAAAGAATGCGGTTGTGGGCTGCATTGTGGGAACGACTGTGATGACGGTGGTGGGAACCGCCTTCAACGCGGTGTATCTGCTGCCTAAATTTGCTGAATTGTACGGCATGCCTTTAGATGCGATCATCGGTATGGGAACGGCTATCAATCCGGCAATCACAAATATTTCCAGTTTTGCGATCATGGCGGTTGCGCCTTTGAATATATTGAAGGGCGTGACGGTTTCCGTTGCGACGCTGCTTGTCTACAAAAAATTGAGTCCTGTGTTGAAGGCCGGTGAGCCTATGAATGGCCGGACAAAAAGGGAAAAGACCGGTATGCGGACATTAGAAAAAAAGAGTAGTTGAAACTATGCCGCAAAGTGTTATATAATCAGAATAAGAAAGAGTCGTGAAAAGCGCCTGCGATGTGGGCGCTTTTTACTCATATGAAAGAGGGAACAGGCTGTCTGTTTCTGAGAGATGAAAGGAACGTAAGAACATATGGAAATGGAATTCGACGTGCAGATCACAAAAAAAGATTTATACGACTACCAGCTTCACCACGCGTATACGTCGCCGTCCGGACTCTTCGGGACGATTGTAGGGTGCCTTTTCCTTGTGGGATTTTTCAATACGGGAACGCCGCTGTACCTGCTCATCGGCGCTTTCATTATTTTATATTTTCCGTGGACACTGCATATCAAGGCGGCTTCTCAGGCTCAGGCACCTATATTTAAGAGGCCTTTACACTACAAGCTGTCAGAGGAAGGACTGGAGATATCCGCGGAAGAGGAAAAACAGCTTGTGTCTTGGGATGACATCACGAAGGCTTCCTCCACGGGAAAAACTATTTTGCTGTATACCTCCAAAATAAACGCTTTTTTATTTCCTAAGAGAGAACTGGGAGAACGCAAAGGGGAGTTTGTGCAGGCGATCTCCCGCTATGTAGCTCCGGACAGAGTAAAGATTAAGGCGGTGTGAAAGCTTTGGGGAGAGATTGCGTATGAAGGCAGAGACAGTTTATGAAAGCAATAGACCGGAGGATACCTTTGCAATCGGCGAAAAGCTGGGAAGGGCGGCTGCGTCCGGGCAGCTTTTTACGCTGACCGGAGATCTGGGAGTGGGAAAAACAGTGCTGACGCAGGGAATCGCAAAGGGGCTTGACATTGAGGAGGCGGTAAACAGCCCTACTTTTACGATTCTTCAGGTCTATGAAAGCGGCAGGATGCCCTTATATCATCTGGATGTGTACCGGATCGGGGATATTTCGGAAATGGATGAGATAGGCTATGAGGATTTTTTTTACGGGCAAGGATTGTGCATTATCGAGTGGGCGGAATTGGTAGAGGAACTTTTGCCTGAGAGGCGCACGGAAATTCTGATGGAAAAAGATTTGGAAAAGGGATTTGACTACCGTAGGATTACTGTGAGAGAGGTGTGACATGAAAATACTGGCAATCGATACTTCGGGGCAGAACGCTTCGGTAGCCGTGTGGGAAGATGGACTGACATTAGCGGAGTTTTCCATCCATGCAAAGAAGACGCATTCCCAGACGCTCTTGCCGATGCTTGAGGATGTCAGGGAGAAAATAGAACTGGATATGAAAGAGGTCGACGCCATCGCGGTGACTTCCGGACCGGGCTCCTTTACCGGATTGCGGATCGGCTCCGCCACAGCGAAAGGATTTGGTTTTGCATTAGATAAACCGGTGATTCCTGTGCCGACACTGGAAGGATTGGCTTACAACCTGTATGGGACGGATCAGGTGGTCTGCCCGCTGATGGACGCCAGACGAAATCAGACCTATACGGGACTGTATCAGTTTGTAAGAGGCAAAGGAATGGGAAATATCTGCGAGGAATATGACATATGCGTCATAAAAGAGCAGTGTGCCGTACCGGTGGAAGAAATACTGGCCGCCTGCAATGAGCTGGGCCGAAGCGTTATGTTTTTGGGGGATGGAGTCCCGGTGTTCAGAGAACAGATAGCGGATCAAGTGACGGTGCCTTACGGCTTTGCACCCGCTCATATGAACAGGCAGCGGGCCGCAGCAGTGGCGGCTCTTGCCGCATTGTACTACAGAAAAGGGAAGATACAGACGGCGGCAGAGTATGCGCCGGAGTATCTGAGGCTCTCTCAGGCTGAGAGGGAGAGAAAGCAGCAGAGCGAAGCCGACAGGACAAAGAAGGCGGAATGAGAATATGGAGGAAGAGATCAACATCCGGAGCATGACAGGGCAGGACGTATGTCGGGCAGCGGCTCTTGAGCGGGAGTGTTTTTCTGAACCTTGGTCACAGCAGGCCTATCAGGACACGTTAGCGAATGAGAATGCCCTATATCTTGTGGCGGAGGAAAAAGAAGGCGCTCTTGCGGGGGTATGCGGACTTCTTGATATTCTCGGAGAAGGGGATATCAGCAACGTGGCAGTACAGGAAGGATTTCGCAGGCGGGGGATCGCTGAACGCATGTTGTCGGAACTGCTCGCACAGGGGAGAAAACGTGGTATCACAGCGTTCACGCTGGAGGTGCGGGCCTCCAATGAGGCGGCAGTCAGACTCTATGAAAAATTGGGGTTTGTCTGTGAGGGGCGGAGGAAAAATTTCTACCAAAAGCCCAGAGAAGACGCGCTGATTTTGTGGAAGCGCGAGGAGGAAGGAACGGATAAATGATAGATGTTTGTTTGCTGGGGACAGGCGGGATGATGCCGCTTCCCTACAGGTGGCTCACTTCGCTGATGGTGCGCTATAACGGTCACAGTATTTTAATAGATTGCGGGGAGGGGACACAGATTGCCCTGAAAGAGAAGGGGTGGAGCCCGAATCCTATCGACATGATCTGCTTCACTCATTATCATGCTGATCACATCAGCGGACTGCCGGGGATGCTTTTGACAATGGGGAATGCGGAACGGAAAGATCCGCTGACGTTGGTAGGGCCAAGAGGATTGACCAGAGTGGTGGGAGCGCTCAGAACGATTGCACCGGAACTGCCCTTTGAGATACGCTGCAGGGAACTTTCGGAAGCGGAGGAAAGTTTTTCGTTTGAGGAACTGGACCTGCAGGCTTTTCGTGTCAACCATAATGTGGTATGCTATGGGTACAGTATTTCTCTTGACAGGATCGGAAAGTTTCAAGTGGAAAAGGCGAAGGAACTGGGCATCGAGATGAAATATTGGAACAGGCTGCAGAAAGGCGAGCGCATCGAGACGGAGAAGGGGATTCTGACGCCGGAGATGGTGCTTGGACCGGCCAGAAAAGGTCTGAAGCTGACTTACTGCACGGATACGAGGCCGACGGAAAGTATTGTTTCCAATGCTGCCGGTTCAGATCTGTTTATCTGCGAGGGAATGTACGGCGAAGCGGATAAGCAGGAAAAGGCCAGAGAACACAAGCATATGACTTTTCAGGAGGCAGCGGTGCTTGCAAGGAAAGCGCAGGTCGGACAGCTATGGCTGACACATTACAGTCCCTCTTTGACAAGACCTGAGCCTTTTATGGATGAAGTGCGTAAAATATTCCCAAGGGCTTGTGCCGGGAAGGATGGAAAGAGTATGGAACTTAGGTTTGATGATGAGGAATAATAAAGTGATTACAGGTTGTACCGGAAAGGGGATCGGGGATGAGAAGAGGTCCGAAAACAGCGGCAGTGCTGGCGGTCATGTTGATCACAGTGTTTGCGCTATATTACTATCTTGTCAATAAGGTGGAGAGGCAGACGCCGGAGAAGGAGACGACGGCGGTGCAGGATGTGCTGCTTAAAAATCTGGAGACCGACTATCCGCCGACAGTGAGGGAAGTGATAAAATATTACAATGAAATCATGAGCTGCTATTACAGTGAAGATTATACGGAAGAGGAGTTGGAGAAGCTGGCTGAGAAAGCCATAGAGCTGTACGATGCGGAACTGGCGAATTACCAGGAGAAGGATTTGTATATCGAGAATCTGAAGGCGGAGATAGCGGGCTTTGCGGCGGCGGATACGGTGTTGTCTCATGTGGCTCTGTCGTCCAGCACAGCGGTGGATTACTACACTTATAATGGGAGAGAGTGTGCGCAGATCAGATGTATCTACACGATGCGGCAGAAGACGAGTCTGATGACGATAAAAGAAGTTTATGTGCTGCGAAAGGATGACAGCGGACGGTGGAAGATTCTAGGGTGGACTCCGGAGGAAGATGAGACGGCACAGTGAATGGGACAAAAAAGATGGAAGAAAAGGAAATACTGATTCTGGCAATAGAGAGTTCCTGTGATGAAACGGCGGCGGCAGTGGTGAGAGAAGGCAGGGAAGTTTTGTCCAATGTCATTTACTCTCAGATCGATCTGCACACGATCTATGGGGGCGTAGTGCCGGAAATCGCTTCGAGGAAGCATATTGAGAAGATCAATCAGGTGGTGCAGGCCGCGCTTGATCAGGCGGGGAAAAAACTGACGGATATGACGGCGATCGCTGTGACTTACGGACCCGGGCTTGTAGGACCGCTGCTGATCGGTGTCTCCTTTGCCAAAGCGTTAAGTTTTGCTGCGGGAATACCGCTGATTGGCGTACACCATATTGAAGGGCATATAAACGCCAATTATATAGAAAATAAAGAGCTTGAACCGCCGTTTGTCTGTCTGGTGGCATCCGGCGGCCACTCCCATTTGGTGGTAGTGAAAGATTACGGGGAATATGAGGTGATCGGGCGGACAAGAGACGATGCGGCCGGTGAAGCCTTTGACAAAGTGGCGAGAGCCATCGGATTGGGGTATCCCGGCGGACCGAAGATCGATAAAGTATCAAAACAGGGAAATCCGGAGGCGATTCATTTCCCCCGGGCGAAAGTAGTGGAGTCTGTCTATGATTTCAGCTTCAGCGGCTTAAAATCAGCGGTGCTCAATTATCTCAACAGCTGTCAGATGAAGGGAGAGGAGATCGATCAGGCGGATGTTGCAGCCTCTTTTCAAAAGGCTGTGGTGGATGTGCTGGTGGAACATTCTATGGCGGCAGTTAAAGAATACGGCTTTACAAAGTTTGCTATTGCGGGTGGGGTGGCTTCCAATTCTTCTCTGCGGACAGCCTTTGAGGAAGCTTGTGAGAAAGAGAAAGTGACTTTTTATCATCCCTCGCCGGTTTTTTGCACGGACAATGCGGCGATGATCGGTACGGCGGGCTATTATGAGTACAAAAAGGGCGCGCGGGACGGCAGCGACTTAAATGCGGTACCGAACCTGCGGCTTGGTGAGTGAAACGATGGAAAAAAAAAGATGCACGGCGGTCATACTGGCGGCAGGAACCGGCAGCAGGATGAAGAGCGCCAGAGCAAAACAGTTTATGGAACTTGACGGGAAACCGCTGATCTGTTATGCACTGGCAGCAGTGGAAGCGTCCGATGTCATAGACGACTGTATTCTGGTGACAGGAGCGGAAGATCTTGAGTGGGTGGCGGAAGAAATTGTAAAAAAATATCAGTTTCATAAAGTGGAAAGCGTGATTGCCGGCGGAAGCGAGCGCTACCTTTCCGTGGCATTAGCTATGCGCCTTATTGCTTCGGGGAATATGGCGGTACCCAATAGGGACGGCTATGTGTTTGTGCACGACGGGGCAAGACCTTTTTTGACAGAAAGGATTTTGCGCGACACTTATGAGGCGGTGCAGAAGTACGGTGCCTGCGTCAGCGCTGTGCACAGCAAAGATACGGTAAAGATAGCGGACGAGAATGGTTTTGTCAAGGAGACGCCGGACAGAAACTTTGTCTGGAACATGCATACGCCTCAGGTTTTTGAGACTGGGCTTATTACGGAAGCCTATGCGGCGTTAGAAAGAAGCGCAGAGCAATTAAAGCAGAGCGGAGTTCATATTACGGACGACGCGATGGTAGTGGAATATTTTACGAATTATAAGGTAAAACTGGTGGAAGGCTCTTATGAAAATATCAAGGTGACGACGCCGGAGGATATGGTTGTAGCACAACGTTTGATTTTCAATAAAAAAATTTGCAAAACATGTTGACAGGTTAATAGGTTTTTGCTAGAATGTTTCTTGCACTGCAGAAGTATCTTTCAGATTTTTACAGTGTTGGAAACATTTTATACATTGCACAGGTGTGGAATGGCATACTTTGGAGAGGTATCGAAGTGGTCATAACGAGGCGGTCTTGAAAACCGTTTGTCCGAAAGGGCGCATGGGTTCGAATCCCATCCTCTCCGCTGGAGATAACTCCAAAGAAATTTTATTGTAATATATAAATAGTAGAGATTCTGCTATACTTGGAGAAGTAC
The DNA here is from genome assembly GCA_910577955.1 of uncultured Lachnospiraceae bacterium. Classification (GTDB taxonomy): domain Bacteria; phylum Bacillota; class Clostridia; order Lachnospirales; family Lachnospiraceae; genus 1XD8-76. The sequence continues at coordinate 73,498 of CAJTNC010000016.1, forward strand.
CCAAGCTGGCCGAAGGGACACCCCTG
>CAJTNC010000017.1 GCA_910577955.1 uncultured Lachnospiraceae bacterium
TGTGGTCTGAGTCATCTCGGAACAGTCAAAGCCGTAATAAAATAGATACAGATCCACAGTGCCAAAATAAATATATCAGATAGAGATTGAATTACCCAGAAGAACCTGGGAGAAAGGAAAATCCAATCACTTCCTAACATGATTGGATTATACGTAAAAAATGAAAATGATAGTGCTTTATTTTTCGGGAACCGGAAACTCAAAGTTTATAGCGGAGCAGTTTGCTGAAAAAATGCATGCAGAATGTCACAGCATCGAAGAAAAAATAGACTATAGAGAATTGTTTGACAAGTCTGACACCGTAGCGGTAGTCTATCCTATATATGGCTTTTGCGTCCCTCGAATCATGCGTGAGTTCGCAGAGTTGTATCTGGATGATTTGAAAAAGAAAAAACTGATTATTTTCTGCACGCAGATGGTATTTTCAGGTGATGGAGCAAGAGCTTTCGCAAGGCTGATACCGGGTTGCGAGGAGCGTATTCTCTATGCGGAACATTTTAAAATGCCGAATAATATCTGCAATTTCTTCCTTTTTCCGATGAATGGGAAAGAAGCGGCATCTAAGCCTGAGAAAGCGGTAAAACGTCTGGACAAAGTTTGCAGAGATATTGAAAACGGAGTAATAAAGAAGCGGGGATGGAATGCTTTTTCTTGTCTTTTAGGCAAATCACAGAATATTTTTTATCCTAAACTGGAAGAGAAGGCAAGGCATTCCTTTCGGGCGGATGATTCTTGCATAAAATGCGGCCTATGCGTTAAAATATGCCCGATGAACAACCTTGAAATTGCAGACGATCAAGTTATTCAAAAGGACAACTGCACGCTTTGCTATCGATGTGTAAACGCCTGTCCCAAACAGGCGGCGACTGTATTTCTGAAAACAAAACCCAAAATACAATACAAAGGATTTCATTTATGAAAAATCGAAAAATCACGATCCTGGGTACAGGAAATGCCATGGTGAAAAACTGTTACAATACCTGCTTTATGGTGGAAAATGCCGGAGAATACCTGCTTGTGGACGCGGGGGGCGGAAACGGCATCTTTACCCAATTAGATAAAGCGGGGCTTAAACTGAAAAAAGTACATCAGATGTACATTACCCACTCCCACACGGATCATATTTTAGGCGGTGTTTGGATCGTGCGGCAGATTGCAGCATGGATGAAAAGCGGAAAATATGAGGGAGAGTTCACAGCATACGGCAATGAAAAGGTGATCCGCACCCTGCGGACGATCTGTGATCTGACGCTCTGGGATAAGTTTACCTGTTTTTTTGACGACAGAATATTTTTTCGAGTGATGGAAGATAAAGAAAACATAAGGCTACTTGATGCGGAATTTCAGGCCTTCGATATCGGCTCGGAGAAAGAGAGGCAATTCGGGTTTATGATGACCTTTGGAGACGGGGTTCGTCTTACCTGTCTGGGGGATGAACCCTACTCGGCCTGCAGTCTTGAATATGTGAAAGGGTGCGATTATCTGATGAGTGAGGCGTTCTGTCTCTCCTCGGACGCAGACCGCTATAATCCCTATGAGAAACACCACAGCACGGCGAAGGATGCAGCGGTTTTGGCACAGGATCTCGGGGTTAAAAACCTGATTTTGTATCACACGGAAGACGACCATATGGAGAAGAGAAAAAAGCTATACACGAAAGAGGCAGAAAAGTATTTCAAAGGAAAGATCTATGTGCCGGAGGATCTGGAGGTGATCTGTCTATGAAAATCTGTAGCATACCTGTTTCCTGTTTCTCATATAATACACCATGAGAAAAAAATCAATTATCGCACCCTTTGCGGAATCATTAAAACTACCGAAAGATATCACGAAAGGAGACTCCCTCATATCCCTGACCGGAAATGAGGAGGCTTGGATCGAAAATTACAAAGGGATCATTGAATATACGCCGGAACGCATCTTTTTACAGTTGAAAAACGGCAGAGTTGCTTTTTGCGGGAAAAAGCTCCACATCGCATTTTATACGATCGAGGAGATGCGGATCACAGGAATCATTGAGGAGATGCAGTTTTTATGCTGAAATTATTTTATTTTTTCAGAGGTTATCTCTGGATTCGGGTAAGCGGAGACGGCGCTTCGCGATTTATCAATCTCTGCGGTATCAGGCATATGATGTTGTGGGACATCAGGAAAGACGGGGAGTCCTACACGATGTGCATCAGTCTGAAAAGCTTTTTTGAGATGAGAGATATTGTCCGAAAAACGTCCACAAGGGTAGTCATTCTGAAAAGAAACGGACTGCCCTTTCTTATGTCCGGCGTAAAGAAACGATGGTTTTTTCCTGCGTTTCTCGTGGTGGTTACCGTCCTGTTTTTGTTGTCCCAGCTTTTGCTGTGGAACATCCATATACAGGGGAATCAGACGATAAACCAGGAGGACATTCAGGCCTTTTTGGAGGAACATGAGATAAAAAAAGGAATTCTTCTGAAAAAGGTGGATACGGAACTGTTGGAAAAAGAGATGAGAAGGACTTTTCCTTCCATTACCTGGGTCAGCGTTTATCTGGAGGGGAACAGCCTTACGGTCAATATAAAGGAGAATGACAAGCCCATACCAAAGGAGAGCGCAGATGATGAAAAAACGCATAAAGAGGGGTTTCTGGAGGAAGAAAGAGGCATGGATATCTGCGCCAACAAGGCTGGGCGGGTTGTTTCTATTGTGACCAGAACAGGAACGCCGATGGTTCAGGCCGGGGATGAGGTACAGGTGGGGGATGTGCTGATATGGGGCAGTGTGGAGATATTCGACAATGAAGGCAATGTCAGAGAGCGGGTAAATGTTCATGCTGACGGAGAAGTCATATTGTCGGGGGATATTACCACAGCTTTTGAGGTACCGCTTGTCAAAACCGTAGAAACCGAAACCGGAAATTGCAAAAAATATACTTTTTGCAGATTTGGGGAGCGCTACAGAATATGGCATCTGTTTTCAATACCCTACGAGGAATATCGGGCACATCCTCACGCATATATCCGTGCCGGAGAAAGTCTCGGATTTCTGTTCGAGATGGGAGAGATGGAGATCAGAGAGATCAGAAAAGTCCGAAAAGAAAAGGAAAAAGAGGAATATACGGAAGAGCTTACAGGAAAACTCAAAGAATATATGGCAACTTTGCAGGAAAAGGCTATACAAATCGAGGGGAAAAATGTTAAAATAATAAAGAATGCGGATACTGTTACTTTGAGAGGAGTTTTAAAAGTACAGGGACCGTTTTATGAGAGAAAGGAATCGGAGATTCTTCCGGAATCGCCGGATACTGTGGATGAATGATTTTATAACGGAAATGGAAATACCTGCAAAACAGCAGCAGGAACTCTTCGGCATGCAGGATAAGTTTATTAAAAGCATGGAAAAAGAGTATGGTGTCAGTATTTACAACAGAGACGGAAGCGTCCATATCAAAGGCGACATGGAGCAGGTGCGGCGTGTGGAGAATGTGATGCGCCAGTTGTTGTCGCTTTCGAGAAAAGGCGCAGAGATCGCACAGCAGAATGTGGATTACGCCATGACGTTAGAGCCGGGGGCGAAGGAGGGAATACTGGCTGAGATAGACGACGATGTCATCTGTCATGCAGTCAACGGAAAACCGATCAAACCAAAGACGATCGGACAAAAAGAGTATGTGGACGCTGTCAGACGGAATATGATCGTGTTCGGACTGGGGCCTGCCGGAACAGGCAAGACCTATCTGGCAATGGCGATGGCGATTACAGCTTTCAAGCATGAAGAAGTGGGACGGATCATCCTGACGAGGCCTGCTATAGAAGCCGGAGAAAAACTGGGATTTTTACCGGGAGATTTACAGAGTAAGGTGGATCCCTATCTGCGGCCGCTTTACGATGCCTTATATCAGATCATGGGGGCGGAGTCTTTTCAGAAAAATATGGAAAAAGGGCTGATTGAAGTGGCGCCCTTAGCCTATATGAGGGGCAGGACGCTGGACAATGCCTATATTATTTTAGATGAAGCTCAGAATACAACTCCTGCTCAGATGAAAATGTTTTTAACCAGAATAGGGTTCGGATCAAAGGTCATCATCACAGGGGATTCCTCCCAGAAAGATCTGGCGCCGGATACAAAGTCCGGACTGGATATTGCAGAGCGGGTTTTGAAGGGGATCGAGGATATCGCATTCTGCGAACTGACCAGCAGAGACGTTGTGCGCCACCCCTTAGTACAAAAAATTGTAAAGGCATATGAAACTTATGAAGCGAGAGAAGAAAAGAAAAGAGCAGGACAAGCAGGGAAAGAAAAAGATAAAAGAGAATACCGCCGTCGTTAAAAGTCAGGAAACAAGGGGGGTATTTGGCAGAAATATCCTCTGTATGTTGTTTCTCCCGACAGCCATTGCGGCCGCGGCTTTTGCGGGCAGTCTGCTCACGGAGGCGGATTTATATGGTACGGTGAGGAACATTGTGCTGTGTACGTCCACAGCGGTTGCAACCGTTTTTTCCTTTCAGGCGGGCCGGTTGTCCGGAAGCTTTTTCTACGATGACGGCGATTATCCGAACAGATTTCTGACAATCTATCTGTGCGGCATTTTGTGTGCCCTTGTTTTCACTTTTCTGCCGGCGACAGGCTGGATGTTCTTGTTTTTTTTCGTGGGGCTTGCCCGCGTATCTGACAGTGTGACCGGAGCCTGCGGCGGTACGGGCTTACTTGTGCTGACAACGGTTTTATGCGAACAGGTGTCTGTGTCCACATTTTTAGTGTATCTGCTCAGCGGTATGATCGGTATTGTGCTGTTCGCGCATCAGAAAGAGGAATTTTTCACAGCCATTCCTCTGGGACTTTCTCTGGGAAGCCAGCTTTTGTTGATTTTTGCCGCGGAATTGCTTATTCAGAACAGAAAACTGGTTTTGGAAGACGCCCTCGTACCTTTGGCCAACACGGTAATGAACGGTATTTTGATCTGTATCTTTTTGCAATATTATATCAATAAAGTGGCAAAGAAAACGGACAATTTGTATGCACAATTAAACAATCCGGAATATATCGTGATGACGAGGGCAAGAGAGCAGAGACCGGACGACTATTACTGTGCGATCCATACGGCCTATCTGGTGGAGCGCATCGCTTCCGATCTGGGACTTGACGTCCGCAGTGCAAAGTGCGCCGCCTATTACGGTCATCTGCCTTCAGTGGAATTGGAGGGCACTCCGTTTCCCGAGCCGGTGAGAGCACTCTTATCCGAAGTGGAAGGGGACAGGAGCGCCCTGCGGAAAAAGGAAGCCGTCATTGTGGTTATATGTTACACGGTGATTCGGGAAATACAGAGCCTCAACAAGCACCATGCAGAAGAAAAAGCAGATTACGGAAAGCTGATTCGCGGGATGTTTGAAAAACAATTCAGCATAGAGGCGTTGGCGGAGACAGATATGACATTGTCTAACTTACGCTATGTGGAAAAAAGGCTGACGGAAGAGCAGATGTACTATGAAGTATTTATGAAAAGAGGGATAAAATGACGGTTTATCTGGAAAACGAGACGAAGACGCAGTTTGATTTTGATCCGGAAAAGACAGCAGCGCTGGTGGCAGAAAAAGTGTTGGAGGCAGAAAGGTGCCCTTATGAAGCGGCGGTCAATATTCTTTTGACGGATAATGAGGGGATCAGACAGTTCAATCGGGATTTCCGGGAGACGGACGCTCCAACGGATGTCCTTTCCTTTCCGAATATCGACTACGAAACACCGGCGGATTTCAGCGGTGCCGAGGAGGAGACAGCGGACTGCTTTGATCCGGATACCGGAGAACTGTTATTGGGAGATATCATCATCAGCACGGACAGACTGCGGGAACAGGCAAAAACTTACGGACACAGTGAAAAGCGGGAATTTGCCTTTCTGGTTGCCCACAGTATGTTTCATTTGGCCGGGTATGACCATATGACGAAAGAAGAAGCGGCAGTTATGGAAGAGAAGCAGGAAAACGTCCTGCAAATGCTGCAGATTACAAGAGGATAGAGGTTATATATGAGGAAGAACAGCGCTTCGGCGACAGAGTTGTTTCAATATAAAATGTTGCTTCTCGGCATGGTGAACCTTTTGGTTCTCTCAGCTATGTCGGGGATTCAGGTGGCCGGGTATATGGGCATTTCCCTTGTTATATTTGTCTTTTTGGTGTCTTTTCACTCTCTTTGGCTTTCCAATATGGTGGTGCGGTATATTCGGGGGAGAAATGCCAGAGGACAGCATAAGAGCAGCTTGAAATTTTTCAGAGGGGCTTTGTTTTATGCAGTTGTAACGGGGATTTTATTTTGTGTGTTTCTCGTTCTTGGCAGCAACCGGCTGGGCAGTTTTTTTATTCGGGACATTCACATCGGCCTTTGTCTGATTCCTGTGGCCGCGCTCATTCCTGTATATGGTGTGTCGGAGGTGGTGAGCGGTTATCTGCGGGGGATGAATTGTCACGGACCGGTAAAGATATTCTATCTGGTGAGACAAGTGACGTGTTTTGTGTGCAGTGTCGCGGGCATGAAGCTTTTGGGGGAATACGGCGGTAAGGTTGCGGACTTAAAACATAATGAGGCTGTGGCCAGCGTCTACAGCGCCTTCGGAGCGCTGATTGGTCTGTTTGTGGGCTATTTGACGGGGCTGATCCTTCTTTTGGTATTCTGTCTGATGCTGCGGCGGGAATTTCATTCTATGCGCCGCAGGGATAATGCGCGCTATCAGGAATCTGCCTTCCACGGTTTTCAGGTGATGCTCAGTCTCGGTATCATACAGGGCATTCGTTACGCTATGCTCTTTGCGCCGCTGCCGGTCAACTATATTTTGTACGTCCGCCTTTGTATGCGGGACGGGGTTTCAGATGCGTGGATCAAGACGGGAGGCTATCTGTTCGGTGAGGTTCTTCCCATCGCCGCCTTCTTACTTTTGTCATCTGCCATTTTAAATAACAGGAATTACAGACAGCTTGCCGGGCATTGGAAAAACGAGGCTTACGGTCAATTTCGGGAAAAGGTATTTGCCATGTTTCTCAGTGTGACGACGTTAGCGCTTCCGGTCTGTCTGGCCGTTTCCGTGATGGCGGAACCGATTTTAAAATGCCTGACGAAAAGTGCCGCCAAAGAGGGAACCGACATTTTGAGCTATATGGCGATAGCAGCGGTACTTCTTTTATTTGAGATGACGGCGTACAAGCTGATGGAACTTTGGAATGAGACGGTTTATCTGTATTTGACTGTGCTGGTCAGTTTTGCGGCGCAGACTGTTTTTGCAGTATTTGCATTTAAGACATTTGCACTGGGGGTGGCCGGCATTTTGTTTGGGGTGATCCTACAGGCGGTTTTATTTATTGTTTTATTCTTTTTAAAATTTGCAGGACGCCTGCGGTTCTCGGGGGCTCAGATAAAAAAACTGGTGATGGCGATGATACTTTCGTTCTCAGGGGCGCTGATCATTCTTTTAATCTACCAGTTGACCGGAGAAAAGCTTCCAGCGGCAGCCGCCATTGCGGTTTCCATGGTCCCGGGATTTCTATTGTATCTGGCGGCAATTACACTGCTTCGGATCGTCAGGGACGAGGAAGCTGAAGAGATGCCGGCGGGCGGGCTGTTTTTATGGTTAAACGGACTGATCAGGAGATAAATATCGAACGTTATCTGCGCCTGTTTTCGGGCGGATATGGTATAAAATAAAACAAAATGACTGATACTGAATACAAACTCATGTTTACGGGAGCGGAGAGTAAGATGAAAGTTGTAAGAGGTATCAGCCTGTTTGTTATAGCCCTCGGATTATTTGTGATAGGCTGTTTTTTGGGATATGAGGGGCATGATTTTTTTTATCCGGGAGAGCAGGCAAAGAAAGGTAAAACTGTTTCGACGCCGGCTGACCGACAGGAAAAGATACAGGTATCAGTGGAGGATGAAAATATTATCAGCGCGGATACTTCTTTTGTCGTCATCGAAGTCAATCTGGAAGACCGTTCGGAATCCTCGGAAGAAATTCCTGTTCCAACCTACTATATGGGGATGGATCGGGAAAAGTTTGAAAAACAGATTGAAAACTTTGACAGATCTCCCTCTTTGCAGGAACTGCAAAAAGGCTTTCAGGGATCGGAGATCAGAAGCTTTTCCGGCAGCAGAGTGGAGTTGTGCAAATTTTATCAGGAAAAAAAAGAGGAAGAGGCAGAGTTTTATTATCTGGCCATTCAGGATAATAAAGTGGTAGTCTATAACGGAGACGGCAAGACCGTTTATATGAAAACAGATATTTTGGCACAGGATCTGCCCTCTGAGGTGCTGCAGGAGCTGTTGGTACAGAGACGGATCGTAAATACGGAGGAAGATCTCTATGATTTTTTGGAGTCATACTCCAGTTAGTGAAAAGAATGGATGAGGTTTTACATGAAAAAAGTGATTTTATTTGATTTGGACGGCACGTTGACGGAGTCGGGAGAGGGGATTACGAAGTCCGTACAATACGCGTTGGAAAAAATGGGAAAACCGGAACCTGACAGACAAAAGCTTCTTGTATTTGTGGGCCCGCCGCTGACGGAGCAGTTCATGGCATACGCCGGTATGAGCAGGGAGGAGGCTGAGCAGGCCGTCGTCTATTATAAAGAGAGATATTCCGTGACCGGTATATTTGAAAACAGGCCCTATCCGGGTATTCCTGAAATGCTGAAAAAATTGAAGGAAAAAGGATTTCTGTTGGCTGTTGCGTCTTCTAAAAGTGAAGAGGCAGTGGATCGGGTGTTAGAACATTTTTCATTAAAAGAGTATTTTGATGAGGCCGTAGGTTCCTTAAAAGATGGGGGACGGAGCAGAAAGTCGGATGTGATAGAAGAGGTGCTGCGTCGGCTTGACAAAAGCGATGACAGAGAGAACGTCCTCATGGTCGGCGATAAGGAGCACGATATCTTTGGGGCAAAGGAGGCTCACATCCCCTGTGTGGCTGTGGCCTATGGCTATGGGAGCATGGAGGAACTTGAAGCGGCAAAACCGTTAAAGATCGTACATAATGCAGACGAACTGTTGGAATACCTGCTCTCTTTATAAGCATCGATTAATGATTTTAAGTGGATGAAGGATATATAACGATACTATGACAAAAACAGCATATCAGGTAATTGTTATCGGAGGCGGAGCTGCCGGAATGGCTGCTGCTGTGGCGGCACTTTTGGAGGCAGAGGAACATATATATAAAGGGGAGCGGGGAAAAGTGCTCCTTCTTGAGCGGAATGACCGGGTGGGGAAAAAAATTCTGGCAACCGGAAACGGAAAGTGCAATTTTACCCATGAAAATGTGGGGATCAATAACTATCACACAGATAATCCTGCGGTTCTTGACTCCATATTGACAGCGTTCCCGACGGAGGCTGCGCTGCGTTTTTTTGACAGGCTGGGGATGCCTGCCAAAGAGAAAAACGGTTATTTTTACCCTATGACAGAAACTGCTTCCACCGTGCTCGACGTACTGCGTCTGCGGCTTGCGGAACTGGGATGTGAAACACTCTGCGGTATTCGGGTGGAACAGGTAGAAAAGGCCGGGGATGGTTTTGTCGTCTTCTTTAAAGAAGAGAAAAAGACATATGAAATATACGCGGCCAGTGTGATTTTGGCTACCGGTTCCAAGGCGGGCGCATTTTTGCAGGACAAGGAAGAGGATCCGCTGCGGATCGCAAAATCCTTTGGATTACATAGTACGCCTCTTTATCCGGCCTTGACGAAGTGTGTCTGCAGGGAAGAACATTATTACAGACAGCTTGCAGGGGTGCGGGCACAGGCGGATATTTCTGTTTATACGAAAAAAAAATCCGGGCATAACGGGGAAAAGTCCGAACGGAGAACGGCTGACAAAAATAGCTGGGAATTTCTGAAAAAAGAATCCGGTGAGCTGCAGTTGACAAAAGAGGGGATTTCCGGCATCGCGGTGTTTCAGCTTTCCGGTGATATTGCGGAAAATCTCGCAGAAAAAAAGCAGGTGATCGCGGAGATCGATTTTTTGCCGGGGTTTGCAGAAGAGAGACTGGAAACTTGGGTGAAAGACAGGCTTATGCTGCTGCCCGGACGTACACTGGAAGAGTTTTTCCTCGGCGTACTGCATAAGAAAATACTTCAGGTCTGCTTACAGGCGGAGGGCCTGCGGGGAAATATGCGGATTCCCTGTGAAGATGTCCCGCCCAAAAAACAGCAAACAGGCTATCTGTCAGCAGAAACAAGAGCGGCGATCATGGTCGCCTCCGTTATGAAGCGGGCCATGCACTTCACCACGAAAGTGACATCTGTGTCAGATATGAAACAGGCGCAGGTCTGCCGCGGGGGACTTTCTCTGTCCCAGTTTACGGAAAGACTGGAAAGCAAGAAGATCTCCGGCCTTTTTGCCTGCGGAGAAGTATTAAACGTGGACGGCCAATGCGGCGGCTATAATCTGCATTTCGCATGGGCCTCCGGCGCACTGGCAGGAAGAGCTGCAATGCGCAGAATATCTGAAACCTCAAGCAATAAAGATCAGGGGTGATACAAAGCCCCGATCTCCTGAGCAACTTTTATGCCGTCCATAGCGGCGGAGGTGATGCCTCCGGCATATCCGGCGCCTTCTCCGCAGGGATAGATCCCAACGATATTTCCCTGCAGGAGTTCATTCCTGTTGATGCGGATCGGAGAGGAGGTTCTGCTCTCAATGCCGCAGAGCCATACTTCACCGGATGAAAAACCGCGTATTTTGTGATCTAACCCATTCATTCCTTCCACAAACGCCTTATTCAGGACAGGAGGCAGAATCCCGGTGAGATCCGTCTCCTTGAAGGATCCCTTTAAAGCAGGGGCAAAGGGGGAGAGGGCATCGGAATAAGAGGTCTCTTTTAAAAGCCCCTGTCTGCACAGTTCTTTTTGATAATCTTTGTACTTTTGAATCGGGATTTCTCCCTCTGCAGCCTCAAACGCTCTTTTTTCCAGTTCGCGCTGAAAAGCGATGCCTGACAGCGGAGAATCGGAAGAGCCGTAATCCTCCGGGGATATCGAGACGATGATGGCGCTGTTGGCGCAGTCTCCGTCTCTGTCGCTGTAACTCATGCCGTTTACGGCCAGATGTCCCTTTTCGGATGAGGCGTTTACCACATAACCGCCGGGGCACATACAGAAGGAATAAACGCCCCGATCGTCTTTGGCCCTTGCGGTAAGCTTATAGGGGGCAGCGCCCAAAATGGGCGGCGCATCCCATGTGCCGTACTGGGAATTGTTGATAAATGTCTGGGGATGCTGCACCCGGAATCCCACTGCGAAGGGTTTGGCCGCCATGTCCAGCTCTTTTTCATGCAGCATGAAAAATGTGTCCCTTGCGCTGTGTCCGATGGCAAGGACGAGCACATCTGTTTCCACCCAGCTTTCGCCATTGATTTGCAGAGCGGTGATTTGACGGCTCCTTTCGCCGCCGGCTGAAGTTTTTTCCGGTTCGGAGACACGGATATCCGTCATCCGGCTCTCAAAGTGCACTTCTCCGCCGAGGGAGATGATCTCTCTACGGATATTTTTTACAATATCCTGTAAGGCATCCGTGCCGAGATGAGGTTTATTTTCATATAAAATGCTTTTTTTTGCGCCAAATTTTACAAAGGTTTCCAACACATGCAGATTACGGCCATACTTATCTTTTACAAGGGTATTTAACTTCCCGTCTGAGAAAGTGCCCGCGCCGCCTTCCCCGAACTGGACGTTGGAATCTTCCCTGAGGGGTCTGCCCCTCCAGAACGCTTCCACATCGGCGTATCTGGATTCCACATCTTTTCCCCGTTCAAACAGCACCGGACAAAAACCGGCCCTTGCAAGTTCCAGCCCGCAGAACAGCCCCGCCGGACCGGTTCCGATGATCACGGGGCGGTGTTTAAGGATTTTCGTTCCGGTAATCTGAAAATGGAAAGAGACAGAGGAATCTTTTACGATATTGGTGTCTTTGCGCAAGCGCTTTAAGAGTTTTTCCTCCTCTTTGCACTTCGCCAAGAGCGTGTAACTGTAGAAAAGGTTCGGCTTTTTTCTGGCGTCTATGGACTGTCTTGCAATTTTCCACGACAAAATATCCGATTCCCGGCATTTTAGTTTTTCGCACAGGGCGGCAAAGAGGTTAGCTTCGGTATGGTCTATAGGACATACGATCTGACTGATGCGGAGCATGTTGGTCACCTGTCTTTCCATCATATTTTTGCTTTTTTATTTTAAAATACGGTGAAAATAACGTCAAGGAAAATCGGGGAGAGGGAAAGGCGAATAATAAACTCAAAATTGACAAATGTCTTTTGGGAGAATAGAATAAATAGACATAGAGTTGAGTGTGCAAAATTATCATCCGACAGTTGGGTGTGCAAAATTTATCATCCAACGCAGGCACGTTTTCACTGCGGTTTGACCGCAGCGGACACATAAGGCACCAAAATACGGTGCCTAAGTGCCGGCGGTCTCACAGCGCCTGCTTATGGATGGGGAAATTTGGCACACCAAAAAGTAAGGAGAATGAATTTTGCATTTGCCTGTAGTCCGGGAAGAATGAGAGAGGGGATATTATGGAGTCTGTATCTGAAAGGGATGTCGACAATTTACTGGAAATTTTGGACGGTTTCTGTGAAGCCGGGGAGAGACGCATGAAGTTGGATGTATCGGAGGAGACCGCTTCCGGCACTGCAGAAAAATCTTATCATCTTGGATGCTGCGATATCGGCAGTCCTTGGGCAAAAGGGACGGCTTTTGATGTATTGGAGGATACGGAATGAAAAAACAAATAAATCAAAAAGTTTGGAAAAGGATTCTCGCTGTGATTCTGGCGGCTTGTATGCTGAGCGGCTGCGGTTTGACGGAACTGTTTCAAAAAGACAATGACTCCGAGCTGTTTTTTACGGAAGAGGAGGAAGAGAAGGAAGAGGGGGCGGAAGAAATTGCCGGTGATTCTTCTGCAAGGACGGAAATCGTAAGGCCCACTATACTCAATATGATGGATGAGACCGAAATAGGAATGGCTGCACCTGCGGCAGCGCCCTATCAAATAGCATCGGATCTGATCAATGTGGAAAATCTCTGGCAGTTTTATATGGAGGATGACCTGAAAGCAAAACTGGCCCAAAACGGTTTTGCGGTACTTGGCAGTGCGGGGAGTGAGTTTTACATGACATATGAGGAGAACCGTTATTCCCTGATCCCAAATTTTGTGACCGTGGATTCCCTGATGCACACCTATCATTTGTATTTCAGCTACCTGATGAAACATATCGAGCGGGAGGATCTGGCCGATGATCTGGCTGGGCTGAGCGTAAAGATGGCGCAAAACAGCGCAGCGCAGTATGAAGTTCTGAAAGGCAGTGAATGGGAGGACGCAGCAGCCCGCAATGTAGCGTTTTTTTCGGTGGGCGCAAGGCTACTCGGAGCGGAGACGCCTGCTTACGATTACGCGGAAAATATGATTTTAGCCGAACTGGAGAACATAAACGGCGCGGTGGGCATCACGATTTCTGCTGTCACCGGGGAAGAGGAAGATTACACGCAGTATATTCCGAGAGGTTATTATGAGGAAGAGGAAGAACTGCAAAATTATTTCAAAGCGATGATGTGGTATGGCCGAATCCATTTTAAGCAGGAAAAGGAAGAATTGGATAAAAGCGCCCTGCTTATCACAATGGCGCTGACCGAAGATGCGGAAAGTTACGCTTTGTGGGAGGGCATCTATGCGGTGACTTCTTTCTTCGCGGGAGCAAGCGACGATGCCGGCGTCTGCGAGTACGGGCCTCTTGTCAGAGAGGCTTACGGCGAGAACGTTTCGCCCGAGGATTTGGTTGATAATGCCGAAGCATTCCGCGAGTTTCGGACGCTGACGGAAAAGCTTGACCCGCCGCAGATCAATTCGATCCCGATCGCGAACGGGGAGAGCAATGTGATCAAGGGGTTCCGCTTTATGGGACAACGCTTCACGGTGGATGCGACGATCATGCAGAACCTGATCTATCAGAATGTCTCGGAGGACGCCTCCGGAAACAGACGCATGCTGCCGGATGTACTGGATGTGCCTGCGGCGCTCGGCTCTGAAAAGGCTCTGGAAATTTTGGAAAAACAGGGCGATACGGCCTACGGCGGCTATTCTGAAAATATGGAAAAGCTGAGAAACGGCCTGTCGGGAGAAAATAAGGCGTTGTGGAACGCAAGTCTGTACGCGGGCTGGTTAAACACGCTGCGGCCGCTTTTGCAGGAAAAGGGAGCCGGATATCCGGTTTTCATGCAAAATGACGAGTGGACAAAGAAGAATCTCGAATGTTTTGCCGGAAGTTTCACGGAACTGAAACACGATACAGTGCTCTATACAAAACAGGTGATGGCCGAGATGGGCGGCGGCATGGAGGAAGAGCCGGACGACAGAGGATATGTGGAGCCGGAACCCCTTGTCTATGCAAGATTTAACGCTCTTGCATCGCAGACGGCCGAGGGGCTTGAAAAGTACGGCATGTTGAAGGACAGCGATAAGGAGAATTTGTTTAAGTTGGCGGAAATGGCGGAAAAGCTTCTCGTCATTTCGGAGAAAGAGCTGCAAAACGAAACGCTGACCGAAGAGGAATATGAATTTATCAGATGCTACGGCGGAAATTTGGAACATTTCTGGACGGAAGCGGTAAAAAATGATGCAGGAATTGAGGGCGCACAGGAACTTCCCGCCGCTGTTGTGACGGATATCGCAACAGACCCTAACGGCAGCGTATTGGAGATAGCAACCGGAAATCCTTCCAGAATCTACGTTGTGGTGCAGGTGGACGGGAGCGTGAAGCTGGCCGCCGGCAGCGTTTACACATTCTACCAGTTCCCTTGGGATATGAATGACCGGCTGACGGATTCCAAATGGCGCTATATGATGGGCTATCAGGCTGATGAAAACGGAAATTGGCGGGACTTCGGGGCAGAATTGCCGGTGAAACAACCGGAGTGGACCCAAAGTTACCGGTATTGACATGAGGAGTAGGAGACACATCCGAAGGATTTTCGCTGTGATAACGGCACTGGCGGCATCAGGCGCTCTATTCTATATGTTGTGGGATACAGGGGCTTTGCTGCCCGGATGGATCCTTTGGGAGGAACAGCAGATTCCGGACGGATCGGGCAGTTACGAGCTCTCTTTGACAGACAGGACTGTCCATGTAACGTATGAGGGCGATGAGATCTGGAACTCTCCGGCAAATATTCAGGTGCAGCAGATCTTGTCTCTGGATATTGACAGGGATAGGAAGGACGAACTGATCCTGCTGTGTTGGAAAAGGGGACGTTACGGAAAACACAGGCCGTTCTGGGTGGAAAAAGACGAAGCGGGCTGGTCTCAGCACCTTTTTGTCTACGAATATGAAGGGCGCGAAATCAGGCCGAAATGGATGTCCTCTTATATCGGGCAGGATGTGGCTCATATGACGGGGGGCGGAAATAAGAGCGGAGAAAAGTGGCTTCTGTTGACAGATCCCGAGGATTTTGTAAACTGCTGGCAGTGGGGATCTTGGGGATTTGTAAAAGAGGACAAGTCTGTTTCCTTTTCCGTATTTGGCGATAATATAATACATGCCCCGATTTATACTTACGGATTGAACAACGGCGGAAATTTTGATTTTTTATATGAACATGTCAAAGGGCTGATCGAGGAGAGTGACATTTCTGTCATAAATCAGGAGACGCCTCTTGTGGAAGACCCGAGAGAATACGGGGATTTTCCGAGATTCGGAACACCGGTCCAGATCGGGGACGCCATTGTAAATGCCGGTTTTGATGTTGTTTTGTGCGCCAACAATCACGTCCTTGACAGAGGAGAAAAGGGGATCCGCACCACGAAAGAGTTTTTTGACGCGCATGACCTCATGTGTTTGGGAATCCGGATGCCGGAGGAGAAGGAGAAAAAGCCCTATGAGATCATCTGCAGAAAGGGAGCGAAGTTTGCCCTGTTTAATTATACTTACGGACTGAACGGGAATCCTGTTCCGGAAGGATACATAGTGCATCTTCTGGAGGATGAGGCGCAGATTCTTGGGGATATTGAAAAAGCTGCGGATGAGGCGGATCTTGTGGTCCTGTTTGTCCACTGGGGAACCGAAAACAGTACGGAGATCGATGAGTTTCAGCAAAGGTGGACGGAAGTTTTTAAGAAGTCCAAGGCGGATGTGGTAGTCGGATGCCATCCCCATGCGCTGCAGCCCTGCGAAGAGGTTAAACGGGAAGACGGGCACAAGATGTTAGTCTATTATTCCATTGGAAATTTTGTCAGCGCACAATCGGAAAAATCCTGCGTAAAGGGCGGTGTGGCAAATTTTACGGCTGCGCCGGGGGAAGACGGATACGAAATTACGGCATACGATCTGGAACCGCTGCAGATCCTTTGGCAGGAGGGCGGAGGATACACGGCCGTGCCGCAGAAAGACTTTTAGAAATATAACAGATAGAAAGGCAAGACACAGACATGGAAAACAAAAGAGCATTTTTACGGGACAAAAAACGGATCGTCATCAAAATCGGTTCCTCCTCTTTGCAGCATCCGGAGACCGGAGATCTGGACTATACGAAACTTGACGTTCTTGTGCGGGAGATCTGCAATCTGAGGAATATGGGAAAAGATGTGGTGCTTGTAACTTCCGGCGCAATTTCCGTAGGAAAAAAGGCGGTGCATATCACGCAGATCGACGATGAGGATGAAGATCATGCCATCGCGGTAAAACAGGCCTGCGCGGCGGTGGGGCAGGCGCGGCTGATGATGATCTACCAGAAGATCTTTGCAGAGTACAACCAGATGACTGCCCAGATTCTTATGACAAAAAATACGATCGTAGACAATTTAAACAGGTTTAATGCCCAAAATACATTCAGGGAATTGCTGGAGATGGGCGTTGTGCCGATCGTAAATGAAAATGATACGGTGGCAACTTACGAGATCGAGATCGGGGACAATGACACTCTTTCGGCTATCGTAGCGGCGTTGATCGATGCGGATCTGCTGATCCTGCTCTCCGACATCGACGGACTCTACACCGACGATCCGCGTACAAATCCGGATGCGAAGTTTGTGGAAGAGGTGGACAATCTGGATCAGGAAACCATGCAGATGGGAAAGGCCTCCACCGGCAGCAACTGCGGTACGGGAGGAATGAATACGAAGCTGTTGGCGGCGAAGATCGCGACAAAATCCGGGATCGATATGTTGATCGCCAACAGTAAGGATATCAAAGTGATTCACAGACTGGTGGCCGGACTGCAGATCGGGACATTATTCCGCACATCCGGAAAGGATCAAAAATTTGATCTGCCGTTGTTTGTGGAGAGAATGCACCGATAGTTTTTCGGTTCAAATGGCAGAACTTGCGGCTTAGTTATCACAGGAAAGGAATCATTTGCTTGCGGGATAAACAGGAAATCGAAGAGAAAGAAAAAAGGTTGCTCAGAGCGCAGATATTAAAGGAACGAAATGCCTTTTCATCGGAACAAAGAAGGCTGTGGGATAGTCGGATTTTAGAACATCTGATAAAATATGATGCGGAAGATCCCTGCGACGTTTATTTGTGCTATGCGAATTACAAAAGCGAAGTTTCCACAAAGGAATTTATCCGCCGGTGTTTAGACGATGGAAAGACTGTCTTTGTGCCTAAGGTTTTAAATACACAGAGTAAGCGGCCAAAAATGGAATTTTATCAAATCACCGCATGGGAGGAGTTAAAAGAAGGGTATCAGGGGATCCCGGAACCGGATGATTTGCCGGAGCGTACCTTTTCAGTGTGGCTTGCAAAAAGGGAAGAGGAGATCAGGATAGAAAGAGCTCGGATAAGGATGCTGCTCCCCGGGGCGGTTTTTGATAAAGAGGGAAACCGAATCGGCTACGGAGGCGGTTTTTATGACAGATGGATTGCGAAATGGAATAAAAATTCTATCTGTTTTGAATCAGAACTTGCAAAAATAGGGCTGGCCTATAGGATGCAGATCGTCGGAGAGATTCCGACAGAGGTATTTGATCAAAAGGTTGATTATTTGATCACAGAAGATGGTATGATTTGCGCGACAGGTAATCGATAGGAGAGAGAATATGATAAATTTGGAAACACTCTGTAAGAATGCGGCGGCGGTAAAATATGAAATACAGGTTTTACCCACTGAAAAAAAGAATCGGGTGTTGGAGCAGTGCGCTCTGGCACTGGTTACACGCAGAGAAGATATTTTGAATGCCAACGGACTGGATATGGAGCGGGCCGCAGAGAAGGGAATGCCTCAGGGCTTGCAGGACAGACTGAGGCTGACCGCTCAAAGGATCGAGGCGATGGCGGAAGGGCTTAGGCAGATCGCGGCGCTTCCCGATCCGGTGGGGGAGGTAATGGAGCGGTTTGACAGACCAAACGGTCTTAGGATCGAAAAATGCCGCGTCCCCATCGGTGTGATCGGCATTATCTACGAGGCGCGCCCTAATGTGACGGCGGATGCTTTCGGACTTTGTTTCAAGACCGGAAATGCGGTGATCCTGAAGGGGGGCAGCGACGCTTTTTATTCCAATCAGAAGATCGTGGAAATATTGCGGGATGTGTTGGGCAAAAACGGGATATCAGCGGATGTATTGTCCATGATAGAAGACACGAGCAGGGAGACCGCGGCGGAGTTTATGAAGATGCATAAGTATGTGAATCTGCTGATCCCCAGAGGAGGGGCCGGATTGATTCGAAGCGTGGTGGAGAACAGTACTATTCCGGTTATTGAGACAGGAACCGGAAACTGCCATATTTATGTGGATGACGAGGCGGATCCCGATATGGCGGTAAACATCATCTTTAACGCAAAGACCCAGCGGATCGGCGTCTGCAACGCCTGCGAATCGCTGGTAGTGCATAAGGATATCAAGGATGCAGTGCTGCCGAAGCTTGGAGAAAAACTACGGGAAAAACAGGTGGAGATCAGAGGGGATGAACAGGTGTGCGGGATTTTGTCAGAGAGCATCCCCGCCACGGAGGAGGATTACGGAAAGGAGTATCTGGATTATATCCTTTCCGTGAAAACAGCGGGAAGCATAGAGGAGGCGATCGCCCATATCAACCGATATAACACAGGCCATTCCGAGGCGATCATCACGGAAAATAAGGAGCATGCGGAACAATTCCTGCGGGAAGTGGATGCCGCCTGCGTGTATGTGAACGCTTCCACCAGATTTACCGACGGGTTTGAGTTCGGATTCGGGGCGGAGATCGGTATCAGCACCCAGATGCTTCATGCCAGAGGGCCTATGGGGCTTAAGGAGCTGACAAGCTATAAGTATCAGATCTATGGCAACGGACAGATCAGAGAATAGAATAGTTTGCTTGCGCGGATAAACAGTTGACCGATTTGGTCATCAATAAAATACAGGAGGCTGAGACAGTGGAGGAAGAAAAGAGATATCCCCTTGCTGATATGGAGGAAAACCGCCGCTATTTCAGTGAGGTTGCAGACCTGTTATTGTCCAGAGAAAAGGAGAAAAACGGCTTCGGTACACTGCAGGAAAAGACGATCCACGAAGTGATCAAAGACTTTTACTGTTATGATCATGATTTTCAGGAACAAAAAAGAGGGCGCTATATCGCCGATATCGCTATAGAGGATCATATCTGGGAGGTTCAGACAAGAGCCTTTCACAGGCTTCGCGGGAAACTGTCCGCTTTTTTGCCTGAGTATCATGTCACCGTTATTTATCCGGTTGCTGTGGAAAAGAAAATATACTGGCTGGATCAGGAGACAGGAAAGATTACGGGGGGAAGACGTTCGCCGAAAAAGGGGAACGCTTACGACGTGTTCCGGGAACTTTATGCGATCAGGCCGTATCTGTCAGATCCGAATTTTTCCGTCCATGTTTTTTTGATGGATATGGAGGAATATAAACTGTTAAACGGTTGGAGCGCTGATAAAAAGAGAGGGGCGGCGCGCTACGACCGTCTGCCCGGCAGTCTCCGGGATATCGTGCGTCTCGATCAAAAAGACGATTATCTTTCTTTTTTACCCGACAACCTGCCGGAAGAATTTACTTCTCTGGATTTGGCAAAATGCGCTCATATTTCGAGAAATACCGCCCAGACCTGCCTGTTGATCCTGCGTGATCTTGGGATCGTAGAACTGACGGGGAAAAAGGGAAGATCGAATCTGCACAGGATCACCCTCTGACCGATAGAGATACTCTTTTCGGCCGGACCGGTGCAATTTCTCATAAGGCTGATCGTTTCACCAAATATACCGAATAGTTCGTGCTCCGCGTCAGATATTCCGCTTCCTGTTTTTGACCGGACGCCTGCTCAAAAAACGCAAGCGCGTCGGATAAATGTTCCTCATAGACATACAGCACAAAAGTGTCGCTTTGAAGTTCCTGCAGGGCGGTATTCTCCTGTCCGGTTTGATCCGGCGAGAGAAAACAGATCCGTTCCGGAATCCGCCAGTCGTAGCAGGAATAGACATCTGCAGCGCCGCCGTATACGATCCAAGGGATATTTCTGTTTTCCTCCAGCAGATCCATATCTTTTTCCTCATAAAACAGATACGGGATACCTTTTCCGCCTTCAATGACCGAAATCTGGATGGCCAGCATACAGGCGGATAAAATAAAGCCGGTTATCCACTGTGTGATGCGGCGTGTCCTGCCGCCTTCGATCCGGGAGAAGAGAGCCTGCAGCAACAGGATCGCGCCGAAGGCCATGCAGAGCATCATGATTGTATAGGAGCCCCAGAGATAACGTTCCTCAAAACCGGCCGGTATGGTAAAGCACACGATGAACTGGTATACCTGTGCGGTTAAAACGGTGAGAACAAGCGCTGTCAGTCGACGGTATTCTTTTTTCTGAAAGAGAAAGATCCCACCGCCGATAATACAGCCGAAAATTAGCAGAAGTCCGAGCGCTGCAGGAAGGGCAGAACCGAATATGGACAGAGACAAATGCTCGTAGCCGTCTGCAATCTGTCGGATCTTTTCCCCGGAAAAATCAAAAAGAGAGGTCAGCGCCATCTGTCCTTTGCCTCTGTTTAAGTTCCAGCGGCAGTAGGGAAACAGCCATATGGTCGCAAGGAGCGACAGCACAAAGGTCACGCACCATACCGCTGCAGCACGAAAGGCGGCTGCAGTCCGAAATCTTTTTCCTTTTTGGCGAAATGCCAGAATCAGAAGCCACAGGCAAAACATGAAAGCCTGCGCCGCATAAAATATCCAAAAATCGTAGTGGGTGAGAAAGCCTGCCACGCTGACCCCAAAAAGATAGAAAAAGGCGCCGGGCGAAAGCCTGTCTTTTGAGATTTCACGTAAAATCCAAAATCCCCCGAGCAAGAGCAGACCCTCCGCCAACAAAAGCATCATATACATACGCAGGATCATGGTCTGTTCCAGCAGCAGGCGATTGACTACACAGGTCAAAAACATGGCTGTGCCCGCTAGGAAAGGGCTTTTTGTCAACCGGCAAAACAGCAGGTATCCGAGAATAAGGAAGACCAGATAAAACGCAAGGTTTATGGAGAGGCCGATCCATATGGTGCCGCTGCCTTTAAAAAAGAAAAAACTCACCACCCGGAACAGCCAGAAATAGAGCGGCACATGGTCGTTGTAGAGCCGCACCGTGATATCGCGGAAGGAAAGCGTATCTGCGTCGGCCGCAAAAAAAGCGTCCACATCGTCTCCGCTCATCCATTGATCCGGATTGTTCATGGGCCATTCCTGCTCGAAGCCGTTGGCCGACTCGTAACTGTAGATCTCATCGCAGAACCAGACTTCTTTTTTGTCTGCCCAGAATAAAAAGAACAAGATCCCTGCGGCGATCAGTAAAAATCCTATTATGATAGTTTTATGTGTTTCGTTTCCGTTGAATAGGTTGCTTTTCATATTGTTGCCGTACCGGTCACAGCGGACATAAAAGAGCCGCTGTCCTTTCCCGTGATGAGGAAAATTTTCGAATTGTCAAAGTCACTTTATTATAGCGGATTTTCTGTAATTAAGCAACCGATTCGCATCTTCCGTACTGTTTGTATCATGATCGGGTATTTTAATGATATCAATTTGCTTTCTTCAAAGGAAATGATATGATATGATTTATAAAACAGGATGTATCCAGATAATTGCGAAATTCAGTTTTCTGCTGTATTTACCGTGCAAAATTTACGAATCCATAAGCAGGCGCTGTGAGACCGTCGGCACTTAGGCATCGTATTTTGGTGCCTTATGTGTCCGCTGCGGTCGAACCGCAGTGAAAACGTGCCTGCGTTGGATTTCAAATTTTGCACGGCCAAACGACAGAATCCGTGAGTTTCGGAATTATCTGACAGGATATATCGGGAAAGAGGAGGAAACGGATATGGATTACACAGAGGAATTGAAGGCGTACCGCCCGAAAAATGAACAGGAAGCCGCGGACAAGCAGATGATCTTATCCTATATAGAGACGTTTCCCGACACCATACTTACAAGAAAGAATCTTTTTGCCCACATAACGGCGGCATCCATGATATTCAACAAAGACCGTGACAAAGTGTTGATGATCTATCACAATATTTACCGTTCGTGGTCATGGACAGGGGGACATGCGGACGGAGATGCCGACATGCTTTATGTGGCAAAAAAAGAAGCCAAAGAGGAGACCGGTATCCGAAATTTAGAGGTATTGTGCCTCAAGCCGGAAGACGGCCCTATGGCGGCGGTGGATGTACTGCCGGTGTGGGGACATGTGAAACGTGGAAAATATGTCAGTTCCCATCTCCATCTGAACTTCAGCTATCTGTTTGAGGCGGCTGAGGAAGAAACATTGCGCATCAAGGAAGACGAAAACAGTCAGGTTGGTTGGATAAAAACCACAGAGATCGCTCAAAAGGTGACGGAACCCGATATGATCCCGGTCTATGAAAAACTGATCAAATTGGGGCATTTTGCTGAACGGGCGGTTTAGAGAAACATGGAAAAAGCATCCTTCTCACAGGAAATTTCAAGGCGGTTTTCTTTTCTTGTAACTTCTCCGTCCGTATGCACCCAGAGCGGCTTGTCTGTCTCTATCACGATATGTCTGCCCTGATAGGGCGTGATGCCGCGAAAACGATAATGTTTTCCGTAAAAGGCAGTGGGCAGTGCGAACAGGATCAAAGACTTGGAGATATCTCCGACGGCGCACAGGTTTAAAATGCCGTCGTGGGGATCCGCATTCGGTGCAAACATAAAGCCTCCGCCCTCAAAGCGGTGCAGCATACAGCAGGTAAAAAGCATATTGCCGATAGATATGTTCTCTCCGTGATCCGGAGTGAGTCTGCCGGAAACGGCCTTTGCCGTCAAAAGCTGTTTCAGAGCGACGCTCAAGTAGATCAGCTTCCCGAGTCCTAACTTATTTAAAGTCTTTTTGAAGGGGGAGTGAAGCGCTTCCTCACAGACAGCCGCATCATAACCGATACCGCAGCTTACGAGAAAACGACGTTTTTCACCGTCGGAATATGTGATGGTTCCGAGGTCCATAGACACCGGAACTTTCGCATGCAAGATTAGATGCAGCGCCTCTATAGGATCTTTGGGAATCTTTAAATCTCTGGCGAGATCGTTGCTCGAACCTGTGGGAATATAACCGAGGATCAGCTTCATCGGCTCCGCGATTCCCTGCAGGGTTTCATTGACGGTTCCGTCTCCGCCCAGCACAATAACCGAAAGTGAGGTATCGCCTGCAGCATTTGCGGAAATTTCTTTTGCTATCCTGATCACATCTCCCGGTTTTTCTGACAGATAGGACCGAAAAGGAACCCGCTCTTTAAGCAGTGCAGGTTCGATCTTGTTTTTCCATATGTTGAATCCTTTGCCGGAACAGGAGGCCGGATTGACGATGACATGATACATGGCGGTGTTTATCCTTTGTATATAATATATATCCACATTGTAAAGTATCCGCAATTTCATGTCAAATATAAAAATCCGGTCTGTGTATAATGGCTGGGAAGGGCATCAAAAAAACAGTCGCTTTCCGCTGTTATTTGTGTTATAATGACCCAGAATGCATTGTGAGAAAGAGGATTCAATCATGGGTTACATGGAAGATATAGAAGTGATGGTAGACAAGCAGGATCTGACGCTTCCGCCGCCGGCAAAGGAACCGGAAAGGCAGTACTATTTTATCGGAAAATGCAGAGAAATCATCCGGAGAAAGTCAGAGGAGGCCGGACGTCCGCTATATGCGTGTTCGGTATGTTTCGGCTGCCAGATGAACGCCAGAGATTCGGAAAAACTCGCCGGAATCCTGAGAAGCATCGGTTTTGAGGAGACAGCCTCGGAGGATGCAGATTTTGTGATCTACAATACCTGCACTGTGCGGGACAATGCAAACCAACGGGTTTTCGGAAGACTTGGTGCGCTTAACGGTTACAAAAAGAAAAATCCGGGGATGAAAGTAGCTCTGTGCGGCTGTATGATGCAGGAGGATCTGGTGATCAGGAAACTCCAAAAAAGTTACGGTTTTGTGGATCTGATCTTCGGCACTCATAATCTGTACAAATTTGCGGAACTTTTGTACCGCTGTTATACGGAAACGGGCATGATCGTGGACATCTGGGAAGACACGGATAAGATCGTAGAAGATTTGCCTGTGGAACGCAAGTTTTCCTTCAAATCCGGCGTCAATATCATGTTTGGATGCAATAATTTCTGCAGTTACTGTATCGTGCCCTATGTGCGGGGCAGGGAGCGTTCCAGAGCGCCGGAGGAAATTGTGCGGGAAGTAAGGAATCTGGCGGCGGACGGTGTAAAGGAAGTCATGCTGCTTGGACAGAACGTCAATTCCTACGGAAAGAAACAGGGCGAGGGATTTATGTCGTTCCCGGAACTTCTGCGGGAGGTGGAAAAAGTGGAGGGGATCGAGAGGATCCGTTTTATGACTTCCCACCCTAAGGATCTCTCGGACGAATTGATACAGGTGATGAAAGAATCAAAGAAAATATGCCGTCATCTCCATCTTCCTCTGCAGTCCGGTTCCACCAGAATCTTGGAAAAGATGAACAGACGATACACGAAGGAATCCTACCTTGCGCTGGCGGAGAAGATCAGGCGGGAGATACCGGATATTTCTATAACCACGGATATTATCGTCGGTTTTCCGGGTGAGACGGAAAAGGACGCGGAAGATACCATCGACGTGATAAAAAAAGTACGGTTTGACAACGCTTTCACTTTTGTCTACTCCAAACGGACAGGCACGCCTGCGGCGGCTATGGAGCAGGCGCCGCAGGCGTTGGTGCGGGAAAATTTTGATAAAATACTTGCCTGCGTGCAGGAGACGGCGAGAGAGCGCGTAAGGCGCTTTGAGGGGCTGACGATGCCCGTACTCGTGGAGGAAACAAACGAACAGGACAGCGCGTTTTTGACAGGAAGATTATCCAACAATACCGTAGTGCACTTTCCGGGGGATGCGTCTTTGATCGGACAGATCGTGGATGTGACGTTGGATCGGTGCGAGGGATTTTATTATATCGGTAAAAAAGCCTGAAACAGGAGGCGTCATGGCTGAAAACGCTAAAGAACTGACAGAAAAAGAATTATCGGAACTGACACCGATGATGCAGCATTATCTGCAAACAAAAGAACAATACCCGGGCTGTATTTTGTTTTACAGGCTGGGCGATTTTTATGAAATGTTTTTTGAGGATGCGCTGACCGTTTCGAGGGAGTTAGAAATCACGCTGACAGGGAAAAGCTGCGGCCTAACGGAGCGGGCGCCGATGTGCGGCGTGCCCTATCATGCGGTGGACACCTATTTAAACAGACTGATCGAAAAGGGATACAAAGTTGCGATCTGCGAACAGGTGGAAGATCCGAAACTGGCTAAGGGTATGGTAAAACGGGAAGTGATGAGGGTCGTCACGCCGGGCACAAACTTAAATATCCAGTCTCTGGAGGAATCCCGCAACAATTTCCTCATGAGCGTGGCCTATTTTCCCGGGAAGATCGGCCTTTCCGTGGCGGATATCTCCACAGGGGATTACTATCTGACGGAGCTTGAGGACATTCATAAACTGTCCGATGAGATCAGTAAATATGCGCCCTCCGAGATTATCTGCAACGATGCTTTTTTAGTGTCCGGCATGGACATCGAAGATATGAGACACCGCATGCGGATCGCGGTGAACGCTCTGGAAGCCCATTATTTCGATGAGGACGGCGCCAAAAAACTGTTGAAAAAGCATTTTAAAGTGGCAGGATTGACGGGACTCGGGATCGAAGACTTTCCGTTAGGGATTCTGGCCGCCGGAGCTCTGCTCCGCTATCTGTACGAGACGCAGAAATCTTCCATGAGCAATATCACCCATATTTACCCCTATCTGACAAGCAGATATATGCTGCTTGATTCCGCCACAAGGAGAAATCTGGAACTGACGGAGACGCTGCGGGAAAAACACAAAAGAGGATCGCTCCTGTGGGTGTTAGATAAGACAAAGACGGCGATGGGGGCGAGAACACTGCGCAGCTATATCGAGCAGCCACTGATCAATAAAGAACAGATCGAACAAAGGCTGGATGCGGTGGAGGAGTTGTCGGAGGATGCTATCAGCAGGGATGAGATCAGAGAGTACCTGAATCCGGTCTATGATCTGGAGAGACTTCTCGGCAAGATCAGTTATCAGTCTGCCAATCCCAGAGATCTGATCGCTTTTCGAAATTCTCTGGAAATGATGAAACCGATCAAAACGGTATTGTCTGCCTTTCAAAAGGAACTTTTATTGCAGATCAGGGAGGAGATCGATCCGCTGCAGGATCTATGCGGCCTGATCGGTGCGGCTATCGAGGAGGATCCGCCGCTTTTAATCAGAGAAGGCGGCATCATCAAGGATGGATTTGACGATACGGTAGATTCCCTGCGGAGGGCAAAAACCGAGGGGAAAAACTGGCTGGCGGCGCTGGAGGAAGAAGACAGGAACCGGACCGGCATCAAGAATCTGCGGATCAAATACAACAAAGTGTTCGGCTATTATTTCGAGGTGACCAATTCCTTTAAGGACATGGTGCCCGAAGATTATGTGAGAAAGCAGACCTTAGCAAACGCGGAACGCTATACGACGCCCAGACTGAAAGAGTTAGAGGACACGATCCTGAATGCGGAGGACAAGCTCGCAACGCTCGAGTATGATCTGTTTTGCAAAATCCGGGATAAGATCGGGGAGGAGATCGAGCGCATCCAGAAGACAGCGAAAGCTGTGGCGAGACTGGACGTTTTTGCCTCTCTTTCTCTGGTTGCGGAGCGCTGCCGCTATGTACGGCCGGAGATCAATGAAAAGGGGTTGATCCACATTAAGGACGGCCGCCATCCTGTGGTGGAACAGGTGATGGGAAATGACATGTTTGTCACAAATGACACTTATCTGGACAACGCCGGCCATCTGATCGCGGTGATCACCGGCCCCAATATGGCCGGAAAATCTACCTATATGAGGCAGAGCGCCCTGATCGTCCTGATGGCACAGCTTGGAAGTTTTGTTCCGGCAAAGTCTGCAAAGATTGGTCTTGTTGACAGAATCTTTACAAGAGTCGGCGCTTCCGACGATCTGGCCAGCGGACAGAGCACCTTTATGGTGGAGATGAACGAAGTGGCAAATATTTTGCGAAACGCCACGAAAAACAGCCTGCTGATCTTGGACGAGATCGGAAGAGGAACTTCCACTTTCGACGGACTCTCCATCGCCTGGGCGGTGATCGAGCATATCAGCAATCGAAAGCTGCTGGGGGCAAAGACGTTATTTGCCACCCACTACCACGAGCTGACGGAGTTGGAGGGGAAGATAAGCAATGTCAACAATTACTGTATCGCGGTGAAGGAAAGAGGTGACGATATTGTTTTCCTGCGCAAGATCATCAAGGGGGGCGCGGACAAAAGCTACGGCATTCAGGTGGCAAAGTTGGCCGGTGTGCCGGATATGGTCATTGACCGTGCAAAGGAGATCGCGGAACAGCTCGCTGAGAATGATATCACCGAGAAGGTACAGAATATTGCGGTGGACACAAAAACCGACGACAAAAAGGTGAAGGCGCTAGACGAGGTGGATCTCCAGCAGATGTCATTTTTTGATACGGTGACGGATGAAGATGTACTCAAAGAGCTGATGGATGCGGATGTGATGAATATGACCCCGGTGGATGCGATGAACACGCTGTACAGACTGCAAAGCAAATTGAAAAACCGTTGGGGCTGAAGGTAAGATAAATGGAGGGAACATAATGAGACAGGAATATGATGTGATGATAATAGGAGCGGGACCGGGCGGCATTTTTTCCGCCTATGAGCTGCTGCAGAAAAAACCGGAGTGGAAAATCCTCGTACTGGAGGCCGGAAATTCGTTGGATAAGCGGAAGTGCCCCATCGACGGCGATAAGATAAAAAGCTGTATCGGCTGCAAAACCTGCGCTATCATGAACGGATTCGGGGGCGCCGGCGCTTTTTCAGACGGAAAATACAATATCACAAATGAATTCGGCGGAACCCTGCACGAATATATCGGCAAGCAGAAGGCCACGGAACTGATGGAATATGTGGATGGGATCAACGTGCATTACGGCGGCCATAAGACAAAACTGTACTCCACCACTAATACTCAGTTTAAAAGACTCTGCCTGCAAAATAATCTGCATCTGCTGGACGCTTCGGTGCGCCATCTGGGAACGGATATCAATTTTGAAGTGTTGGGCAATTTGTACGATGAACTCAAAGACCGGGTGGAGTTTCAGTTTATGACGCCGGTGCGAGGCATTAAGCTTCAGGACGGCGGGTATGAGGCGGTGACGGACAATACTACCTATTTTGGCAGAAAGTGTATTATTTCCGTCGGAAGAAGCGGCAGCAAATGGATGGAAAAAGTCTGCGGCGAACTGAATATCCCCACTTTGTCAAACCGCGTGGACATCGGCGTCCGTGTGGAACTTCCGGCGGAGATATTCGCCCCCATTACGGACGAACTCTACGAGAGCAAGATCGTGTATAAGACGGAGAAATATCAGGATAAGGTGCGGACTTTCTGCATGAATCCGAAAGGCGCCGTCGTGAATGAAAATACCAACGGCATCGTCACGGTGAACGGGCACAGCTATGAGGATCCTGCCATGCAGACAGAAAACACCAACTTCGCATTGTTGGTGTCCAAACATTTTACGGAGCCGTTTAAGGACAGCAACGGTTATGGCGAGAGTATCGCAAGGCTTTCCAATATGCTGGGCGGCGGTGTGATCGTACAGCGTTTCGGCGATCTGATCCGAGGACAGAGAAGTACCGTAAAACGTCTCTCCAAATCTTTCTTAGCGCCCACCCTGACGGCTGTTCCGGGGGATTTGAGCCTTGTGATGCCTAAACGTATTTTAGACGGTATTATCGAGATGATCTATGCGCTCGATAAGATTGCGCCGGGGACCGCCAACGATGACACGCTGCTTTACGGCGTGGAAGTAAAGTTTTACAATATGGAAGTGGAACTGAACGAACATCTGGAAACCCTGCACAAAGGGCTGTTTGTGATAGGGGACGGCAGCGGCGTTACCCACTCTTTGTCCCACGCTTCGGCGAGCGGGGTGTATGTGGCGAGGTATCTGGCACAGGAGGCATAGAATGGCATCCATTCACATATTAAGTCATGAAACAATCGATAAGATAGCTGCCGGTGAGGTGGTGGAGCGGCCGGCAAGCATTGTAAAGGAACTGGTGGAAAATGCCATTGATGCCGGGGCGTCCGCGGTCACAGTGGAGATCAAAGACGGCGGCATCAGCTTTATCCGCGTCAGCGACAATGGCTGCGGCATTGAAAAGTCGGAGATCCGCAAAGCCTTTTTGCGCCATGCCACATCCAAAATACAGGATGCGGAGGATTTGATGCGGCTCCATTCTCTGGGGTTTCGCGGGGAAGCTTTGAGCAGTATTTCGGCGGTTTCCCAGACGGAAATGATCACAAAAACCAAGAGCGAACTGACCGGCATCCGCATCGCCGTCGAAGGAGGCATCGAGACGGATTTTGAGGAAGCCGGAGCCCCGGAGGGGACGACGATCCTTGTGCGGAATCTGTTTTATAATGTGCCGGCAAGACGGAAATTTTTAAAGCAGCCCGCCACCGAGGGCGGTTATGTGGCCGATCTTATGGAGCATTTAGCGCTTGCCAATCCAAAGGTTTCCTTTCAGTTTATTCAGAACCATCAGGTGAAATTTTCCACCTCCGGAAACGGAAACTTGAGGCAGACAGTATATAAACTATACGGAAAAGAGATGGCGGATTCCCTGATAGAAATCGGGAGGACGGGAGACGGCATCCGGCTGTCCGGTTTTCTGGGAAAGCCGGATGCCAACCGCGCCAACCGCAGCTATGAACTATATTTTCTGAACGGCAGATTCATTAAAAGCAATCTCGTTTCCAAGGCCATAGAGGAGGGATATAAATCTTACCTGATGCAGCACAGATATCCTTTCTGTGTACTGATGATGGAAGTGGAACCTTCCAGAGTGGATGTAAATGTACATCCGACAAAAATGGAAGTGCGGTTTACACAGGAGAAACAGATCTATGATTTTCTGGCTTTTTCCGTGAAAGAGGTCCTTGCAGCCCATGAGATGATACCGGAAGTTTTGCTGACGGAACCGGAAAAAAATGAGGAAAAAGAAAAAGCCTTAGAGCCTTTTCAGAAAGCGCGGATAAAACAGCTCAGGGAGAGTGGGGAAACTGTTTTGCCGGCGCATACCGAAAAAGAAGAGAAGCCCAAAATTACTTCCAAAGATTTCTTTGTGGATTTTGACAATGTTGAAGAGTTTCAAAAAGAGGAAATTATCCCCCAAAAGGAAATTTTCCAAAAAACAGAAAAGACAACGTCTGTTTATGGCGAAACAACTGCGGGAAAAGTGCAGGAAGAGGCGGACACATACTTGACTGACCAAGTTAGTCAACAACTTGATCTCTTTGAGGAGAGGATCATTTCTGAGTCTGAAAGACAGAAATTTCAGATATTAGGGCAGGTTTTTAAAACATACTGGATCGTTGTGTATGAAGATAAAATGTTGATGATCGATCAGCATGCGGCTCACGAAAAAGTGAAATATGAGCGCATCATGAAGTCCGTAGAGGAGAGCGCTGTCGTATCCCAATATCTTTATCCGCCCCTTGTGCTTTCTCTTTCCGGCAAAGAACAGGAAATTTTCGGCCGTTACAGGGAGGCCTTTACAAAGCTTGGATTTGAGCTGGAATATTTCGGAGGCAGGGAAATCACAATAAGGAGCGCCCCGGCGGAACTGTTCGGCAGCACGATCAAAGAAATGTTTTTGGAAGTGTTGGATGAGCTTTCCGTGACCGGAACCGGCAAGGCAAAGAGCGTGGAAGGACGGATCGCAACGATGGCCTGCAAAGCGGCGGTAAAAGGGAACAGACCGATGAGCGCGGCGGAAATGAAAGAGCTTCTTAACGAACTGATGACATTAGAAAATCCGTATTTTTGCCCCCACGGCCGGCCGACGATCATCTCTTTTACGAAACAGGAGTTAGAGAAAAAATTTAAGCGGATCGTATCGTAGGGGAAACATTTTCAAAATGAGTATGCAAAACCAAAAATATGATGAAGAAAAACTTCATAGGCTTCGTCCCCTTGTCGTGCTGACAGGGCCCACCGCCGTCGGAAAAACGGCGGTTTCTGTTGAGTTTGCAAAAAAAGTGCGGGGCGAGATCATCTCGGCGGATTCCATGCAGGTCTATCGGGGAATGGATATCGGTTCGGCAAAAATAAAAAAGGATGAGATGTCGGGAATCCCCCATCATTTATTGGACATATTGGAGCCGGAAGAGACTTTCAACGTAATGCTTTTTCAAAAACTGGCGAAGGCGAAGATAGAGGAGATTTACAGCCGCGGCCATATTCCGGTTCTGACCGGCGGCACCGGATTTTATATTCAGTCGGTGCTGTATGATATCTCATTTACGGAGGAGGCGGATAAAACCGTCAGAAACAGATTGGAGCGGGAGGCTTTGGAAAAAGGAGCGGAATATCTCCATGGGAAGCTGGCCGCCGCAGATCCTGTGACAGCAAAAAACATTCATGCAAACAATGTCAAACGGGTCATCCGTGCGCTGGAATTTTATGAGCTGAATGGGTATCCTCTCTCGGAACACAATGAGACGCAGCGGCAGAAAAGTTCACCCTATCTGTTCCGCTACTATGTGCTGAACGAACCGAGAGAAATCCTCTATGGAAGAATCGAAGGCCGTGTGGATGAAATGATGGCCGAAGGACTTGTGGCGGAGGTAAAAGCGCTGAAAGAAAGAGGCTGTACCAGAGATATGATTTCCATGCAGGGGCTAGGTTACAAAGAGATGCTGGATCATCTGGCGGGCGCCTGTACCTTGGAGGAGGCGGTGGAGACGATCAAAAAGGAGACGAGGCATTTCGCCAAGAGACAGCTCACATGGTTTCGACGGGAAAAGGAAGTCACTTGGGTGGAGAAAGAAAGCTTTGAAGATAAGCGGCAGATTCTTTCTTTCCTGACAGAAGATTTCGATAGAAATATCGGGGCAAAGCTGCGAGAGGAGGAAACAACATCATGACGAAGAAAACAGATATCATTCTCGAGACACAACGTTTGTTTCTGCGTCCCTGGAAAGAGACGGATGCGGAGAGTTTATACGAATATGCGAAGGATCCGGCGGTAGGGCCGGTGGCGGGATGGCCGGTACACACCGGCGTGGAAAACAGCAGAGAAATCATTCGGACTGTTTTTGGGGCGCCGGAAACCTATGCGGTCTGTCTGAAAGAGGACAACAGGGCTATCGGCTGTGTCGCCATCACGATCGGCAAAGCGAGCAATATGAAGCTTCCTGAGACAGAAGGGGAGATCGGTTACTGGATCGGCGTTCCTTTCTGGGGACAGGGGCTGATACCGGAGGCGGTGCGGGAACTAATCCGCCGCGGTTTTGAGGACCTGAAACTTGAAAAACTCTGGTGCGGATATTTTGAGGGAAATATCAAATCGAGAAGAGCACAGGAAAAGTGCGGCTTTGTCTACCACCATACGAATAAAGATATGCGCTGGGAACTGATGGATGATATCCGCACGGAACATGTGACCTGCCTCACAAAAGAGGACTGGGCGGATCATAAAGATTCTTGACATATATAGAATGTCGATATATTATATAGATAATCGATATATTGATAATCTATATGAAGGAGACAGATCGAATCGCAAGGCGCCGGCGTTCGATCCGGAGAAAAATGAAATATCAAAAAATGAAATATTTTATTATTTTTGTAGGTGCTGCTCTGTTGTTGGCCGTAGGAGTTTTTGTATGGTTTCTGACGGGCGGCTTTGTCAGGGCTGTGACCGGGCAGATAGCGGATGAAGATTACCGGGAAGGCAACAGGAAGTATTACAGACGGGAACAATATTTTCCGTATAAGAGAGATGTTTTATCGGAAATTCCCGAGACGGATGAAAATATGGGGCTTGATTTGCGGGGAGGGGACGCTTCTGCTCTGGATTTTACGGAGGAAACCGAACTTTTAAGCCGTGTGACCTTTGACAGTTCCACCGTCTGGCCGGAAAAACTGCCAAAAACCTTTTCCCCGGATGATATCATGGAAAACGGAAAAAATCCGGGACTGGGCATAAGGGCGCTCCACGAAAAAGGGATCATCGGCGAGGGCGTAAGCATAGCCATCATAGATCAGGCATTAAATCCGGAACATCCGGAATATGCGGATAATCTGATGAGTTATGAGTTGCTGCACTGCAGCGATCAGGCGGCACAGATGCACGGTTCCGCAGTGACCAGCCTCGCTGTCGGCAAAACCTGCGGTGTGGCGCCGGGGGCAAAGGTCTATTATATTGCGTCCACCTTCGGAAGCCATCGTATCGGAGGAATGAAGATGGACTTAAACTATATGGCGGACAGCATTGACCGGGTACTGGAGATCAATGAGCTGCTGCCGGAGAGTCAAAAGATCCGCGTGATCTCTATTTCCAGAGGTTTCTCCTCCGAAAAGGGGGCGGATGAAGTGCGTAAGGCCATCGAACGGGCGAAGGAAGAGGGTGTGTTTGTCATAACGACTTCCACGGAAGCAAATTACGGTTTTGTGTTGGCGGGACTCGGAAAAGAGCAGACAACAGATCCCGACGACGTATCGGTCTACGGTCCCGGACATTTCTGGAGCGAGGCTTTTTACAGCGGATCGACGCAGAATGCCTCCTCCGTGCTTTTAGTACCGATGGACGCAAGAACCTACGCTTCATGGTATGATCCGGAGGGCTATGAGTTCGCTTCCTCCGGTGGATTGAGCTGGTCCGTGCTCTGGCTTGCCGGCATGTATGCCCTCTGCCTGCAGGTAGACCGGGAGCTTACGCCGGAGGAATTTATCCGGACAGCCTTTGATACTGGTACGGTACAGACAGTGGAATATGACAAAAGAGAGTATAAGCTTGGGACGATCATAGATCCGGCAGCGTTAGTCAACGCGCTTCCATAATGCAAATATCTGGGCTTTTGAATATCTCTGGTTTTGACCGGAAGCAGCCGGCGAAAAATGAGTGGAAGGAGAATTACAAGAAAGATGGAACAATATTATAAAAATTTAGGCATCTCGCCCGATGTTTACCGATTTTGCCAAAGGATCTGGGAATCTCTGGCAGAGCGCTTTGCAAAGATCGACGCGGTGTCCGAGGCAAATCAGTTGAAAGTTTTAAAGGCCCTGCAGGAAAATCAGGTGTCTGAGGCCTGTATGCTTGGCACCACCGGCTACGGCTACAACGATCTCGGACGGGATACTCTGGAAAAAGTATACGCCGGCATCTTTCACACGGAGGATGCGTTGGTGCGTCCTCAGATCACCTGTGGAACCCATGCTCTGGCGTTAGCGCTTATGAGCAATCTGCGCCCGGGTGACGAACTTCTCTCGCCGGTGGGAAAGCCCTACGATACGCTGGAAGAGGTCATCGGGATCCGGCCCTCGAAAGGATCTTTGGCGGAGTACGGCATCACCTATGCGCAGGTGGATCTGCTGTCTGACGGCGGCTTTGATTATGCGGGCATCGAAAAAGCCATAAACGAACGGACGAAGCTTGTGACGATCCAGCGGTCAAAGGGATACGCCACAAGACCCACGTTGTCCGTGGAGAGAATCGGCGAACTGATCGCTTTCATCAAAAATATAAAACCGGATGTCATCTGTATGGTGGACAACTGCTACGGGGAGTTTGTGGAAATTATTGAACCCACGGATGTGGGGGCGGATATGGCGGTGGGCTCCCTGATCAAAAACCCCGGAGGAGGCCTTGCCCCGATCGGCGGTTACATTGCCGGAAAAAAGGAATGCGTCGAAAATGCGGCTTTTCGTCTCACAAGCCCGGGGCTCGGGAAAGAGGTTGGGGCTTCGCTTGGGATTTTGAGCAGTTTCTACGAGGGACTGTTTTTGGCGCCGGGGGTGACGGCGGCCGCGTTAAAGGGCGCGGTCTTTGCTGCCAATGTCTATGAAAAGCTTGGCTTCTCCGTGGTTCCCGACAACAGCGAAGAGCGGCACGATATCATTCAGGCGGTGAGTTTTGGGAAGCCGGAAGCTCTGATCGCTTTCTGCGAGGGCATTCAGGCCGCATCCCCGGTGGATTCCCATGTGCGGCCGGAGCCGTGGGCAATGCCGGGATATGACAGCGATGTCATTATGGCCGCCGGTGCCTTTGTCTCCGGTTCCTCCATCGAACTGTCCGCAGACGGTCCGTTAAAAGAGCCCTATGCGGCCTATTTTCAGGGCGGAATCACTTGGCAGCATGCGAAATTCGGCATTATGCGTTCCCTGCAGTCTCTTGTCGATAAGGGGATCATTTCATCGGATTTTCAGAAGTTATGCTGACAAATTTTGTCTAAATTTTATATACAGATTTTGAATTATGTGGTAGTATGTTAAAAGTGGTAAAACACTTGGAGGGATAATATCCTGTCAAAATGCAGGAATAAGATTCCATATTTTGTAAATACTAGATAAAAATGCAAGCCTTTGTCCGGAGAGTGGGAAGGAAGGCATATGCATTCATATGAGTTGATGCCCTATGAGATCGTGAAGGCGTATGGGGCAAAAGAGCTGGGAGACGATGAACTTCTGGCGGTGTTTATCAGGACAGGCACAAAGGACGAGAACGCGGTAAGCGTCGCGAACCGTATCTTAAACAGTTTTCCGGAGAGAAATCTTTTGGGACTTTGTCATATACCGTGGCGGGAGCTGATGAAAATCCCCGGCATTGGCGAGGTAAAAGCTATCCGGCTAAAGTGTCTGGCAGAACTTGCCGGACGGATCTCTAAAGCGGAGGCAAAAAAGGGACTGCGGTTTGACAGACCCGATACGGTATGGCGCTATTACAAAGAAAGCCTGCGGCATGAAGAGCGGGAGAGGGTTCTTTTGATCATGTTGGATCAAAAACTGCAGCTGATCGCCGACGCTGTTCTTTCCATAGGAACGATCAGGGAGTCTGTCCTCTCACCGAGGGAACTTTTCTTGACGGCGCTTGGAGAAAAAGCGGTGCAGATCATGCTGCTGCACAATCACCCCAGCGGCGATCCGGAACCCAGCAGAGCGGATTTAGAGATCACGGAGCGGGTGAGGATGCTTGGGGCAATGATGGAGATACCGCTTGTGGATCACATAATCATCGGAGATAAAACATATTGCAGTATGCGGGAGAACGGTTATTTTAACGAAAACGTCTATCCTGCAGGATGAAAGGAGTACAGTTTTGGCTAACAATATTTTCGGTATCGATCTGGGGACAAACAATATTAAGATATACAACAAGAACGACGACTCTATCATGGTGGAAAAGAATATGATCGCCATCGAAAATAAGAAGAATCTGTTTGCCTATGGAGATTCCGCATATGAAATGTATGAGAAAGCCCCCGGCAATATTCAGATATCTTACCCGTTATGCAACGGTGTGATTGCTGATATCCACAATATGGAAACGTTGGTCCGCTATTTTATCACCGACCTCTCCAAGGGAACTATCAAGCCGGCTGATTTTTATATCGCCGTGCCGACGGACGTGACGGAAGTCGAGAAGAGAGCTTTTTACGACTTGATTCGCGACGCAGGCGTCAAAGCAAAACGGATAATGATCGTGGAAAAGGCGGTGGCAGACGGTCTGGGACTGGATATCGATGTGAAAAATTCTCAGGGCGTGCTGGTGGTCAACGTAGGATACGACACCACAGAAGTTTCCATCCTTTCACTGGGCGGTATTGTACTGAGCCGTCTGATCAAAGTGGGAGGTCTCAAGTTTGATGACGCAATACGGGCGGCGGTTCGAAAAGAATTCAGCCTCCTGATCGGCGGAAAGACTGCAGAGAACGTGAAGTTTTCCCTCGCGGAACTTGAAAAAGAAGGAAAGAACGCGCAGGTGTTCGGACGGGACATCGTGACCGGGCTGCCTGTGGAGCGGGATATCCCCACAAATTTGATCGACACATGTCTGACCGAAAACTTTAATATGATCATCGACAACGTAAAAGTGATCCTTGAGCGGACACCGCCGGAGCTTGCGGCGGATATTTACAGGCACGGTATTTTCCTGACAGGCGGCGCATCTCAGGTGAGCCATCTGGCGGAACTGATCAGCGTGGGCACGGGTTTAAAAGTCAATGTGGCCGCTGAACCCATGAACAGCGTAGTGCTCGGCATTGCCAAGATCATCAAGGATGATAACTATAAATCCGTAGCATATTCTATTGAAGGAATGAGTAAATGAGTCCAGTAATAAAACCAAAAGGAGAAAAATTTACGCTGCCGGGTAAATATCTCCTTTTTATTTTAACGATCCTGTGCACCGGACTGATGGTTTTAACTTTTACTACATCAGCGCTGAGCACGCCGCTGTCCTATGCCGCAGGGTTTCTTGTGGTTCCCTTTGAAAAGGGTATTTCCAAAGTGGGCAGTTATTTGAACGAGCGCACCGAGATGCTGCAGGAAATACAGCATTTAATAGAAGAAAATGAATCTTTAAAGCAGCAGGTGGCGGATCTGACAGGGGAAAATATTTCCCTCCAGCAGGATCGATTTGAACTGACAAACTTACGGCAGCTCTACCAACTGGATGCAGAGTATGCAGACTATGAAAAGATCGGCGCCAGAGTGATTTCCAAGGACAGCGGCAACTGGTATCATTCCTTTGTGATCGACAAGGGGACTGACGACGGCATCGAAGAGAACATGAATGTGATAGCCGGAACAGGTCTGGTAGGAAGGGTCGCCTCCACAGGGAAAAACTGGGCGAAGGTCACGACGATCATCAGCGATAACGTGAGCGCCAGCGGTACGGTTTTGTCTACTTCCGACAATATAGTCGTCACGGGAAATCTGGAGACTTACGCGGAAGGACGGATCGAATTCAGCAAACTGATCGACGAAAAAAATCAAGTGGTGGAGGGAGATAAGATCGTAACTTCCAACATCAGCGATCACTATCTGCCGGGAATACTGATTGGATACATATCCGGTATAAATACAGATTCCAACAATCTGACCAAGTCGGGTTACGTGACGCCGGCTGTAGATTTTTCTCATCTGGAGGAAGTGCTGATCATTTTGGAACAAAAACAGACGATTGAGGATTAAATGAGAAAAAGAATCTTATCTATTTTATTTTATTTCATCATGTTTTTCTGCTTTTTGCTGCAATGTACGCTGTTCAAACGTTTGAGTTTCGGCGGGATCAGCCCTAATCTCCTGATCATTACGACCACTTCCATCGGTTTTATGCGGGGAGAGAAACCGGGGCTTTTGGCCGGATTCGTCAGCGGGCTGTTTGTGGATATTTTCTTCGGCGATGTGATCGGGCTGTACGCCATGCTCTATATGTACATTGGCTTTTTAAACGGAAAATTCAGCAAGATCTTTTACCCGGAAGATCTGAAACTGCCGTTAGCGCTCATCACACTGAGCGATCTGTCTTTCGGCATGGTCTGCTACATTGTATTGTTTTTACTGCGGGGACGGCTAAATTTCCCCTATTTTTTCTTTCGCATTATTCTGCCGGAAACGGTGTACACACTGGTGATGGGAATCGTGCTGTATCCGATTTTGCTCACCTTGTATAAACGGCTGAATATAGATGAAGACAGGAGCGAGACAGAATTTGTTTGACCAGATAAAAGATAAAATTTTAAATATGATACTTTCGAGAGAGTTCGTGCTGATCCTCGCCCTTGCGCTTTGCTGCGGCGTATTGATCCGTCAACTTTTTACGCTTCAGATCGTAAACGGGGCTTCCTATTTGGAAAACTTTCAGTTGACGATCCGTAAGGAACGTTCGATCCCTGCCGCCAGAGGAAATATTTACGACAGGAACGGTAAATTGCTTGCCTATAATGAGCTGGCATATTCCGTGACCATCGAGGACGTGTATGAATCCGGCAGGACGAAAAACCGGGATATCAACGACACCATCTACAAGGTGATCTCCATGATAGAGGAGAGCGGAGACGAGGTCATCAGCGATTTTGAGATATATCTGGATTCTTCCGGCAATTACCAGTACAACGTAAGCGATAACACATTGCTTAGGTTTCTCGGCGATGTGTACGGCAGAGCCGATCTGAGCAAACTGGAATACAAGGAGCGGACGGCAACGCCCGACGATGTAGTGGCTTTTTTGTGCAGTTCTGATAAATACGGTGTGGGAACTTACACGGAAAATGAGGAGGGAAAGCTTGAGCTTTCACCCGGTGAGGGCTACACAAAGGAGGAGATCCTGAAGATTTTGACGGTACGGTTTGCGCTTTCTTCCAACAGTTACCAAAAATATATCGCCACCACCATCGCCAACGATGTAAACGAAAAGACAGTGGCGGTGGTCAGTGAAAATATTCAGTATCTGGACGGGGTAAATATCGCGGAGGATACGATTCGCAAATATGTGAACAGCGTCTATTTCAGCCATATCATCGGCTATACCGGCAAGATCCCCTCTGAGAAGCTTGCGGAGTATACGGAGAGAGATTCCACCTATTCGCTGAACGATCAGGTGGGGGTTGCCGGTATCGAGTCCTCGATGGAAAATATTTTGCGGGGGAAAAAAGGTTCTGAAGTCATTTATGTGGACAGCTTCGGAAAAGTGATCGAATCTACTGATTATGTGGAACCGGGAGCCGGAAACGATATCTATCTTACTCTGGATACGGAACTGCAGGCGGCTGCCTACAATATTTTGGAGCAGAAGATCGCAGGTATCGTGGTTTCCCGCATTCGCAATATCAAAGAATATGTGCCAAAAGAAAACGCGAAAAGTTCCGCGATCCTGATTCCGATCTACGATGTCTACAATGCGTTAGTAGAGAACAGCATTATCGATATCTCCCATTTTACGGAGCCTGCGGCAAAGGAGACAGAGCGGATCGTCGCCGATAAATATGAAAAGAGAAAAGAGGATGTGCTTGAATCTCTGCGGGAGGAACTGCTTGAGACAAAGACTCCGTATGATAAACTTTCCACGGAATATCAGGTTTATATGCTGTACATTGTCTCTCTTTTGGGAAACAATAATATTATTCTGACCGATGAAATAGACGATACGGATGAGATCTATCTGGCATGGCGGCAGGATGAGAATATTCCGTTGGAACAGTATCTGCGGCATTGCATTGCAAAACGCTGGATCGACGTGACAAAGCTGGAACTTGAAAACGATTATGCGGATTCGGAGGAGATATACGGAAAACTTGTTGAGTATATTCTGAAAAAACTGGATTCAGATTCCACTTTTCAAAAGCGGATCTACCGCTA
Organism: uncultured Lachnospiraceae bacterium; assembly: GCA_910577955.1. Classification (GTDB taxonomy): domain Bacteria; phylum Bacillota; class Clostridia; order Lachnospirales; family Lachnospiraceae; genus 1XD8-76. The sequence goes on from CAJTNC010000017.1 coordinate 40,733, forward strand.
TATGATCAAGCAGGATATCGTGAGCGACAGGGAGATCTGCCAGATCCTCTGTGAGCAGAAAATTGTGGAAGTGGATTCCGATGTAGAAAGCCGCCTGTATAACGGCGGAATATCAGCCTATCAGTTTATGCTGGACCGCATCTCGAATCTGGATATCACGCCTGCCCAGCTTGCTTTAGAACCCTGTTCCGGCTCTATGGTTGTAACGGATGTCAATAACGGAGATGTTCTGGCGCTCGTATCTTACCCCGGGTATGATACGAACAGGCTTGCCAATTCCATCGACGCGGAATACTATGCGAAGCTGATGAATGACGAGGCTCGCCCGATGTACAGCAGAGCTACGCAGGAGAGGACGGCGCCGGGATCCACTTATAAGATGGTTTCGGCCACGGCAGGGCTGATGGAGGGGGCTATCTCCCTTTCTTCCACCATAAACTGCGCAGGGCCTTTCGAAAAAATCACGCCGTCGCCCAGATGCCACATTTATCCCGGTGCTCACGGCAATATGAATGTGATCACCAGTATCGAAAAATCCTGCAACAGTTTCTTTTATGAGATGGGATACAGACTGGGGTCTCTGGGAGATTCCTACAAGAGCGATCGCGGTACGGATATCCTTGCAAAATATGCGGATATGTACGGACTTTCCGAAACCTCAGGCCTTGAACTCGAGGAATCCGATCCTAAGATATCCACAGAAGATGCTGTTCGTTCCTCTATCGGGCAGGGCAATAATAACTACACAACGGCGCAGATCGCCCGTTATGTGACGACAGTGGCCAACAGCGGAACCTGCTACAATCTGACGCTGATCGACAAGATTACCGATAAAAACGGTACTCTGTTAGACGACAGGAACGCCGAAGTACGCAACTATGTGGAGATGGATGAAAGTTACTGGAATGCGATCCACACCGGAATGCGGGGCGTTGTAGAGAGAATGGCCTACTATGAAGATCTTGGAGTCAATGTGGCGGGAAAAACCGGAACGGCAGAACAGTCAGAGCGACATCCGAACCACGCTCTGTTCGTCAGTTATGCGCCCTATGAAGAACCGGAGATTTCCGTGACAGTTCGTATTACCAACGGTTATTCTTCCTCCTACGCCGCGCGGACGGCAAAGGACTTTTATACATATTACTATAAACTGGACGACGAGGATAATATTCTGACCGGTCAGGCAACAGAAAACTTGGGTAATACTGTTATACAGGGAGATTAGTGAAAAATACAAGTCAGAAATGAGGCTGAGATGAAAGAACGTTTGTTTACGTTGAAAAGTTACCAGAGAGGACTGGCGCTTCAAATTAAACCGGAAGCGGACATGGAAACATTACTACAGGAATTACAGGAAAAATTCAGAAACTCCAGACAATTTTTCGGAAATATGCAGGTTGGTCTTGCGATCACCGGCAGAGAATTGACGAAAGAGGAAGAGGATAGTATTCTGGATGTGATCGAAGAAAACTCCGATCTGCAGATCGTCTGTCTGATCGGAAAAGATGAGACTATCCGATCACTGTTAGAAGATGCTTTCGAGAAAGATCCTGAAACGGAGAAGCTGCCGAAGGCAGACGGACAATTTTACAGAGGAACATTAAAAAAAGATCAGAGTCTGGAAACGGAACATTCAGTCATCATTGTTGGGGATGTGAATCCCGGAGCAAAAGTATTTTCCAAGCGGGATGTGATTGTTCTCGGTTCGCTCCGCGGAGAGGTTCATGCCGGAATCGGCTCGGAGGAGGATGAGGGACATTTTGTCTGTGCACTGGAATTTTCTCCGGAAAAACTAAAAATCGGCAGCAATAAATACAAAAAGAAACCGGAAAAGCATTTCTGGCCGGATTCTTATAAAAAATCACCGAAGATAGCCACCCTGCAGGGGGGAGAGATTATTGTAAAACCTGTCACAAAAGAATTACTGGGACAGCTAACGCTCACGGAATATTGACCTATTTGGTCATCACATGTGACTAATCCGGTCAATAAGAAGTGTGAGAAGGTTTGCCCGGTGGACGACAAAATCACGAAAAGATCCGTTTTCCGGATCATGGAAAGAGAGGTAAATTATATGAGTGAAGTAATTGTCGTCACGTCAGGGAAAGGCGGTGTTGGAAAGACCACAACATGCGCAAACGTAGGAACAGGTCTTGCAAAACTGGGCAAAAAGGTACTGCTCATCGATACGGACATCGGTCTGCGAAATCTGGATGTGGTTATGGGGCTGGAAAACCGGATCGTCTATAATCTTGTGGATGTGGCGGAGGGAAAGTGCCGTGCGAAGCAGGCCATGATCAAGGACAAGCGTCACCCGGGACTTTGTCTTTTGCCGTCGGCCCAGACCAGAGATAAATCGGCGGTGAAACCGGAACAGATGGTAAAGCTTATCGATCAGTTGAAAAATCAGTTTGATTACATTTTGTTGGACTGTCCGGCCGGCATCGAACAAGGTTTCAAAAATGCCATAGCGGGAGCAGACAGAGCTCTGGTCGTTACGACGCCGGAGGTTTCCGCAATCCGGGATGCAGACCGGATCATCGGTCTTTTGGAGGCCAACGGTTTTGAAAAGATCGATCTGATCATCAACCGACTTAGGTACGATATGATAAAACGCGGGGATATGATGTCCTCAGCGGATGTAGTTGATATATTGTCTATTCCTCTGATCGGCATTGTGCCTGATGATGAGAGCGTAGTCGTTTCGACAAATCAGGGTGAGCCCGTTGTGGGCAGTTTCACAATGGCCGGTGAAGCATACCGGAATATCTGTCATCGGATCCTCGGTGAGGAAGTTCCTTTTATTGAGTTTGAAAAGGGATTTTCGTTCTGGACTAAGGTGACCGGCATATTCCGGAAAAATTGAAAAGGGGGGGAGCAAATATGAAGTTACATCGATTTTTTCAAAAGAGAAGTTCCAGCAATATTGCAAAGGACAGACTGAAGATATTGCTCATTTCCGACAGGGTGAATTGTTCACCGGAGATGATGAATATGATAAAAAATGATATCGCAGGAGTGATATCCCGTTACATGAAAATAGATGAAGAGAGCATGGAGGTGCAGATCACCAAGAAAAACAGTGTCGGAGCATCCAGAAAGTCACCGTTTTTGTACGTGAACATACCGATTCTTGACCTGTCCTCCACGTCCTCCGGAAAACTGTTGTAGGGTGCGGCAGGCCCGTAGGTGTAAGATATGTTCAGACAGCATGGAATACGTGATTTCCTGAAAGATTATGATTTCAAATTGATATTTTTGGTGGTTTCCCTGTCGATGCTTGGCGTTTTCGCTATCGGAAGCGTCAAGCCTTCCCTTCAGGGACGCCAGCTCATGGGGATGGCACTGGGAGTGTTCCTAATGTTGACCGTCTCTTTTATAGACTACCATTTAATCCTTAAACTTTATTGGGTTATATATTTTTTTAATATTATTCTGCTGGGATTGGTTTTAACTCCTCTCGGAGATGACGGCGGCGGCGCACAAAGATGGTTGGATTTGAAAGTAATTCGCTTCCAACCGTCAGAACTTGCGAAAATACTGTTGATTTTATTCTTCGCACAGTTTATTATGGTAAATAGGGAGAAATTGAACAGTTTTGGAATTATTCTGCTTTCTCTGCTTTTAATTGCCATACCGATGGTTCTTGTTGTGAAAGAGGATCTGTCAACTACGATCATAATCGCTATTGTTTTTTGCATTGTGATGTATATCGGCGGTTTAAGCTACAAGTTGATTTTTGCGGTGCTCGCTGTCACGATCCCGGTAGCTGTCATTTTCCTGACGATGGTGATCCAGCCGGATCAGGAAATTTTGAAAGATTACCAGCAAAGACGTATTCTTGCATGGCTCTATCCGGATGAGTACAAGGATACGGAAGCTTATCAGCAGAATAATTCCATGATGGCGATCGGCTCAGGCCAACTTTTCGGAAAAGGTTACAACAACAATGAGATCGGTTCCGTGAAGAGCGGAAATTTTATTTCTGAGGCCCAGACAGATTTCATCTTTGCCATCATCGGAGAAGAATGGGGGTTCATTGGAAGCTGTTTCATTATCATCCTCCAGTTTTTAATTGCGTTGGAATGCGCGCTCATCGGATGGAAAGCCAGAGATATGGCGGGACATGTGATAGCCGGCGGGGTCGCCGGTCTGGTTTGCTTTCAGAGTTTTATCAATATCGGGGTTGCAACCGGACTTGTTCCGAATACCGGACTTCCGTTACCCTTTGTCAGTTACGGCCTTACGTCCCTTGTCAGTATGTATCTCGGGATTGGGTTTGTCTTAAACGTGAGATGGGTGAGCCGCAGGGCAAGAAACGACTGGAATGTTACCAATTGACAGAAATTTATTGCATTAAAGAAGAGGTGAGAAGGGATTATGAATATTGCATTGATAGCGCACGATGCAAAGAAAAAACTGATGCAGAACTTCTGCATTGCTTACAGGGGTATTCTGACAAAAAATGATTTATTTGCTACGGGAACCACGGGCAGGCTTATTGAGGAGGTTACAAACCTGAACGTACACAAGTATCTGGCGGGGCATCTGGGGGGCGAGCAGCAGATGGGAGCGGATATTGAGCACAATCACATCGATCTGGTGATTTTTTTGCGGGATCCGCTTACGTCGAAGTCCCATGAACCGGATGTGAACAATGTGGTCAGGCTGTGCGATACGCACAATATTCCGCTTGCCACAAATCTTGCATCCGCGGAACTTTTGATCAAAGCACTGGACAGAGGAGATTTAGAGTGGCGTGAAATGTACAAATAAAGTTGTGGGATTGCACCCACGCCGCAAGATCTGCTTTACAAAAGGTATGCTCGCCGCAAGCCTGTGCCTGATATTGCTCACAGGCTGCGGGCGCAACGATTATCCGATGCCCTACGATGCCTATTCCACAAACAGCAGCTTTACCATATTGAGCGCTGATCAGGCCGGGCGGGCGGAAACCTTTGCTGCGGATTTGTGTATTGCCAATGAAAACTACAACGAAAGTGCTGTGGATATGTCGGAAGCGGAAGCCGCAGGGTTGTTTTCCCTCGGGGACAAACAGACGCTGTATGCAAAAAATGTCCATGAAAAACTGTATCCGGCCTCGCTCACAAAAGTCATGACAGCTCTTGTCGCTTTAAAAAACGGAAACCGTGAGGATGTTCTCACCGCTTCCGCGAATGTCAAGATCACTGAACCCGGAGCGACGCTTTCGGGATTGAAACAGGGCGATAAGATGACTCTTGATCAGGCACTTCGGATTCTATTGATACATTCCGCCAACGACGTAGCGGTCATGATAGCGGAACAGTACGGCGGAACCGTAGAAAATTTCTGTGAGATGATGAACGAAGAGGCGGCGGCCATTGGCGCTACCAACTGCCATTTTTCCAATCCCCATGGTCTGACCGACGAGGAGCATTATGTCACGGCATACGACATGTATCTGATTTTTAATGAAGCCTGCAAATATGAGCTTTTTAAAGAAATTATCGGCATGTCTTCCTATTCGACGGTCTATTATGACGCCGCAGGCGGAGAGATCAGTTTTGAGAAGGCCTCCACCAACTGGTATTTTAACGGGAAAGCCACAGCACCGACCGGTATCACAATGCGCGGCGGAAAAACCGGCACAACAAGTGCCGCCAGAAATTGTCTGGTTCTTTTGTCCAGTGACAGATCCGGAAAATCCTATATTTCTGTCGTTTTGAAATCTTCGGAGAGAGGGGTCATGTATACGGAAATGACGGAGCTTTTGGAATTGATACAAAAATAAATACAATACTTATTGTCTTTTTTGGTTAAATCGCTTATAATTAGCATAGCATTTAGGTTATCTACCGCAGACGTGCTGTTTGCGATAGCTACTAAAACTACTTACATCAGGAGGTTTTTGAATGATTCAGTTAATCGTGGGAAGAAAAGGAAAAGGGAAAACAAAGCAGCTGCTGGATAAAGTCAACGCAGAGATAAAGATGGTATCCGGCAATATTACGTATCTGGATAAGAGCACAAAGCATATGTTTGAACTTAATAATAGAGTAAGGCTGATCAACGTGGCAGATTATATGATTTCCGATGCGGATGAGTTTATCGGATTTGTCTGCGGTATCATTTCTCAGGATCACGATCTGGAGCAGATGTATTTTGACAGTTTTCTGAATATCGCATGTCTGGAGGGACAGGATATCGAGCCGGCGGTCAAGAAGCTGGACGCAATCAGCGAAAAATTCGGCGTACAGTTTGTAATAAGCGTTTCGTTAGACGAACATGAATTACCCGATTCCCTGAAATCCAACGTACTGGTCGCACTTTAAATCGAACAGAAGAAAAAAAGTTACATAAAGCCTCGGAAAATGCTCCGGGGCTTTCAAATTAGCGTTAGAACGGGAGAGCATACTGTTTGGCACATAAAAGCGATTCAAATATCAGGAAATATCATAAACCGCTGAATATCAATATCGGTATGATCATCTTCGGCGTGATGTTTATTTATATCATCATTTGTATAATCATGTACACACGCACAGAGCATCTCACCGGATATGAGGTGAAGATGGGATCTCTGACGGTCAACAATGTTTATCGGGGCATCGCTCTCAGGGAAGAGACTCTCTATGAGGCTATCGACGCCGGTTTCGTCTACTATTTTGTGCCGGAAGGAACCCATGTGGCCTGCGGCGATCTGGTCTATGCGGTGGATTCCTCCAGCAATCTGGCAGAGATCATGAACGAGACGGCTGAAGAAAGTATGCTGACAAACAGCGACTATAACAGCCTGAAGTTAAAGATCATGAACTACCGCAGCGGTTTTGACGAGACTGCCTTCTCCACTGTCTATGATTTTAAGTACGATCTGCAGAGTGAAGTAGCAAAGCTGAATAATCAAGCGCTGCTGCATGCCATGAACGCGATGAATGAGACCGCCGGTATCAGCAAGTGTTATGCTGACAGAGCCGGGGCCGTAGTGTTTTCCGGCGACGGCTTTGAGGAAACGACGCCTCGGGAGATAACTTTGGACAGTTATGATGAGGAAAAATACATCAAAAATCAGTATCTTGCGGCGGACCGTTTCGGAAAAAATGATAATGTATACAAACTTGTGACAAGCGAAAACTGGGAGATCGTGATTCCGGTCGATACGGAGCGTGTGCCGGAACTTGAGGAGGCAAAGTATGTCAAGGTGAAATTCATGAAGGATCAGTACCAAACTTCAGGAAAAGTAACGGTTTACGGCAGCGATGCAGAACAGGGCGTCACTTTCGTCGGGCTTTCTTTTACCACTTCCATGATCAATTATATCACGGATCGTTTCATTGATATAGAGTTGGTTCTGGAGGAAAATACCGGTTTAAAAATCCCGAATTCCGCCATCGCGCAGCGCAATTTCTTCCTGATCGAGGAGGACTATATCGTGTTGCACAGTGACAACAAGACGCAGGGCGTTATGCGTCAGACATTTACCGAGGATAACGAGCTCACGACGGAGTTTGTGAAAACGCCGATCTACAATGTGGACGAGGAAAAAGGCATCTATTATGTCGATGAGAGCGTGCTGAAGGTAGGGGATGTACTCTACAAACCGGATTCTGCAGATACCTGTACGGTAAGCAAGCAGGCTTCTCTGATCGGAGTTTTCAATATCAACAAAGGGTATGCTGATTTTAAACAGATCAAGGTGCTCTACGATAACGAGGAATATTCTATCGTGGAATCAAACACCAGCTACGGGCTCAGAGCCTACGATCACATTGCGTTGGACGCATCGACGGTAGTGGCGGATCAATTTGTGACCGAAAAAGGGCTTTCCGGGAAAGAGAATGATGAATAAACGCCTTTTTCGGTTTGAAAGGGAGACAGAAAAAACATGATACGGGAAAACCTGAATACAGTGACAGATAAAATCAAAAATGCCGCGGCGGAAACCGGAAGAAAGCCGGAGGAAGTCACGCTGATTGCAGTCAGCAAAACAAAACCTCTCGCCATGATAGAGGAAGCATACGCCTGCGGCTGCAGGGATTTCGGCGAGAATAAAGTGCAGGAACTGTGCGATAAATATGAATTGCTGCCGAAAGACATCCGCTGGCATTTGATCGGACACCTGCAGCGCAACAAAGTAAAATATGTGGTGGGGAAGACCTGTTTGATCCACAGTGTTGATTCCCTGCGGCTGGCTGAAGAAATACAGAAGGAAGCGGAGAAAAAACAGACGGACGTAGATATCCTGATAGAGGTGAATATGGCCGGAGAAGAAAGCAAGTTTGGCGTTGCTCCGATGGAGGCGGAAAGTCTGGTTCGGGAGGTCAGCAAACTCCCGAATATTCATATAAAAGGACTGATGACGATAGCACCTGTTGTCGAAAAACCGGAGGATAACGCAATTCACTTCGGCAATTTAAAACAATTATCTGTTGACATAAATGAAAAAAACATTGATAATGTTAGTATGAATGTTCTTTCAATGGGTATGACCGGCGATTATGAACAGGCCATAAAAGATGGCGCAACCTATGTGAGAGTAGGCACCGGCATCTTCGGGGCGCGATAAGGAGAGGATAATCAATGGGAGCATTAGACAACTTTTTGAAGTATATGAAGTTAAACGATGACGAAGACGGCGGATACTACGACGACGATTATTATGATGACGACGATGATATAGTGGAATCTGTTCCGAAAAAGAAATCATCAGCAACAAAGGACATCGATGCGGAAGATAGTATCGATGAAAAACCGGTGAAAAAAACGGTACCAAAGATTACCCCGATGAAACCGGCTTCCAAACGGGTAAACGCCGGCGGTATGGAAGTCTGTGTGATCAAACCAACATCTGTGGAGGACGGAAGGGAGATTACGGAAACCCTGCTTGCGAACAGAACAGTAGTGCTTAATCTGGAAGGACTTGATATGGAGATTGCACAGCGGATCATTGATTTTACAAGTGGTTCCTGCTTTGCAATCAGCGGCAACTTACAAAAGATATCTCACTATATTTTCATTATCACACCGCCCAGTGTTGACATTTCGGGAGATTTTCAGGAGATCATGGGATCTGCACTGGACATGCCGATTTAGGGTACTGACATCAGGTTTGAAACATAGATACAGCACAGCATACATAAAACATCCTGCAGGATGCCCCGCAGGATGTTTTTTCGGATAAAAGAATGACTAAAGGAGATACTCGTATGAGCGAAGAAACAAAAGGAACAGAGTTTGGAAGACTTTCGGTTTCTTATCAAAAGAAACCCTGTTACGATATCGTGTTTGAAAATTCCTTTGCAAATCTGCCGGCGGAACTTCTGAAACTGTATCCGGAGGAGAACGGGGAAAATCTGTTAAAAAAGCGAAATCTCTGTGTGATCACAGACAGCAATGTAGATGTGCTCTTTGGCCGAGAGATAAAAGAACTGATGCAGGGGATCTGCAAGGAACTCTTTTTCTATGTGATGCCGGCCGGAGAAGAGCACAAAACCTTAGAGACCGTATCGGATATCTATCGTTTTTTGATCGCTAAAAATATAACAAGAAAAGATATGTTGGTGGCTTTAGGCGGAGGCGTTGTCGGGGATATCACAGGGTTTGCCGCGGCTTCCTATCTGCGGGGCATTGATTTTGTACAAGTTCCGACGACCCTTCTTTCTCAAGTGGACAGTTCTATCGGCGGAAAGACCGGCGTGGATTTTGAACAATACAAAAATATGGTGGGAGCTTTCCATATGCCGCGTTTGGTCTACACAAATGTCTCGGCATTGAAAGAGTTGGATGAAAAACAGTTTGCTTCCGGTTTTGCCGAAGTCATGAAGCACGGACTGATCAAAGATCGAAAATACTACGAGTGGCTTTTGGAAAACATGTATGAGATTGATGAAAGAGATCATACCATACTGCAGGAAATGGTCTATAAAAGCTGTATGATCAAAAAGAAAGTAGTGGAAAAAGATCCCACTGAGCAGGGGGAGCGTGCACTTCTCAATTTCGGCCATACCATCGGCCACGGCATCGAGAAGGCCAGTAATTTCACGCTGCTGCACGGAGAGTGCGTGGCTCTTGGCTGTATCGCCGCGGCTCATATCTCTCATATGCACGATTTGATCGGCGAGGACGAGTATCTTGAGATACGCGATATGTTTGTTGCCTTTCATCTGCCGATCACCCTGCGCGGAATTGATTTTACCGCAAAAGAGGTCGTTGAAAACACAAAGTCTGACAAAAAAAATGTATCCGGGACGCTGCGTTTCATCCTGTTAAATAAACTTGGAAAAGCATTCATCGATGAAACCGTATCGGAGAAAGAACTGCTTCAGGCAGTGGAGGAATTGATTATTCATGAAGAAGCGTAAAATGATACTGTTGCTGATAGATCTGGTTGTCATGGTGATCCTCACCTTTTTTGACCAGTTTACGAAATATCTTGCCGTGCTTTATTTAAAGGGACAACCATCCATTCCCATATTGAAGGATGTCCTTGTCCTGCAGTATCTGGAAAATAAAGGTGCCGCTTTCGGCATGCTGCAAAATCAGAAAATATTTTTTATTTTTATTGAAGTCCTCATTCTTTTTGTGATCGCGTTTGTATTGTGTCGAATGCCTTCGCACAAAAAATATACGCTGATGCATATGATCCTTGCATTTGTGGCCAGCGGCGCTGTGGGTAATATGATCGACAGAATATCGCAGGACTATGTGGTGGATTTTATTTACTTTGTGCTGATCGATTTTCCGATCTTCAATGTGGCGGATATCTACGTAACTTTTGCCACAGCAGTCTTTATTATCGCCATTTTATTCTATTATAAGGAGGAGGATTTCGCTTTCTTGAGCGTAAAACAGAAGATGATGCGGACTCCGAATTATACGGAGGATGGTAATTTAAAATGAAACAGGAAATCAAGTTTGAGGTGATGGAGAAAGACGCCGGAGAGCGGATCGATAAATTTGTCGCAAACTGCATTGATTCGTTGACCCGCTCCTATATCCAGAAGATGATAGCGCAGGAAAACTGTTTTGTAAACGGTAAAGCGGTAAAAGCGAGCTATCGGGTGAAAGCAGAGGACGAGGTGGCTTTTTCTTTGTCGGAAAATGTGGAACCGGATATTGCAGCGGAAAATATACCCCTTGACATTTTATATGAGGACGGAGATATCCTGATCGTTAATAAGCCGAAACATATGGTTGTGCACCCGGCTCCTGGTCATGTAAGCGGCACTCTCGTCAATGCGGCACTCTATCACTGTAAAAGCTCCCTCTCGGGAATCAACGGCGTTATGCGTCCGGGCATTGTACACCGCATCGACAAAGATACATCCGGTTCTTTGATCATCTGCAAAAATGACAAAGCCCACAACAGCATCGCCGCCCAGTTAAAAGACCATTCCGTAACCCGCATTTATCATGCGATTGTTTACGGTGTCTTGAAGGAGGATGAGATGACCATTGACGCGCCCCTTGGCAGAGATCCGAGGGACCGGCTGAAAATAGCGGTGGTTCAGACGGGAAAGAGAGCGGTGACACATATTCGGGTATTAAAGCGATTTGCAAAATTTACATATGTCGCCTGCAGGCTGGAAACGGGCAGAACCCATCAGATCCGTGTACATATGGCCCATATCGGACATCCCATTCTGGGCGATACGGTTTATGCCCCCGGACGGAAATCGCCTGTGAAATGCGACGGACAGGCGCTTCACGCCAAAGTCATAGGCTTTATCCATCCCACAAGCGGAGAATATTTGGAATTTGATGCTCCTTTGCCGGATGAATTCAGGCATTTTCTGGAAGTCCTTGCATAAGTTTAATCCACGGATTTGTCCGGTCGGACTTCTTTATATATCTTGTTTTTTTCCCGGAAGAGGAGTATACTTTTAGACATAAGAAAGAAAAAGCAAGGTGGTGAATAGAATTGAAACGATTACTTCAGAAATTTATCACATGTGCCTGTATGGCGCTTATGCTGTTTGTCGGGCATGGTATAACGGCAAACGCGGCAATTCTCTCTGATCTGTTCGATGCAGCCTATTATGCGAAGAAATATCCCGATGTGGTTGCTGCGTACGGGAACGATCCCAATGTGCTGTACAACCATTATGCGAACAAAGGTATCCACGAGGGACGTATCTCCGGCCCGCTTTTTAATGTGGTGGAATACAGAAAGCATAATCCGGATCTGGAAGGGATCTATGGCAATAACTGGGCTGCCTATGTGAATCAGTACCTGAACGAAGGGCTTAACGAAGGGCGTGTGGGCTATGGCGAAGAATTTGATGCGGCTTCCTATGCCAACAGATACTCCGACCTGAAAAATATATACGGTTACGACCTGAAAGGGCTCTATACTCACTATGTGACAAGCGGAAAAAAAGAGGGCAGGAGCGCTTCCTACGAACTGACCGAGAAGGAGAAAAGCGAAAATAAAAATAATAATGCCACGCAGGCGCTGAAGGGACATCTGGTGCCCAGAAAGGCAAGCCGCCTGTTTGCTATAGTCAACGAGGAGAGACGGGCGTGGGGTGTGCGCAATATCACATGGGATAACTCTCTGGCAGCCCTTGCAGAAACAAGAGTAATGGAACTGCCGCTCAGATTTGATCATATCCGTCCAAATGGGGACAGCATTTACGAATACCGTGTTGACGAGGAAAATATAGCCATGTGGTACAGCGATCCGGAAGATGTTCACAATACCATGATGAATGACTGGGTTTCCGGCAATATTATAATAGATCCCGGTCTTAAAAAAATCGGTATTGCCTGCTATGAGGTGGGAGGCGTATATTACTGGTGTGAGTTGTTCAGAGAATAAAACCTTTCACGGATAATTTTATACTGATTTAGAAGAACTGCTGTAAAAATTCATTGTAGCAGTTCTTTTTTTGTGCTATAGTTATATTATAAACAAATGCTGGGCATTACAATAAAAGCTATCAGTGACAGGAGGGCGGCAGATGAACACGATTATTACAATAGGAAGACAGTACGGTTCCGGCGGGAGAGAGATTGGCGAAAAACTGGCAAAGCGGTTGAATATTCCCTACTATGACAGGGAACTGCTCAGCAGGGCAGCAAAAGAAAGTGGTTTCTGTGAGGAAATGATAGAAAACCACGATGAACGTCCGACTAATTCTTTTCTGTACAATCTGGTGATGGATACCTATTCTTTCGGCTATAATTCCTCATCTTTTGTGGATATGCCGATCAGCCACAAGATCTTTTTGGCGCAGTTTGATACGATCAAGAAGATCGCGGACGAGGGAGCCTGTGTGATCGTAGGAAGATGCGCTGATTACGCACTGGCTGATTATCCTAACTGCGTTCATATTTTTATCCATGCAGATGAAGAACACAAGGTAAAACGTCTCATGGAAAAACACAATATCTCGGAATCCAAAGCAAAAGAAACGATAAGCAAAAAAGATAAGCAGCGTCAAAGTTACTACAATTATTATTCCTCCAAAAAATGGGGACGCTCCGATACCTATGATCTTTCCGTCAATTCCGCAAGACTCGGTATTGACGGTACCGTAAATCTTTTGGCACAATATGTGGAGGATGTGGAAAAAGAAAGGCAATAAAATACAAATAAAAGAAATAATGTTTCCCCGGCTGTGACCAAATCAGTCGGGGATTTTTAGTGTGACAGCAGTAGATTTCTGCATCTGGAACTATTCGCAAAAGAATAGTTTAACGAATAGTTGATAGGTATTTTATACATTTATACATTTTTACAGGGGATTTATGACGTACAAGGCACGAACAACGGAAAAGCTATTTTGGATATGTTTACTGTGAAGCACAAATCGGCCGGTCTCAAAAAATTTTTATAATTTGAAACCGGCCGTCTGATTCGTTTTATATTATTATATTATTGTTTTTATAACCGTTTATTCCTGACCTTGTTCGGTTTGTGAGGAATCCCGGCCGCCGGCAATTTTAGCGCCTGCAAATCCGGCCAAAACGGAACTCAAATCGATTCCGGTGGATTCTTTCAAACCGTCTGTCACCTGATTCAGCGTATTCATAATATCCTTCATCAGTTTGGAGGAATTGCCGTCGCCATACATCGTGATCTTATCTACTTTAGACAGCGGTTCCGCAATATTTTTAGCAATTTCAGGCATCGCTTTAAAGTACATTTCCAGCACGGCAGCTTCGCCCATCTGCTTCATGGCTTCCGCCTTCTTTTCAATACCTTCCGCCTCCGCAACAGCTTTTGCCTTGATCGCCTCGGCCTCTGCAAGACCTTTGCTTCTGATACCTTCCGCTTCCTGTTCCATTGCGTATTTCCGCGCCTCGGCCGTTGCCTTCAAAGCCTCCGCCTCTTTTTCCCTCTCAAATTTTTCCGCCTCAGCATTTTTCTGGCGCTCAAATAACTGAGCCTCAGACTTTCTCTGGGTTTCGTAGAGGTTTGCATCGGATTCCTGTTGTTTTGCATATTTTTCGGCATCCGCCTGTTTTTTGACGGTAGCTTCCAGGGTTCGTTCCGTAAGTTCAACCTCTTTTTCTTTCAGAGCGATGGCTTTTTCCTGTCTGGCCAGATTTGCATCTGCAGTTGCAACTTCCACTGTTTTTCGCTCTGTCTCCTGCTGGATCTGATAGGCGGCATCTGCGATAGCTTTCTTGGTGTCCGCATCTTTCTGTAATTCTGCCTTGCGGATCGCCAAATCGTTTTCTTTTTGGGCAATCAGAGTCTCCGCATTGATTTGGGCTTCCTTGGCTTCCCTGTCCGCCTCCGCTTTGACAACTGCTTTTTCTTTCTGCGCTTTCGCAATAGCATTTGCAATTTCCAGTTCGGAACTCACCTGTGCGTCATTCGCTTCCTTCTTTGCCTGCGCCTGCGCCTTTGCGATCTCTTTTTCACTTTCAGCTCTGGAAATGGCCGCATTTTTCTGGATCTTGACGATGTTGTCAACACCCAGATTTTCGATAACGCCGTTGCCGTCCACAAAATTCTGGACATTGAAACTTACAATATCAAGTCCCATCGCCGCGAGGTCCGGCTCAGCGTTCTCCTTTACCAGCGTTGCAAATTTCTGGCGGTCGCTCACCATTTCCTCCAGATTCATTTTGCCGACGATCTCTCGCATATTGCCTTCTAAAACTTCTCTGGCTACCTGAGCTATGTATTCTGTAGGTTTATTCAGAAAATTCTGAGCCGCCAGATTGAGACGTTCCTCATTGTCGCTGATCTTTACATTTACTGCTGCATCCACTTTGATGTTGATATAGTCTGCCGTAGGCACCGCGCTTGAGGTTTTTACATCGATGGGGATCAGCTGCAGGTTTAACTCATCCTTTTTTTCGAGAAACGGGATCTTTAATCCCGCTTTACCGATCAGCACCTTCGGATTCTTTCTCAATCCCGAAATAATGTACGCCGTATCCGGGGATGCTTTTACATAACCCGTTGCAAACAATATGATCACAGCTATTGCAATCATTGCAATCGGGATAACAGTTCCAAACATTCTAAATAAATCGCCTAACATAATTTTTTCTCCTTTCTGTCTTTCAATATTTATTAAATGCCGGAAACACATCTGAACCGGTATTTAATGCCATTCAAAATAATTCCGCTGAATCCAACATGACTGTAAAGGGGCCTTCATTTGTAAAGGAAACTTTCATTTCTGCGCCGAATTCGCCTGTCCGGACATTCGTTCCCGTATCTTTGCATTTTTCTATAATATAGTTGTACATTTCCTCAGCATGCTCAGCGGAGCCTGATCTTGTAAAGGAAGGTCTGTTTCCTTTACGGCAGTCCGCATACAGCGTAAACTGCGATACTAAAAGAAGACTTCCGCCGACCTGATCTAGGCTTAAATTGGTTTTTCCGTTTTCATCTTTAAAAATGCGCAGCCCCAACATCTTTTTGATCATTTTATCTGCAATTTCTTTTGTGTCGGCATTTTCCACGCCGATCAACACCATATAGCCAAAAGGGATTGAGCCGGCTACACGCCCCTCTATCGATACGGAGGCATCTGAGGCAATCTGTATCAAAAATTTCATCTCGGTTACTCCTCGTTCTTTGTTCCTGTGCTTTCTTGTGCCGTTTCTGCTTGTGAATTATTTAACATTTCAGTCTCTTCCATTTGTATATACTCTTTTTCCACACTGATATACTTCAGCTTTTCGTAGTCATCCGTAAGGGTGGAAAGGGTCTTCTTTTTCAGGGACTTGTTCACAATATACTTAACCCCTGCATAAAATACCGCAAATAACGGTACGCCCACTACCATTCCGGCAATGCCCCACAATCCGCCGAACAGAGTAATGGAAAAAATGACCCAGAAGCCGGAAAGACCTGTGGATTCTCCTAGTATCTTCGGCCCGATCACATTGCCGTCGAGCTGCTGCAGCGCCAGAATGAAAATAATAAAAGGAATACACTTCTTCGGTTCTGTCATCAAAATAAGCATTGCGCTTGGAATCGCGCCGATGTAAGGGCCGAAGAACGGAATGATATTCGTCACACCCACGATCACGCTGATCAACACAGGATACGGCATCTTCAAAAGACTCGTCCCTGCGAAGCACAACACACCTATAATAGCTGAGTCCACGATCTTTCCGCCGAGAAATCCGATAAAAGTTTTATTGGCAAAACGGCATGCTCTGATGACCTGATTGGCTGTGTGACGCTCAAAAAGCGCGTAGCATATCTTCTTCGCCTGACTTATAAACTTCTCTTTCCCCGACAAGATATAGAGAGAAATGATCAGGCCGATCACAAAATTATACAGTGCCTTCAGAACTCCGATCATGCCCACAGAGGCGGAGCGGATCAGGCTGTTGAGCGTAGGCAGCACATTGTTGTCCAAAAAATTGTCCAAATCTTTTGAGTAAGCGGCAAGCATATCCTCAATGTATTTCTCTACTTCCGGATTATCTGCCAACAGCTTTTCCGTAAGAGAAATCAAATTATTGATGTAAGTCGGAAACCTCGTGATAATGCTCTGAATACTTGTGATCAACTGGGGAATAACGATCGCAAAAAATCCGTAAATAACGGTACCGATGACCAAAAAAGTTATCAGAAGCGAACCGGCGCGGATACGCTTTTTGATTTTCATCGCTTTTACATTGATATGAGCCTTTCCGCACAGCGGATAGATAATCTTTACTTCTATCCAGTTCAGTACCGGCGTGGCGATAAAGGCGATGATCAGGCCGTCGATAACCGGCATGGCAATCCGCAGGACAGTGTTGAAGCCATTCCATATGCGGTCTCCCTTAAAGATCAGACACACAAAGCAGATCGCTAAAATCAGTACGATCAACGCTGTCAGCCCCCATTTCATATACTTATTAGTAAATTTTTTCATGCCGCCATACCCTCTTTCTTATCTGATATGTTGAAATATTCTTCTGCGCCTGCTATTATTATAATAACAATGTGCTGCACTTGCAACTTAAATTCTGAAGAAAGCAAAAAACGGATCATGAAATTACAGCAATTATACAGTTACACGAGAAAAGCTATCGATGATTATCATATGATCTCCGAGGGAGACCACATTGCCATCGGGATATCCGGCGGTAAGGATTCCCTTGCTATGCTCTATGCTTTGAGCGGTTTGAAGCGCTTTTATCCGGCCGATTTCTCCCTGACCGCAGTGACGGTCGACCTCGGCTTTGAAAACCTGAATTTGGACCGGATACATGCTCTGTGCAGGGAGCTGGCGGTTCCCTATCACATTGTGACGACAGATATCGGAAAAATCATCTTTGAAGACAGAAAAGAGTCTTCCCCCTGCTCATTGTGTGCAAAAATGCGAAAGGGAGCTCTGAATCAGGCTATGAAAGACTTAGGCTGCAACAAGGTTGCCTATGCCCATCACAAGGACGACGTGGTGGAGACTATGCTGCTTTCTCTTGTCTACGAGGGACGGTTTCATTGTTTTTCACCTGTGACTTATTTAGATCGGATGGATATGACGGTGATCAGGCCGTTGATCTATGTGCAGGAGGCGGATGTCATCGGATTTGTCAACAAGTACGACGTCCCCGTGGTGAAAAGTCCCTGCCCGGCGGACGGACATACAAAGCGGGAATACGCCCATCTGCTCCTTCAGCAGTTAAACCGCGAAAATCCCGGTGTGAAAGAACGGATGTTTCACGCGGTGCAGGACGCTCTGACGCAGTGGAAATTATAAAAAGGAAAAGATCTATGAAATACTACGAGGAACTGGACAAAAAGAATATAGAGAAGATCAGGGAGATTCTCGGCACACTCCCCTCTTTCTGCAAAGCTTACTTTTACGAGATCGCGGACTACACTTCCACCCGCACAAGGCTTGCCTACGCCTATGATTTGAAAGTGTTTTTTGAATTTCTGCAAAAAAATAACGCCGTCTGCAGAAAGATGGAGATGACAGAGATCCCTGTTTCCATATTGGACCGCGTCACGAAGGATGACATTCTGGAATATCTTGACTATATGACGCTCTATGACAAAGAGGGACGGGTGATCATGAACAAAGAACGCGGAAAAGCCAGAAAGATTGCTTCCCTGCGCAGTTTTTACAATTATTTTTTCCGCAATGAAAAGATAGAAAAGAATCCCGCCGCCCTGATTCCGCTGCCAAAGCAGCACGAAAAAGAAATCATCCGCATGGAGCCGCAGGAGGTGGCAATTTTGCTGGAACAGGTAGAGCGCGGCGAAAAACTGACAAAATCCCAGTTAAAATACCATAAGATCAATAAGGTGCGTGATATTGCCATTCTGACGCTCCTTCTCGGAACCGGTATCCGCGTGTCGGAGTGTGTGGGATTGAATATCAACGATGTGGATCTGGATAACGGTGCTTTAATCGTGCACAGAAAGGGCGGATATGATGCCACGATCTATTTTGGATTTGAAGTGGAGACCGCTCTGCGGGACTATATGGAAAAACGTGAGGATATGATCCCTATGACGGGACATGAAGACGCGTTTTTTATCTCCATGCAGAATAAACGGATGGGGGTGCGCAGCGTGGAAAATATGGTGAAAAAGTACACCCGAAACGTGACCACATTGAAAAAGATCACCCCCCACAAGCTGCGCAGCACTTACGGCACTTCGCTCTATAAAGAAACCGGTGATATTTACCTTGTAGCCAGCGTTCTTGGCCACAGCGATGTAAATACCACCAGAAAACACTACGCCGCCATCAGCGACGAGGAACGTATGAAAGTGACCAACGCGGTCAAACTGCGCGGAGACCGGAATTTATAATTTGCTTATCTCATCCTGCCCCACCAGCCTGATGCCGTTTTTTGTCAGTACATCCACGGCCCTTTCATTGTCATTCACCCGCAGGATCATGTATGCCACATCTTTTCTGCTTGTGGTAAAGGCATAGGAATACTCCAGATTGATGCCGTTTTCTCCGAGCACCGACAGCGTGTTTAAAAGGCTGCCGGGCCTGTCTGGAATTTCAACGGCTAAAACCTTTGTTGCAGAACAGATATAGCCCGCATCTTTCATCGTGCACATTGTATTGTAGACGTCGTCCACGATAATGCGAAGGATGCCGAAATCCGGCGTTTCCGCGATACACATCGCCCTCATATTGATGTTGTTTCCGGATAACACTTTGGCAAATGCCGCCAGTCCTCCCGGTTTGTTCTCCAAAAAAACGGATATCTGTTGTACAGTCATTTTATGATCCCCCATTATTGATATAGATTACGTTTATCGATGATACGTACTGCTTTTCCTTCACTTCTTGCGATGGATTTCGGCGCCACCAGTCTTACTTTTGCATAAATGCCCAACATGGATTTCATCGCGTTCACCAGTTCTTTTTCCTTTGCGCTGATTACGCTGACAGAATCGGAGAACATTTCAGCCGTCATCTCCACCTGCACTTCCAGCGTATCACTGTTATTGACACGGTCTACAATGATCTGATAGTTGGCCGCATACCCCTTATTCAAAAGTACCGTCTCAATCTGGGACGGGAATACGTTGACGCCTTTGATGATCAGCATATCATCGCTTCTTCCCATAGGTTTCGTCATCTTTACATGAGTTCTGCCGCAGGAGCATTTTTCTCTGGTCAACACACAGATGTCACGGGTGCGGTAGCGAAGAAGCGGGAACGCTTCTTTTGTGATACTTGTAAATACCAGTTCCCCCTTTTCACCATCCGGCAGCACTTCACCTGTCTTTGGATCGATGATCTCCGCAATGAAATGATCCTCGTTGACATGCATGCCGCTCTGAGCGCTGCACTCAAAGGATACGCCGGGGCCGGATATTTCCGTCAAACCATAAATGTCATAAGCCTTGATGCCGAGAGACTTTTCGATGTCGCGGCGCATTTCTTCAGTCCATGCCTCCGCACCGAAAATGCCGGCCTTCAGTTTGATCTTGTCCTTTAACCCTCTCTCATTGATGGATTCACCCAAATATGCTGCGTAAGAAGGGGTACAGCACAGAATTGTGGATCCGAGATCCACCATAAACTGAATCTGTCTGTCCGTGTTGCCGGAGGACATAGGAAGCGTCAGAGATCCAACCTTATGGGAACCGCCGTGCAAGCCTGCGCCTCCGGTAAACAGGCCGTAACCGTAGCTGACATGGACAACGTCTTCCTTCGTGCCGCCGGCAGCCATGATCGCTCTGGCACAGCAGTCCTCCCAGAGATCAATATCATGCTGGGTATAAAAAGCCACTACTCTTCTGCCGGTAGTGCCGCTGGTGGACTGAATACGCACACAGTCTCCCACAGGAACGGCGAGAAGTCCGTAGGGGTATGCTTCGCGCAGGTCGTCTTTTGTCAGAAACGGCAGTTTATGCAAATCTTCTACCGATTGGATATCCTCCGGTTTTACGCCGCTTTCGTCCATTTTTTTTCTATAATAAGGCACATTGTCATAGACATGTTTTACCTGCTTCACAAGTCTTTCGTTTTGTAATTTCAGAATCTCCTCTCTGGAGGCACATTCGATTTCAGGATGGTAATAGTGTTCCATGGTCTTTGGTGTCCTTTCTTAAAGTATAAAATATATCATGGCATTACATAAAAGCATTTCCGGAAATCACTTAGGGGCAAGATATTTTTTCTGAGCGTCTACAGTAATCTTGCCATAAACGACAATGAGCGCAAAAAAGATGCCGCAGACAATCAGGCTGAAACTCGGAATATTCCAATATTTGTCATTTAAATAATTTGAAACTCCGCTGGCTATCACCAAAACTCCCATGAGAATGGATTTCAAATACATATATTCGATAAATCCTTTCGGGTCTTTTGCCTTTTTCGGGTCATACCCCTTTCCGACAATGGCGGAACTGATCTCTCCGGTGCGTTTCATCTGTACAGAGGCATAGATCAGATAGACGCCGCCCAGCATAATGATTATATCCATAAAACTAAATGCGCTGTCCATAGTTTTCTAAATCCCTTTCTTCCGTGAAAAATCAATGTTATTTCGTGACTGCAGCCGAATCCTTCATACCCGGTTAAATTCCAAGATACTTTTTCACGACGTCCGCCATTTCTTCTTTGCCGCAAACTGTATCGTGCAATACAGGAACCGTCCTGATCCCTGTCACTGCCTCCGGTATTTTCACGCCGGACACTTCGGAAAGCCTGTCGGCAAGTTCAAAATCATCCGCCTGCCCGTCATCTTTCCCCAGCGCTTTCATGACACTTCTTGTGAATTTATAGGGACTTGCAGTGGATGCGATCACCGCCTTTGTCTCGTCTTTTGTCTCTTCTCTGTACTGTCTGCAGACTCTGGATGCAACGGCCGTATGAGGATCGATGACATAACCGCAGCTTTCATAGAGGGATGCGATGGCAGAGGCCGTCTGTGCCTCATCCGCATAGCCTCCATAAAAATCTTGCAGCTTTTCTTGCATTTCTGTCGATATCTGATACTTTCCTGACGTAGAAAGCTGCATCATCAGCTCTCTGTTTTTCTCAGCGTCTTTTCCGGCAATCAGATAGATCAGCCGCTCTAAGTTGCTGGAGATCAGGATATCCATGGACGGGGAACTTGTCAATACAAAGTCTCTGTTCCTGTCGTAAGTCCCTGTTCTGAAAAAATCAAAGAGCACTTTATTTTCATTGGAGGCACAGATAAGCTTGGCAATCGGCAGACCCATATTTTTTGCAAAGTAAGCGGCCAGAATATTCCCGAAATTACCCGTGGGAACGACCACGTTTATAGCTTCCCCGTCCGCGATCTTCCCCTCTTTCAACAGCTGTGCGTACGCATAAATATAGTAAACTACCTGAGGGACAAGTCTTCCGATATTGATGGAATTTGCCGAGGAAAACTGATAGCCGTTGTCTGCCATCAACTTTTCAAACTCTCTGTCGCCGAATATCTTTTTCACGCCGTTTTGAGCATCGTCAAAATTGCCGCGGATGCCTACGACAAAAGTATTATCGCCTTTTTGAGTGACCATCTGTTTTTCCTGTATCGGACTGACGCCGTTTTTCGGATAAAAAACAATGATCTTTGTTCCCTTTACGCCGGCAAACCCAGCTAACGCCGCTTTGCCGGTATCGCCGGATGTTGCGGTCAGAATGACGATCTCATTTTTGATATGATTCTTATTGACCGCCGTAGTCATTAAGTGGGGCAGAATGGAAAGCGCCATGTCCTTGAAAGCGATGGTCGCACCGTGAAACAATTCCAGATAATAGACGCCGTCCGCATAAGCGAGAGGCGCGATCACTTCCGTGTCAAATTTGGAATCATAGGCATTTTTAATGCAGTTTTTCAATTCTTCTTCCGTATAATCGGAAAGAAACGCCTGCATTACCTCGTAAGCCGTCTCCTGATAAGTCATCTCCGAAAATTCTTTTAAGGTTTTGGGAAGGGCAGGGATATAGTCGGGAAAGAAAAGCCCGCCGTCCTCGGCCAGTCCTTTTAAAATGGCTTCTGATGCGGAAACCGCCCCGCCGCCGCCTCTAGTGCTGATATATTTTACCATTTGTAAGTCCTCCGTAACTGTTACTACATCGTAAAGTATAGCATATGTGCAGTCGCGGCGTAAACAAATTTATGAAAAAAATTCATGCCGTCCGTGGGCGAACAAGAATGTGCACCTTGTATCAAACCATGTCATATTCCCGGCTTTTGTGGCATGTCTGTTGACGAAAAACAACGCCCCTTGAGAGATGTCCTCCCCCCGCAGCACCCGATCTACAGCATTTCTTGTTTTTTCCGATACCTTTACACGATAGTAGCTGCCCGTTGCAATCGGTGAAAACTGGCACACCCCGCCGTTTTTCTGAAACACAACGCCCTTTACGGTGTCCGGGAAACGTCGGCTTTCCACCCTGTTTAACACCACATTCGCCACAAGCATCCGCCCCTCTTCATCTTCCGTTCCGGCTTCCGCTTCCACGATCCTGCACAAGATATCAAGGCTCTCCTCGTCCAGAAAAACGGCCTCTTCGTTGACTAATACTTCATACTCAACCTCTCGCTCCGGTGATGAGATTTTCGGCATTCCAGCGAGGGAAAGCAGTGCTGCATCCGTATAATTTTCCTCCAGCTTCTCCTGCACTTCCTGTATTGTCATATTCAAAACATCCTCCGGCAGTTCCTGTCTGACAATCGCATCTTCCGCATGAACAGTACACACACCTGTAAACAACAAAAACAAACACAGCACTAAAGTACAATTTTTATACACGATATTTACCTCCGCATTTATATGGTTTGGAAAACGACATTTTTATATAGTCTTTCCGTTTTCCTTTAAATGTATTACCATATATTGTATGCGGAGGTTGTCCGGGACATGCATAATAAAAACCCGGTATGGGTTCAGGGACACACCGGGTTTTACAGCAATAATATGATTGATGTTATATCGGAAGTATTTTGTACGTACACTCTTCGTTGTTTATGGTACACACATAGATTTTTTCTTCATTATGTGTTAACCAATGCTCTAAAATACTTTTTACATTATTTGAAAGATTATATGAAAGGACTTCTGATTTAGGAATCCATTTTAAAATTCCCTCTCCCGTTTCAGATAATGGAATTTTATTCGTTAGTTTACCAAAAAAGTAGAAGGCAATTCTTACTTCATCATCTTTATTATTGATGGTAATATATTTCATTTTCAAATCTAAAACATTTTTTTCCTCAATACCTGTCTCCTCTTTTATTTCACGAATACAAGCCGCATATGGTGAATTCATTTCAAAATGCTCCATATGTCCGCCGACTCCAGCCCATTTACAGGGTTCCAATTGTTTGCTTTTATCCCGGTATATGCATAATATATCATTATCGTGTTCTAAAAAAGCCCCCACCATATTTCTTGTATTCATTAAATCCATTTCTCCTCACTTTACTTTCTTAATTAGTGAATACTGTTCATATTTAGAATATCCAAGTTTCAAAAAATATTCTTCAATACCCGGTGTTGGATATAATATTATTCCTTCACACAACTTATTCCTGGCAATAGTTTCAATATAGTTCACTAATTTTTTTCCGATGCCATGATGTTGAATATAACCAGCGCTATTTTCCGCTCGGTCGGAGATACTGCCGGGATATCCAAA
Organism: uncultured Lachnospiraceae bacterium; assembly: GCA_910577955.1. Taxonomy (GTDB): domain Bacteria; phylum Bacillota; class Clostridia; order Lachnospirales; family Lachnospiraceae; genus 1XD8-76. The sequence continues at coordinate 65,263 of CAJTNC010000017.1, forward strand.
AACTCTGATATCCCTGAGCAGTAACCGGTTATCGTCAAATGTTCCGCGCAAATATGCCAGTACTGTATCATCCTGCAGCAATACCTGTACAGATATATCCTTCCCGGAAAGCTGCTCCTCAAACGTATAACTTAATTCTTCATATGCCGCATTGATATGTTCTGAGTGTTGAACAGCTCTTTGAACTATACATTTATTTATGCCATTAAACTTTTTTCTGTCAATCCTTTTTTTGGGTCCATAAGCAATCTGATCTTCCGGTATTATTCTCTGGAATCTGCTAATAAATATATTCCGTGGGATATACGGCAAAACTAAATAGAGCCAGTTTAGATAATCATCATCATTAAGCGGCAGCCACTGTCCGGCTTTAAACGCTTCATATAATTTTGGCTGAAGAGAATAATTATTTAAAAGTATGCAGGGGTATAACTTAATATAATCCGGATACAACTGCTCTTTCCATAATAATTCAGTGCAGTTCATGAAATCAATTTCCGGCGTCGAGGAGGGCAATCCCGGCATCATATGGTATCCTACTTCAAATCCATATTTTTTTAATAATCCGGTTGCATGGATAACTTGTTCGCTGCTATGCCCTCTTTTATTAAAAAGCAAAACGGAATCAACCAAATTTTGAACACCTAACTCAACAGAAGATACTCCTAATCTTATTAATTCTTTGCACCAGCTTTCATCAATTAAATCCGGTCTGGTTGAAACGGATATAAATACACATTTACTTTTAGCCGTTTTTTGTTCTTCCCGCGCCTCTTCAAAACTTGAGGATGTTTTTCCGTTAAAAAACTCATATATTTCCTACTACAATGTATTTATGGTTAATATCCCTTACAGCCAGTAAGGAATTATCC
>CAJTNC010000018.1 GCA_910577955.1 uncultured Lachnospiraceae bacterium
TATAAAATTTTCAAAGTTCATCAATTTCTGCTTGACTTTTTATTTGCAGACTTAATAAGAAAGCGGGCTGCCATAATCATCCGGATCGGCAGCGGCACTGCAGAATCTTTTCCTTCCCATCTTCCGAAACTTCCACCCGGCAGGCAGCGGTATAGGAAGGAAGATCATAATAACCGCAGACATTATCATGATCGCTGTCTGACAGATAAATCTTATTTTTGGCATACCTCTCTCCCGCAAAAATCTACGCTCTTTTATCAAATGTAGATGTGGAACTGTCATCCGTCATAACAAAAAACGGATAGTTGTCATTGTGCGGAAACAGCAATTCCATGTACAGATTTCCGAGCAGGCTTTTCACTTTATCTGCATCGACGTCCGCTATCGGGAACTCATGCATTTCCAGATGCTTTAAATTCTCCAGAACCTTTTCTATATTCTGCCATTCGGGAACTTGCGGCTCCTGCACAGGCTTCCTTTCATTTTTCTGCGATAAGTTCTCTTCCCGCTTTGATATATCCTCCTGTGGTGAATTCCATTCCCTGCTCTGCCCATTCCTTTGTATCACTTCCGTGATTTCCGGCAGCATGATCGGTTTTGCCTCCGGAATATTGTACACAACATTTTTGCAGGTCTTCTCAAAACATTCCGGATCATACTGCGCCAGATAATCCAGATCCTCTATGGTCAACGTTCTCCTGTGATGTATTTTCAGATAAATATTGATAAGACGAGTATCCTTTTCCATGGTTTTCTGCCCCCTTATCAGTCACACGCCTGCTTTTTATTTATTTTACCATTTTCAGACGCTCTGCACAATAACCTGAAAACGCCGGATATTCTCTACTGCTTTCTCTGGTCTTTCTTCCGAAGTAAAACGGAGGTATCCAATGTCTGAACCTCTTTTTTCTTATCCGCCTTTTTCTTTCTTTTCTGCTCCTTCCCGGAGATATCTGCGGCCCCGGCTACTTCTGTTTTCACAGCCTCTGCCTGCATATCCTCTGCCGCAGGCTCCTCTTTTTTCTGCCTCCGCATTCTAAAATAACCTGCCGCACTCTGATACAGTTTCGTATCCTGCGGTCGGATATAAATTCTGCGCAGAGCAATATCAAGGACAAACCAGAAGATCAGCACAAAAATCAGCCATTTTGTCAGCTCATAGCGTTCTCTCGCTTCGCTCTTTTGGTGCCTCCAGAAATTTTCCTCCGGATCAAGCATCCCCCCGAAACGCTCCACAAAACCTGTGAACACCGCGGTATCTATATCAAATTTGTACTCGTCCGCATACTGCACCGCCACCGCGGTCGTCACGGCGTTTGCGATCTCTCCGCCGTCGAGCCGCCTTACGCTCAGGTTGTAAAGACCTGCAGCGTCCGTGTCAAGCCTTCCCTCAAAGCGCCCCGGCGCCACCGCCTGCAGCGCAGCCGTCTTCGTATTCCCGTCGGGGTCCGTGTACACTGCCTCCACTTTGGTCTGCCCGTCGTAATCTAACGCGTGATAGACGACATTTGTGTACCCGCCCTCCGATTCCACCTCCATGGAATCTTCGCCGATGGAGACATTGCCCACACTGTAATCGACAATGCGCCGCCACAACTGTACATAATCCCTCTCCCCGGCATAGGCCGCCGTCCATTCGTTGGTCACATCCGTATTCCATGCCGCCGTGTGTCCCAGACCGTACTGCATGGTGGTTAACAGCGGATCATCCTTCTCCGAGGCAATCAACACCCGGGAAGCCCTCTTAGGCGTGGCGCTGACATAGCCGTAGATACCCGGCCATCCCTCCCTAAACAGCCCTTCGGTTATCTCGTTGCCGCCGTCCACCGCCAACGCGAAATGACCGTTCTGCAGATAGGTATCCCCACTCAGAAATACTTCTCTGGCAAAAATTTTCGGAATATCCGTGGCCAAATCGGAATAATAGTAACGGCCCCCGCAGCTTTTGGCAAGCCGCTCAAGCAGTCTTGCGTCCGCCCCCTCTCCCACTGCCACCGTGGAAAGCGTCACATCCGCATTTGTGTAGGCCTCTGTGATCGGGTTATAGTTTCTGCTCTCCCCCTGTCCGTCCGTCAACAGGATGACATGACGGATGTCGGCCTCGCACTCTTCTGCACCTTCCAACGCCGCCCGCAGCGCCGGTCCGATGGTGGTGCCGCCGCCCTCCGCTATGGTCCCGATCTGCGCTTTGATCTCCTCTTTATCCGCCGCGGATGTGGGTTTCACCACCCAGCTATAGGTATCGTCAAAAGTGACAACACCCACGTAATCCGTATCCCGCATCTGATCCACAGCCATTTTTGCGGCGGTGACCGCCAGATCCAGACTGGTCGCCCCGCCTCCCGCATCCACGCTCATGCTCCCCGAGTGGTCGATGACCATGATCATGGCGGTGGTCGGTATTTCATTGACGCCCCGCAGCTCCATATCCACCGGAAGCACAGTTTCCAGAACGCTGTCCCGGTAGCCGCCCAGAGCAAAACTGTCCTCCCCGCCGATACAGACAAGTCCGCAGCCGTAATCTTTCACATAAGTTTCAATATGCTCCAGAAACCCTTTCGGCAGATCCGAAAGATAGACATTTTCCAGCAAAATACTTTTGTATTCCAGCAAATCCTCCAGCGTATCCGGTGCCCGCAGCGCATCCACCCTGTCGAACACGCAGCCTGCGCCCGAGAGCAGATTCTCATACCGGCCGCTGTCCTCCTCCATGCCGGCCACCAGAAGCACTTTCGGCGCTGCATCCACCACAGAGTAGGCGTGATAGCGATCATTCTCCTCACAAGTATCCCCGTCCGCCGCCACTCTGACCTCAAAACTCTCTACATGCTCCCCCGTCACTTCCTGACGGAAGCGGAACCGGTTGGTTCCCGGGTTTAAATGAACCCTATACTCCTCCCGCCGCACCTCTCCGGCCCAGATCTGAAGTCTGGCGTCCGTCTCATAGTTGCTCTCCACCGTCACGGTCATGGAATACAGATCACCCTGATACAGGTAGGCGGGCAGGTCCACTTTCGCCACATAGGCATCCTTTCCTTTTTCCGTCTCATAGATCCGGGCTAACAACTCCACCTGCCCGGACAACAGCGCGGAAGCCAGATTGGAGAGCGTTCCCCTCGTCTCCCTGCCGTCTGTCAAAACCACGATCCTTCCGGCGCTGCCGGAGGGAATCATAGTGAGCGCTCGGGAGAATGCATCCTCAAAATTTGTGGCCTCCTTATCCGGCAGCGACATAATCTGTGTAAAATGATCTTCTTTCGTCAGAAACTGCTCCACCAGAGAATTCTTCCCGAAGGTCACGATACCATACTGATTCCCTGCCGGCATCTCTCGAAGCGCTTCCTTCAAATCCGCCTCCATGGCCGGGAGATTTCTCTCATTGCTGTCGGATATATCCACGAGAAATATCGTTGTATTTGCGGCATCCCGCCTCCTTACGGATACCCCGAACAGAGCCAGCAAAAGAAGCAGGATGCCCACCGCGCGCACGCCGAAATAAAACCTGTTTCTGCAGCGGGTCTGCCGCACATACAAAATCCACTCAAGCGCCAGCAGAAAAAGGACGAACACAAGCAGCACACTGCGAAGCTGCTTTTTCACCAGCCTATTGCCGTAGGACGATTCCGGAACCGTTCCCTCCGCCCTCTGTCTTCCGTCGGATTCGCTTCCCGCGGCAAAACGCACCACATACTGTTCCGTGACGTCGCCTGCCGTGACCTCATACAGACCGGCCTTTTTCGTCTCCGCGGTCAGGCTCTCCACGTCAAAGTCCGCCTGAGGATGAAATAATACCCTGTCGCCGGCCTCATAGACATTGCCCGCAAGCAACGACGTATCCCCCAGATAGCCGATGGTATTTGCCATAAACACCGGAAACTCCGCCCGCAGCGGAAATTCCGACTCCCGGATATCAAAACCCACCACCACCGTCTTTACGTCGTCGTGTTCTCCGTAGTAACCGGCGCACTGATCCCCGGCCCACAAAAATCCGGTTCCCCAGACCGGAATCTCATACAGATTGGTCTTATTGACGCCGATCGTAAAAGAAGACAGTCCTGCCGTCAGTTCACAGTCGGTGACGTTGAGCATCACTTTCTCCGCAGTGCCAGTGAGACGATTGTCATCCTGAAATACCAGCTCGTTTGTCTTTTCCTCCGGCTCCGTCTTTGTGCCCGCATCATAGATGCATACGGCCCGGACGCCGTCCTGCAGAGCGTATTCCCCGGATACCTTTGTCAGGCTCTTTCCCGCGGCCGCCTGATAGGCTTTCTCCAGATAGGTGTTGCCCGCCCCGATGAGCACGGCGTCGGTCACGGCTGTCTGTTCCCTGAGCGCATAGGCCGTGTTGTCCTCCGCCAGAGAATCCCCCTCCTCTTTTCCGGCAAATTTCACGGAACTGATCTCGCTGCGCAGGGGTTCCCCCTGCCACTCAAAGGCATCAAAAAAGCACAGGGATGTCTCATCCGGCGCAAGATTTATCCGCTTCATCTCCACCAGTCTGCCCCCCGCATAGAGGCTGACCTCCATGGAAGCCTCCGCATCGCTGTAGTTGGTAAGGCTGGCGGCACAGGTGATCACAGAGGTATTGTCGCTTTCGTTTTCCTCCGGCCCGACGGCGTCTCCCTCTGTTTCCGGAGTCTGCTCCGCTTCCGTGTAACTCAGGAAGTTGTTGGACACATTGCTCACCGCACCGCCCAGCACAATGATCTGCGCGTCGAAACGCCCGGAAAAGCCCGTGGTTTTCTCTGCGCCGTCGCCGTCTGTGAATACGATCACTTCCGCCCCGGCTGATTCCTCTTTCGCCGCCTCCCTGATCGTATCCACCAGACTCTCCGCATCAGCCAGATTCCCCGTTCCGTCACAGCAGGTTATCCGATCGAGAGCGGCATAGAGACTGTCCTTATCCTTCACTCCCACCGCCAGAGGCTCGGTCCCCGCGCAGTCGTTTACAACGATGGAAAAAGCCATATCCTCCGAGGCGGCGATAAAGCTTTTTGCCTGTCCCACCGCCTCTTCCATGCGCGTTTTTCCGTCTCCCGCGTCATGCTGCATGCTGCCGCTTTCGTCAAACACAAAGATCACGTTTCCTCTGCCTCTTCCCTCTCTGCGGAGATAGGGCGACATCAGCGCAAGCACAAGAAGCACCAGAATGAAGATCTGGAGATACATCAGAATATTGTGGATAAATTTCTCCAAAAAAGTTTTGGACTGCTGGTTGCGAAACAGTTTATCCCACAGCAAAGTGGAGGATATCCTGTAATCCTTCCCCCGGGGTTTCAACAAATATAAAATGATCACCACCGGCACAGTCAGAAGAAGCGCTGCCGGCCACACACTCTCAAATATCATAGATCACCCTTAAATCCTGAAACACAAGCTGTCTTCTGTCTTTTCCCGCGTCGCAAAGCACATAGATCCCCCTGCCTCCGGCAGCGCCCCTCCTCATCCGCTCCAAAAAACGCTTTAACTCCCGCTCATAACAATCCACCGCTTTTGCGTCCACCACAAGCCGTTTTCCGGACGCCGTCTCGGCATCGATCAGATTGAGCACGCCCTCAAGCGACACCCTCAGCTCCTCCGCCGCCATGGTGTGAAGGATCACCGGAAGCTGCCTGCAGTAATCCAGATACTGCAGCAGTTTTTCGTAGCCGGACCGCACCGTTTCCTCCTGCAGCATATCCGGATGAAGAAAATCACTGACCAGCACTGTCACCCCGGCCCCCGGAACCTGCATTTTCCTGACCGCGGAAAGCATATCCACCTCACCGGAGAACTCCAAATTCTCCAGCCAACAAAGCACTCTGGGAAAGGCATTTTGTCCGCCGCCCACAGAAAGCGCCCTGCCCATATCTTTCATATCGTAGAGCTTTACTCTGTCCATGTTGGCAAGAGCCAGAAAACTCACCACCGCCGCCAGATCCTTTGCCAGCTCGGCCTTACTCCTATCCCCGTAGTCCATGGAAGCGCTGGTGTCGATCAAAACGGACACCACCGCCTCTTTCTCCTCCAGATACTCTCGGATATATAATTTGTCTAATCTGGCATAGGCATTCCAGTCCATGCGGCGCAGATCGTCCCCAGACATATATTCCCTGAAATCCGAAAATTCCGTGGAATTTCCCTTCCGCAGCGACTTTCGGTTCCCGGCCGCGTTCAGGCTGCTCCTGTGGGACATCCGCAGTTTCAGTCTCGATAAAGCGTCATAAAAACCGGCGTCAAGCATACAATCCCTTTTCCTTTGCCTCAATGATCTGACGGATCACCGTATCCTCCGTGATCCCCTCGGAGACGGCGTCGAAGCCGAGCAGCACCCTATGTCGAAACACCGGATAAGCCAGCGTCCTCACATCCTCAAAGGAGACGTTAAACCGTCCCTCCATAAACGCTTTCGCTCGGGATACCCGTATCAGCGCCTGAGCCGCCCGGGGACTTGCACCCTCTCTGATGTAGGGATTCGGCTCGTGGGTCGCCATAACCAACTCCAGAATATAGTCCATGACCGCGTCCGCAATGGGAATTTGAGAGATGAGCTGCCTCACTTTCAGAAGTTCCTCCCCGTTCATCAGGCTGCGTATTTCCGGCACCGTCTGTCCCTCTGTCAGTCCCACGATCCCCCGCAGTTCCTCTCTGCCCGGAAACCGGATCAGCACTTTTAGCAGGAAACGGTCAAGCTGCGCCTCCGGCAGAGGATAGGTTCCCTCCTGCTCGATGGGGTTCTGCGTTGCCAGCACAAAAAAAGGCTCCGCCAGCCGATGACTCTCATTGCCCACCGTCACCGTGTGCTCCTGCATTGCCTCAAGCAGAGCCGACTGCGTCTTCGGCGTCGCCCGGTTGATCTCGTCCGCCAACACCAGATTGGCAAAAACAGGGCCTCTCTCAAACCGGAAACTGCCGTGTCCTTCTTCCTTCACCATAATATTCGTCCCGGTCACATCGCTGGGCATCAGATCCGGCGTAAACTGAATCCGCTTGAAGGACAGCAAAAACACTTTGGCGATGGTGCGCACAAGCATCGTCTTCCCAAGCCCCGGCATCCCCTCCAAAAGCACATTTCCGCCGGAGAGAAGCGCAAACATCACCTGCCTGATCACCTCTCTCTGCCCGATGATCCCCTTCCCAATCTCCCGCTCACACTCCGCTATTTTCTTCTGATACAATTCGATATCTGACATGTTTATCTCTCCTGCTTCTTCATTCATTTCCATCCCGGCGTCTGCCTTCCAAAAGCACATTTTATTTGCTTAACTGCTCAAAATAATCCCGGATCACCGTCTCCATACCGTTCGGATACTTCCCGCTTGCGATTCCCTCATAGGCGCTGTCCGCATACTCCCCGATCACAGAACCGTACTCCACATGTTCCCCCTCCCAGACAAGCCCATTCTGGTCACGGTAGTAATCGGAATGCTGATCTCCGGTCTTATCCCCTGTCAGAGAACTGTCGTCCCCCATCTTGTCCGGAACGCTGACGTAATCATGGGCCGCATCGCTGTGGCCCTCTCCCCGGCCGCTGCCGGAACCGCCTCCGTTTCCGCCGCTTCCATCGCCGGTTCCGCTTCCCTGACCGCCTTCACCGGAGCCGTTTCCTCCGCTCTGACCTCCGTTTTCACCAGAACCGTTTCCATTCCCCTGATTTCCATTTTCACCGGAACCGTTTCCGCCGCTGTGGCCTGAGCCATCTTTCCCGTCTCCGCCATCTCCATCACCGGAGCCTCCGGAAGGCATCCCTGAAGACGCGGTCTGCTGTCCGTTCTGATTTGCCGCTGCTTTCGCAAAGGCCTCAGCACCGGCGATTCCCGCCGCCTCGAGATGAGCCGTCTCACCGGCAATCTGTCCCAGACTCTGCGCTGCCTGTCCGTACTTGTAGTCCAATCTCTGAGTGGCAGCGGCAAGACTCTCTCCGGAATCTGCCCTGTCAAGTTCCTCCCGCGACAATTCCATCGTGTCGATCAGTTCTTTCAGCTTCGCTTTCTGTCCCTCCGTCAGGCTCTCCATATCTACGCCTTCCAAAGCTTCCAGAAACGCTTCCAGCTCTTCTTTCTCCTCTTTTGCCTGCTCTTTCACCTGATGGCGAAGGTCCGCCTGATTCCGCGCCTCAGACGGCAGAAAACTCATGCCGATCACCGCTGCAGCCGACACAAGAAGCGCCAGAATACGCCGCTTATCGGGAATAATCGGAATTTTTATCCGTTCCTTCATCTGCTCGAAGCAGTCGAAGGCATTCTGTCTCTGCAATGCGGAGATTTTGTCCTCTCTGTCCCTGTTTTCGTAAGCTGTCAGCATCCGCTCCTGCAGGCCGAAAGAGTCAAGCTTTCCGGCCGCCTGCTTCATATCCGCCCTTTTTACTATCCCACGGCAGATCCCCGCCAGAAGCCCCGCCCCGAAACAGCCTGCGGCGGCCGCATCGGCATAATAGAAGGGCCTTATCAACGAAATAAATTCGAAGAAAATCCCGGCAACGCCCCCTGCCGCAGCGTACAAAGCGCCATAATCCAAAAGCTTTGCAAGGTTCAGTTTCCGTCTGCATATTCTGATCTGTTCCAGCAGATATTTTCTGGTATCCATGGCCTCCTGTCCTTTCTTCATTTAAGCCCGCTTCTTTGCCTTTCTTCTCTCCATCCGGCCTCTGGCGGGATCAATCCGTCTGGCGGCAAGAAAGAGAAACAAAACCGAGACTGCCAGAAACAAAATTGTGGAAACGATAATCCAATTATGTCCTGTGGTCACAAGTCCGACGGGTCCTCTCATCCCTGATGAAGACACACCGTTAAACGAATCGAACAGGGATTCCCCGGTCATAACCTCCGAAAAAAACTCCGCGAGATAAACCGCCGGGTTCAGCAGGAATGTCAGATAGATATTCTCACCATAACTGTACCTGCTTCCCGAAAAATTGTTTCCATACATAATATTGAAGTAATATACGCGGTAAAAAACAGGCGGCAGCACCGTGCCAATAAAAAAAATCAGATAGAACCCGTAGGACATAATCACCGCACTGACACTCTTTTTACACAGAGAGGAGCATAAAATCCCGATACTTGCGGAAAAAAACGAAATAAGAAGCGCCACCGCAAAAAACCAGAACAGATAACTCCAGGACATGCCGCCCACCACAAAGGAGAGCGCCATGATCGGCAGACTCGCCGCAATAAACAGCATGCTCTGTACGATCGCCGTCATCACCTTGCCGGTGACCACTGAAAAAGGCGTCATTCCCGTAGTCATCATGATATCGAATGTCTGGCGCTCCCGCTCTCCAGATATGGAAGATGCTGTCCGAACCGGCACGATCAGCCCCAGAATCATAAACTGAGTCAGCGCAAGAGCCGGATAAAGCGCCACCAGAGAACTGTAAATATTATCGTATAAATACATGTTTTCCTGCTGGATCAGATACATGGCAAAGAAAAAAACAAGAGCCAGTATCAGTTCATAGGCGAACACGCCAAAGCTGATCTTTATACTGCGGGACTGCACTCTCACGTCCTTCTTAACTATCGGATTCAACCGCATTTTCCAGCCCTCCTTTCAGACAAGCGTTACCTTCGCTACCAGCGTCACCTTCGGTGACGCGCATGAACAGGGTTTCCAGATTTCCTTCCTGTTTATGGAATCCGGTCACGACCACATCCTGCGCTATCATGGTTCCGATCATCTTCGCAATTTCTTTCTTTGTCATTGTATGCGACAGCTTTATCTCATGCTCTCCCACAGACTGTACTTTCACACCCGCATACTCGCTGGCGATCCGCACCGCCGTCTCCCTTCCGCTCTCCAGTGTGATGATCAACTGATCGTTTCCGAACACGCTTTCCATCACATCCTCTATGGTGCCCGCCGCCACTAAAGAACCGTTGTCCATAATGCCGATACTGTTGCACATCTCCGAAAGCTCAGACAAAATATGGGAACTGATCACGATAGTCTTTCCCATACTCTTCAGATTCAACAGAAGCTCTTTCATCTCCACTCTCGCTCTGGGATCCAAACCGGAATTCGGTTCATCGAGGACCAGAAGCGCCGGATTGTGGATCAGAGCTCTGGCCACACAGAGACGCTGTTTCATGCCCCGGGAAAGGGTATCCACAAAGACTTCTTTCTTATCCGAGAGATTCACCAGTTCCAGCAGATCTCCGGATATCCGCTCAATTTCCTTCGAATCCATGCGGTACATGGAACCGTAAAAATCCATATATTCCTTCACTTTGAGATTGTCATACACCCCGAAAAAGTCCGGCACATAACCGATCTGTTTCCTGATCTCCTTTTGCTTTGTCAGGGCATTCATGCCATTGATCTTTATCCCTCCTGCAGTGGGGCGCATCAGCCCGCACACCATTCGTATCGTCGTTGTCTTTCCCGCACCGTTCGGCCCGACAAACCCGAACAGATCTCCCTCCGGAACATGGAGAGTCAGATCTTTGACCGCCTGAAATTTACCGTAATTTTTATATAAATGATCAATTTGAAGCATGCGGGCCTCCCTTCATCTCTGCATAGGTATAAAGACATCCGTATGAAAGTTCGCTGCATTTGCCGGTCGTTATCCTGTCATAATTTTTTACAACGCCTATAACCACCGCCGCCGCGGCTCCCTCCGGCCTTTCGTCATCGGCAATCCCCATACCAATGAGAAGAGCCGCCATATCGTCCTGCGCATACCCTTTATCGTCGTGATAACTATACATGGAAAGCATATCATAAAGCACGTCATCAGGAGAATAGGAATAAGAAGAATATTCATACACGCATTTTCCATTTCCGTAATCCCGCTGCAGATCAATGGTTTCTCCCGCTTTTACGTCGGAAAACACCAGTATATTTTCATTGTAAAATACCGCCATATAGGCCATATCGCAGTCTGTTTCATTGGTAATGGTTCCTTCCGGCGCTCCCGCCCCCGCATGCTTCAAATTCTTACAGGTTATTTCTCCTCTGTGCCGGGCGCTTCCCTCCGCATAAAAGAACCCGTTGTCAAAATTTTCCTCAGGTTTTATGCCCACCGAAAGCCCCTCGCTGCCGCTTCGCACAGTATAATAGTATTGATCTGCATTCTGACTGCCGCCATAATAATATCTGCTCCAACCGGCTCCCGGTCCCGCCGCCTTATAATGATCTTTCAGACTGACCTCCCACGGCCTTGTTCCCGCATGATACGCCATAAAATAAGTATCGGCATAATCGCCGTCCGCCTTCTGGGCGGTGACGGAATATACTCTTGCCTCTTTCACCCTGATTCCCTGCCCAAGGAGATATACGCCCGCAATGAAGAATATGCCCAGCACCGGAGCCCCGATCCAGTACCATTCGCATTTTTTGCACTTCCGCAGAATCAAATAGAAAACCGGTCCGACCAACACCACATATATAAAGATCATGCCTTTCAGCCATGTAAAATCCACCTCCGTATTGATATGGTCTATAAAGGCCAGACACCTCTGCCTGATATATCCCCATTCCGAGTATTCGTCAGAATAATAGCCGCCTGAACTCCCCATCAGTTCCTGATACATGGACGCAATGGTATAGCTGTCCGCCTTTCGCAATTCCTCCTCTCCGAGGCAGCAGTAAAAGACCGCCATAGCCCCTTTCCCAACCGTACTGACAACAGCCGGATTTTCCATACTCTCGTAAAAATTCCCGTTTCTGCAGCTGCCGCTCAAATCGGCAGCCGCCATATTTGTGAAATCGATACCGTCCTCCCTGTATATATAATAATAACCGTTTCTGTCAGCATTGGCCGAAATAATATTCTCCTCCCCCTGCTCGCTGATCTCTGAAATATGCACATCCATAAAATCCTGATCAAAACCGGACAGCGTCTGCTTTGCATATTCTCCGGTGCCGACTAACATCCATCCGCCGTCTTTCACCCAGTTTTGAACTGCCTGAATGTCCTTCTCGCTAAGCGAGGAAACATCAAACTGATCGATAATCAGGAAGTACACCCCCTCCAACTGCTCTTTCAGGCTGCCCTCCTGCAGTTTTCTAAGTTTAATCGGATAACTCATGCTCCCCATGTCAAGAGTTTCGCCCTTCGCCTCCATATGGACAAGTCCCTCATAATTTTCTGACAAAACTCCTGCCTGAATCTCTGTCATCGTATTCCGAAACACATTGCTGAGCCGCAGGGACTGAAGTATATTTCCTTTCTCATCCACAAAGTTCAGTGCGCATATTCCTTTGGCGGTGTCTGCCGCCATATCTGTCACCCTGATCGTAAACTGCTTCTTCCCCTGAGCCGGAAGGGTAATCTCTGTATTATAGGCACAGTTGTCAGTATTAAGACTGGCAAAAACCACCTGCACCGTACCGGTAAAATCTTCCCCGCTGTTCTCCACCGTCACCTGCATGACGTAGCTCTTTTCTTCCTTTTTTAACATCATAACATCTCCGGACAGAAAGGCCGGATACTGCTCCTGCTTCGCCTGTACCGCATATTCTGTTTTACCTGACAGCAGGATGACTGCCCATAACAACAGGGCCGCTGCTTTCCAAATTTTATGTCTCATTTTTTCGCCTTTCGATAAAATTATCCCCGCTCCCGCACTTCCGCGATTTCTCTTTTTCCTCTGCTTTTCTACGCAAACGCATACGGATTAAATCCGGAACTTTTCTTCTGTCCGCCGCCCTTCATCTCGGTATAAGTATAGAGACATCCGTAGGAGAGGCCGCCGTATCTGCCCGCTGTCACCCTATCATAGCTCTCTGCAACCCCTATGATAACCGCCCACTCCGTTCCTGCCGGCCGCGCCTTGTCCGCAATGCTCATGCCAACGAGAAGTGCTGCCATATCCGCCTGCTTATACCCCATGTTCGGATCATAACCGTAACTATTTACCATCCTATATATTAGCCTGTCGGCGCCGCCCTCCGTTGTGTCCTCATATACGCGCTTTGCATTCCCTGACTCACCATCCAAATCAATAGTCTCTCCCGCTTTCACATCAGAAAACACGATAACATTATCCTCAAACCACACTGCCATATAAGCCATATCCCAGTTCGTTTCGTTGGTTACCGTTCCCTTCATTTTTCCTCTCCTGATATATTCCAAATCCCCACAGGTGATGGTTCCTCTTTTCTCCGTCCTTCCTTCCGCATAAAAAAAGCCGCTCTCAGAGTCTTTCTCCGGTTTTATCCCTGCCGAAAGCCCCTTCTTTTCACTGTTTACAATATACTTGTAATCCTCCGAACTGCAGTCTTCTTTATCCCAGCCGGGAAACCCCGGTCCTGCCGTCTCGTAATCCCCGCTTAACTCCACCGTCCAGGGTTTCATACCCGAATGACGGACCTGAAAATAAGCGCTTTTGCGATCGCCGTCCACCCTCTGGGCGGTGACGGAATAAACCGCCGTATTCTTTACCCGGGCATCCCACACAAAAATGCATACTCCGACAATAAGCAGAAACCCGAAAGCAGCGGGCTGGATCCTGTTCCATTTTTCTCTTTTCCCCCTGAGGATAATCAGACAAAGAATTGCTCCTGCCAGCAAAATATACATGCCGGTCGTCATTTCCGGCCTGATATAATATTCACTCCTGTCAAACCCGCTCACAAAAGAGAACGCCATCGCATTGGCGGAATCCCACTTCGAATATACATCATACCGGTAACTTACGCTGCAGGATATGAGAGTCTCATACAGGGAGAGAACCGTATTACTGCTCAGCTTCCGCAATTCTTTCTCCTCCAGTGAAAAATAAAAGATCATGATGGAACCATACCCCATTTTACCGTACATAACCGGATTTTCCGAACTTTCATAAAAGATTCCCCGATATGAATGATCATAATCCAGATCCGCAACCGCCATATTGGTAAAATCAATTCCTTCATCCGTGAAGTAACCGTAATATTCTTCATCCCGCTTATGAATATAATCATAATATCCATTCAGAGCATTGTCGGATAAATCGTTTTCCTCCCCCGGTTCACTGACCCCGGAAACCCTTGCATCAATGAAGTCCTGATCAAATCCGGAGAGTGTCTGTTCCGCATATCTACCGGTTCCGATCATCAGCCAGCCGCCGTTTTTCACCCAATTCTGAACTGCCTCGATATCCTCTCTGCTCAGGGAAGATACATCAAACCGGTCAATAATCAGAAAATATAATCCATCCAACTGCTCTTTCAGCGTATCGGCGTTTAATTCCACCAGTTTCAGAGGATAAAATCTGTTGCGAAAATCAATATATTCTCCGTCCGCCTCCATAAAATCCAGCCCGGCGTAATTTTCCGACAAAACACCCACCGTCAGCTCTTCGACCGCACCGCCGAATATATCTTTCAGCCCGACAGACTGCTGTACATTTCCCCTTTTATCCAGAAAGTTAAGCGTGCATATTCCTGATACAGTATCTACCGCCGCATCAGGTACACTAACCGTAAACTGCTTCTTTCCCCGGGCCGGAAGGACAATCTCCTTATTATATGCAGTATTGACACAGTTTGAGCCGACAAAGACCACCTGCACCGTACCGGTAAAATCTTCCCCGCTGTTCTCCACCGTCACCTGTATGAGATAACCCTTTTCCTCCTGTTTTATCACCTCAACATCGCCGAACAAAGCTGTACTGTAGCATTCCTGCTTCGCCTGTACCGCATATTCTGTTTTACCTGACAGCAGGATGACTGCCCATAACAACAGGGCCGCTGCTTTCCGAATTTTATGTCTCGATGCTTTACTCACGCACTTTTCCCTCTTTTTCCTGTTTTCATTATACATAGTGTTCCGGAAAATTACAATAAGCGGAAGCCTGCAGAACCTGTTGTTTCTTTGACGCCTAAACAGTGACACAACGGATATCCCGCCATACAATAGTATTATAGATCCTATCAGGAGAGGTATATAAAATATGGAAAGAACCAGAAATCTGTTAATGAACAACTGCTCTCTGCAGGGTATAAAGCCGATTATGGTGGATCTTCCCTATCCCCCGATCCAGGTAAGAGGGCGAAATCCCAGATATGCGGAGCTGTTGACGGTGGACTATTGCGGTTCGGTGTCGGAGCTGTCCGCCATTTTACAGTACATCAACAATGAGAACCGAATGTCCGACGAACACTGTTCTCTTGTTCGGACGATTCTCGGCATTGCCATGGCGGAAATGATCCATCTCCAAAAACTCGGAGAACTGATTTGCCTGCTCGGCGGAAACGTCTGTTTTGAAGCAAAACAGCCCGACGGCCTGTGGTCGCCATCCTGCCTTGTTCTGCCGGATCATATTCCTCAGATGCTGCAGGCAGATATAGAAGCCGAAAAAGCTGCAATCCGGCAGTATAAAATGCATATCAATGCAATTCAGGACGACTATATAAACAGCGTCCTGCGGCGAATCATACTGGATGAAGAATATCACATTATGGTTCTGCAGTCGCTCTAACCCGACAGCCAATCATAAAAAGAGGAATCTGCAGTTTATACCTTTCCGCGATTCCTCTTTCTTTATCCTATCTTTTTTCAGATTTTTTTCTCATCCTGCGCTGAAAAATCCCGATGAACGTAAGCGCAATTCCGGAGCAAAAAACGATTGGAAAAGACCACGGTATCCTGTCCCACGTCTGCGGGCCTTTTACGGTTTTTCTAAAACCGCCGTTGTCTCCTGTATCACCCGCAGTATCGGTGTCTCCTGCAGTATCTTCATCTCCGGTACCGCTTTCCTCCGCATCAACGGAGCTGCCCTCTTCTCCGGTTTCCCCGGTGTCAAGGTCATCTACGCCGTTGTCCGTAGGATCTTCTCCGCCAAAGCCGCCGGCTCCCTCATCCTCTCCGGCTGTCTTCTTTGCCGTAATCAAAAATCCGCCTCCCGACTCCGTCACACCTTCGGGAAGTTCCTCCCAACCGGACACAGGGTCATAGCCGGGAGCGCCTTTGATTTCCACCAGCTCATACGTCATACCCGGTTTTACCTTAAACAAAACCCTTCCCTGAGCATCGGTAATTCCCTGAGCCACCGGCAGCCCTCTCCCGTTTTTTTCGTCCCACTGATAGAGTATATACGTCGCACCTGCCACCGGCAGTTTCGTAATGCTGTCTGTCTGAACCACCACAATATTTACTCTTCTCGATGCGACGCCTCCGCCGACAGACAACACCGCACCTTTTTCTGTCTCTTCAATGACAGCATAACTATCTGTATCCGCCGGTATATCATCCCGGAGAGCGTACTCCTTAACCGGTGAACCGTCGATCTCTATACTCCCTTCAACATAACTGTGCATAGCGCCGTCTATCGTATCCCGCAGTTCAAAGGGAGTGTCCGGCGTAAGTTCAGTATCTTCCCCCGGATTCTGCCAAGGGACGTAGCTAACAGTCCATGTAATGATCCCTCCGTCCTGTTCACCCTCCTTCTCCACCTCAGCCTCTGTCTTACTCCGTTCAAGTTCCGCATAGCCGAACAAAAGTCGATCCTTCCCCTCAAGCTTCATGACATAGAGATTATCTTCCCCTTCCACGGGTGAAGCATCCTCCGGCGGTTCGTCAGCACGGCCGCACTGCAAATAAAAGAAAGCGCCGTCAAATCCCTCTAAGTCCGACAGAACTGTTCCAAAACCTCCCTCTTTCGCCGCAAACGTAATCCATGCTCTGCCGGCAGATGCACATATTCTTCCGAATTCCACAGCCCCTTCATCGGTCATTATCGTTAACGGTGAGCCTTCTTTTAGCTCCGGCAGGACAAGATGAGGCGAAACCTCCAGATAATAGTTGATGTCCGCCTCCACAGAATCTATTTTTTCATCCGGAATCTCATAGGTATAGCGCAGTACCAGTTTTGCATCCTTTTCTATCAGATCCCCATCTTCTACCTCTTTGTTCAATTCTCCGCTTCCATCGGCATACCCCAGAACAATATCCGTAAAATCCACAATATCAGAGAGTTTTTTTCGCTTTCTCCGGCCTTTGTCTGCATGGATGCCCCCCCGATAAACATTGCTGCGCACAGAAAAATTATCCATATTTTAGACTTATGCTTCTCAAACACTCCCATGTTTTTTCCTCTCAAAAAATTTGTCTATTTCATCTTTGATAGCGTCCGGTTTCAGCGCTTTTGACAAATATCCGTCCGGCTTGAATTCCAGCACTTTTCTGACGCTCTCCCTATCCGCTTTGCCGGTCAGAAAGACCACGGAAATATCTGAAAATTCCGCATCCGCTCGAATCATTTCCAGTATTTGATTCCCTTTGCATACCGGCATCTCATAGTCCAACAGAACCAGATCCGGTCTGTTGAGCACAATGCTTCTGATGGCGGACAGCCCGGAGGTAGCTGTCTGCACTTCATAATCGTCTTTGAGCAGATCCTGCATGACCGTGAGCATAAAATTTGAATCGTCCACCACCAGTATTTTCTTTCTGTGTTCCGCCGTCCTTTTTTTTGCTTGGTTCTGTTCCAGATACTTTTCCACCTTCGCCATGGCGTTCCCCATCATGATCGAGTTCCCGCTCTCTTTCTCCGGAAGCATATCGGCAGTGGTCATACAAAATGCAAAATAGCCTTCCCCGGTGTCAAACAACAGACTATACTGGGGGCTGTGCTTCTCAAATACTTTCTCAAACTGATCATAAGTCAGAAGCTGTTCATCTTTCACCTCCGCCTCCTTCAGCGCAGGAAAAAAACTTTTCATATGTCCCACAAACTGCCTTGCGGTGTATCTCGCTGCATTCATCAGCATAACGCTTACAGCCTTTGATTTTGTTTCCAGAACACTGCCGATAGTGCTGACGATCAGTCCCTCCTCAAAAACCAGAAAAAATTCCCATCTCTTTTTTTCTCTGGTGGTGTAGATCAGCCGATAATAAATACCGTCCCCGAATTTCTCTCCTCCGTAACAGTTGCTGATCATCCGTGACTCCAGCTGAAACATAGTATGCAGCTGGCTGACAATAGTCTGCCCCATGACCGCCTGTTCTTCCTCCGGCAGAAGGTTCTCCCACTGTTTTATATTCTCCCCGCTCACGATTGCCTGATCCTCTATCAATGTATGCCCGATCAGCCATCCCGCACATACACCAAGGAAATGATTGACAGACTCTTCCGAATATTCCATCTGTTCCAGTTCCCTTTCCAGAGCAGGCAGGGTTATTTCGCGAAAGTTTCTGTGAATACGGATATGCGTATCAAGTCCCGCGTATCCGACAGACGCCATATACTCCTCCTCTTCCAGAAAATGGCTGATAGCATGTTCTTTGAAATATTTCACCGTCTCCCGGCACACCCACGGTCTTTTTGTCTCCTGCTGTCCAAAGGCAAACAGTTTATTGAGAATTCGGAACAGCTTTTTATGCTCCCTGTCGATGACATGCACGCCGATATTGTACCGTTCATTCCACACCAGTTGATTTTCCATCTTTTTTCCCCATTATTTTTCTATTTCCAAACGCCCACATACCATCATGTCACTACAAGCTGTCCTATGGGCGTCTGGAAGTATCGCTCTCATTATAAGCAGGAATAACCGCTCTGTTCCACCCCGCATTTTACGCATGCCGCGGCCATTTCTTCGCAAAGATAAAAAAAGAGCGCAAAAATCGCCATTCCTTCACTAAGGGCCGGTTTACAATTTTTTTAAATAGTGTATAATACCCATTTAGGGTTTTCACCAATCTGTCGGAATCAGAAAAATTTCCAGACGGGACACGGCCAAACCCGGAAAGGATCGATTTGTATGCAGTTTGTAATATGTGATGACAACGCAAAAAATCTGGCTGAACTGGAAGAGATGTTTTTCCGATACATCGCCCGCTTTCACGGCCTTTCTTTTGACATAGAAAAATTTTCAGATGCCTCTTTGCTATTACATAAAATACAACACCAATCCCCCGCGGACATCTACATACTGGATATTGTTATGGCTCAAATATCCGGCATTGATCTCGGACGGGAAATCAGAAAAAGAAGCGATAAAAGCATTATTATCTACATCACCGCATCCGACAGCTTCGCTCTGGAAGCTTACGATCTTTTGGCGATAAGGTATCTCTTAAAACCGGTAGACGAGAACCGTTTTTTTGAAGCTCTGGATTACGCTCTCTCCCACATTCAGGAGAAAAAAGATTCTGTATTTACCGTTAAAACAAAAAACGGCTTAGTATCCATTCCTTACCACGAAATTGAATATATTGAAAACTCTGCCAGAAGACTGAATATACATCTGACAGACGGAAGCAGGATCACAAGCGTCTATGTGCGAAGAGCTTTTGAGGAGGAAGTAAAAGAGTTTTTGCATAACGAGAATTTTTTGTGTGTCCACAAATCTTTTTTGATCAACCTAAACCATATGAGAAAACTAAGCCAAAACAATGTGGTAATGACCAGCGGCGCCATCATACCGGTCAGCAGAAGAAATGCTTTTCAGGCAAAAAAGAACTATTTAATGTTTATTTCCAATCAACATAAATGAGAGGACCAGATACCATGCAATATTTTACATCCATATCCTACGTCATCAGCCATGTTTTCCTGATACTGTTTATTTATCTGTTTATCATACACCGCTATTCCAAAATAGCAACCGGGGCAATCTGCTTCTTTTTATTTCTGATATTAAGAGTGCTGGATCTATTTAAGTTGATTATATTTCCCGACAGCAATCTGTGCTATGTCATCACAACCATTCTTCAGATCCTTTTCACTCAGGCCACTCCTCTTCTCATCTCCGGAAAACGGAGCGGTCAGGTTCTGTTTGTCGGTCTTTCCGCCTCCAACTATGTCATAGCGGGATCCGTTTTCGCGGCAGTCTTAAAAATATACACGGACAATACCGCTCTTGCTCTGACCGGAAGTTTCGCCATGCATCTTGGAATTTTATTGATTTTGTTTTTTACAATAAGAGAGAACTGCCTAAAATCCCAACGAGAGGATTCTGAAAAGTGCTGGTGGGAACTGTGTCTGATTCCCGTATTTTTTTATTGCAGCTTTTCCTTCACTGCATTTTTTCCCACTACGCTTTACGATAATCCCGACAATATTCCGGGCATTCTGTTTATTGTCATCACCATGTTTGTATCCTATATTGTCGTAATCCGTTATCTGGAGAGTGAATCCAGACGAAATGCTTTCTACTGGAAAAACATGATTCAGGAATCTTATATTCAAGGTCTGGAAAACAGATATTATCTTGTGGAACGTGCAGAACAGAATCTCAAAATATTGCACCATGATATTCGCCACTATTCCGGAATCATCGATTCCCTGTTAGCTCAGAAAAATTATGAGGAGATCAGAGAGATCAATAGACGCGTCAGTCGGATAGCGCAGGAAAACAAAGTGGTAGAATACTGCAGTAATCTGATCGTCAATACGATTCTTGCCAACATGATGGAGAAAGCGCGGCTTTTCGATATCAAAGTAAAGCTTGATGCCAAAATACCGAAAGAGATACCCGTGGACGCTTACGAACTAACCCTTGTGGTCGCGAACTTATTTGAAAACGCCGTTTACTGTGTGAAAAATTTTACAAAAGAAAAAAGATATATTGAAATAACTGTTCATTGCCTGCAAGACCACCTGTTCATCCAGACAAAAAATGAGTACGAAGGTGATATCCTGCTTGATGCCTCCACAGGTCTGCCCAAAAGCAAAAAAAGCGGAAATCATGGCCTTGGAATGCAAAGTATACTGGCATTCTCCGAAAAGACCGGCGGCACCATAGGCTGTTATCCAGACAACGGAATCTTCCATATTATGATGTTTTCCAAATTTTAATTCTCCATCCGGCAGGCAGAACCATTCGGCTTCTAACCTCATTTATGGTACGGACATCCGTTTATGATTCGAAAGGCCCGGTAGATCTGTTCCGCCAAAATCACCCGCATCAACTGGTGCGGAAAGGTCATGTCCGAAAAACTAAGTTTCAGATCTGCTCTCGCAGATACAGAAGAATGCAGTCCATTGGATCCTCCGATAATAAAAACAAGCTGGCTTTTTCCCGTGAGAGCAAGATTTTCCAGCTTTTTTGCAAACTGCTCCGAATCATATTTTTTTCCGGCAATTTCCAGCGTGATAACAAAACTATTATCACGCAGCCTTTTTAAAATACGCTCCGCTTCCTTTTCCATGATCGCACAAACCTGCGCCAAAGAGGCGTTCTCCGGCGCAGGTTCATCTGCAACTTCCATGATTTCCAAGCGGCAGTAGCGCCCCAGCCGTTTCTGATATTCAGCTAACGCCTCTCTGTAAAAAGATTCCTTGATCTTTCCCACCGCCAGTATTGTAATGTTCATGTTTTTTATTTATCCCCGTCAAAAATATCCTGATAATGTTTATCCAAAAATCTGTCCATATAGCCTTCATTCAGATTTAAGAAGCGTTCTGACAACAGCTCTTTCATTTTATCAAAGCGCTTAAAATATTTTTGCTCCTCGCTGAAAGCCGCTTCTTCTTCCGCAAAAAGACCATCGTCTACCTTTTCCGCAGTGACATACTCCACAAACCATTTTTCAAGTTCTCTCGTCAATTCCTTTTCTGATTCTGCCTTTTTTGCATATTTCCCGGCATTTTTCATGGAAACCAAACCCATGATCACAAAAAACAGGAACATTGCGCCCAGAATGCCCAAAATCATATATCTGGTTGATTCGTTCAACGGCAGTTTGATCACATCGCAAAAGCAGAGTATGATCGCCGCGATTCCGAGCGTCCCGACACCAAGAAGTGTATACGCCGAAGACCTGTTATCCGCCGCTTTCTCCTCATAGTTCTGATAGACGCCCCTGAAAGTTTCCTCCGTCTCTTTCTTTTCATTCCCGGCCGCTTCTTCCGTTTCGGCACTGCCTTCCCCGTCGTTTTCTGCTTCCTTCGACAACTCACTGTAAGCAGCAAGCTCCTCTTTCAGCGCATCCTCTCTGGCCGCATTCTGACACTTTTCCCATTCATCCAGAGAATCCACAAGTTCTGTACCGCAGTCTGCACAGACTTTGATCCCTTCATAGTACTCGTTCTTACATTTTGGACACCAAGGCATCCCGCTCACCCCCCAAACCTTCTCTTTTGTTCCGACAAAACTGTGTCTAATGCACTGTATAATTCAACCGCACTGTGATAGACGCTGTCTTATCTTTCGCACTGGTATTAAAAGTTCCCCCGTAACTGTAGTCCTCCGTGCTGGAATAGGCGCCTGTGATCTGAAATACACCCAGATTTGCAGATAACAGTTCCCCGGTCTGACATCCTGCATTCTGCGCCATGATATCGATTCGTTCTTTAGCGTTTTTTGTCGCCTCCTCAATGAGCTGCAGCTTCAGCTCATCCAGTTTTGTGTAATAGTATTCCGGCGCATCGGAAATAATCTCCACACCGGAATTGATCAGTTCCGTACACTCATTGGAAATATTCGTGATCTTTTCCACATCATAGGAACTTACCGCAAAAGACTGAGTCAGCTCGTACCCGTCGTCCTCATAACCCATATACTCCCCTGCTTCACTGTATATCTCTTTGGTCAGTTCCCTGATATAGACGGAGTAAAAGGTCATTTCATCTGCGGATATTCCGTTATCCTCAAAATACTTTTTTACAAGTTCCGCATTTTTTTCAATCTCTGCATAAGCCTCTTTGGAAGTGCCGCCGCGAACCGAGAAACTTCCCCGCCAAACTGCCAAATCAGACTCAAAATCCACGCTGGCGGAACCGGTGGCTGAAAGCCCTTCCCCGGCCCTGCCAAGTTTTGCCTCTTTTAACCCGTCTGTGCCGATCACCACACAGATGATCGCGCAGATTCCTGCAATACATGCAATAATAACAGATCTATATTCTTTAAACTTCTCCATCTTCGCACCCCGACAAATACTCATGGATTCCCTGAGCTGCGCTCTTTCCGGCTCCCATTGCCAGAATAACCGTAGCCGCGCCCGTCACGGCGTCGCCTCCCGCGTACACGCCTTCTTTCGATGTCGCGCCGTTTTCTTCCTTCGCCACAATACATTTCCAACGATTCGTCTCAAGCCCCTCGGTGGTAGAAGAAATCAACGGATTCGGAGAAGTCCCGAGAGACATAATGACGGTATCCACTTCTATCACATACTCGGAATCCGGAATCACTACAGGTCTTCTTCTGCCGGATTCGTCGGGTTCTCCAAGCTCCATACGCACACATTTGATGCCGTTTACCCAACCGTTATCGTCTGTCAGAATTTCCACCGGATTTGTCAGCAGATGGAAAATAATGCCTTCCTCCTTTGCATGGTGTACCTCTTCCACTCTGGCCGGCAGTTCTTCCTCCGAACGTCTGTATACAATATACACTTCCGATCCCAGACGAAGAGCTGTTCTCGCAGCATCCATCGCCACGTTGCCGCCGCCTACGACCGCCACTTTCTTTCCTCTCATAATGGGTGTGTTGGAATCCTCTCTGAAAGCTTTCATCAGATTGCTTCTGGTCAGATATTCGTTGGCAGAGAACACACCATTGGCACTTTCCCCGGGAATCCCCATAAATTTCGGAAGTCCCGCGCCCGAACCGATAAAGACAGCGTCAAACCCCTCCTCCGTCATCAGTTGATCCACGGTCACGGCCTTTCCGATTACCACGTCCGTTTCAATCTTTACGCCGAGAGCCTTCACATTTTCAATCTCTTTCTGAACCACATCCTCTTTCGGCAGTCTGAACTCCGGAATCCCGTAAACAAGCACACCGCCGGCCTCATGCAGCGCTTCAAAGATTGTAACATCATATCCCAATCTGGCCAGATCTCCCGCACAGGTCAATCCCGCAGGGCCGGAACCGATGACCGCCACCTTCTTGTTCAGCTTTTCCTCCGCCCCTTCCGGTACAATGCCGTTTTCTCTCGCCCAGTCGGCCGTAAAACGCTCCAGCTTTCCGATAGAAACCGGCTCGCCCTTGATCCCTCTGATACACTTTCCCTCACACTGGCTCTCCTGAGGACAGACACGTCCGCAGACTGCGGGAAGAGCTGAAGATTTGCTGATCACCTGATATGCCGCCTCGATGTCACCGCCTTTTACTTTCTCGATAAAACCGGGGATATCGATGGCCACCGGACATCCCTTAACACACTGTGCGTTTTTACAGCCGATACATCTGGAAGCCTCTTCCATCGCCTCTTCCTTGTTATAGCCCAGACACACCTCTTCAAAGTTCGTCGCTCTCACTTTCGCATCCTGTTCCCTGACAGGTACCTTTTTTAATACGTCCATCTATCTTGAACCTACCTTTCTTTCTCCAAGTATGTTTACCGCCCTCTGAAATCCGCTTCCGGCAACATACGGTCATCTCAGCCGCAGTTTCCGCAGCCGCCGTGATGGGTATCTCCCTCCTGCTGGCGCAGCATCGCTCTGCCCTCCTCGGTCTTATACTGCTGCTGGCGTTTCATAGCATTATCAAAATCCACAAGATGGCCGTCAAACTCCGGTCCGTCCACACAGGCAAACTTCACTTCGCCTCCCACAAGCACCCGGCAGGCGCCGCACATTCCAGTGCCGTCCACCATGATCGGATTTAAAGAAACTACAGTGGGAAGATTTAACTCTTTTGTCAATTTGCAGACAAACTTCATCATGATCATCGGCCCGATAGCAATACAGACATCGTACTGTTTTCCCTCGTTTATCAAATCCTCGATCACTTTGGTTACCATACCTGATCTGCCGTATGAGCCGTCGTCCGTCGTAATATAGAGATTTCCGGCAACCGCTTTCATCTCTTTTTCCATGATCAGAATATCTTTCGTCTTTGCCCCCACGATCACATCGGCGGCAATCCCCTGTTCTTTTAACCATTTTACCTGAGGGTATACCGGAGCCGTTCCGACGCCGCCCGCCACAAACAGGATCTTTTTGCTTCTCAGGGATTCCATATCTTCCTCACAGAGTTCCGAAGGACATCCGAGAGGCCCCACAAAATCCCGAAAACTATCGCCTTTATTCAGTGTTGTCATTCTCTGCGTTTCCGCGCCTACCACCTGAAATACGATCATCACGGTCCCGTTTTCCCTGTCGTAATCGCAAATCGTCAACGGAATACGCTCTCCCTCTTCATCCATGCGGACGATCACAAACTGTCCCGGCAGACAATTTTTTGCAACTCTCTCTGCTTTCACCACCATCTGATAAATCGTGTCATTCAACTGCACCTTTTCCAAAATTTCAAACATAGCAGTCCCCTTTTCTTTCTTTTTATGTATGATCAAAACGGTATTACCGCTTTTTATCCTTCTGTCCCTGCCTCTTGCGCCATATCCCCCAATCCCTGCCGCAAAAGTTCTGTAGTCAGCGCAAAATTACTGGTACGGGCATCATACTGCGTCCCGTAAAGCGGCAGATTATATAACCCCACCGCGTAATAACTGCCCGTTTTCACCCGACTTCCGTCAGTGTCCTCTATATATTCGGAAAAAATATAGAAATCCCCTTCGTCCACAATGTTCACACAGCAGGCGAACACATAGATCATCTTTCTCGGATCTTCCTCTGAAATTGTTCCGTCCATATCAATGATGCGGCCCGCGTCCAGCAGATAACGCAGCACAACGTTCTGCGCGTCCTCCTTCGTATAGTCGGTGATCAATTCTAAGTGATAATTCCGCACTGTCACTTCACTGGAAACGCCGTTTTCATCAATTGCCACAAATTTAAACGTACTGTCCCCAAGAGGCATAGCCAAAAAACCGTTGTATATACTGCTGAGCCCGTCCGGCTCGCTGCCGTCTGTCGTATAATAGATCTGACACCCTTCCTCCGCTTCCACCTGAAGCATCTGCGGCGTGTAAAAATCTCCGCTGTAAGCGTTTATCTCCGGAGCGAAAGGCATGGAGACATCAATCTGGTAAAAAGCTTTTGCATAAGCGCTTTTAATACCGTATTCATTGACAAATACCGCCGTTATCTCATACTCGCCCGTCTCCAAAAAGATGGGGGAAGTGTACTCTTCCGAATACTTGTCGGGATTGCTCCCGTCCGTAGTATAATAGATATGTCCGCTTGTATTGCTCAGGATCTTTAACGGAACCACTTCGTTGTAAGCGCCCTCAACGTAATTAAATTCCGGCGTATTCGCCATATAATATATATACTTTTCCTGAACTGAACTTTCGGGGCAATCCTGAAGCAGTGCATTGATCTGCTCATACTGCCCTTTCCCCTTATAATAAGCGACGATCTGGTCGTATCCCTGCACCAGCCTTTCTCTGGAAATCCCCTCATGGCTTACCAGTTCGTACAGATTCTCCACGTAGGACTGCTCGTCGCCCATTGCCTGATAACAGGCGATTATCTCCATTTTTATCTCTTCAAAGCTTCCGCCGGTCTCCTCGGCACTGCGCAAATTTGCAAGAGCCGTCTCATAATTTCCCGCCTCTTTTTCCGCCATCGCCGCTTTGTATAGATATTCTGCCGAATGAAAATAGGCGTTGACGGAAAAATATCCCACAAGAACGATCAACGCAAACACAAAAATGCATCCAAGGCTGAGTACAAAAAGATTTTTTTGCTTTTCACGCCTGCTTTCTGCAGACTCTTCTTTCTTTTCTTCTGTCAGCGATTCCGCCACACCGGAGAGTGATTCTGTTATGCTGTTTTCCACTTCAGGCTCGAAATCCGGCACAATACGCACTTCCATACCGCAGCTGTCGCAGTAAAGATGGCCCTCCGGAATTTCCCTGCCGCATTCAGGGCATACCATGAAACTCTCTCCTTTCGCTGTTTTTTAACTTTAATCAGTATAGCACACTTTTTATTCTACGTCTACCGACCCAATACAATTGCTCATCAGCATTGCGATGGTCATAGGTCCTACGCCCCCCGGCACAGGCGTGATCGCACTGCACTTTGGCGCCACACTGTCGAAATCCACATCGCCGCACAGTTTCCCGTTCTCATTCCTGTGGATTCCCACATCGATGACAACAGCGCCCTCCTTCACATAGTCGGCCGTGATAAATTTAGGCTTACCTACAGCGGCCACAAGAATATCCGCCCGCCTTGCCACTTCTTTTAAATCAGCTGTCTTAGAGTGACAGACAGTCACCGTCCCGTTTTCAGCAAGCAAAAGGAGCGCCGTGGGTTTGCCCACTATATTGCTTCTTCCTATGACGACGCACTCTTTCCCGGCGATCTCCACACTGCTTCTCTTTAAAAGCTGTATGATCCCTGCCGGCGTGCAGGGTACAAACCCCTTCTCTCCTGTGCAGAGCGCCCCGGCGTTCACCGGATGAAAACCGTCCACGTCCTTTTTCGTATCAATGGCCTGAATCACTTTCTTTTCATCGATCTGATCCGGCAGCGGAAGCTGCACCAAAATACCGTTTACAGTCTTATCTGCGTTCAATTTCCCGATCAGCTCAAGCAATTGTTCCTCGCCTGTCTCCTCCGGCAGCTCATAGGATAAGGAACGAATGCCGCACTCTTCACAGGCGCGTTTTTTATTCCTCACATAGACGTCTGATGCCGGATCATTGCCCACCTGCACCACCGCCAGCGTGATTTCTGTCCCTTTTTTTCTGTACTCCTCCGCTTTGATGCGGCACTCTTCCTTAATCTGTCCGGAAACCGCTTTTCCATCTATGATCTGATAACTCATTTCTCGTCCTTTCTTTTTTGAGGCATCCGTCAATATCCGTATCAAAATAGACCTGTGATCATCCCTGCCTCGTTTACATCGATCCCATAAGCCGCCGGGGTTTTCGGCAGTCCCGGCATAGTCATGACCGCACCGGTCAACGCAACTACAAAACCGGCTCCGGCAGACACATAGGCCTCCCTGATATTTACCGTAAAGCCCGAGGGACTCCCGAGAAGCCCCGGATCATCCGACAGAGAATACTGGGTCTTCGCCATACACACCGGCAAATTTCCAAAACCCATCTTTTCAAGCTGCGCAATCTGTTTCGCCGCGGCGGAGGATACGGATATCCCGGCCGCGCCGTAGATCTCCACTGCAATCTTTTCTATCTTCTCCTTTAAGGAAAGCTCATTCTCATACAGCAAATGAAAATCACTTTCTTTTTCCAGCGCCGCAAGCACTTTCTGCGCCAGCGCAATGCCGCCCTCGCCGCCCTTTTCCCATACTTCTGAGAGCGCAAACTCGCAGTCCCGCTCCTCGCAGAATGTTCTCACATAAGCTAACTCTGTGTCGGTATCCGACAGAAATCTGTTCAAGGTCACCACCACAGACACCCCGTATTTCTGCAGATTCTCTATATGTTTTCCCAAATTTGCGATCCCCTTCTTCAGCGCCTCCAGATCTTCTTTGCTCAAATCTTCCTTTTTTACGCCGCCGTTGTACTTCAAGGCCCGCACCGTCGCCACCAACACCACCGCATCCGGCTTTAATCCGGACATCCGGCACTTGATATCAAAAAACTTCTCCGCGCCCAGATCCGCGCCGAAACCGGCTTCCGTAATACAGTAGTCCGCCATTTTTAACGCCGTTCTCGTTGCCCGCACGGAATTGCATCCGTGAGCGATATTCGCAAAGGGACCGCCGTGCACAAGGGCCGGCGTATGTTCCAAAGTCTGGATCAGGTTCGGTTTGAGCGCGTCTTTCAAAAGAGCCGCCATAGCACCCACTGCCTGCAGATCCCCGGCCGTCACCGGTTTTCCTTCCAGATCAAAGGCCACGACGATTCTCCCAAGCCGCTCCTTCAAATCCTGCATATCCTCCGCCAGACAGAGGATCGCCATGATCTCCGATGCTACGGTGATCACAAAATGATCTTCCCGCACAAAACCGTCTGCCTTACTGCCCATACCTACCACAACATTGCGAAGCACTCTGTCATTCATGTCCAGACATCTCTTCCAGACAACGTTTCTCGTATCGATCCGCAGCGCATTCCCCTGTTGAATGTGATTGTCAAGCAGCGCCGCCAAGAGATTGTTGGCAGAAGTGATGGCATGAAAGTCTCCGGTGAAATGAAGATTTAAGTCTTCCATCGGTACTACCTGTGCCATACCTCCCCCTGCGGCGCCCCCTTTGATACCAAAACAAGGACCCAGAGATGGCTCCCGCAGCGCGATCACCGCATTTTTTCCAAGTTTTCCGAAAGCTTCTCCCAGTCCCACCGTGGTCGTAGTTTTTCCCTCTCCCGCCGGCGTAGGATTGACCGCTGTCACCAGAATCAGTTTTCCGTACTCTTTTCCCTGCAATGACCGGATGTATTCTTCCGAAAGTTTTGCTTTGTACTTTCCGTACAGCTCCAGCTCTTCTGCAGGTATACCGCTTCTCTCGGCCACCTCTGTGATAGGCAGCAACACCGCCTCCTGTGCGATCTCGATATCTGTCTTCATTTCCCTCTCCTCTATATTCCCTGTTATACCGATTCTTCCACCAAACTTTCAAACTGTTCCGGACTCATCAGCACTTTTCTCGGCTTCGTGCCTTCCTCCTCACCGACCACGCCCGCTTCGCAAAGCTGATCCATGATCCTCGCCGCCCGGTTAAAGCCAATCTTAAAGACTCTCTGCAGCATACCGATGGAAGCTTTATCTTTTTCGATAATAAACCGCCCGGCCTCCGCAAAATATTCATCGTATGCCGAGGAAGCCTCCGCCCCCGCTCCGCCGGGAGCAGCTGCCGCAGTCTTGATCTCCTGCTCGATATCCGGGCTATAGCGGGATATGATATTCTGCGCTTTTAAAAACTCCACCACATCCTGCACTTCCTCGTCCGAGACAAAGGCGCCCTGAACTCTGGCCGGTTTCGGATATCCCTGAGGATAAAACAGCATATCGCCCTTTCCAAGCAGCTTTTCGGCTCCCACCATGTCAAGGATCGTTCTGGAGTCCACGCCGCTGGAAACCGCAAATGCAACCCTGCTTGGCATATTGGCCTTGATCAACCCAGTTATGACATCCACTGAGGGACGCTGGGTCGCAATGATCAGATGGATGCCGGCGGCTCTGGCAAGCTGTGCCAGACGGCAGATGGACTCTTCCACCTCTCCGGGAGCCACCATCATCAAATCTGCCAGCTCATCAACGATGATCACTATCTGAGGCATCTTGGCGATGGCATCCGCAGCCCCTCTTTTCTGCATCTGCTCTGCCTTCTGATTATAGCCTTTTAAGTCTCGAACTCCCTGTTCTGCAAACTTATTATATCGTTCAGTCATCTCTGCAACACCCCAATGCAGAGCGCCCGCCGCCTTTTTCGGATCCGTCACCACCGGCAGAAGCAGGTGGGGAATCCCGTTATAGACACTCAATTCCACAACTTTCGGATCGATCATGATCAGCTTCACATCATCCGGATGGGATTTATACAAAATGCTCATGATGATTGTATTGATGCAGACCGATTTTCCCGATCCGGTAGCCCCGGCAATCAACATATGCGGCATCTTGGCGATGTCTGTCACCACCACTTTTCCGCCGATATCTTTTCCCACTGCGAAAGCTAATCCCGTTTCAAACTTTTTGTATTCGTTAGATTCAATCAGATCTCTGAACGCCACGGCGGATATCTCCTTGTTGGGCACCTCGATACCTACCGCCGCCTTGCCGGGTATAGGCGCTTCTATACGGATATCCGTAGCCGCCAGATTCAGCTTGATATCGTCGGAAAGTCCTACGATCTTACTGACCTTCACTCCCTGTTCAGGCTGCATCTCATATCTGGTCACGGCAGGGCCCTGACTGATTTCTGTCACAGTGACGCGCACGCCGAAATTCTCAAGTGTCTGCTGCAGGCGGAGAGCCGTGTCTTTCAGTTCCTTATTGTTGTCTCCTCCTCCATTGCCCCTTCCTTTTCGAAGCAGCGTGACAGGCGGAAACTCATACTTTCCTGTGAGCGAAGCGGGACGTTCGCGCAATCCTCCTTCGCTCAACCGTATCCTTGCATCATCCGGCTTTTTCACAGTTTTTTCCGGTTCAGGCGCTCTCTCCGGTCTGGAGGTTCTTTCCGGTGTAAACTCTGTGATAGGCTCCGGCATCTGCCTCAATTCTTTTTCGTAAAAAGAGACCTGTTCCGGACTTTCAACCGTGATCACGCCGGAAGGCTCGGATTCCCTGAAAAACATTCCGGCTCCGGCGTCCGTATCTTCTATCGCCGCGTCCTCCCGATACTCCGGATAAGTTATCTCCTGTACTTCATCGATCTCCGCTTCCTTCCGGTAGAACGGGCGTTTTTCTGCCTTCACCTCCGGTATAAACTCCTCCGGGACAAAATCCTGCACACGAATCTCGTGCATATCATCTCTGTTCTCGTCACTGTTTTCCGGGAACGGATCTCTCGCCCTGAGCGTCGTATCAATCATGACGCCGCGGCTTTTTTTATTCATACGAAGAATCTTTTCGTCTTCCTTCTCTTCCTTTACAAGCTGTTTTTCCCGCAGCCTCTCCTCCTGTTGCCTCTGTTTATGGCGAAGCCTCTCTTCCTGCTCCTCCCGTCTTCTGCGGCTCTTTTCTTCCAGTTCTTCCTGCCGTCTCCTGTCCCGTTCCTCCTGCTCTCTGATCCTCTCAGAACGGCGCTCCAGCTTTTCCGCCCGCAGACGGTTTCTTCTTTCCTCAGGGCTCTCCCCCTCATCGTCATAATCCTCGTCGTACTCTTCTTCATAACGCGCTTCTCTAAAGCGCACCCGCTCCGCTAAAACCCTGCCGCCTTTTTTCGCGCCGCTGATCAACGACCTCTCTGTCAGCAATACAATGCAGATAAGCGCTAACACGATCACTAACATCACAGCGCCCAACATTGACAGGTAATGATACGCTGCATAGGCCAAGGTACCGGCGATCACGCCGCCTCCGTTATGATGCTGCGCAGCATCTTTGTAAAACGCAACAAAACTATAACTCTCCATCTCTGCTAACCGTCCGGCAAACAGTTCGCACAACATCGCCGTCAGAAAATAGAGGGTAATGCCGGAAATCAGCTTCCTCACGGCCGCCGGACTGCCTTCGTTGCTGATATAAAAAACTACCGCTATAAAAATAAGAATTGGCACAATGTATGCCGGCAGTCCGAAAAGTCCAAACTGCAGATTTCGAAAAAAAGTTCCTACACTTCCCATAATATTAAAATTGCACAAAAACAGAAACACACCGGCCGCAAATACTCCGATCAGCAGAATCTCCTGTAAAAGTTTGCTGCTGATGCTGTCTTCTTTTGCCGTCCTTCTCGTATTTGCTGTCTGTCTGCTTCTGCTGTTATTTTTGCCGCTTCTATTGTTTGAACCGGAACGGTTCCCCTGCTTTCTTCCCGTATTGCCAGTTGCTGCCATATCTTGCCTCACTTATGTAAAAATTACAATTCATCTTTACGAGTTTATCATAAAAATATATTTTTGTCATCATGATTCTCTTCGCCGTCAGCCGACAGAAGTTTTTGAAAACATTCCGTTTATTGCGGCAGAATTTATACTGTGATAAAATAAATTTATTATTGACTTTTTATCACAAAAGGAGTGTCTAAATTGATCCATTATATTTTTAAGCTTATCTGTATTATCATAGTAATGCTCCCGTTCTATCTCATATTCCGAAAACCCTGGAAGCGAAATCCCGAAAGAGAACTTACTCTAGGCGCCTTCATCCTATTTATGCTGGCCCTGCTTGCCCTGACGTTAGAGGGAAGCTACCGGACTCCGTCCCTGATGATACAGGATGCCGGACTTCGCCTCTCCACAGGCAGCCGCATCAACTTAATTCCTTTTCACAGTATCAAACGTTTTTTTACCCGTTTCCGGTTTAACTCTTTTATGGTCAATATTGTAGGGAATATCGTGATGTTTATTCCTTGGGGGTTCGGATTGCCTCTGCTTTGGAAAAAACGGCAATCCCTCCTCTCCGCCGTTCTTTTTTCCGCCCTGTTGCCGTTATTCATAGAGTCAATCCAGCTTTTTATTCAGAGAAGTGTGGATGTGGATGATCTGATTCTAAATTTTTCGGGCGGAATGCTCGGCGCAGCTCTCTATTTCCTGATCAGGAAACACACTGATAAACCGGACCGGTTGGCCCGTTGAACAAATGTCTTTTAAGGGAATGACAAAACGGCCAAAAATAACGACAGCCCTCTAAGACTGTCGTTTTCGCTAAAGTGTAAATAGTTTACTGCTTTCTCCGCTGAAGCCAGATCACAAACCCTGCCGTAAGCAGCGCGATCGGCACAGCCAACACCATCAAAAGCCCCATCAGCAAAAGTTCTCCCGCAGGCACTGTCAAAATTCCGTCATAATAACTCTTTACCGGTATGGAAACACCATTCTCAACCGTCCCGAAACTCTTCACCGCTTCCTCAAACAGTTTTTTATTGTTTCCCGCCACAACGGTATCCGCAGCCTCCGTAAAAAGTTCCGCGGAAGTGTAGACTATGGCTGTGCTTTCTCCGCCTTCCGTCTGTTTTACCGCTCTTACGCCGAGGGCAAAAGGACCATCGATATCATCTGCCGTTTTTTCCCCGTCCGTCACCTCATCGGGATCTGTTCTGGCATAAGCCTCCTCCGTTGTCCTTAAAAGGTAACGCACTTCTCCCTTTTCTTCCGCTTCCCCATCTAAGACAATACCGCCGGCATAAGGCGCAAACACATAACTTCCGAAAACGGAATCTGTCACTGTATCACTCATCACTTCCGGCAGCAGATACAACATGTTTTGGTAGTAATAATCCATGTTCTGTTCCACTACCATCCCTTCCGCAAGCGTAATTTGATAATCCGCGAGCAGAGACTGATAATTCGGAAGCGCCTTCTGAGTGTAACCATAGACAAACAGCGCGTCGTTTCCAACCTCCAGATACTGTCTGATCTTCTCTGCATCGTCCGCCGACAGATCTGCTTCCGGCGCGTTGACAATCAGTCCTCCCGCATCCTCCGGAACTCTCTCCACAGTCAGAAGATTTAATATTTCATATTCAATATTTAGTTTCGCCAGCACAGACAAAAAACTTTCCTCTAAAATTTTCTCCCCATGTCCCTCAATCAGATACACTTTGGGCATTTCATCGCTTGTCACATAATGTAACGCGCTGGTGATCTGGCCTTCCGCATCGTAGCCTGTCATTTCATAGGCATAAGTCTCATAACTTAACTCCGTCTGATACAACTCACTGACGTCAATATATTTACTCCTCTTCTCGCTTGCCACAATCAGCGAACGGGCACTCACCGACGCATCCGTGTACTGCTCGGCAAATGCCGGATTTGAAGAAATGTCCACATACTCCACGTCAATATGGTCTGAATAATTCTGATAACGGCTTAAAGTCTGCACCACATCCTGATTCATATTGTTCTGTGTGGAAAGCACATAGATCGTGACATCCTCCTGTAAAGAGTCCATCACTCCGTATGAATCTTCCGTCAGAGAATACAGACGCTCCTTTGTCGTATCAAATTCCATATATTCCGCCGGCAGCTTCCTTAACAGCAGATTTCCCACAAGGACTACGGCGGATATCAAAACAATTTGTGCAACGCCGAAGGCTCCTCTCTTCAGATTCTTCACAGAAACGCTGTAGCGTCTCTTCTGAATGGACTGCGTCGTAAAAAAGAGAAATAGAAATATGAGCGACAGATAATACACCACTGCCGTAATTTTCAAATTGCCGTTCAACATATCTACAAACGGCGAACTCAGATCATAAACTTTTAAAATCTTTGTAAGCAGGTTTCCGCCTGCCGAAATCATACTGCAGATACCAGACATCACATAGCCCACAAAAACAAACACCACGGAAAAGACCGCCGCGATCACTTGACTTTCCGTCAAAGAAGACACAAACACACCGATCGCCACAGTCACGGAACCATAGAGAAAAAATCCTAACAGGGCCGCATAATTTTCCCCGTAAGGCACATTACCGTACCTGCTGAATAACAGGGGATACAGACAGAGTATCACACAGGGAATGGCAAAAACTGTTTCTAGTGCCAAATACTTTCCAAGCACTATCTCCCAAATTTTGATCGGAGCGGTCAAAATCATCTGATCTGTCTTATTTTTTCTTTCCTCCGCCAGAATCCGCATAGTAAGCACCGGGACCGCCACAATAAATACAATCATGGAACTTTGCAGCGTATAACTCAGATAGCCGGAACCCTGCCCCAAACTGTAGACCGTTGTGTAAAGCCCTGTGAGAAACACTACCACCGCCAGAAAAAGCCACCCGATAAAGGAGTTAAAACAGGCTTTCAGTTCTCTTTTATAAATCGCTTTCATGCTCGCCTTCCTCCTTCCCCGTCAGTTCTAAGAAAATTTCCTCCAGAGAGTGCTCCTGCAGATTCATTCCCATGATTGTAAGCTTGTTCTCATACAGTTTCACAGACAATTCTTCTCTGATATCCTTATGATTCTTTGTCCGGATCCATACCTCCACGCAGTCGGGCATGCGGGACTGCTTCTGCTCTACACTCACCACGTTTTCTATCGTATTAAGCACGCTCTGCAGCTGTTCCATCGAAGCCTTCACCACAGCCTCCAACACAAAGGAACTCTGAAGACGCCCCTGCAGCCCCTCCGCAGAATCGGACGCGACAAGCTTTCCGCCCGATATGATCATAATATGATCGCATACCGCACTGATCTCCGACAAAATATGGGAACTCAAAATCACCGTATGCCGTCTGCCGAGATCTTTGATCAGATCCCTCATTTCAATGATCTGTCTCGGGTCAAGTCCGTTCATCGGCTCATCCAGAATAATAACGTCCGGCTCTCCCAAAACAGCCTGTGCCAGTCCGACCCTCTGTCTGTATCCCTTGGAAAGATTTTTGATCAGTCTTTCCGACACTTCCGACACTCTTGTCAGTTCCATCACTTCGGCGATCTTTTGCTTCCTGTCCGCCTTTGGGATTCCCTTGAGCTCGGCCGCAAATTTCAGATATTCCGAGACCGTCATATCCGGATACACCGGGGGCACTTCCGGCAGATAACCGATATGTCGCTTTGCCTCCTCCGGTTCTCTCATGATATCATGCCCGCTTATCAGCACCTCTCCGTCTGTGGCGGCGAGATAGCCCGTCATAATATTCATCGTAGTGGATTTCCCGGCGCCGTTAGGGCCTAAAAACCCGTAGATCTGTCCTTCCTCCACACAAAAAGAAATATCCTCAAGGGCTGTATGCTTCCCATATTTTTTAGTCAAATGGCTTACTTCCACGATTGCCAAAACAAATTCCTCCTGTCCTATCTTGCCTTTCTGATAAAATACTTCCAGTATGTTCCGGTTTCTACGACTTCCGCCTGATACTCTTCCTCTAACCACGTCTGCAGCCAATCGTTCATCAACAATTCATATATCATATTTTCCATATAAGGACATTCCGCCACAATGACGTCCGGATATTTATCAGGGTTTAAACGCCAGTATTCCAAAATCGCACTATTGTAGGAGGGAGTTGACATAGTTGACGGCCCCGCCACTTCCACATCCTCATACAGATACCCAAGCGTATTCACAACGCTGCCTATGATCCATACTTTATCACCGGGCCTGATCCATTTCTCCCACTCCGGATAGCTGTCTCGCTCTATATAAACGCCTTCATCATTCGTAATAATACCGAAAGCCGGCCCGGTGCGCACCATCGACAGATCCGAAAAAACGGAACATATCTGTCCCCTTCCAGTCATAGGCGTTCTGACATATACACATCTGAAAGCCAACAGAATGACAAAACAAGCAAAGCAAACTCCGATTCCCCTTTTTGCCTCGGCGCTTACCCGCATCTTACTGATCGGTATCCACGCCGCCAAAATAGCCAACAACCCATAGGGCACCGAGGAGAAAAGGGACAGATCGGACAAAATCAACGCCGCCAGAAATCCCAGCCCGCCGATCACGCTCAGACACCAATACAGCCTTTTTTCCTCCCGCTCTAACCCCTTTGCATTCCATGCGCCCGCCGTGACCAAAAACAATAGGATCAGCGTATAGGCATTTCGTTTATCCGCGCTGAGGATATTGAAGAAAAAGCCTGCAAGAAAAACCCCTGTAAAGCACAACATCCACAGCTGCCGCCTCCCCTGCTTATCCTTAAATTTCTCTTGACCGCCCTTCTTGCCAAAAATCTTTCTATATACCTGACTTACGAAAAATGAGACCGCACCGGCCCCTAAATACACCGGCATCGTTTTCAGGATGTCCATCAGATAAGAAAGCAGTTTGGCGCTCGCTCCCACCGTGTGAGAAGGTTCAAGAGACAGCATACCTGTAATACACTGCCCGAATGTCTCCCATCCGATCGTAACCATAAAATACCCGCAAACCCCAATACCCGCTCCGGCACATATTGACGTAAAAAGCAGGATATCCCGCCATTTCTTTTCGGAAAAGCAAAACAGTAACCCTATGATGCCCGGATAGACCACCAGACAGGACGGATACGCCAGAACCTCCAGACACAAAAACAGCGCGCTGCCTACAAGCAGTATACGCCTTCCTGTTCTAAAATAGACATACAGACAGCAAAACAACAGCGCTGAATACCAAAGCTGTATATTGGAAAATTCCGGCAGCGCATAGTCCTTTGGCGAAATCATGAAAAATAAAAGCGCCATCTGATACGCCGTAAGTTTATCCAGTTCCCGCCGGAATACTTTATATAATAAAACAGCGAGAGCTCCTCTGATGACAATACCGCAGATCTGTAAATACAGCACGATACCCGTAGTCGTACCGAAAACTCTTTCATAGACCCACATGAGCGCCGCCGAAAGAAAAGCAGAAGTCTGGTGAGGCTCCCACATTTCCAAAAACATTTTATCGCCTGAAATAAGCCGCTGCGACATACTGATCTGATACATACCGTCATAGGATATATTTGTGACTGACCAGATCAGGCCGCAAAACACAGCCATTATCGTAAAAAGCACATAGCTTCTGTTTCGCTTTTTCAATTTCTATCTTCTCCTCCGCAGTGCGTATAGCCTACGCGCACAGTATACCATGTCTGCCTGCAAACTTCAACAACATGTATTTTACTATCGTTTTGTCAGAATTTGTAGGAACAAATCACCTTTTAGCAAAAAATCCATACAATAAAACATAACCTAATTGTTTATGAAAGGACAATAACAATGCAAAGACCACAGAGACCTTTTATGAATGACATGATGGGAAATTTCCCGATTGCCATGGCCTATGTGCCTATGCAGCAGGCTCCTGTTCTCTACGAAAATCTGGAGGAGGCTTTTCACAGGGGCACGATCTTCCCCGAACTGGATAAACCTTTCATGGGAAGGAGAGGCAGACGATGAATCAAAATATGACTGAAAAAAGAAGAATGCTGATGGATATCAACGTGCTGGACTTCACCACAACAGAACTGCGTGAATATCTGGATACCCATCCCCACGACACAGATGCGATCGCCTACTTCCACCGCTATAACGGAATGCTGCATCAGATCACAAAAGAATACACGGCCAAATTCGGCCCGATCAGACAGGATATGCCCGGCAACTGTATGGATGAATGGAAATGGGCCACGTCGCCCATGCCTTGGGAAGGAGGTGCCTGCTAAATGTGGAGTTATGAAAAACGTTTGCAGTATCCGGTAAACATTACCACCCCAAACGCCAAGCTGGCGGAGGTTATCATCTCCCAGTACGGCGGCCCTGACGGGGAAATGGGAGCATCTATGCGCTATCTCTCCCAGCGCTACGGCGTGCCCTACCCTGAGATTGCCGCGGTACTGACCGACATCGGCACAGAGGAACTGGCTCACTTGGAAATGGTGGCTGCCATTGTGCACCAGCTCACCAAAAACCTCTCTATGGAGGAGATCGAAAACAGCGGCTTCAAAGCCTATTATGTGGATCACACGATCGGTATCTGGCCTCAGGCGGCCGGCGGTATTCCCTTCAATGCCTGCGAATTCCAGAGCAAGGGTGACCTGATCACCGATCTCTTCGAGGATATGGCGGCAGAACAGAAAGCCCGCACCACCTACGACAACATTCTCCGCCTGATCAAAGATCCTGAAGTCTGCGATCCGATCCGTTTCTTGAGACAGCGCGAGATCGTACACTTCCAGAGATTCGGCGAAGCGCTGCGGCTTCTGCAGGATAGACTGGATCCGAAGAACTTCTACTTCTGCAATCCGGAATTTGATACAAACTGCGGATGTAACTGCAATAATAAATAACGGACGGAACTAAAAAGACTGGTAAAAGCAATTCTTTATACTGCTTTGCCAGTCTTTAAATTTTGAGCGGTTTTTTAAGCGGTACCGCTCAATTTTTGAATACCTTGCCGATAAGATGGCATGTCATCCATAAATTTTAAATTCATATTATCTTATCGCGTTTTCATAATCCTGCAATTCATGATACATGCCTTCAACTATCACATTTTTCTGCTTTATCCGATACACCAGTAAATATCTATGCCTCTGCAAATGTACTTTATGGAATCCCATCTTTCTCAGACGTTCACTATTACAATATCCCAGACAATCTGCCTGTCCCGCAAGTATCTTTATCGTATCGTCGAAATCCTGTATTAAGTTGACGGCTGCCTGTGGATTCATAAGCACATCATAAATATACTTCAAAAATTTATCAAACTGTTGTTCTGCCAAATCAGAAATTTCCACATTATATTGCATATCTCTCCTTCATCCGCTTAGACACGATATCAGCCGGTGTCGTAACTCCCCTATCACTTTTTCTCATGGATTCGGTAAGCTGCCTGACAATGGCATCCTCGTTCAAAAATTCTACAGGCATATCATCCCTATCCCTGAAAATAAGATATTGAATGTAATTCTGGACCTCTCTTAATTTATCTTCCGGCATTGTTTCAAGTAATGAAACCGTATATTCTAACGTACTCATAGACTCCTCCCGTCATTTTCTTGTCATTTCAAATATTATAATATACATTTATTTTTAATACAATCATTTTCAGCGGCAACTATTAATGTGATTTTTTCCATGAACGGCAATAATCTTTCTTACAGGCATCCTTCCCTCTCCGGTATTTCCCCGCCTGACACATACCCTGCACGGAATTCCATGTTGATATCCCGAAGTTCTTTCAATCCGTCAATGTACGGCTGATACATCTCAACAATTCCCGCACTGCAGCCATCGCATGAGACCGAAATATTTCCCAAAGATTCCTCCACTATCTGCTTCCGTTCTTCTTTTGTCGTATCCTTGATTAAATAGCCCATCATGTTTTCCCTTACTGTAAATTCCCTATCTTATCCATAATAAACTGTGTAAATTCACGAGTCACCCTGAGCGCCTGACCTCCAAACTGCAAGGCCCCAAGACTGTCCATCCCCCTGTTTGTCACATGTTCCCCCTGTTTTTTGCTTTCATTAAATTCCCTCACCAGCTGAAAAGTTTTAAGGTCATAATCCCACCAATGCCTGCTGTATTCCTCTGTTATACACTCGGTCTTAAATTTATAATTCCAATGGTCTCCCTCAAAATCCGTTGACTCTTTCTGCCCGTTCTCCAAAACTCGGCAAATCCCTAAAACATTGCCTGTTTTCACAGCATGGCAGATAAAAAGGTCTCCTTCCGAAATATCGAACCGTTCCCTGCTAAATCCGATATAATTATCATCAATTACAGTATACCCCTCTTTCACCGGGCGATTTGCACTTCCTAACGGCTTCACAAAATATTTACAGCTGTCCGGCAAAATTCTTCTATCAGAAATATAATCGCCAGCCTTAAATAGTAACTGCCTGACCACCATATGTTCCTTCATAAATTCATCAGCTTTTTTATTCAAGCTGGTTACATCCTGAAACGAAAGTTCTATCCAGAGAAGTCCAGCTATTTGGTCTGCCAGTTCCCTCTGTAAAGTTTCATTATCCAAAAACACACCATATTCATGGTTATGCCTTAATCCATTATCCGTAAAATTCCCCGATGTTATCAAAAATCCCCGGCTCTCCGCCCTTTATAAAGCAGATAGGCTTTCCCATGCAAATGGTTATTATATTTCACGACTACATCTATCCCTTGATCTCTGCCATACTCATACAGCCCAATTATCGAAGATAAGACAGAAGGCGCCATTCCATATCCGTTCAGGTTCGTATAAAGTTCAATCCGTTTTATGGATGGCATATCCGCAAGAAGCCCCAGCATATCCGGTGATAAAAACGGAGATACAATAACCATCCTGTCTGACATAGCAGAATATTTCACGAGTACATTATAATGATTGAAATCCTCTTTGTTGGAAAGAATCATTATTCCCATGTCTTTCTCCCATAATTCCAAGCCTTTTATGTAAATCATTATAACAAAAAAGTGGGATTATCTCAATCATTCCGCTATTAAAGTTCTAAACAATCTTTTATTCTTAATTGAATGATTCCACTTGATTTTTGAATACTGTACTGCTCAACTTTTTTGGTGATGTGCCCATTTTACAATATTTTTCAGATGTGCAATTTCGACACCGACATCGACACAGAGGAACTGGCTCACTTGGAAATTGTGGCGGCCATTTTGCGCCTATAACTTTAACTGAAACCGCCTTACCATTAGAGCTTGTGATCCTCCTGCTCAATTCTTTTAATTTATCTCTGCTATCTGGAGAATACTTCAATTTATATTTCAAATGTCACCTGCTCCCAACTCCTGTTCCAGATCGTCTGCATCTATCCATCCTTCTCTAACAGCTCTCTCCTCGGCTTTCTGCAATTTAGCAAATAAAGTATATGCTGCTCTGTAACGGTCAAGTTCATCAATTTCTGCCATCGTAAGAATGCCGTATTCTACATGACCGTTCCTTGTGAGATAAACTCTTTTTGTGGTATCTACTTCTTTTAATACTTCTGTATAATTTCTCAAATCAGATATCGGTTTAATGTTTGGCATGATACTCTCTCCTTTGAAATCATTATACATATGATATACCCATCTTGCAGGAAAATTTGCATGTGAATTCATCAGCACTATGCAAAGGTGTCCTAATCACCGATCTCTTCAAAGACATGGCGACAGGACAGAAGGCCCGCACCACGTACGACAACATTCTCCACTCCTGCAGAAGCCGAAAAAACACAGCGGATATCACTTTCTTAACAAAGAGTTGCCATCCGTTGTGTTTTTTATAATTTCCTCCGATATCTCTGAAGATATTTCTTTTGGAGATACACTCTACACCCCTATGCCCCTAAAAGAATCAGTCTTCCCAGCCATACACACCCAACGTTCTACCGAACGTATAATAAAAATATACATCTGTACCGGAATAATACTGTTCAACACCGTCGACCACCATACCGTTACTCTCTCCGGTATATGCATAAATAAACCGGTCTTCATCGGGCAATACATCATAATAATATTCGTCGCCTTCTTCCATTAAATACTTGAAGTGGGATCGATATTCTTCCGTCTTGTCCTCTGCAACTCCATTTTCCGCAGTAAAAGCTAAATTATAAGAATCCCCCTCCGGATAAGTAAGCACAATATTTCCGGTTCCGTCCCACAAGCCGTTTACCAGATTGCCGCTGTGCACATAAACGCTTTCGTCCGAAATTCTGGTGATCGATCCCTGTCCGTTCGGAGCGTCGTTATCCCATGTCCCACTAAAAATTTCCATATAGTCGGCACCGGATACAAAATGTGTTCCGTTTCCGCTTCTCACACCATTTACATATTCTCCATAATAAAAATAATAACCATTGCTTCCAAATTTATATATGCCTGCGCCCGTTCCCGTAAGGCTGCCGTCCGGTATATAAACAGCGCGGTCGCCTGCCATCGCGTTCACAAACGTCTGCGCTTCATCGGATCCATCCACTGCGTGCATCGCGTTGTAATCCTGCGCTGCCATGAGGTTATATACGTTCTGCAGCAGTGCGGATGCATCCGTTGCTACATCCGGCGCTTCAGTTGATTCATTGTTCGTTTCCTCGGCTGTCTGTTCAGAATTCTGAACAGTCACACTCTCCGTATCCGGCAGAGTCAAAGTCTGATTTGACCATATTTTATTGGGATTTTTGATTTGATCTCTGTTCGCCTCATAGATCACATTCCATTTCTCTGCATCGCCATAGATCTCTTTGGCAATCTTTTGCAGACTGTCGCCGGATTTTGTGGTATAGCTTCCTTCAGCGTGTACATTCACCGTACCTGACAGCGTAACAGCCGCCACCGCTAATGCGGCAAATACTCTAACCGTTTTTCTCTTCATGTTCTTCCTCTCCTTTACAAGTTTTGTCCTACGCACGTTGGACAATTTAATTAAGTGTACATCATATATTGTACTATGTCAATATATCGGAGGAAGTTTTATGGGCTATTATCCAAGACTACGGGATCTTCGGGAAGATCATGATTTATCGATTAGAAAACTTGCGGAGATTTTACATTTGCAAAAGACAACCTACCATAATTATGAAACCGGTAAAAGAGAACTTCCCTTTGAGCTGGCCATTACACTGGCAAAATTTTATAATGTTTCGTTAGATTATCTCGCCGGACGGACCAATGATTCCACTTTTCAATAAAAGTGCCGGAATTATCTCAATCTTAAACCAGCGAATAATAATCAAAACAAGATACATCCAACTTTTCAGCAGGATAATTCGGCTGTTGCCGTATGCGAAATCCGAGATACTCCAGAGAAGAGAGAACATAGCGATATACGCCCTCAAAAGATTTCTCCAACTCACGGCCTGTCTGACGTTTGAATTTTTGATTTTGATACTCAAAAAATACAGTAATATCTTTCTCCAATTTCCCGGTGCATCCGCCCCATAGATGAAGAATATTAGCCGTAAATCCTCCGCAGGCTGCCAACTTTGCCTCCACAAATTTCTTATGGTTCTCAGCGTACTCGCCGGCAGGTTTCCCGCAAAAGTCCATACAGTAATAAATCCATG
Organism: uncultured Lachnospiraceae bacterium; assembly: GCA_910577955.1. Taxonomy (GTDB): domain Bacteria; phylum Bacillota; class Clostridia; order Lachnospirales; family Lachnospiraceae; genus 1XD8-76. The sequence continues at coordinate 43,763 of CAJTNC010000018.1, forward strand.
CATCTACGATCCCATACAGCCAGAGAGGAACCACACGTTGCCGTTCATCCCGAATCTTCTGTATCATGGTGGGCCAGTCACCCAAAGTTTCATCCCGAAAAGGACCTTTGTCCCATATAAACAACTCGATGATCCCGAGCAAAATCTGACAGGAATCCGTACAGCGGGAAAGATCCAGATGTTTCTGTATACCGGCCTCCTCTTCCGTTAATTCCCGCAATTCAATCTGCACCGGTTCTTTCTGATAACAATAATCAGCCCATATCCCGAAATCATCAAACACTTTATATTCTGTAAAAAAACTGCGCAATTGGTACAACAGTTCATAGACGAGCCGGAAGTTCCCTGCCTCATCAACTTCGTGCTTTACATACTGCTTCACTAATTTGCCATTTTCCACCGAAAAGCAGAAACCTTCACTATTCATTCCGAAATCAACAAATGTTCTGACCATATCCGGACATTGAGCCACTATTCCATGTTCTTTGGCATATGCACATATTGCATTCTGTACGTCAACCCCATTGTATTTCTTTTTTAATTTCCCGGAGAAATATACCGTATCCATTATTGACCTCTCTCGTTTTTACAATTTCCTCCTACATCCGGATCGTCTCGATCAGATTCTGTCTTTTTAGCGTATGCAGGGATACCCACACCGTCGCCCACATGAATGCGAAACATATAAGGATCACCGCCGCAATCATCCCCCAAGGCATATGAAAGGGAAAGGGCAGGAGTTTCTGCACACAATATTTCATCAGCAGAACCAGAATCATCCCCGTCGGAAGTCCCGTCGCCAGCGCTTTCCCTGCGCAAAGAACGCTCTCCAGATGCAGCATTTTCTCCAGATCCTTTGACGTCATCCCGATGCTCTGAAGCACCGCAAACTCTCTGGCACGCATTTTGATTTGGAACATCTCGGTACTCACGACATTCAGGATCCCGATCAATCCCAGCAGAAGGACAAAACCGTACAGAAAGAAGAACGCGATCACGATGGCGATATTCATGATCTTCGAGTAGTCCTGCGTGCCGAATACGCGGCACACAAATCCTGCCTCCCCATAATCCAGACCACCTTGTGGGAAATATTTTTCCAAAACATTCTTCGCATAGACCATATAGCCTTCTTCATCCTTCGGTGAAGACATCCAGTTATAGCCCCGCACCTCCTCAAAGGGAAGGATCAGTCTGACCGGCCGCACATTGGGATACTCAAGCTCTTTTGGCATTTCTTCCTTAAACAGCATCCCGCCTATCTCCACTTTTCTCACGCTGCCGTCCGCCTTCTCTAACTGCAGGGAAGATATGGAAACAGACAGCGGCACGATGTGCCTCTCCGTTCCGCGGTCATTATATTTGTAGTCGTTGACCAGTATCGCATCGCCCCGTTCTGCACCTGTCTGTCCACATAGTTCTTCATAGTGTTTTTCATCGATCGTGATGAGCTCCACTTCTATTTCATACTCTGCCGCTTCCTGCTCTATCCATTCTCCGGACTGCTCACCGTCCTCTTCCTGTTCTTCCTCCGCTTCATAAGCCAGAACTGCTTCCAACTCCTGTGTGATTTCCGTCCCCTTTAAAAACGTCACATAGGTGAAATAGTCCTGTCCCATGCCGTAGACTTCATTCCCCTCATAGGAGGTCAGCTCTTCCGTGATCTTCTCCGCCAGCTCGTGGCCGATGGTCTGCGCATAGCGGCATTCCCTGCGCCCTGTCTCGTCATTGACAGTAAATTGAAAATTCGATGTGTAATCCGCCATAACGGTATAGCCGTAATCCATCGAAATGTAATCTGATATGCCGTCGGCGATCTCCTTTAATCCGCTCATCGTGACAAACAGCATAATGCTGAAGGAAAACGCCGTCACCGCGGACTTCATCTTTTTATGATGGGTAGCTGCATTTTTGCGGGCCAGCTCATATTCGATTCCCCGCTTCCCGCTCAGCTTTCTTTTCGTGCGCCCATATGCCGTATCTGCCGGAGCGCCGCCGTTTCGGATACATTCCAGAGCCGATATCCTCATCGCCTTTCCTGCCGGAAGCATCGCCGAAAAAAGCAGCGTCCCCACCGAAACAAAAACAGATACTAACAACGCCAACGGCGAAAACACGAAGGAGAGCGCAAAGTGGACAGGCAGCATCATGGAGCGCGTCAGCACATTCAGTTCATCCATATAGCCGTTTGCCGCCCCGATCCCCAAAAAGCTGAACAGATAGCCAAGCATAACGCCGATCGGAACTGCACCTGCGCACAGAAAAAGACATTCGTAAAGGATCGTTTTCCTAATCTGTTCTCCCGTAGCCCCGACACACTTCAAGGTACCGAACTCTGCCATCCGCTCCCCCGCACTCATCCGAAACACATTGGAAATGACGATCACCGACATGGAGATGATCAACATCCCCAAAATCCCGGCGGGAACCAGAAGGAGCATCGTATAAGCGCCGCCGTACGCCCCGTAGTCCTCCCCCAGAAACTCCACCAACATCTCATTGCCGCTGACCACAAAATTGACCACCGCTGTGAGCAGTGCAGATGACAGTACCATAGCAAACGCTGTCACCGCCGTACGCACCTTCTTTTGCCTGATCTTACTTAACGCCAATTTTCCGAGAACACTCATGCCCGCATCACCTCGTCTCTCAAAATCCGGCCGTCGCTGATCGTGATGATCCGGTCCGCCTGCAGCGCGATATTCTCGTCATGGGTGATCAGAATCAAAGTCTGCTTCGCCCTCCTGTTTGCTGCCGTAAGCAGGTCTATGATCTCTCTTCCTGCTTTGCTGTCAAGATTCCCGGTCGGTGGGTATAAATTAGTAGTATAAACATTCAGACGATAAAAACGGCGGGAATATCCACACTCCCGCCGTTCTCTTTGTTTATAACTGCTCAAACTGCACATGTTCAGACTGTCCGGACAAATAAATGTCATCAATCGTCTGCACCATCTTTTTCCCCTGCACTGTATGAATCGCTTTCACATAGTACGACTGCCCCCTCGCTGCACGACCGCAGATATTATCATTCCCCCAGTCAGCAGAACGTCTCAAGTTGAGTGTGCCGTCGCAAATGACCGTCACTCTCATTGTTCCCTGCGGGATGATGGTCTCGCTTTCTTCCGGCTTTGTATTTGCCCCATTTTCGCCCGTTTCGGTCTCCGGTGTATTCTTTTCCGGCTCTGACCCGTTCTGCCCCTCTGTGGCGGTCTCTGCGCCCTCTCCGGAGGGTTTCTGCGTGTCCTGCTGCCCGTCGCCGTTTCCGGAATCCTCACCACTCTCCTCCGGCTTTGTATTTGCCCCGTTTTCGCCCGTTTCGGTCTCCGGTGTACTCTTTTCCGGCTCTGACCCGTTCTGCCCCTCTGCGGTGGTCTCTGCGCCCTCTCCGGTGGGTTTCTGCGTGTCCTGCTGCCCCGTCGCTGCTGCGACCGTGGCAGCGTCAACCGTTCCGACCGGATTTCCGTCTCCATCGAACACCGGAACGCTGCCGTCCGGATTTGTTTTCAATGCTCCCTCCGGAACATTGTCAGTCAGCCCTCCGACCACCTTTCCATTTTCATCCCATACGGTGAGGGTCTCGTCCTTTGCTGCTGCTTTCAACGCTCCCTCCATAGTCTTGTATTCCTTGCAGTTTTCTTTCTTGAACTCCGTTCCCTTGCCTAAATAATATAACATGAATCCGTCCTCCTTATTTCTTTTTCAGATATTTGCTTGAGCAGAATCCCGTGATGCCCTTATAGACCACATAGAGCCATTTCACGCCGGAAATGTCCGTATAATATCCATAACACTGAACCTTTTCCCCGTGCTGCATCTTTGCAAGTTCGGTCTTTCCCGTTCCTGCCCCTGCCCGCAGAGACAAAAAGTCCGACGCTGTGACCTCATATGTTCCGGTGAGGCTCTTATCCTTGCCCTGTGCAGCATCAACCTTTGTGACTACCGTTGCCCCGTTTGAGGCGTTCTGCTCCGTCGTTGTTGCCTTTGCCCCCGCCGTCACGTTTATTGCAGTGTGACAGGAATCGTTGAGCAGGATGTCTCCCTCAAGCAAATACGCATCGCCTGTCAGATATTTGCTTTCTGTCAATACCTCGAACCCTGCTGCCTTTAAAGCTGCCCGCAGATTTCCGGTATAACAATAAATGCTCACGTCTTTCAGCTTTTGGATTCCCAAACGATAACCCGCAGCCTTTACGATTGCAGCCACGCCGGAACTGCAATCAGCCTCGCAAGCGACCGTAATTCCTGCGGGGTCGTAACCGCTCGCTTTCAAATGCTGCCAAAAGGTATACCGTTCACTTTGGTCGTACCCGATTTTATTGTTCTTTGCTGCTGCCGTCGCCATATCCGAAATCATTTTCCGGACTTTCGCATCCGGATGACGGAGAACGCATTTCCACGGGCGGTTATACCACTTAATCAACGCCCATTCCCCTCCGGTCTGGTCTCCCGCTTTCCCGCCCTTGTATCTGTTATTTTCATCATGTCCGCAGTTTGAAATCATTTCATCCCCTCCGTTTCTCCATTGCCGAAATCATCCTCCGGTTTTCCGTTCACAAGTTCCTGCATCGCCTTGTTGCTTTCAAGCATCCCTTTCATTTTCTCAAGCGCATCGTCAACCATCATGCTGAACATTTCAAAAGAAATCACCTGTGCAAGCCATGTGAACCTCGCCACGAACATGTCGTATACATACCGCAGTTTGATTTGACCCGTACCACCTCCCAGTTCCTTTTCCGCTTTCGTGACCGCATAGAGCAGCCATTCCCTCACCTTTTTCAACTGCTTGTCGGTCGGCATTTTTACGAAAGTATATACCGCATACCCTCCCGCTGCTGCCACCGCTGCAAATGCCACAAGCACAAACCAGTTCTCCGTGATGAATTTCATCGTCATTCCTCCTCACATTGCTCCGGCTCGTCCTCGTGCTGATTCTCTGATTCTCTGTCTGACCTCTTTTTCGTTACCGTCTTAACGGATTTTATGAGTGCCATTGCCCCGCCCTCGACCGAAAGAAAACGGAATACATTTTCAATCAGTGTGGACGGCTCTGACCCCGTTCTCACAAACACAAATATCATAACGACTGTAAAGATTAAAGCTGCAAGAATCATCGCAATCACAACACGATTCATGAACTGACCGGAGACCTTTCTTTTCTTTTCCGCTGCCCGCAATGCCATCCGTTCCATCTTTTTCCGATGCCGGATGTATCTGCGACGCTCGCTCTTGGTCATCCTCATTTTTGTTCCTCCAAACGTGCCGTTGATTCCTGCCTGTTTCCCGCCCTCCTGTTATTGGTCGGTTTTTGCCCCGTCCAGTCTCTTGTGATAGCTTTTCAATGACTGCTCAACTGCGACAACCCTGTCACGGAGGTTCTGCACCTCTGACCTCGTTTCCCGATTATCCCGTCTGATTTCCTTGACATCCTCTCCGATGTTCTCAAGTTTTGTCATTAAAAGCGTGTGTGTCGCTGCCCTGTCCTCTGCGCTCTGCTCCGTGTCCTTTTTGTCATTCCTGCTTTTAGAGGAAATGCCGAAAAAGATTGCAAATGCAACGGATATTCCGGACAACAAAAGTGAGATTTCAACCGTCAACGTCTACTCCTTTCCGAACGCCTCAACGTCGTCGGTGTCAACGATTCTCCGCAAATGATACTCCATGACATCCAGTTCCCTTTCTGCCCCGTCCACCATCTGACGGAGTTCCTCTTTGACCGCCTCCTCGACCTTTGAGCGTTCAATGTGTTCTTGCTGTTTCCTCACGATTTCAGACAGTTCGGTCGTTATGCCACATAACCGTGAGATTATTTCAAGCGTGGTCATTCGCCCTCACCGTCCGGATATTCCTCTCCGGTGATGCAGACATATTCCTCCGCTGAAATACTTCCTTTCCGCACACGTTCAGCGACCTGTGCCTTTGTCAGCTTTTCGCCGACATACAACCTCTTGATGCTTTCCGCAAGTGTCCTCATTAGATGATTCCCTCCTCTATCAACTGCATTGTGTACTCGTCGATGACCGCCCCTTTCTGAAATTCCGTGACGGATGCGACGATTCCCTGCGTGTTCTCTGCGACGACCTGCTGCATGAGTGCCATCTGGTGATATTCCTCAAGTGTCAACTCCCGCTCCTCCCGCAGCCATCCGGTCACTTTCTCCCCGTCCGGCTCTGTCCTTGTCTCCCGTTTTATGTTCCGTCTCTGATACACCGTTGTCGGCGACGATGACGTGTCGAACTCCTCCGGTCTCTCCGTCTCCGTTCCGAACACTTCTCTCCATTCTTTCACGTTTCTTTTTCTCCTCTCTTTTTGAGTGTTTGCTGACTATCTTCTTTAACTTCTTTACATTCACATGGGGCTTGACCCGCTGCAAATACATTTCATAGGTGTCCGTGTGCGTGAGGTAGCCCATATATGACAGGATAGCCGTTGCGTCATACCATGTGATGACACTTTTCTTTGACACCCTGTTCACTTTCCTTGTGCAGCTTAACATGATGGATTCCCTCAAGATTGTCCTGTCCTTGTGGAACTCGAACCCCATGAAATCAAGCGGTCGCCCTTTCACCTTTCCGGTTTTCCTCTCCGCATACTCGAACCGGAACACCTGCCAGTTCCCTTTCATTTCAAGGTTGAACCTCTCCCGCAGAAACAGTGCGATTGACTGCTGCATCCGGTGTAATTCCTTTTTGTTCCTGCCGAACACGACCATGTCATCCATGTACCGGATATAATGCACCGCACGGAGTTCCTCTTTTATGTAATGGTCAAGAGGCTGCAACATGAAATTTGCAAGCCACTGTGACGTGTAGAACCCCAACGGCAAACCCTTGACATCTTTCCGGTCATCCCCTGCGGGATCCCCCGCCCCGTCTATAATCAGATTGAGGATGTGCAGCATCCTTTTGTCTCTGATTTTCTTTGCAAGCCATTCTTTCAGTACGCCGTGGTCAACGCTCTCGAAAAAGTGCCGAATATCCATCTTGAGGATATATTTGCAGTTCTTCCCGTCCGTCTTTATCCACTTTTCGATGTACTTCTTTCCGTAGTGTGCGCCCCTGTGCGGAACGCTCCTGCAGGAAAACTCATACATCCCCTGCATGAATACACGGTTGCCACCGAACAGGGCAAGGACGCACACCGAATCCCCTGTCACGTCGGGTCATCGGCTTTTGATTCATGACGGAGATTTTATCACAAAAATTTTCGTTTGTGCGTAAAATGCGCCGTGTTTCCACTATCGTGGAAATTCTGAAATCTCCGGAACACTCGGAGGGCAAGCCCTCCGAACCTCCCTTTGCGGGGGGATTGCTCCCCCCGTTCCCCCCTGCTGCTTACGCAGCTTGCACAGGTGGTTTACAAGAAAGGCTCGCC
>CAJTNC010000019.1 GCA_910577955.1 uncultured Lachnospiraceae bacterium
CATTGCCGAGAGCATCATATAATTTTGTTCCGGCTTTCTGTTTAACAGTTCCGTCGGACAGAGTAGCCACATAGTTCTCCAGATCGTTCTCGGAGATCTTGTTGCCGTCCTTATCGTAATACTGTGCTCTGTCGCCGTCCTTTTCATATGCAGTAACGCTCTCTGCCGTCAGGGTAACCGTGTCGGTAAAGGCATCACCTGCCGCCGTTGCTACACGACCATAACCATCTGCAGTTACCGTCATCATTTCATTGCCTGCTGCATCCTGAATGGCAAACTCTGTATCGCTTGAAGCGACAACTTTAAATTTCTTTGCCGCATCGCCGTTTAATGTCAGAGTATACTTGGTAGCTTTAGCAGCACCATTCTCGCTGTCCCACTCGCTGAGAGCCGTGATGGAAAGTCCCTGATCACGGATGGACTTTAACAGCATGTTCATATCGCTGGAGCTTGCGGCGCTGCTTCCCGTCACTGCTACCGTCGCTGTGATCTCTGTACCATCATGCTTGTCTTCGTTAGACATAACTATAGTAGCGTCTGCCGCAGTTGCTGCCGCATAACTGTAGCTGTAGCCCTTTACTGCTGTAGTGCTCTTATCGCCCTTCAGAAGATAAGTCTCGTTGAACTTGGTTGTCTCGGCAACACGGTCGATCTCTGTTGTCAGCTGATCGATCTCTGACTGAATGGCTGCACGATCGGAAGAAGACTGTGTGCCGTTCGCTGCCTTAACTGCCAGCTCGTTCATTCTCTGCAGCATATCGTGCACTTCTATCAAAGCGCCTTCTGCTGTCTGCACTGCACTGATACCGTCCTGTGAGTTTGCGGAAGCCTGTGTAAGACCTCTGATCTGCTTTCTCATTTTCTCGGAAATCGCAAGACCTGCTGCGTCGTCCGCTGCACGATTGATCTTGTAGCCGGAAGACAGCTTCTCGGTTGTCTTAGCCTGCTGACCTGTGGTTACGCCCAACATTCTGTTGGAATTCATTGCTGTAAGATTGTGTTGTACTACCATAATGTACCTCCATATACGTTTACTCATCTGCACTTCCGTGTGCCGATGGTGGGAGCAGGGCTTTGCCCTCGCTCGGTTTTTGGTTTTTAGTTTTTTTACATTGCTTTTTGTTTCATTGCCGGCGTTTTCGCCGGTTTTCCACTTTCTATAATAAGAACCGACTCCCAGGCTGTCAGTCCGTATTACCCGTTTTGCTCCGGCCTGCTATTACGGCCTTCTCACTAAGATCTCGCGCGCGGCTCTTTCTTCCGCTTTCTGCTTTAGGACAAGTTCCCTGTCTCCCAGATAACGCTTTGGCTCCACCTCGCCCGCCTTCTCCGCCGCTTTGCTCCTTATAACGGAAACTTCTTTCGGTGCATCCACCATGATGCGCAAATAGTTTTTTGACCAGCCGGTAAAAACGATCTTCATATCATCCCCTATCATCAGGTACTCTCCCGGCTCCTTCACCTGTAATTTCAGCATTCCAGACCTCCTTTTCTTTCCTGTGATTTTTGGGTAACATACTCACCATTTTGTTACATTTTATTTTGTGATTTTTTAAGCCCTTCCTGCACAGGATACGTTATACTGAATGTATCAAAATCAAGGAGGGCTTATTATTATGGCAGCAACAGAACCGATACGGGATAAAAAACAATTCAGAGCGCTGACCAACTATTATTTGAAAAAAGGACAGCTCCGCAACTACACCCTGACCGTTATGGCCGCGTATACGGCGCTCAGGATCAGCGACCTGTTGCGTCTCAAGTGGTCTGATGTATACGATGAAAGACTGGAGACTTTTTGCACGCACATCACACTCCGGGAAATGAAAACAGGAAAGGCCAAAACAGTCGCCCTAAACCGCCATATCCTGAGCGCGCTCAGACAGTATTTTCCCCACAGACGAGGAGAATTTATCTTTTCCAACAACAGAAAGGACGGCAAAGCCATCAGCAGGGTACAGGCATGGCGGATCATCCACGATGCCTCCGTGGCACTGGGACTGACAAGCAGGGCATCCTGTCACAGCCTGCGCAAAATCTGGGGCTACCACGTCTGGACAAGCGGCGCCGTATCACCTGTGGTCCTCATGGATATTTATAATCACAGTAATTATGAAGTTACAAGGAGATATCTCGGCGTGGCGCAGGATGATCTCTATCACGCCTATCTGGATATGAAATTGACATGAAAAAACCGCCCGCTTATTTCATGATCGGACGGTTACAGTATTGAATCACAGGGGAAACATATAAACTCTCCGCTGTGATGCCTGCCTGAGATACAGGCGTTGTTGTTATGTTTCATTTTAATGTTTTGTTCCGTGCAATATATCCCCTAAAACGTCACATACCCCTCCCCGTCGATTCCCACCGTAGGCGATATCCCACGCATATACTGCAGCACTGCCTCTTTCTCGGCGCCGTACAAAAGTTTTGTATAGCAGTCGGACTGGCGGGCGGGCAGAAACTGAAAGCTCTGCATAGCGCCGTCTTTCAGCGTCACTTTCACAAGGCAGGTGTCCAGAGTGCTTGAGTTAAACCAGTAGTTGCCCACGGAATAAATGACAGGCGTGTCATTTACATTCGCAAGCGGCTGCAGCACATGAGGATGATCTCCGATGATCAGATCCGCGCCGGCCTCGGCCAGAGCCTTCGCCGTGTCAGGCTGCGCCCAGTCCAGCTCATCCGTTTTTTCGGTTCCCCAGTGGATATACACTACCACAAAGTCGCTGTTTCCCTTCGCTTCCTCCACCCGCTCCAGAATTTTCGTCGGCTTAAAACAGCGGAATACGCCCGGCGCACTCTCCGTGGCGCCTTTCGTGTCGGGATTATCCTGCCGCTCGATCTGAGTGCCGGATATATAGGCTATCTTCTGATTTCCCGCATGAAAATATACCGTCCGCGAGGCTTCCTCCAGATTGCGCCCGGCCCCCACATAAGGCATGTCGATCCCCTCCAAAGTTTCCAGAGAGTCAAGCAGGGAAATCTCCCCGTAATCGTAGGCGTGATTATTGGCAAGAGATACGATATCGACACCCAGTTCCCTGAGAAGAGCTGCGTTTTCCGGCTTTGCCCGGAACGTAAACTGTTTCTCGGGAGTCGGTTCCCCGCGATTCGTGTAAGTGAACTCATTGTTCAGCATAAAGATGTCCGCCGCCTTCATCTCCTGCAGCGTTTCCTCTGAAAAGCAGGCTCTGATATCCCCGCGCTTCCGCATGGCTCCCATCATTGCATAACCGTCGTCAAGCAGAATATCTCCGGCAAAAAGCAACACCGCTTCCTCGCTGTCGGTTCCCTGCTTCTTCTCCACGATCCTGCCGTTTTCATCCCGGATGCAGCCGTCCTCATCAAATCCGTCGTCCGCTTCCGCTTCCTCCGAAACATCGGATTCCTCCGGCACATCTTGCCTCACCGGAATATCCTCCGCTTCGATACGGGTAATCTCGGAGGCTCTCTCCCCGTTCTCTTTCCCGAAATCAATCTGTTTGTTTGAGATCATATAAAGAAACAGGCAGCCTCCTCCCACAAGCAGCGTAACTGCCAATGCGATCACAAATACTGTCCCTGTACTTTTTCTTCTTTTCTGTTTTCCTCTGCTTTTCCTTTTCCTCATACCTTAGTCCGGCCCATCCGGACAGGATTCCTCCTATACCGAAAAGGCGCAGCCTCTGCCGCGCCTTTTTATTCGTGGAACATAAGGACAATTCGCGAAGCGTGTTGTCCGTTGTTTACACTAATTTTGCCGTTGAAACTTTTACGCCGGGGCCCATCGTGGAAGCCAGTGTCACGCTTCTGATGTACTGTCCCTTTAATGCGCTGGGTCTTGCCTTTAAGACCGCACCCAACAGCGCGTCAAAGTTTTCTGCAAGCTGCTCTTCCGAGAAAGAAACTTTGCCAACCGGGCAGTGGATAATGTTGGACTTATCCAGTCTGTATTCGATCTTACCGGCTTTGATATCCTTGATAGCTTTTGCCACGTCCATCGTCACCGTTCCGGCTTTCGGGTTGGGCATCAAACCTTTCGGGCCGAGCACCTTACCGAGACGTCCCACAACACCCATCATATCAGGAGTTGCAACTACCACATCAAAATCCAGCCATCCGTCATTCTGGATCTTCGGAATCAACTCGTCGCCGCCCACATAGTCAGCGCCAGCTGCTTCCGCCTCATTCACCTTATCGCCCTTTGCGAACACAAGCACTCTTACAGTCTTACCTGTTCCGTTGGGCAGTACCACTGCACCACGAACCTGCTGTTCCGCATGACGTCCGTCACAACCTGTTCGGATGTGCACTTCTACCGTCTCATCAAATTTTGCTGTCGCCGTCTTCTTTACCAGAGCTACTGCATCAGTCGGATCATACTGAACGGCACGGTCAATAAGCTTTGCTGCTTCTTCATATTTCTTACCATGTTTCATTGTCGTTCCTCCCCATTAATCTTCTACTGTGATGCCCATACTTCTGGCTGTTCCTGCGATCATGCTCATAGCTGCTTCCAAACTTGCCGCATTTAAGTCAGGCATTTTTGTCTCAGCAATCTCCTGCAGTTTCGCTTTGGAAATTGTCGCAACCTTTGTCTTGTTCGGTACTGCGGAACCGGACTTGATGTTGCAGGCTTTCTTTAACAGCACAGCCGCAGGCGGTGTCTTTGTAATGAAGCTGAACGATCTGTCTGCATAAACAGTGATCACAACAGGGATGATAAGATCTCCCTTATCCGCTGTTCTCGCGTTGAACTGTTTTGTAAATTCAACAATGTTCACACCGTGCTGTCCCAGCGCAGGACCAACCGGCGGTGCTGGTGTAGCTTTACCAGCAGGGATCTGTAATTTAATATATCCTACTACTTTTTTTGCCATAATGGCACCTCCTATAATAAATTGTGGTCAGCGTCGTTTTATGACTCCCACTGTCCCAACCATACTTGTATAACGGCAAAATCTTTGCCGTTTGCAAAATCTTTGCAATTTGCAAAATTCTTTGCCGCTTCAGTTAAACTTCCGGACTTCCGCAAAGCTGATTTCAACAGGCGTATCCCTGCCGAACATATCCACATTGATTGTCGCCGTCTGTTTGCTCACATCGATCTTCTGCACAATGCCCACCGTATTTTTCCATGCGCCGGCCACAACAACGATCGTATCACCCTCATTGAAGTCGATGGTAACGTTATCGACCTTAATGCCGAGGGGCTTCATCTCCGCTTCCGTCAGAGGTACAGGCTTGCTCCCCGGCCCTACAAAACCGGTAACGCCTCTCGTATTGCGCACAACATACCATGTATCATCGTTCATCACCATATTGATCAGAACATATCCCGGAAACATTTTCTTCTGCACCGTCTTACGGGTGCCGTTCTTCATTTCCGTCACATCCTGCATCGGCACGCGCACCTCCAGAATCTCCTCCTGAAGATTTCTGTTTTCAATCGTCTTCTCTATATTGGCTTTCACTTTATTCTCATAGCCTGAATAAGTATGCACTACATACCAGTTTGCCTCTGCCATATACTCTCCACTCCTGCTTTTCTTTGTCAGTTACATTGTCAGGAAACTAACACCATACTGTACGATAAAATCTAATATGGTAATAATGACTCCCAATGCAAGAGAAATGGCAACAACTGCAGCGGTCTGCTTGATGATAGACGTCTTGTCGGGCCATGAAATCTTCTTGAATTCTGTTTTCACGCCGTCAAAGAATCCTGTTTTGTTTCCTTTCTTTGAGGAATCTCCCATTTTTACTCCTTCCCGGACAATAAAATGTCCGCGGTCAGCCTTCTTCCGCATCCTTTCGGACGCACTTTCTTTTCTTACGGCAAAGTTTTACTTTGTCTCTTTGTGCAGCGTATGCTTTCTGCAGAATCTACAATATTTCTTGATCTCCATCCTGTCGGGATGTGTCTTTTTATCCTTTGTTGTATTGTAGTTACGCTGTTTACATTCCGTACATGCCAGTGTTATTCTTGTACGCATTTCTCCACCTCCAAGCGTCATTTCGAGCATAAAAAAAAGACCTAAATCTCATCTCGTTTAGTCACTATAACATAAGAAAGCTTTTCCGTCAATATTTTTTTCCGTAAAACGTAAAAAATCCTGTGAAAACAGCCGAAATACCTTGTAACGGTACCCGAAATGTGATATTCTTTATATAAATATGAATAGGGGTTTTTACCCTGCTGATCATACCCTGTTTCTGGCGCAAAACATCTGCCGCAACGGATCTGCGGCATGCGTACCCGAAATAATTTCATGGAAGAAAGGAGGGGACCAAATGGCTTATAATGCAATTCATGACAATATTTATAATTACTATCTAACCGCTTATGCGCCCAAAAACGCCGGCAAGTATGATGCCCATAAGCGCAGCGAGCTCCGCGGTATTTATAATTCCATCATAAAATTAAATAAAGAATCCCCTCTGTATCTGCTTCACAACAGAAAGGAATCGGCGCAGTCCGCCATGGGATTAAAAGAAAGCGCAAGGGAACTCCACATGGAGATCGCCTCTCTGGGCGGCAGTTTAGACAGCAGGGAACTGTTGGACCGCAAGGTTGCCTACTCCAGCGATGAGGATATGATCACTGCCAAGTTTGTGGGTGCTTCCTCCGACACGGATGCCGTACCTTCCCTCGATATGGAGGTACAGTCTCTGGCGCTGAGCCAGATAAATCTCGGTAACTTCCTGAAAAATGACGCTGTGATCGCCCTGCCGCCTGATACCTACTCTTTCGATATCGGCATCAACGATATGAACTACGAGTTTCAGTTCAGCATACGTCCCGGCGAGACAAACCGCAACATCCTTGACCGTCTCGGCCGTCTGATCGGCAACTCGCATATCGGACTGACTGCGGAAGTGATCGAGGGCGAGGATGATACCTCTTCTCTCCGCATCGAATCGGAAGCCACCGGATTAAAACCCGGAAAAAGTAAAATCTTCTCCGTCTCCGACGACAAGACGAGCAAAGCTTCCGGAATGGTCGCCTATCTGGGCGCGGATTATGTTTCCCGTGAACCTGCCAACGCGCAGTTTACCATAAACGGGGAATCCAGAGAGACTATGTCCAACAAATTCATACTGGACAAATATTATGAAATATCCCTCCACGGCATTACCTCCGAGGAACACTCCCCCGTCAGGATCGGACTGAAGACGGACTATGAGTCTCTTTCCGACAATGTGGCGCAGTTGGCCGGCAGTTTCAACAGTTTCTTGAGCGCCGTCGACCAGTTCAAGAGCTCCCACAGCTCTCCCGGAAGACTGAGAAGGGAAATGTCCGGCATCGCCTCTTTATATAAGGATAACCTCTCGGGGATCGGCCTGAACGTGCAGGAGGACGGTAGTATCGACGTAAACAGAGAAGTCCTCTCTAAAGCTGTCCAGTCCGACAGCGCAGATGATAAATTTCAGGTGATAAAAAACTTCACCCAGCAGATCTTCCACAAAACGGATCAGATTTCTTTAAATCCTATGGAATATCTGGACAAAACGGTTGTCGCCTACAAAAACCCGGGGCACAACTTCCCAAATCCCTATATTTCCAGCAATTACACGGGAATGCTGTTCAATTATTACTGTTAAAACAACCGCAGGCAGATGCTTACGGTTGTTTTTTTACAATTTCCAACACTGCTGCGATAGTCTTGTCCATATCGTAGTAGCGATACTGCCCGAGCCTTCCTCCAAAAATCACATTTTCCTCCCCTTTGGCCAACTCACGGTACTCCTCATATAGTTTTTCATTTTTTTCGTCGTTTACCGGATAATAGGGTTCATCCCCCTTCTTCCACTGCGCCGGATACTCTCTCGTGATCACAGTTCCCTTTTGGGTTCCGAAAACAAAATGCTTATGCTCTATGATCCGCGTGTAAGGGATCTCACGCTCCGTATAGTTCACCACCGCATTGCCCTGATAATTTTCCTCCTCCTGCAGCTCCTCTGTCTCAAACCGCAGAGAGCGATACTCTAACGAACCCAGTTTATAATCAAAATATTCGTCAATCATCCCGGTATAAAACAGACTGCCATAGGTGATATCCCGCCTTGTCTGTCTGAATTCCTGCCATGAGATCCCCGTCTCCACATCGATTCCCTCTAACAGTTTTCTGACGATCTCCGTGTAGCCCCCTATGGGAATCCCCTGATAGCGGTCGTTAAAATAGTTGTTGTCGTAAGTAAAACGAAGGGGCAGCCTCTTTATCAGAAAGGCCGGAAGCTCCCTGCAGCTCCTGCCCCACTGTTTCTCCGTGTAGCCTTTTATCAGCTTCTCATAGATATCTTTTCCCACCAAGGACAGCGCCTGTTCTTCCAGATTCTTCGGCTCCCCGCCGGAAAACGCCGCGCGCTCTTCCTCTATCTTCGCTTTTGCCTGCGTCGGGGTCTTCACGCCCCAAAGCTTGCTGAAAGTATTCATATTGAAAGGCAGATTATAGAGCTCGTCTTTATATACTGCCACAGGTGAGTTTACATAATGATTGAACTCTCCGAACTGACTTATATAATCCCATACCGCCTTATCCGAAGTATGGAAAATATGCGCACCATAACAATGCACGCAGACATTTAACCGCTCCTCGGTATAAACATTCCCCCCGATGTGCGGCCGCTTGTCAATCACAAGACATTTTTTTCCCTTCTTTTTCATTTCATGGGCAAACACGCTGCCGGACAGCCCTGCTCCCACAATCAGATAGTCATAATACATTTTTTCGCAATTCCTTTCTTGTCCGCTTTTGGCACGCCTCGATCCTGCACGCCTTGATTCTGCACACCGCTTATAGAATTATACACAAATTTTATGATAATTAACAAGTTATATCTTGCCACTTTCACAAAAATATAATAAAATAAATGTAACAAAAATTAGAAGGAGTTTTGCATATGAGCGAACTGGATTTTTCAAAAGTGGGTTTAAAGATGAAACAGCTCCGCGTAGAGCAAGGCTACACGCAGGAAATGGTGGCAGAGGATCTGGATTGCACGGTCGCTTTTGTCAGCAATCTGGAAAACAACCGCGCCAAACTGAATCTTCGGGTTCTCCTCTATTATTCTAAACTCTGTAATGTGACGATTGATGAAATTCTTGAGCCCGGTTTTACAGACCGCACTCCACAAGAAACCAACAAAGCCATGAACACCGAACTTCTCCGTGTTTTCCAGAGTTACGGTCCTGAGGAACAGAAAAAAATCTTAAAAACTCTAAAATTGTGGAAGAGAGGCTGACGAGCCTCTCTTCTTATTTTTTCTTATCCATAAACTGTGAATCCACATAATTCAGTTTTTTCATATTATTGTAATAGCTGCGCGCTGCCTTCCCGTTATCGCGCCTCAAACGAAGCGCTGCGCTTTCCCGCTTTGCAAAATTATCTACTTCCAGTTTTATCCGATTCTCCTCCGCTTGGACCAGCACGCTCTTTTCACTGATCTCTCCGATCATATCCTGCATTTTTCTGATCTGAACGGCATATTTTTCCTTATGGTTCATCATTTCCTCACGAACCCGGCTATAAACCTGCTCAAAACCGTCATCCAGCGAATCAATGCTTTCCGCCAGCGCTACCTTCTCATTGATGTTCTTGTCAAAGGCTTCCATATCAACGCTTTCACTCTTCAACATATCGGACTCTTCCCGTTGATACTCCATAATACTGTTTAAAATCTCCAGTTTCTTTTTCAAACTGTCCTGCAACATATCCAAATATGCATCCATCTGATCCGCTCTGTTCCTTTCCGTGCACGGAAAATGGTCATACTCTTCCGCACGACCATTTTCCGCAATAAACTCTATGCCTGCTTTTTTGTTCTGTTTGCTTCCATCACCTGTTTCCATGTTTCCCGCATACTTCTGAGATGGGTGTTCACTTCCTCCAGTATTTCCGGATCTTTTTTTACATTTGCCTCCAACAGCCTCTGCAGCATATAAACATATACCCTGTCAAAATCTTTGGAAATCTCATACTTTGAATCCAATGTAGCCCGAAACTCATTGATGATCTTCTCCACTTTGACGATATTGTTATGAGCTTTCTCAATATCCTTTTTTTCGATCGCCATGATCGCGATATTGTTAAATTTGATTGCCCCGTCATAGAGCATCAATGTAAGCTCGGCCGGCGAAGCCGTCAAGATCTTACTGTTATTGTACTGTGCGTACTGATTCATGGATCTCACTGTTTTCCCTCCGCTTGCACCTGTATGGAATCCACCGTGCTCTGTTCTTTAACCGAACAGGCTGGAGATGGAACTCTGCTGAGAATTTATTTTGGATAACGCCACTTCCATCTGGGAGAATTTCTTATACCATCTGTCTATGTAATCGTTCAGCTTATCCTGCTCTGTCTTGACCTTGCTCTCGTAATCTTTCAGTTCCTTTTCCATCTGCTTGTCATTATATACGGTGAAAGAACTGCTGTAGTCCGTGCGGGCCATCTTCTCGTCGAGGGCATTGTACAGGTTTGTGCTGAGCTGCTTGAAGAATTCCACCACGGTGTCGGGATCGTTAGCGATCGCTTTGCGCAGCTTATCCTCATTATTCTTTACATTTGTATCATCCGAATCCCCGTTGATATGGTAAGCGTTCTTCTCATTGTCTTTCGACTTAAAATATCCTAACGTCTCAATTCCGAAGAAATTGAGATAGATATCTTTTCCGTCATTCACACCGTTCTTGTCAGCTATGCTGGTGCTCAGCATCGCGTTCTTCATAGCGGAAGCTACGCTTGACAAAGTGCCGTCACGTCTGAGCAGGGACTCCTTAATCTTCTTCTCCCACTCTTCCACTTCCGTTTCAGACATCGCGTCTTTTTCTTCACTGCTCAAGGGTTTGTACTTGGACGCGCTCTCCGCATTATAGAGCTTATCCATCTCGTTGATCAACTCGTTGTACTTCTTAACGAAGTTCTTGATCATGTCGTAGATGCCGTCCGTATCCTGCTGGGTGGTCAGCGTAACCGTCTCGTCCCCCGTCTCCGCCAGAGCGGTGATCGTAAGGCCGTTTATCTCGAAAGTATTCCCGGAGGAGGTAAACTCCGCTCCGTTAAGCTCTATCAGGGCATCCTGTCCCTGAATCATAGTTGCCCCGTCTGTCCCCTTGGAATAGCCGTCGCTGTTATAGTAGGACGAATAGTCCAGTCCCAGCTTTTTCAGAGCTTCTGCAGATGCATCGTCGCCGTCGACCGCCTTGATATCAAAATGCGCCTCCGCGCCGCTTTCTTTCGCACTGACAAAGAAACGTCCGGATCCCTCGTCAAATTTTGCATTTAATCCTGCTTCGCTGAATTTCTCCGCCACATCGGCCAACGTCTCGGAACCGTTTAAGGTAATCTCTTTCTCTTCCCCCCCGGCAGTCAGTTTCAACTTTACTTCGCCGTCTATCCCGAGATCGGAAAGCTTTGTCCCTTTTGTCGCCCGTTTACCGTCCGCCTTTAATTCTGCGCCAGTCAGATATGCGGTAGTCGCCAGCTTTTTGACCTTTAAAGACTGCACTCCGTTCGCCGCATCACCGCTTGTCACCACGCTGACCGCATTTGGATTGGAAACTTTGGTCGTCTTTTTGCCGTATGCGTAGTCAAAACGCATATCGCTGAGCACATCTGTATAGAAAGAATAAATCTTGGAGTTTAACTCCTTCCAAGCGTCTATTTTCCAGCTTAGCTGTGTCTGATCCTTTTTTATATTCTCCACCTTAATGGAACGGGCGCTGGCCAGTTCCGAGATGATGGATTCCGTATCCAGTCCGGAATTCATGCCTGTAATTCTAATCGTCATATTTTACCTCCCGCTCTGCAAAGTTATCGTTTCTCGTCTACTAAAATACCTGCGAGCTCCCATACTTTGGCGATCATATCAAGTGTTTTCTCCGGCGGAAGTTCTTTGATCACTTCCTTTGTATCTTTGTCCACTATTTTGATCGTCACTCTGTTCGTCGCTTCATGAATACCGAAAATCGCCGAAGAGTGGCTCAAATTCTTATTGAGCTGTTCCACTGCCTTTTTGATTTTATCATTCTGCTGCTTTGCAGTATCGGCATAATTAAAGCTGTTTTCTTCCCGTTTGCCGCCGCCCGTATTCTCGGAATTATTTTCCGGCGTATCTGTAGCTGCCGCCACCGATACTGTAGTGGGATCAATGTTATTTACCTGAGTCTCTGTCGGGTTCGCTTCCGTGCTGACCTGCTCTGTCCTCTGTACTGTTCTTGGCTGCAGGGGCTGCGCCTGCATTGTCATGATACTTCCTAATGGTTCTATTGCCACTTTAATCACCTCCATGTGAGACATTTTTAGACTTCTTAACCTGTATATCGGACATTTGTCGAAAATCTTTAGTGCCGCCGGATAATTTCCGTCAAAAAAATTGCCGGAAGCAACAAAAGAGCCGCCTTTCACAAAGCAGCTCCTTCTACTTGACACAAATTTTTTAAAATAAATCTTTTAAAGCATCCAGATTCTCGGCGCTCATTGCTTCCTTGTTTGCCTCCTGAATCTGCATATACACTTCTTTCCTGTAGACAGGGACTTCTTTCGGCGCCGAAATGCCGATCTTCACCTGATCGCCCCTGATGTCAAGGATCGTGATCTCGATATTATTGTTGACCACAAGGGCTTCATTTTTCTTTCTGGATAATGCCAGCATCTTATTCACCCGCCCTTTCCTTTTTCTTCTGCAGAATATCATACACCATAAACTTTACGGGAAATTCCCCGCCTTCATTGTCCACGATGATCTGACACCCCTTCTTGTTTTCCGCATTGATCACAAGGGGAGCCTGCAGATTTACACTCATCTTTGTCAAATCGCTGGGCACCGTCACCGTCACAAGCACCAGTATTTCCTCCGGATCCAATTCCCCTAAAGGCTTGAGCAGTTCATCCTCCACCACCGGATTGTACGTCTCTTTCACGGCTAGCGGATCCATGACCGGCATTGCAAAAGCCGGCTCATCCAGAGACTGCAGCCACTTGATGCCTCCCGTCTTCTCCGAATCATAAAGCAGCGTAAACCGTTTCAGATCCGGAAACCCGATAATGCCTCCCTCAAACGTAATGATCTTGGCATCGTCAATTTCAATTTCACCAAATACTTTGGTCGTTATTACCATACCCGTCTCCTCTTTACTTTCTGGTGTTTAAATAAAGTCCATCAGATTGACCTGCATAATCTTTCCGGTAGCCTTAAGCGCCGCCTCATAAGTCATCTCCGCGCTGGTAAGCTGCACCACCGCTTCCGAGAGATCCACGTCCTCATTCTCGGATTTCAACGTCTCGAAGGTGGTCTTCTGAGAACACAGTCTGTTTGATACAAGTTCCAGTCTGCTGCCTCTGGCGCCGCACGCAGTCACTGCAAGGTTCACTTCATTCAGGAAATTTTTCATCTCCCCGAGCCCGTACGAAAATTTATCCTGCACTACTTTTCTCTCGTAGGTGAGGGCTTTATTCGCCGCATCCAACTGCTGCTGCAGCAATTTTTGTTTATCCGGATTCGGCTCTTTTTCCATCAGGCCTTTTAAGGTGCCGACCACTTCCTCGATCTTCTGCATCCTTTCCAATGCCTGTATCATATCGTCCACTTCTCTGTTGACGGCCGGATTGAAGCACTCCTCGGCGATGGTGTTTACCTGCAGACGCTGGTTATACCCCACATCATACTCGATAACCTGCCGTTCGTGCCCATAGTCGAGATACTTCGGATTGTACACGATATCCGCGTTGCTGCCAAGGGGCGTATCGCCCAACGCTGTATCAAGGGTACCATCCTCTCCTGCAGCTACACAATAGAAGTAATGTTCCGGTTTCAGATCCCCTTCTTTAAAATCCGTTTTTTGGTAACTGATCCGAATCTCTCCCTCGTTTATGTCTCTTGTCTGCGGATTATCCGTCAAATCGGATAACTCTTTATAGAGGTCTTCCCCTATGAGCAGTTCTCCCGTATCGGAAAGGTAAATCACTTCATCTTTTCCGACCGTGGCATAGGGGCTGGGCACATCCGTGGATAATTTGGACACCACCGCCGGTCCGCCGCCTGTGGCCGTTCCGTCCACCGATTTTCCTGTCGCATCTATCTTTACCCATTCGCCCTGTTTGTTCCGGTACTGGATAACCGGCTCCACATCGTCACAGTTATTATAGGATAACCGGAACCTATGGTATTCCACCTTTTCTATATCGTCTTCATCAATGCTCTTATACTCGCTCTGCGTTCCCTCCCGCAAATCCGTCAGATCGCGGTTCGTACCGTCCTCTTCCGTATAACCGGTTTTTACATATGTATTTGTCTTCAGATCTGCGGCGCTAAGCTGCTCGGTGATCTGATAGGATTTGAGCGTATCCTCTCTGAACATCAGGGAACTCTCGGTGCGGTAGCCCGTAAAAATATAGCGACCCGCATAATCGGCGTCTCCGGTGGCATACACTTCACCTTTTAACGCTTTGAGCTGTTCCAACACAATGTTTCGCTCCTCGCTGGTCAGATACTCATTCGCACCTTTGTTGTACTGTGTGATCATATCCGTGATCACGTCAGTTACCTGCTGTATCGCATCCTCCGTCGTCTTTAACCATGCGTCCGCGTCTTTCGCGTTGCGGGAATAATACTGTGTGATCTCCACCACGCTGCTGCGCAGCCGCAGCGACCTGATCGCTACGATTGGGTCGTCGGAAGGCCTTACGATCTTCTTGCCCGATGAAACCTGACTGCTCCTCGCATCCTCCGCAACCTTCGCCAGATTGATATTTGAAAGTGAGTTATTCTGCATGATCTTATTTGTGATTCTCATAAGCTATCCCTTCTGTCTTATACGCCGGTTTCCAGTATCAGTCTGTCATAAACCTCCGAAAACGTGGAGATCATTTTACATGCCAGTGTGTAGCTGTCCTGAAGATGCACCACGCTTAACGCCTCTTCATCCTCGTCTACACCAGAGATAGAAAGTCTCTGGTTGTCTAATGACTTCTGTAATATAAAGTGATTCTCCTCAAATGTCTGTGCACTGCCCGCCGCCAGTGTGATATCCCCCAGCACGCAGGTCAGAAACTCTCCGGCATTGGCTCCTCTGAAACTCAACGCCTTGTCATTGGTCATCGTATCCAACAAAATCGACATATTATCGTACTCGGATTCACCCTCCGTCTGGCTGGGCTCCGTTTTCACTCCCAACAGTTCCGGATTCTTTTTCAGCGCGTCAAAAATGGTAATATTTCCCGCTGTCAAGCGATAATAGCTGTCGTCAAGATTCGACACCTCGTAACTCTGTCCGTCGACATATTTCCCCGAAAACAGATCTTCGCTGTTTCCGCCTGTGGGACTCGTATAATCGAACTTCCCTTCCTCCATCGACTTTTCACCCACAAAATCATAGGTAAACATCTGACAGCCCGGTTTCCCGTCGTCCGTGTAGCCGGATTTTAAGATTGCATTCATAGACTGGGCAAAAAGTCTGACCCACTCGTTCATCTGCTCCTGATAGTAAGGGATTCCCTGATAATCAATGCTGCTTCCCACGGAGGCGCTCTTGCCGGTCATATTTATATTTTCTTGGTTAGCGTCCTTCGCAAGCGTCAGGGTATAGCTGCAATTGCCGTCCTCATCTCTCTCAAACTTCCAGCCGTCGTATTTGTAGAGCGTATTGCCGATATTGATTGTCCCCGCCCCCGCAAGGGTACATTTATTCAGATCCTTCAGGTGCTCCGCCGTCACATCGATCTTTACTGTCTGACGGATCTCGGGACCGTTTGCGGTCTCCACCGTCGTCTCACCCATGCCGGATACGGTTCCGTAAAAATTCTCCTTATTGTTACCGTCCCTGAGTTTCAATAACCCTGCCAACTCGCCTCCCATGCGGGAGTTCGTTGTATTGAACAGATCGCCTCCCACCCAGTAGATATCATACAGTCCGGCGATATCGCTCTGATTCACCTTCTCGTTTGATTCCTTCGCGCGGCATTCCAACTCAAAACGCTTATTATCGTCCACCAGAGTCTGCCCGCCTGCGATCCGCACCATATAGCGGGTCGCGCCGGTCTCTCTGTCCGGATTGTTGCTGTCAAAAACAGGACTTTCAATGACCTCTACGTCCACTATTTTTGACAACTGATCCACCAGTAAATCCCTCTTATCCCGCAGTTCGTTAGCTCTGCTGCCGGACAGTTCCACAACGTTGATCTGCTTGTTCAGAGTCTGGATTTCTATGGCGATGGAGTTGATCGTTTCTACTTTCACTTTGATCTCATCGTTCACGTCTTTCTGAAGTCTCTCCAGATTTTTCGACGCCGTGTTGAAATACTCCACCAGTTTTTCCACCGTGCCCAGAAAATCCTTTTTCGCCGTGGGATCCCCGGGATTTTTCAGCACTTCCTGTGTTCCCACCGCTTTCATGTTGGTGAAGATCGATGAAAACCCGGTCTTGCCGTCGTCCTCAAAGTAGTCCTGAATCAACTGCATATAATAATTTTTAGCGCCGTATTCGCCATAACTGGTCTCGTTCTCACGGTACTTCACATCATAAAAAGCATCCCGCACTCTCTCGATCGCCAACGTCTGCACACCTGCGCCGGCACAGCCGTAGGTTGCAAATGTCCGCAGCGGATCCGACGCCGCCTGCAGCACTCTCTGCCTGCTGTAGCCCTTTGTGTCCGCATTGGATATGTTGTTTGCCGCCGTGTTGAGGGAGGCGTTCGCCGCCCGAAGCCCCGAACCCGCTATGTTAAGTCCAAAAAAGGTAGAAGCCATCTTATTCTCCTTCTTATCTCAAAAACTCTTTTTACGCCCCAAACTGACTGATCATACTCTCGAGCATACTGTTCAATGTAGTGATATATCTGCTTGCCACATTATAGGCATTCTGGAATTTGATCATAAACTGCAGTTCTTCGTCTGTTGACACACCCAGTATCTGCTCCCTTGCAAAGCTCGCTTCCTCCTGTGTGTCCAGCTGATATTCGTAGAGCAGTTTGTTTACCGATCCCGTATTGGATACCTGAACGACCAGATCCCCGTAAAAATCCTTAAAGGCCGAACGCTTCTCCGTATTCGGATTTAACGTATAGATCTCCGCCTCAAAGACTTCTTTCAGCCTGTCTGCCGCCTCATGGTCGACTGTTTCATCATCTCTCACAAAGTTTAACAGTGCCGGCTGTTTCAGGAATGCCTCGTTCACGGCGATGTTGCCCACATGCCAGCCCTCGTCATCCGCCATTCCCTCTTTGTTGATCCTGACAAACAGGGCGTTATCCGTATTTTGCGTGCCGTCTGTGTATCCCGTATCTTTGAGGATCTTGTTTACCGACATCGCAATATTGCTGATCAGTTTATCAAACTCCGCCTGAATGTTCATACAGACGGACGGTGCAATCTCCCTGTTATAGTAATCCTTATCCTCCATCTCGCTGCAGTCCGCCGCGTGGTCGCCTCTCACAAGAAGAAGCGCCTTGAGCCTTCCCACATCCGTGTTTGCCGCCGTAGATATCTCCCTGTCAAGATTGAATACTTTTCCTCTTTCTACCTCTTCCGGGGAATAGACTACCTCGCCCTTTTCATTGACGGTGCTCTCCGCGATATGAGGCCAGAACGGAGTGTAAAACCCGTTTTCGGGATCCTCATCCAGCTTCATCTCGTAAAAAACGTTGCGCTTCACAAAATCCACGCCCTCTATCTGCACCGAGACATAACCGTCCACATCCTCGGAGTAGGTGATATCGCAAAGCTGCGCCATCTCATCCAACAGGTAATTTCGCGTATCTTTCAGATCGTTGGCGCGCTCTATTCCGCCCGCTTCCACATTGACGATCTGTTTGTTGATCTCCGCCAGTTTTTTTCCGTAGTCATTGAGCTTATCAACGTACTTTTTCACCTCTGAATTCAGGTTGTTCTGGTAATCTTTCAGGCTCTTATAGACATTGGTGGCGCGCTCGATGAGTGTCTGGGCCTTGGAAATGAAAAGTCCCTGCGTCACCGCGTTGGAGGGATCGTTTGCCAATTCCTGTATCGTCTCCCAGTAATCATCAATCGCCTCTCCGAAATTCCTGTCGCCGCTTTCTCCCAACAGATCCTGCACATGGACAAGCGCTTCATAAGACACCTCGTAAAAGGCGCTTCTGCCAGATTCTCTTCTATAAACCTGATCAAGGAAAAAATCTCTGACCTGTCTCGTCTCCGCATATTGAACACCCATTCCGACCTGCTTTGCAGCAACCAGTGCGGTGGCGTCCGCAATTTTATGGTAGTGACGTGTAGACTGTGATACCTGCTGCCTTGTGTAGCCCGCGGTATCTGCATTAGATATGTTGTGTGCTGTTGTGTTTAATGCGTCCGAAGCGACCCTCAGGGCCGTCGTCCCCATATATAATCCGCTGAATAATGACATACTTTCACCTCAATGTTATTGTTTCGCATCAAAGCCTCCCCGCAAACTCCCCATAACCATTCCGTCGCTGTAAGCGTCTCTGTTATAATTTGCCGTCTCGGGGGCGGATTTCGTCGCCTGATAGAGATTTAACTCAAACTGCGCTATCTCAAGCGCTCTCTCGATCAGTTCCAGATTATGCTCATTGATCTGCTTCATCTGGTATACCGCCGTTTTCAGCCTGTTCTGACAAGCCTCCATCTGTGCTCTCTCTACCGGTCTTCTGTCAAGAACCCGAACCATATCCGCCAGTTTCAGTGCCTCAACATCCGTGTTAAGTACGCCTGCTATTTCTTTCATCACATTTCGTCTTTCATTTTCAATGTGATTGATGCGGGCTGCCGCAAGCTGTTCCTCATCCGTGATCGCCTGCAGCCCCTCCAAATCTCCCCTGATAACTACGGGAGTCTTTTTTTTCGATAACTCCACCAGTGCCTCGTATTCTTCGCTTTCCCTGTTCAATGTATCCATCAGATTTTCAATCAGGCTCGCCACCGGTCATCTCCTCGTTTCTCAAATCTCTCCCGCCGCCCTAAGCAGCTTATCGGCAAAGCTTGCGCCGCTCACTTCATAAGTTCCGTTTTGTACCGCGCTCTTTATCGGTTCCACAATATCGGTTCTGACATCCGGCGCTGCTGCCACAGCCTGCTTTGCCGTCTGGATATCTTTTCCGATGCTGGAGATCATCACATCATCCGTGCGCCCCGCACTTCCGGCCTTTTTTGCAGTGCCTGCCTTTTTGGTATTGTACATTTGCTGTACTTGAATGTAAGGATTAATTCTCATAACAGGTCCCCCTTTTTCTGGATTGCTTCCGTGCTCAACCTGTAATTTTTTTACTTGCATAACACGTTTTATACTTATAGTATCGGACTTTTTAAGAAAGACTTTAGGGTACAGTAAAAAATTTTGATTTAATAATTTTAGTCCGTCTAATCCGCCGTCATCCGCCGCATGATCTTTTCCCCGTTTGTTTTCAGCCATTTTCTGCGCTTTTTATAATCCGGCATCACCCTCTCCACCTCGTCCCAGAAGTAATCAGAATGGTTCATTTCCAGTCTGTGGCACAGTTCATGCACCACCACATAATCTATGATTTCCGGCGGGGTCAGCATTAAGAGACAGTTGAAATTCAAATTCCCCGTGCTGCTGCAGCTTCCCCAGCGCGATCTCTGGCTGCGGATCGTGATCCTTCCGTAAGTTATCCCTGTCAGTTCCGCATAATAGGAAACTCTTTCCGGTATATATTTGGCCGCCTCCTTCGCAAGCGCCCGTATCTGCTCCAATGTCAAAATCTCTTCAGGCTCCGGCCGCGTCTCCTCCTGCCTGCGCCTCATTTTTTCCAAATTTTTTTCGATCCATTCCGATCTTTCTTCTATGAATGCCTCAAGGGCAGCCTCTGACATACGCAGAGGCGCCCGCACCGTGATCTGAAGATTCTCATCTATCTGAATCGAGATCGTTTTCCGCCTGCTGCGGACAATTCTGATATCCTCTCTCATTCTGCCTCCCGAAACAACAAAGCCGTCCATCAGGACGGCCTGTCATCGCTTTTCTCTATTATCTCATACTGCATGAACTCATACTTGAGCTGCGTTCCCTCCGATATCTCCGGCGGGAGAAGAGCCCTCGCCACAAGTTTAAGCTCCTCTGACTCTGCATCCGTCCGCCGCAGGTTTGCATAATCTCCGTCTATGTTTACCACTTCGTAAAACCATGTCTCCATCTTTTCAGGCCTTCCTGTTTTGAAAGAAATTGTCTACTTCGTCCTTGATCGCCTCCGGCTTTAAATTCTTTAGCAGATATCCCGTCGGCTTTAGGGAAAGCACCTTTCTGACACTGTCGGGATCGCCTCTGCCCGTCAGGAAAATAACCGGCAAATCTGCAAAATTAGAATCGGACCGCAGCATCTGAAGGGTCTGTCTGCCGTCGCACACAGGCATTTCATAATCTAAAAGCACCAGATCCGGCTTGTTTAACGTGATCGCCCGGATCGCCGCTATTCCGGATTCCGCCGGCGTAACGTCGTAGTCCGTCTTCAGCAGATCGCATACATAACACCGTATTGTCTTGGAATCGTCCACCACAAGCACTTTCGGTTTGTGATTTAACTTATCTTCTTTTTTCTCTTCTTCCTTCTTTTTCAGGTACTCTTCCACCTCACTGATGGCATTTTCTGCCCCGATCGGCGTCACGACATTCTCCTCCTCCAACAGATGGGGCGCGACCATACAGTAGGCAAAATACCCTGCTCCTCCGGTATTAAAGAGCATGCTGACCTGCATATTTTCCCGCTCAAACACTTTCTGAAACTGTTCGTAGGAAAGAAGATTTTCCTCTTTCAGTTCATACCCTGCCGTCTTCGGGAAATACTCCATAATACGGTTTGCAAACTGCCTTGCCGTGTATCTGGCCGCATGGAGCAACGTCGTATCCACTTTATTAGTCTGGATTCCGAGCATCTTTCCAATTGTGTTGATCAGTATCTTTTCCTCCAGAACGAGAAATACCTGCAGCTTCTTCTTATCTTTTTTTGTCCCGTAGATCAGCCGGAAGTACAGGCCGTCCCCGAATTTTTCCCCGCCGTATGTATCGCTGAGCAGCTGTGATTCCAGACGAAACATATTGAACACAAGCTCGACGATCACCTTTCTCACAGCCTCGCTCTCGTCCTCCTGCAGGCGGCTGTCCCACTTTCTGTCGCTCTTTCCGCTGATAGCCATATCCTCCGTCAGAGTGTGGCCAATCAGCCAGCCCGTGCATACTCCCAAAAAGTGTTCCACCGAATCCGGAGCGTACTGCGTATTTTCCAATTCTTCTTCCAATGCAGGAAGAGTATTATCACGAAAGCTTTTATGTATCTTTTTGTGCTGCTCTGCCTCCGGATAATTGATCGATTCCATATATTGCTCTTCGCTGGCGAAGTGCTTTAAGGCATGCCCTTTAAAAAACTTGATTCCCTCCTGACACACCCAGCGCCCGTCTTTTTCCTCTTCCCGAAATGCAAAAAGCTTATTGATGATCTTAAAAAGCTGCTGGTGTTCTTTATCGATGACATCCACTCCGATACTGTATGAATCCCGCCATTCAACTTTGTTCGCCATGACTAAAATCCCCCGTACATAAATTCGCTCCGAACCAGTATAATATTAAAAGATATTATACCATACCGCATATCTGAAATGCAATCCCATTCTGCCGCAACTACATCTCATTATGCCCTAAGTAGGATCGGATCGTCAGAACGATAAAAAGCGGAATTTCGAGGGCGCATGCCCACAGCATGACATAGGGCAGCCACAGGGCAAAATTTCCGATATTCCAAAAATCAAAGTCAATGGCCGCATACAGGATCGATGCCTGCAGCCCTGCTCCGCCTGCAGCCGGCAGAACAGGGTATATCCAATTCGCGATCTCCGCCGGCAGCGCCATGTAGATCACGACCGGCAGTATGCAAAATAACAGAGAGACGGACACGGACGCCGCAACATTTTTAAATGCGGAAGAGACAAACAGCGTAAGCGCAGATGCCGCGATAATGCTGAGAAGCCCTCCAAGAGCCACAAAACGCTGCAGTTCTCCGATGCTCATATCCGGCAGATTCATGGCGGAGTAGATCATCTGCATGGACGTCTCCGTACATTCCCAGCCAAAAAGGCTGTTCGACACCAAAAGGTAAATACAGATACAGCCAAAATATGTTGCGCCGCAAATCAACAGGGCCGACGCCGTCTTCGTCACGGCCAATTTCGTTTTTCCGTATCTTGTGCAGCGCAGTATATCATCCGCCCCCGTCTGATAATCGGAGGTAAACACCGGCGCGATCATCACCGTGCCAAAAAGCAGAATAAGCATAGTCAGAAGGATCTCGTAGTCCATCGGGTCGCTGCCGTATCCCGGAAAAAACCGGAAAGGTTTCTCCACCTTTTCATACATGGCGGCCCCCGCATTCTGCGCCGCCTCGTGATCTTTTTGTTCCTGTTTCATTAACGACAGATTGCGCTCCGTGCATTTTTCATAGAAATGATCCAATTCCTCGGGATCGATCTCCATCAGAGACGGCGCGATCCCTGTATGGGGATCCGCATACGCCTCCCGCACCCCGTGCAGCAATGGACTGTATGGAAGTATTTCTCTCACGTAAACACCTTCCGGCAGATCATAGGTCGTCTCCGCTTTGTATTTTGTCAGACAGGCCTGATACTGTTCAAACGCCCGCCGCACTTTTTCGGGCGTTACGTCGCCTGCAGTATCTCTCTGCACCTCTTTCTCATACCGGATCGATTCTAGCCCTTTTAACTCCACTTCATATCCTTCTTCGTCCGTATATTTGATCCGGGAAAACGTGGTCGGCAGCCAAGCCAACAGAAAAGAAAACCCGAAGGATAAAAGCAGCAGCACCACCGTCATCCTTGTCTTTAATACTCTTTTTAACTCCAATTTTAATAAACGCATACGGTCACCTCCTGTCCATTGATTCCTGCGGGAACATCCACAGATACAAATCTTCCAAGCGGGGCGGGACGGGCATGGAATCCTCTACTGCCGGCTGCTTTGCCAGATAACGGATGGAGAGTCTGCCATCCTCCTCGTTTCTGATATTTGCGATCTGCAGTTTACTCTCATATTCCGCCAGATCCTCCATTGAAATTCTGGCGCTCCACACTTTTTTCTCCACCAGCTTTACCAGTTCCTCCGTGGTTCCCACAGCCAGAAGTTCCCCGCCCTTCATCACCGCGTTCTGCGTCGCGATATATTCCACATCGGGAACGATATGAGTGGAGATCAAAACGATCCTGTCATGGGCAAATTCCGAGAGAAGTTTGCGAAAGCGCACTCTTTCCCCGGGATCTAACCCGCTGGTAGGTTCATCCAGAATCAACACCTCCGGCTCGTTGAGCAGGGCCTGCGCGATGCCAACCCGCCTTTTCATCCCCCCGGACAATCTGACGATCTTTTTGTTTCTCACGTGGGACAAGGACAGCTTCTCCAACAGTTCATCGATCTTTTGCCTGCCCCCTTTCTTTGTCAGTCCTTTTAATGCCGCCACATATTCCAGATAATCTTTTACCGTGAATTCGGGGTAAAAGCCGAACTCCTGAGGCAGATATCCGAAAATATCCCGGTAACCTTCTTTCAGTTCCCGGATTGGGAGTCCGTCGTACAGAATCCTTCCGGTGTCCGGTTTCATAATGCCCGCAATCATCCGCATGAGCGTTGTCTTTCCCGCGCCGTTGGCTCCAAGCAGCCCCCAAACGCCGGAGGTGATCCTAAGGGAAACATCCTTCACCGCTTTTACATCTTTAAACTGTTTTGACACGTTTTCAATATATAATTCCATCTTCTCTCCTTCCGTTTCTGTTACGTGATCTGCATTTCCGCATAAGGCGAATGATACAGGATATAGCGAAACTGTCTGACACAAAAAAGCGCAAGCAGCCCACAGAGCACAAACCAAGCCGCCAAAAAAGATTTCTCCGCCAACGCCCCGCAATCCCCCGACCAGAAAGCGGATAACCAAATACACACAGTACACAGACTCATGCTGCCCGCAAAAAACCGTTTCGCCTTACAGTGTCCCAGCATGTACAGGCAGCCGCTGGCGGCGAAGAGAAACGGGAAACACAGCGACAAAAATACGTGATCCGCCTGCAGGGAGGTTTTCCATACCACAGCGGCAAAAATACCCCCAAACACCAAAAGGTCTCCGATTCCGATCATGGCCAGTTTCGCCATCAGCAGCCTGACGGATGAAAACCGAGTGGCTCCTTCCACTTCCTGCATCCGGTAATGAACCGAGCGGTAGATAAACGGCAGCGCCGTCATCAGCACTAAAACCGACAAACAGGCTAACAGTTTTACCAGATACCGCGTCTCTCCCCTCTCATAGACGCCCGCAAACACCCTGCTTACCACAAGCAGAAAAAGTATCTGCAGCATCCAGATTTTCCAGCCGATGAATGCCGCCTGTCTTGTCAAAAACCGGAGAAACGTAATGCGCTCCCTCTCTGTCTTTCGAAGAATCTCTCTGTCTGCAAGAATCCGTGTTCTTTCCATATGCGTTCTTTCCATATATTTTCCGTCCGTCATGACAGGCATCTGATGCAAAGATTCCCTTAATTTTTTTTCAAATTCTCCGCTCCTCACCATTCTTCCCCCTTCTCCATATCTTTTTTCAGCCTTTTTAACGCCGAGCGCAGTCTGGTCTGCACGGTTCTTAACGGTATATTTACCACTTCCGCGATCTCCCGCATTGTCAGATCCTGCCCAAATCTCAATAGAACGATCTCCCGCAGATCCTCCGGCAGACCGGCAACTAGCTGCCGCATTACCATGTCGGATCGCACTTCTCTATATCCGGCCTCCTCTCCCGCCGGCTCTGCCGTCACTTCCTCCAGAGACACCTCAAAGCCCCGCACCCTGCGCCTCATGTCAATGCAGGTATTCGCGGCCACCCGATAGAGAAACGGCCTGAATTTCCCTCTATGCGCATAGCGGTCTGCGTAGCGAAGCACCTTTAAAAATGTTTCCTGCGCCGCGTCCTCCGCAAGTGAGCGGTTCGGCGCATGCCACAGGCAGTAGCGCAGTATCTCAGGGTAAAATATCTCAATCAGCTCGTGAGCCGCACCGGTATCTCCCTGTTCCATTCTCTGTATCAATCTGTCTTCACGCGTCAAGATTTTTCCTCCTAAGGGCGTCCCCCTATCAGTATATAACGAAACGATACCTTCTAAATGATTTGGTTTTTAAAATAAAATAAAAAAAATGCAGAATTGAAATATATCGCAAAGTATGTCTATAATGAAAAGAGAACGGAAAGGCGGGTTGCGGATATGAAAATCGTATTGCAGGATCTGACGAAAAAATTCCCCGGGCGGGGCAGAAAAAAGCGTGAGGAAGTGGTTGCCGTAAAGGACTTCTCCTTTGAGATCCCCGACGGGGCTCTGGTGGGGCTGCTTGGACCCTCCGGCTGTGGAAAGAGCACCACTCTCAACCTGATCAGCGGTCTGGAACAGCCGACGGCCGGAAAAATCTTTTTCGGGAATGAAGACGTCACAGACCTCCCTGCGGAACACAGAGGGATCGGACTTGTCTTCCAAAATTATGCTCTCTACCCTCATCTCAGCGTCAAACAAAATATTACCTTTCCTCTGGAAAATCTGAAGGGAAAGGACAAACTTACCAAAGCGCAGATGAACGAAAAAGCTCTGGAAGCCGCTCACCTCGTACAGATACAAGATCTGATGGAGCGAAAACCCGGCGAACTCTCCGGCGGTCAGCAGCAGCGTGTCGCCATCGCCAGAGCCCTTGTGAAAAATCCGTCCGTCCTTCTGCTGGACGAGCCCCTCTCCAATCTGGATGCCCGCCTGCGGCTTCAAACCCGCGAAGAGATCAGACGGATCCAACGGGAGACTAAAATCACTACGATCTTTGTCACCCATGATCAGGAGGAAGCCATGAGCATCTCCGACCTGATCGTGGTCATGAAAGAGGGGGTCGTACAGCAGATCGGAAAGCCTCAGGATGTCTACGACAATCCTGCTAATCTGTTTGTTGCAAAATTTCTGGGTACGCCGCCCATCAACGTTTTCCACGGAGAAATCCGGGACGGCATGCTCCACATCGGTGAGGAAGCCGTGCTGCCTGTCTGTAGAACAGAGAATCAGAAAGTCTTTGTCGGCATCCGGCCGGAAGGTTTTATCGTGCAGGAGGACGGTCCTTTCAGCTGCGCCCTAAAGGGCGTGGAAGTGATGGGGCGGGATATCAGTGTTCTCTCCTCAAACGAAGCATCCCTGAATCCCACCGTCCGCTCGATCGTCGACTCCCGGCACAGGGTAGATACGGGAAGCGGCAGAGTCCGCTTTGCACTGAATCCCCGCAAAGTGCTTTTGTTCACTAAGGATACACAGAAGCGTATCCTAACAGCTGCCTGCGAGGTATCAATATGAAAAGAAAAAAACGGTTAAACGACAATATAAAAGGCTGGCTCTATCTTCTGCCGGCGCTTCTCTTTCTGGGTGCTTTCATGGTATATCCTCTCATCGATGTATTTGTCTATTCCTTTGAGGAGGGATACCATTCGGCCTCCCAAACTTACTTAGGCATCGGAGCATACAATTATTCCTACGTGCTGCACGATCCCTATTTTCTGCAGGCGCTGCAAAATACCTTTCTGTTAGTGATCATCACGGTGCCTTTGTCCACCGTGATCGCCATTGCGGTCTCCGTGGGTTTAAATTCCATCAAAGCCCTCCGGGACTTTTTTCAGACCGTATACTTCCTGCCCTATGTGACCAACACATTGGCTGTCGGTTTGGTATTCATGATCCTGTTCAGAAAAACCCCCTACAGCGACGGATTTATCAATCTGATCATCCGCTTCTTCGGCGGATCAAGCGTAGATTTTATCGAAGGCCCCTACTGGGCGAAAATGTTTGTGCTCTGCTTTTATACGATCTGGGTGGTCATGCCTTTCAAAATTTTGATCTTGACAAGCGCCCTGTCTTCTGTGAATCAGGATTACTACAAAGCCGCCAAAGTGGACGGCACTTCGAGATGGCGGACTTTCATAAAGATCACCCTGCCGATGATCTCCCCTATGGTTTTTTATCTGATCATCACAGGTTTTATCGGCGCCTTTAAAGCATACAGCGACGTGGTGGCCCTCTTCGGCACCAACCTGAACGCGGCC
The DNA here is from genome assembly GCA_910577955.1 of uncultured Lachnospiraceae bacterium. GTDB lineage: Bacteria > Bacillota > Clostridia > Lachnospirales > Lachnospiraceae > 1XD8-76. Next base: position 27,093 of record CAJTNC010000019.1, read on the forward strand.
GGGATGAACACCATCGTGGGCTATGTGTACGACATGCTCTACGGGGACAGCGGCGGCTATCCGTCCTACGCTTCTGCGGCGGCGATTTTGTTGTTTGTTATTGTGCTCACCATCACATGCATCAATCTGCTTGGCAGCAAAAAGCATGTTCATTACTGACAGGCGATTGCGAAACTTGGCTGTTCAGTTGTTTTGCCGAGCAGAGTTTCTATATCCGATGCAGGCACGCTCTCGCTGCGGTTTGGCCGCAGCGGACCATGTTCACTTCCGAAAATGAGAGGAAAGAAAAATGGATTTTCAGAAAATAGAAAAACAGACGCGGATCAAAAACGGCATACTGCGGAGCGTCACCTGCCTCTTTCTGGGCATATGGGGGCTGATCGTCCTGTTTCCCTTCTACTGGATGATTCTGACTTCCGTGAAAAGTTACGGCGCTTACAACTCGGAGTATATCCCCAAATTTTTTACGTTGTCTCCTACCTTTGAGAATTACAGGGAGGCATTCACCGCAGTGCCCCTCGGAAAGTATCTGCTCAATACCGCCTTTTTCACGCTCTGTACCACCGCCTTGATGTTAGTGGCGGTGACCCTCGCGGCTTTTGCCTTCGCAAGGCTTCAGTTTAAGGGAAAAAAGATTGCTTTCGTCGGGTTTCTGTCTCTGATGATGATCCCAAATGAACTGGTGGTCATCACCAACTTTGTGACGATCACTAATCTGGACATGCGCAACACTTTTCAGGGGCTGATCTTCCCCTCCGTCATGTCCGTCTTCTATATTTATTTATTGAAAGAAAACTTTGAACAGATACCGGACAGCCTGTACCGGGCGGCAAAAGTGGACGGCACATCGGACTTTAAGTATCTGGTAAAGGTCATGATCCCCATGTCAAAGCCGACCCTTGTCACCATAACCATCCTGAAAGTGATCGAATGCTGGAATTCTTACGTGTGGCCCAGACTGATCACCGACAACCCGTCCTATTATCTTGTGTCCAACGGTATTCAGGAGATACGGGAAAACGGGTTTGGACGGGAAAATGTTCCGGCGATGATGGCGGCGGTGGTGGTGATTTCCGTCCCGTTGATCTTTCTGTTTCTGGCATTTCGCAGAAAGATCATGGATGGGGTTTCGAGGGGAGGTACGAAGGGATGAGTGGAAAAAACAAGCGGCGGAAACTGAAAAAAAAACGTGTATCCTCGATCATTCTCATACTGTGCGCGGTATTTTCCCTGACAGGCTGTCATGGAAAAAAGGGATTGGAGCCCTTTGCCCTGCCTGACGAATTTGATGCTTCCGCAAATTATGAGATCACATTCTGGGCAAAAAACGATACCAACAAAACACAGACTGCCATCTACGAAAAGGCCATCGATGATTTTGAAAAATTGTATCCCAATATCAAAGTAAATCTGCGCCTATACACTGATTACGGCAAAATTTACAACGATGTGATCACCAACATTTCCACCGGCACAACGCCCAACGTCTGTATCACCTACCCCGATCACATCGCCACTTATCTGTCCGGCGTCAATCTTGTGGTACCCCTTGAGGAGTTGTTTGCCGACGAAAAATACGGTCTGGGCGGAAGTGAAGTCCGGTTTGATTCCCCCGCCGCTGATGAGATCGTCCCGCAGTTTTTGAACGAGTGCTCTATCGCAGACCACTATTACGGCATCCCCTACATGCGCTCCACGGAGGCCTGCTATATCAACAAAACCTATGTGGAAGCCCTCGGCTATACGCTGCCGGATATGCTCACATGGGATTTTATCTGGGAAGTCTCGGAAGCCGCTATGGAGATGGACGCCGAGGGGAATTTTAAGGTAAACGGGCAGAAAGTGCTGATCCCGTTCATCTACAAGTCCACAGACAATATGATGATACAGGCGCTCTATCAGAAAGAGGCCGAATATTCCACGAAAGACGGCGAGGCGCTGCTGTTCAACGATACCACAAAAGATTTTTTGCAGACTATCTCAGAACACGCAGAGAGCGGCGCATTTTCCACCTTTAAGATATCCGGCTATCCCGCCAACTTTTTAAATGCCGGTCAGTGCATTTTTGCAGTGGATTCCACGGCGGGCGCCACATGGATGGGGACGGACGCTCCTCTGTGCGATATCAGTGCGGATAAGATCGTAGCATTTGAGACTGCGGTCATGCCTGTCCCTCAGTTTGATCCTGCACATCCGAAAATGATCTCTCAGGGTCCTTCGGTCTGCATCTTTAATAAAGAAGATTCCGGTGAAGTGCTGGCGTCATGGCTGTTCGCCCAGTACCTTCTGACGGACGAGGTGCAGATCGCCTACTCTGAGACGGAAGGATATATCCCGGTCACTTCCCGCGCCCAGAAATCAGCAGAATATCACGACTATCTGGCCGGAAGCGGCACAGATCAGGAGCTGCATTACGAAGTCAAGATACGAGCCGTCGAAATGCTGCTGTCCCATATCGACGATACCTTCACCACGCCGGTCTTTAACGGCTCCGCTTCCCTCAGAGACGCGTCGGGACAACTGATTGAAAGCACGGTAAAATCCGTAAGAAGAGGGGAGACCATCGATGACGCCTATGTGGAAACCCTCTACAAAGATACCGCTTCCCTGTACCGTCTGGATCAACCAAACAGGCAGGGTACGTCCGGGAAAGCCGATCTTGGCCCTTTATCCGGATCCGCCGCTGCGCTGCTGTGTACGCTCGCCATAGCTTGGGTTCTGATCGCGCTCTATGCGATCCGCGGCAGACGCAGGGAAAAATCCCGCAATGATTGACTTTCCGGGAAATTCATGTATAATTATGTCGATAGTTATCAACCTGTTTACGATATCGGAAAGATATCTGACTTGAGGAGGAAAAAAATGAAAAAATTGATGTCACTGTTTCTTGTTCTGGCTCTGGCCTTTGCCTGTGTGGGCTGCGGTTCCAAGTCAGGCGGCGATACGGATGCAAAATCGGAGGGCGTTATGACTTACGAGGAGTACGTCGCTGCGGCATTAGACACGGAAGTAGTCGTTGAGACCTATGTACAGGCAAAGCAATCTTGGTGGGAAGACAAAGCTACCGTATACACGCAGGATAAAGACGGCGCTTACTTCATCTACAATATGGCGTGCTCCGCGGAGGATTACGAAAAGTTGGAGAAAGGCACAAAGATCAAAGTCACCGGCTATAAAGCCGAGTGGTCCGGCGAAGTGGAGATCATAGACGCCACCTTTGAGATCGAAGAGGGAAATTATGTGGCGGAAGCTGAAGACGTGACCGCTCTTCTCGGAAAAGACGAACTGATCGATCATCAGAATAAATTCGTCTCCTTCAAGGGGCTCACCGTGGAAGCGGCCGGTCAGGATGAAAGCGGCGCAGATGTTCCCTTCCTGTACAACTGGGACGGTTCCGGTCAGGACGGCGACGACCTGTATTTCAATGTATCTCTGGACGGTTCAACCTATAATTTCACTGTGGAATCTTATCTGTGCGACAATACCACAGACGTTTACAACGCCGTGAAGAATCTCAACATCGGCGACAAGATCGACGCAGAAGGATTTTTATACTGGTATGAGGGCGTCAATCCCCATATCACTTCCGTAACAGTAAAATAAGAGATCGACACGAAGAACCGGCCTTTTAAAAAGCCGGTTCTTTTTATTTGAGGCTAAAGCGCCTCTCTCTTGCACCCGCCAACAGATCCAGTCCGTACAGCGCTGCAATATAGAGCAGAAAATACCTGATATATCCGACGTTATGGACAGACTGCAGATAATAAAAGGGCGGGAACAGCTGCTGTATCATTCGGAAGCCCTTTAGGGATATAAACACAGGGCACAATACCGTCATGGCAAGCATCAAAAGCGGAATGCAGGCGCCAAGTCTCTGAATCGTTCCGCATATTTTCCGGACAAGATTGCTAAATCCTGTACACGCCGCGCAGTAGAGCGCCATCAACACAAGTTCCCTTTCCGGAGAGATCCAGATCCCGGTGATGAAAAATGCGGCCAGGGCTGCTATAGCTCCATCGATCACCGCCGGCAAATGATACAGATACGGAAAAAGTATCCCTGTCCCTGCGGGCATCAGCAAAAAAAGCCTCTTCTCTTTATCCTGTTCATAATACAGGGAAGCCGCCAGTCCGCAAAACAGCACCGCCAGCGCCAAAAGCCCCCGCAGAGGAGTCAGCAGATAGTTGGTTTCCGCCTCTGTGTCCGCCTGATCTTCTCTGTTCCGATAGGAAAACCCAAAAATTCCTCCATCCACTTCGGCCACTCTGTATTCCGCTTTAAGTTCCTCCTCGGAAACCCCCACAGACAAATCCACCGTAATGTAATTTTTGAAGAGGGCATAGGATAAATACGGATACAGCGCACTGTACAACCGCTCTCTCGCCAACTGCAAAAACACCGTATCCTCCCGCTCCACCACGGCGACTAAAAATTCCGTCTCACCGGAATCCGAAACATAATCCTCCACGCTTTCTGTAAAGCCCTCTGCAAAGATCCAAGCCGCGTCGGCTTCTCCTTCACAAACCGCCTGATAAGCCATATCCGCGGAGGATGCCGCAGAGTATCGGAGAATGCTTTTTTCTCCCGTCAGCTCTCCTATCACCTGTTTTGCCAGATCATCCGTCTCATCTTCCGCACACAACATAATATGGAGTACACCGCTGTCCTCTCCGGCAGCCAAAAGGAGCCCTGCAGCCAGAACCGGGATCATGGCAAGAATCACCAGAAAACTATATTTTTTCAGAAGACGTTTATTCAAAAGTAAAAAGAACAAAAACGCTTTTTGCAGATTCTTCATCTCGCCGCCCCTCAGTTTTTCATCAGTTTTCGCTCCCGCACCAACATCGTCAGCCAAAGAAACAAAAACAAACTCATCCCCATACCGATCAGATGCAGGAGCGCCTTCTCCTGTCCGGCCATGCAGACGTCCAGATACTTGAGGCTCATCCCGGATGGCAAAAAAGCCGATATCCGCTGCATCCCCTCCGGCAAAAAGGAAACCGGATAAAAGCAGCCGGACAGATATCCCATGCAGACCGCGCCAAGGAACTGCACAAGCACTCCGTTTACTATCCCGGATACTAGTTCAAACAAAAAGAGCTGGAGCGCCGAGAGCAGCCCCATCACCGGAATTGCCTGTACCACAAGAAAAAGCAATCTCCCTGATCCTCCTTTCTCCCACTCGGGAACAGGCAGCTCCGTAAAATAGAGCCCCGCAGTCATAATAACCGCTATGACAAACACACTGACTGCCATGAGAGCCAAATAGGACACATACTCCCCCGCCACCTGAATCCACAGCTTCTGCCCTCTGGCCAAAAGAAACTTTTGGAATGTCAGATCCTCCTTTACAAACAGCGGACTGCAAGCTATGCCCCACAACATAAGAAACAATAACAGCATGGCGCACACATAATACCCCTGCAGGGAAAGTTCGTTGGCCAGCCCGACCTCCTGCACCTCGCATACCTCTGCCCGGTCCAGAAATAAGTTTACATAACGCAAATCAAACTCTTCCGTCGCCTGCTGCAGCTGATCTTCCATACCATATTCTCTCAAAAATCGCTGCATACCGTAAACAGAATTCTGAGTTTCCACTAAAATCGCAGACATTGATTCCATCAGCTCTCTGATCAGGATGGAAACCATCTCCGCAGAACCGCCCGCCGTCACATAAGTGATCTTTTTATTCTCCCCCCGCATCACGGACTCCACAAGCCCCTCCGGAATCACCGCATAGGCTGTGATCTGCCCTCTGTCAAGCTTTTGAACAGCCTCCTTTTCCGACATAGGCAGAAATGTCACTGTGTAATGTATGGGATCCAGATGTTCCAGAGCGTATATACTGAGTTTCAGATAGGGATCCGACAGATCCCCCACTAGCGCAATCTCCACTTTCTTTTTGTCCGCGGCATCCTCATCGATCCCCCGGATCGTCAGAAAAAAAAGCGCGACGATCCCCGCAAGGAGAATCGTCGGTATCAAAATAGCCGGAAGCGCTCTCAAAACTCTCTTCATCTGTATCCGGATATAGTTTTTAAAATCCTTCATACTCCTCCGCCGCGTCAACGCGAAAGCTGATCTGCCAGACGTGACACGTTTCCATCATACTCATAGGGGACCAGAAATCCATCTCTTAAAATATACCATCTGTCGCACAGATCAAGTTCCTGTGTATCGTGGGTCGCAAGAATCAGGATCCCGCCCTCCGCTTTATACCGGCGAAAATAAGCCGCAAGCCGTTCTTTACACACCAGATCCAACGCTGCGGAAGGTTCATCCAACAAGAGGATCCGGGGCGAGTGGGCTACCGCACATCCGATGGCCAGCCTTTTCTTCATCCCGCCGGACAGTTTGCTCACACGTATTTTGATAAAGTCATCAATCCCCAGCATGGCTAACGCCCCGTCGGAAAGTTCTCTCTTTAACGTTTCTTTGTCATACCAGAGGCGCAGATTATCCCACGCGGTCAACTCCTCCAAAAGAGGCGTCCCCTGTGGGATATAGCCGATCAACTCGGCCTGCTGCCTGCGTTTCTGAAAAAGATCTGTCCCATCCAGAAGAAATTCTCCTCCGTCAGGCCGCTGCACGCCTGCAAGGACTGACAGCAGTGTAGATTTTCCGCTTCCGTTGCTGCCCAGTATCCCTACGCACATTCCCGATTCCGCCGCAAAAGACGCCTGCTTCAACACTGCCTTTTTCCGATACTTTTTTTGTATCTGCCTTACCTCTATTTTCATACTCACATATACCAGTCAAGAATATCTTCCAGTTTATAAACGATATCTCTCGGCAGCGCCGTCTCTTTTAAGTGTTCTATCAATCTGTCCGTATCCACACTGTCCAGCCAGTCTAACACATCCCTCTCGTCCTCTATCATAATAACATCGCCCTTTTTCGGGATACTGACTTCCTTTCCTTCGTCTATCTTCATATTCCAGCCCAACGAGACTACTTCTTCCTCGTCATCCATCAACCGGATATCCGCATTTCTGCTCTGTTCGTCCACATCAAGCGTCACGGTAAGTACGTATCCCCCCAAAAAACGCCCGTCTATGCCAAGCATATCCTCCAGTTCTTCCAGCGCAAAGATCACCGTTCCGCTCACATTTCCCTTCCTGACCGCCTTTTTGTCAAAGTTTTCCACTCGGAATTCCACTTCTTCCGATCCGTAATAGCTGTCTGTCTCCAACACAAAGTCCGCGTTGATCAGACCGCCGGATTCTTCTCCTTCTCCCTCGAGCAAAAAACCGACGCCGTCCGCATCGCAGACAACCTCATAACCGATATTCTTTCCTTTTTGCAGACCCACACAGCAGAATCTGTCATCTCCCATTTTCACCTGCATTCCGATGATGCTGCCCTTGTTGTCCGTATATATTGTCAGGACAATATCATCATACAGGTCGATATCCTCCGCGTCGTCTAAAGCTTCATCCAACAGATTTCTGTACTCATCGTAAAGGTAGTCAAAACCTTCCAGATCAGAAAGGTTTTTCATGATCCGGCGCAGTTCCTCGTCATTTTTCATCTCCTTCACAACTGCCTTCGAGATATCCCTCAGTGTCCTTGATTTGATCACAGTCCGCAGAGCCGTACATTTTTGATCCACATCTCCCGCATGCAGGGTTTCTCTGCTTTTCTCCACATCCTCGATGCCGGAGAGCGCCAGCGTACCGTATTTATACAGCAGTCTCTCCACTTCTTCCCTCTCGGGATAGCACGCATATAGCGTTTCAAAATACCCGATGATATCTCCGTCATCCATATAATATGACAATTCGTCCAGATACTCATCGAGATCCACACATGCATATTTGTCGGAGAGAACCGGAATCTGTAAATAAGCCGTCTCATCCGCCATATCCGCAATACTGTTTGCAGAAAGCAGCTCGTCCTCCCCAAGCTTCAGCGCAAGATTCCCGCTGATGACCTCATCTTTCACGGAAAACTCTGTGGCCACGCTCACCTGTTCCAACCACGCCAGATCATCCAGATAATCCAGATCCCCGAAAGCTGCCGCGCTCTCAAGCAGTTCTATACCCTCATCCCCAAACCTTACTGTGAGTTCACCACTGACACTACTGTCACTAATATCGCTGTCTCCTTTGACCAGCCTGCCATACCACTCCGCAAGCATCTGCGACTCTTCCCGCACATATTTTTTCATAGTGTACTGGAAATATTTTTCAGGGGAATAAAACGTCCTCTTAAAAAAATCTGTTCCGGAAATGGCTATGATGCCGACTGCCAGAACTAATATGGGAATCAAAATCAAAAATTTCTTTCTGCAATTCACACAAAACATATCCCTCTCCCCTGTATAAATCCATCGTTTTTTCTTCAGTCTCCGTTTATCATTATACCGTAAAACAGGGGGAATGGCAACTTCCCGGAATGCTAATGCCCTTTCTTACAACCCCGCCGCAATGGTATATCCCTCCATCGTCGCCTCCTGAATCTTGCGAGGTTTCTCGCAGTCCCCGATCATATAGGTCTCCGGCGTGATTCCGTAAAAACTCTCCGCAGTCCTCTTATCCGCGCGCACGCCGGCGGCGATGATCACCGTATCTGCGGAAAGCATGATTTCTTTTCCTTCCCTGTCTTTTACAAAGACGCCGGCAGGCGTGATCTCCTGACAATTTGTCTGTAACATAACCCGCAGCCTCTCCGCCTCGTCCATCTTGTGGCGAAGGCCGATCTTATAGAGCATATTGCCCTGAGCCGCCAGCTCATCTGTCATCTCCACGACCGTCACATTCTTTTTCTTTAGAAGGGACAGTTCCAGTCCGATCTCCGCACCGATCGTTCCGCCGCCGATGATGACCACATTTTCTCCGATCTTCTCCTCATGTTCGATGGCTTCATAAAAACCTATCACATTCGGACTGTCGATCCCCTTGATCGGTGGTTTTGCGGGAAGCGCTCCCACCGCTATGATCAGAGCGTCCGGCTGTAATGCCCGAATCATCTCAGGCGTCGCCTCCGTGTTTAACCGCAAGTCGATATCCGACTTTCCTATCTGGATTTTCAGATATTCCAGATAATCCCTTACTTCCACCTTGAAATGCTCCATAGCCACATAGTGGATCGCTCCGCCGATATGATCCCGCTTCTCAAGCAGAATCACCTCATGGCCCCTCTCCTTTGCCGTAAGAGCCGCCCTGCATCCCGCCGGACCTGCCCCGACGATCACGATCCGCCTCCTGCTCTCCGCCTTCGGAAGTTTCTTAGGCACCCAGCTCTCATTCGTATAGCGCGGATTCACGGAGCACCCCACATTGCGTCTGTTTGTGGAAATGTGATAACACTGCAGGCAGCGCAGACAGGGTACGATGTCCTCCGGTCTGCCCTCCAACGCCTTGATCGGCCAATCGGGATCCGCCACCAGAGGTCTTGCAAGGGCCACCAGATCCGCTGCGCCCTCCGCCAAGATCCGTTCCGCCTCATCCGGATTCATGATCGCCCCCACAACGGAAACGAGAATATCCACATTCTCTTTGATCGCCTTCGCGTACTTCACGTTCAGTCCGTGCTCGGTAAAGTTGGTGGAAGCGGTATACACATTCGCCTCGTGCTCGATATCCAGTCCGCAGGAGACCTGCACCACATCGATATATTTCTGCGCCTCCTTCACAAAGGTCAGCACATCCTCAAAACTGATGCCGCCTAGCATATATTCGTTGGCGGATATCCGCATTTCTATCGGGAAATAAGGCCCTACGGCTTCCCGCACCTCCCGAAGGACCCGCAGCGGAAATTTCATGCGGTTCTCGATGGAACCGCCGTATTCATCGGTCCTTTTATTGAACAGCGGCGACAAAAATTCCGGCACAAGCCAGCCGTGCCCAAAATGCAGGAAGATCATATCAAATCCCACATCTCTGGCATCCTTCGCCGTTTTCGCATATCCGGCCGCCACCTCCTCCATCATGGCTTCGTCCATCTCCCTTACTTCCACGCCATCCTCCCGCACGTAGCCGGTGGGGCCGATGGCGAAATCTCCGGATTCTACTCTGGCATACTGTCCTGCATGGGCAATCTCTATGGAAGCCTTCGCGCCGCCCTGATGGGCGATCAGCACTCTCTGTCTGGTTTTCTCCACCTGATACTTTGAGAAAGCGTAGGGCTGCCCCGCCGATTCCCAAGAGGATTTTCCCGGCTGCGTGATAACGGAACCGGCGACCACCACCCCGGGGCGTCCCAATGCCTTCTCCGCAAAAACCTGCCCCATAGGATTTGCAATAATGCGGTTGCTCACCATGATGGAATTTATCTTCAGGGGCGAAAATAAATGGGGATATCTCAAATTCATACTCATATATATTCTCCTTTAATTCAAATCTTCTCCGTTTGAAGCAATCACTTTTTGATACCAAGCGAAGGAATCTTTCTTGCTTCGCTCAAGCGTTCCGTTTCCGTCGTTATCTCGGTTTACATAAATAAACCCATAGCGTTTCTTCATCTCTCCGGTTCCTGCGGACACCAGATCGATACAGCCCCACGGCGTATAGCCCATGAGCTCCACACCATCTTCCTCCACTGCCAGTTTCATCTGCTTGATGTGATCCCGCAGATAGGCGATGCGGTAGTCATCGTGAATGCTGCCGTCCTGCTCCACTTTGTCCGCCGCGCCCAGACCGTTTTCCACCACGAATAATGGGATCTGATAACGGTCGTAGAGATGATTCAGCGCCAGCCTAAGCCCCACCGGATCCACGGTCCAGCCCCAGTCTGAAGCTTCCAGATAAGGATTTTTTACCGTGTGCAGCATATTCCCCGGCGTCATATCCCGATCCATTTGATGGGACGCCACGTTGGAGTTGTAGTAGCTGAACCCGATATAATCCACGGTTCCGTTTTTCAGTGCCGCCGCATCTTCGGGCGTCTGCTCCAACACCACCCCTTTTCTTTCAAAAAACTTGTTCGCTTTGGCTGAATAATATCCCCGCACCTGCACGTCACTGAACAGATAATGGACATCGATGGCTTCCATGCACTTCACCTGATCCAGAGGGTTGCATGTCTCCCCGTAAAATGTCGGGTAGAGCATCATCATACCGATCCGGAAATCCGGATCGATCTCATGGCCCAGTTTCACCGCTTTGGCGCTCGCCACAAACATGTGATGAGCCGCCTGATAAATAGTCTGATAAAAATCTTCCCCTTCTTCCGGCCTGATTCCCGCGGCCATCTCCGGCTTCAGCACGATCACATTGATCTCATTGAACGTCATCCAGTATTTCACTTTGTTCCGGTAACGCTTAAAGATCGTCTCACAAAACCGGATATAGTGATCTATCATCTCCCGACTGCGCCAGCTTCCGATGGTCTCCGCCAGATGATAGGGCGTCTCATAGTGCGAGATGGTCACGACCGGTTCAATCCCGTATTTCAGACATTCCTCAAACAGATCGTCATAAAACGCAAGCCCCTTTTCGTTTGGTATCAGTTCATCGCCATTCGGAAAGATGCGCGTCCAGTTGATAGAAGTCCGGAAACACCGAAAACCCATCTCCGCAAAAAGGGCAATGTCTTCTTTATAGTGATGGTAAAAATCGATGGCCGTATGACTCGGGTAATACTTTCCGGAGATGATCCCTCTCGTATATTCCCGCTCTCTATCCACCGCACCGGCCGTAAAGCAGTCTGCGGTGCTGACGCCTTTTCCATCCTCTCTGTATGCGCCCTCACATTGGTTGGCAGCCACCGCGCCGCCCCACAGGAAATTTTTCTGCAGCATAATAATACGTCTCCCTTCTTCGCCATAAGGGAGAAGAGATCAAAATCCCTTCTCCCCTTATCCTGTCTTTTACTGTCTGTCTATTCCTTGCCTTCTTCTTTACAGATCTGACGATCCACCATTTTAAAGAACGGGAACCAGATCGCTGTAGTGATCAAAACGAGCACCACTTGTAAGATCGCGGTGGGTACACCCTGTGCCAAAAAACCTGATACAAACTGCGGCATCGTCCAGTTTACCATTGTTCCGCTCAGGCGCGGCGTGATGCCGAGAGCAATAGAACAGTAACTGATGCTGGTGCAGATGATCGGACTGATCACATAGGGGATGAACAGCAGCGGGTTCAGCATGATCGGAATACCGAATAACAACGGCTCGTTGATGCCGAAGATAGCCGGTACGATGGACATTCTCCCAAGCGTCTTCATCCGTTTGCTCTTTGCCAAAAACGCCATCAGGAAAGCGAGCCCGAAAGTACAGCCTATCCCGCCCGGCTGGCAAAGCACCGAGAAAGAATCAATGATGATGTTCGGCAGAGCCTCCCCCGCCGCAAGGGCTGCCAGATTCTGCTCGGAAGCTGCCATAGTGAGCGGCGTAAAAATGCTCAGGATAGAATTTCCGTGAATACCGCAGAACATAAACAGGGTACACAAAATCTGCATCACCAGATAGGACGGGAAGGACAATCCGAAACTCTGAAGCGGCGTCTGTATAAAGCTGTAGATCACCTGATGGATGCAGCCGAAACTCGTCTTAGCCATGAGTGTGCTGACCGCGATGGCCACGACTGCGCTGATCACAGTGGGAACCAACGCCTTAAAAGATTCCTCCACCATAGGCGGCACACCTTCCGGCATGTGGATATAGATTCCCTTGTCCTCCATCACTTTATGTAAACGAACCACTAACACCGTCACGATCATGCAGGTGAAAAGTCCCGGAAATCCTAACCACTGCTCCGGAATATTCGTGTATAACTCCGTGGGTGTCAGAATCAAAAATGACATCAGTGTCGCAATTGCGCTTGGCAGAGGAGCCATACCAAGCTTACTGGCGTACTGGTAGGGCAGTACAAACGCGATGTACAGTGTGATAATGCTCAAAGTCAACGACTGCAGCGTCATAAAAATAACGTTAAGACCTGTGCTCCCCACAAAACCCTGCCAAACCGGAATATCCAGAAACGCCCCCAGACAGGCGAAGGATCCGATCATGATCACTGGCAGTAATATCTGAAATGTCGCTCCCAGCGCGCTCAAAAATTTGATCTGGCTGATCTTATTTGCCAACGGCATCAGCCTCTGCTGCAATTTATCCATAAATTGATTCATTTTCTCTCTCCTTTGTTTTTGTTTTCTATTTTTCTGCTATCCGTATCGCATCCTCCAGAATCTTGGCGCCGTTCATCATGCCAAAGTCCATCGGGGCGATGACGCTGATCTTTTCCGCCTGTTCCGGAAAACTCTTTGCCGCCGCATCCCTCTTGAACGCAAGCTGCGGTCCGAAAAGGATCACATCCTTATCATCGATGAAATTTTCAAGCTGGGTAAAGGGATAAGCTGCGATTTCTGCTTCGATTCCTTTGTCCTGTGCGGCCGCTGCCATCTTTTTTACCACCATTCCGGTGCTTGCCCCGTTCTCACATACCAACGCTATCTTATACATGTCTGATCTCCTTATACAAATGAATGATTTCTTCCGCCAAAGCTTCCGCCATATCCGCGCTTGTCAGATGATCCGCCGCATGCACCATGAGCATGGATATCTGCAGATCCTGATTGTCCGCTTCATAAAATAAAAGTTCGCTGTGGCTCTGATGACATTTTACAATGGCTTCGTGGGCCTTTTGCAGCAATGCTTCCGCCTCGGCAATATTTCCTTCTCTCGCTTTCTGTATTGCCGTCATAGCCAGACTTTTTCCTTCGCCGCCGTGGGCAATGATCTCCATACTTTTTTCAATGCCGTCCATCAAATCCCCTCCTTTCTCTTCGTTCTTTCGTTTTGTTGTCTCTATCATAAAGTTTTCCCCAAAAAGAATCTATCTTCAAACCTGCACTTTTACGGTGCAACTCCGATAATTGTTTTTGAACGGGCTCGTCTCTATAATAGAAACAAAAAAAGGGGATACTCTAAGCTTATGAAAGAAAAACAGTTAAAAGTTTTATCCTGCCTGAACCAGAAGGACGACTGGGCAACCGCATCAGAGATTGCCCTTGCCGCAGAATGCTCTGTCCGAAGCGTAAAAACCTACATCGCCGACCTGAATACCGCTTATCCGGATCTCATCGCAACTTCCAGAAAAGGCTATCTTCTAAGCGACAAAACTCTGGCCCTTTCGCTGTTAAACGAAGCTGACGACGCCATTCCCCAATCTCAGGAGGGGCGAAAAGCATATATCATGCAGAAGCTTCTCATTAAAAATCAGAAGATGGATCTCGACCTTCTGGCGTCGGAACTTTGCATTTCTCCTCTCACCTTAAATAATGAAATTGCAAAATTTAAAAAAGAACTGATTTCTTTTGATCTTGTCTTTCGCACCAAAAATAATCAGGTATGGATCGAAGGAAATGAAAAAAATAAAAAGAAGATGATCTCCCATATCATCTACGACAGCACTAAGGATTTCTGCTGCAATATGGACGCGGTTCAGAAATATCTGCCTAATATCAATCTGCGCATTATCCGCCAGATCGTAAACGACAGCCTGCGGTATAATCATTACTACATTGATGATTTCTCTCTTTTGAATTTTATTCTTCACATAGGGATCACCATTGAGCGGTGTCAGACCCACGAGGATATGCCGGAGACAGACAGGGAAAACGCTCTGAAAGAAATGCGGATCCTTCCTCCGCATATTCAAACTATCATGGCGCAGATCACACAAAATCTGGAACAGTTTTTCCGGATCAGTTTTTTTGCTTCTGAAATACTTGATCTGTCTTTACTTCTGATGACGCGCTTAATACAGGATCCTCAGGCGGAAGATATGTCCGCCCTGCAGGAAAAGCTCTCCCCCGACATCTGGGAGCTTTTGGAACTCATTCAGGACAGGGTACGCCAGACATTTTATGTAAACCTAAATGACCCGGATTTTCTGTTTCGGTTTGCGCTGCACCTTAAAAATATGATCATCCGTCTGGAGAATCATATTCCGCTGAAAAACCCGCAGCTTCATTCCATCAAAAACTCTTATCCCTTTATATACGATGTTTCCGTCTTTATCGCCGATGTGATCAGACAGGAGAGAGGCTTTCTTTTATCGGAGGACGAGATCGCTTATATTACCCTGCATCTCGGCGTGCAGTTGGAAGAACAGCGGATTTTTCGCGAGCGTGTAAAGACCATACTGATCTGTCCCCACTATTATTCCTCCAACCACAAGCTGCTGGGAAAAATCAGCATGTTCTTTGAGGAGAGCCTTCTTATCCGCGGCGCGTTAAGCGGCCCTGAAGACCTAGACTCTTACCATGATTACGACTTTATCATTTCCACTATGCCGGTGCTGCCGCAGCCCGCAGTGCCCGTAGTGCAGGTATCTTATCAACTGAATAATGCCGATATTCTTGCGGTTTCCTCCGCCATTGAAGGTACAAAAAAACTGCGCATGAAAACTATGCTGGAACAAAAACTAAAATTTTTGTTTTATGAGGATCTGTTTTTCTTTAATCCTCCCCTCCGCACCGAGCAGGAGATCATCTCTTTCATGGCCGACCATCTGGAACGGACCGGATATGTGAAGGCGGATTACAAACAGAAAGTATATGACAGAGAACAGATCAGCTCCAGCGCTTTCGGCAATATCGCCATGCCCCATCCGCTTGAGATGTGTTCCAAAAAGACCGCCATCGCCGTCTCCTGCTACCCAAACGCCATCCCGTGGAACGGCAACCGGGTGAACCTCGTGCTCATGCTGTCCATCACCGAGGAAGAGAGGCCTCTGTTTCGGGATATATTTGACTTTGTGACAGAAGTGATCTCAGATGCCAGAAACCTTCAGATGCTGGTTTCCGCCAAAACCTACGATGAGTTTATCAATCTTCTCATCTCATTTTTATAAAAAGGAGTCTCTCAATATGAAAACTTACGCCCCCGCAGGCAGGCGTTTCGCTGCCTTCCTCATAGACTGGTATGTATCCTCCCTGTTCGGGAGCATCCCTGTTATCCTCATGCAGTCCCTTCAGGCTCATGATCTTGTTATTTTGAACTCCCTCAACGGGCTTACCTCCCTCTCCGCTTTTGCTGCCGGCGGCCTCGCCCTTTTCTGCCATTTCATATATTATTGCTTTCTTCCCTGCATGGAAAGCAGATATTGGCTGAAAGGACAAACCATAGGGATGCGCTTCATGCATATCAGACTTCTCACCGAGCAGGAGACGGAAGTTTCACTCGGAGCACTCACCATACGTCATATGCTCTTCGTGATCGTTTTGCAGGGATATTTGACCAGTTCCCACATTTATCTGATGGATCTGTTCCGGATCTCCACAGGATATGATATCATCCCTTACGCTCAGGCCTTTTACTATGTAATAATTTTAATATCACTGATCCAATATCTCTTTTTTAAGCGCAGGCAGCTCCTGCAGGACCGCCTGACAAAAACCGGAATGTATGCCGCGTAACGGGAAGGCCGCACCGCACTATCACTGCTGCCCCAACCTTTTTAATCCCTTCCTTGCCGCCAGCGCGATCAACAGGGAGGCTGCCCCCGCAAACAAAATCACCGCAAACTCATATCCCCGGCAGGCTGCAAACAAAAATCCATACATTACATTCCCCAGAGGCTGAGCACACATGGAAACCGTGAGCATCACCGCGATCACCTTTCCGATCAGATCCGCCGGTGTCTCAGCCTGTACAAAGGATATCATCTGCACCGCAAAAACAGTGGAACAGACCATAATAAAAAAGCAGCTCACCACCATCACCAGATAATTTACCATTGCAGAAGAAGAAAGTAACATCGTCATCCCCATCGGAAAGACACAGACCGTACAGCCTATGATCAGATTCCCCGCTTTTCTTATCTCCAGTTTTTCTGCAAAGATGCCGGCGCAGATACCCCCGGTAAGTCCCCCGGCTGCCAGCGCTCCTTCCGCGTAGCCGCACAGCCTTTTCGCCAGAGTCTGATCCAAAGGCAGCACCTCCGTCACAATATACGGCAGCCCTACCGTCAGCATCGCCGACAGAAACAGATTGATGCCGCATACCATCAAAAGCCCTTTGCCGATCACGGGTTCCTCTCTCCGAATAAAGCGGATGCTCTCTCCGAAATCGTCTTTTACTGTCTTCCACATACTCTCGGCAATCTCCCTCTTCGTAAAAGGAATCCGAATAAAAAGTTCCATCACCGCAGACAAAACAAAACACAGAATAGAAACCCACAGCACCGGTCCAAGCCCATAGGCGCTGTACAGCAGTCCTCCGAGAACCGGTCCCAGAAGAGCCGAAAAAGAGTTGATTATGTTAACCACAGAGTTGGCGGACATGAACTTCTCCCTGCTGACAAGAGCCGGAATGCTGGCCTGTACGGAAGGCTGATAGGCCCCCGCGATACCGTACAACAGCATCAATGTCACCGTGATCAACAGAACAAGATTTCCTGTCCCATACAACAGGGAAAATACCGTGATGACGCCCGCCGTAAAAAAGTCCAGCGCTACCATAATATTCCGTTTATTTACCCGGTCCGCAACAATACCTCCCACGGGCGACAATAAAATTGCCGGAACAAAGGCGCAGGCTGTGACGGCTCCATAGAGGGCGGAAGATCCTGTCTGGTTTAGAAGATACAGCGGCAGCGCAAACCTGATCGCCGCATTGCCGAAAAGGGAAATGATCTGCCCGATCACCACCAGCGTAAAATCTCTTGTAAATAATTTTCCTTCCATATGTTTGCTCCTCTTTTTCTTTTTCATACCGTCCGATGGTATGTATCATATTTAATATATAACTGCCCTTCTCAGGGCAGCCTTTCCATGCCTCATCATTTATTCTTTGTTTCCAGATAGATTGCCGCCAGCTCTCTCATCCGGCCAAGCAGCTCCTCATCCACGATATCCAGCCCGAATCCATCCAACATTTGCTTAAATACCATAAGTTTCCGATAATATTCTTCTATGGTATTGTTAAACACCATCGGGTTTGTCCAGATATTTGCGGCAAGGGCGACCAGTTCCGCCAGTTCTGTCGGATAGTCTGTCCGAATGGATCCGTCAGAAATTCCCTGCTGTATGATCGGCAAAATATAAAGCGGCACCACATCGTCCACCGTATCGCGAAACATACTGAAAAGCAGCCGCGGATTGTTGCCCAGATCCGGCGCGACCGTAAATATATAGTCCATATCGGATCTGCCCAGAGACTCCTTGAAAATAATTTTGAGTTTCTCTTTCCCGTTCAGACCTTTCCTGTCACGAATCTCTTCCAACATCTTATTGGACACTTCCGTCATCCTGTTCGTAACAGCAACAAGAATATCTTCCTTTGATTTAAAATGATGATAGATAGCGCCTTTGCTGAGCCCCCCCAGTTCGTTGATAATATCCTGAATGGACGTATGCTCATACCCCTTTTCCATAAAAAGGCGGGTGGCAACAGCCAGTATCAGATTGACTGTTTCCTCCGGATGCTTGTTTCTCGCCATATCCAGTTCCCCCACATAACCAATATCCACATGCTTCGCAAGTGATTTCATGCCAATATGCATACCGATGGTATGTATATATTATCATACCATCGGTATGTATGTCAATCCCTGCTCCTGCGTTTTCTCACAATACATCCAAAAGCTGACGGAACAATTCCTCCGCACAGTCATCTTCATATAACCTCAACTGCTGCCGTATTTGCGACAGACGCTCTTCCACATCGGCGGGCAGCTCGTGAAGAAGCATGGAATCCACTCTCTCCGCACACTCTCTGGAGCGAAAATGTTCCAGTTCCGAAAGCGCAGTGACTGCCTCGTTTCGTATCTCCTGCACCGACAAAGGGGGAAGCTTTTCAGCTTTGTTTTTCTCCGCCCTGCGCTGTTCCAGAAAACATCCGATATTCGCCAAAAGAGTCTCATACTCCGCAAAAAGCACCGGGAACTGTTCAGAGATAAAATTCTCATCTCCTCTCAGCGCCGCTTCCTCCTGCTCTCTGGCCATAGCCGAAACTTTCATCGCTCCGATATTGGCGGACGCGCTCTTAAGCCCGTGAACCTCTATCTGATAACGCGGAATATCCGACTCTGCAAATTCCTGCAAAAGTCTTGTCTTGCGCTTCCCATCCACACAGTAAAGTTCCAACAGTTCCACAAACCCGGCCTCATCTCCGGAATAGTACTGCATTGCGGCATCCATATCCACTCCCTCGATCCGGAAAGCCGCCTGATCGAAAGCGTTTGCTTCCTCTTCCTTTATCTTCTCCTGCCTGCTCTCCTCAGGCACCCAACGAAGCAAAAGCTGATTCAGTTCCATACGGTCAAGAGGTTTGGCTATAAAGTCCTGAAAACCACAGGCAAGAAAATGTTCCCTCATCCCCTCCATCGCATTGGCTGTGAGTGCGATTATAACCGCTGAAGCACCGTTCTCACCGCAGTCCCTGCGAATGATCTCCGCCGCCTCAATGCCGTCCATACCGGGCATCATGTGATCCATAAAAATTATATCGTACCGGTCTTTTTTTACCAGATCGATAGATTCCGGCCCGCTTCCCGCCTCGGCAAGATCAAATTCATAATTTTTCAAAAAGCCTCTGGCAACCTTTCGATTGACCACATTATCATCCACAATAAGCACCTTCACTCCGGGTGCAGTAAAAGTATCCGCAAGCCTCTGCCTCGTCTGCGTGATCTCCGGCATCTCCGAAACGGAACGTTCATCCATGATCTTTTGCGGAATCGTGATCGTAACGATCGTTCCTTTACCGTATGTGCTCTCCACATCGATCGTGCCCTGCATCAGCCCCACAAGAAGCTTCACGATCGCAAGTCCCAGTCCGGTGCCTTCCACACTGCGGTTTCGTCTGGAATCCACCTGACGGAAGTCCTCAAAAATATTCGCCAGATCCTCCTCCCTGATCCCGCAGCCCGTATCTTCCACACGGAAAGTAATCAGTTCTTCCTGCGCATTCTCACCACGTTTTCCGGTAATGTTCACACGGACATAACCTTCTGTGGTAAACTTGATGGCATTGCTCAAAATATTGATCAGGATCTGTTTGATCCGCCCCTCGTCTCCGCTGTAACAGCAGGGGATCGACTGGTCGCACTCATATTTTAAAATCAGCCCGCGCTGGGAGGCGGCCATATCCATCATTCCCATGATCTCGTCCGCCATAACTTTGATGTAATAATCCGTATACACCAATTCCATCTTGCCCGCTTCCACTTTGGAGAGGTCCAAAATATCGTTAATGATCGTCAGCAGATTTTTAGCCGCAGACCGAACGTCCTTTGCGTGGGCATATATTTCAGCATCACTGCATTCTTCCATGATAATATCATTCAATCCGATAATGGCATTCATCGGCGTGCGGATCTCATGGGACATATTAGCCAAAAATTCACTCTTTGCGATACTGGCCTTTTCCGCCTGCTGCCTCACACGCTTGATCTCCTCGATATAAGCCCTGATGTCCGTCATGTCCAGAAACAGGATAACAGACCCAAGCCTTTTGCCATTCTCATCTATGATGTGCTTGCTGTGGCTTTCATAATCCCTCTCATTGATGGAAAAGTTATAGGATATATCCTCGTTCAGCATTTCCTCCCGAAATCCTTCCAGCCCCCAGATACTCTCCCCCGGCTTGAGGCTGCGCAGCGCGGTAAAGATTCCTGCCGCCGCCTTGTTATAGCTGACCAGACGGACATGATCATCCAAAGCGATCACCCCATCCCTCAAACCTTCCAACACCTTCTCGGCAGCCAGATGGCGGAAATCAAAATTACGCTTACTCCACAGTACAATAACGACCAAGGACATGGAGATAGCCAATGTCACCGGAGTGAAATCAAATACCACCGAAAGCTTGCACACATAGGCAATCAGGACCACCACCGGCAGACTTGAAATACCGAGAATCGTCCAATACTGGCGATGAACCTCCTGATCCGTGCGCGTGTGGATCGCATGTACCAGCGTATACATACATAAAACATACGGAATAACGATACGGATCAGCATAAAGATCATATACAGAGGCCCATAAGTTATGTTGACATGATGAAATCCACCGGAAGTCTCCACCCACTGAAACTCCCTGTAAAAGAGACCATACCAGTTAAAAAATGCCGACGGCAGAGCAAAAAAGCTGAGGATTGCAATAAATCTCAAAAACTTTTTCGGCGGTCTGACATAACAATAAATATAAATAAACCAACAGTAACACAACGGCACAAAAGCAGAACCCAAATTCTCCACCTTAACCGCCGCTATAGCCGCCTCCACTGAAGACGCTGTCAATTCCAACAAGTAACCCACATTCTGCACAAGAGCGCCGCACATGATCATGATCAAGAGCTTTTGTTCCTTAGAGCCCTCCCCGTTGAGTAAAAGGAGCATCGCAACAAAAATCAGACCTATGCCAAAACATTCCAATCCAATCACAAAACTAACCATACTGCCTTCCTCGCCTGCGGCTTTTATCAGCCGTTTTTATTTTTGCAGCCGAGAGTCGAACGCCCTCGCAAGGGCGTTTGACTCCCGCTTTCGGATATTTGATACTAAAAATACAATAGTATATTCTCGCTGTTGTGTCAAGGAATGTCCTCATCTCCTGTCGCCCTGTATGACCGCATCTTCTGGCAATCCTGCAGACCGGGCTCTAAACCTCCGTCACATTCCGATCATGGAAGTAAAGTCCTTCATCATCTCGGAAATTTTGATCTGCTGGGGGCATACCTGCTCACAGCCTCTGCACCCGATACAGTTAGCCGGCCGCTTTTCTTCCTCCATACTTTCCACCGCCATAGGAGCGATAAAGCCGCCGCCTGAAATCTTATGTTCATTGTACAGGGCGATCAGCTCCGGTATGGGCAGCTTTTTCGGACAATGAGCGGTGCAGTAATGGCAAGCGGTACAAGGCAGGCCTCCCTTTTTGATCTCCTCATCCACAGCTTTCACCAGCGAATCAAACTCTTCCCTGCTCAAAGGCTCATCCGTCTCATATGTAGCAATATTTGCTTTTAACTGCTCCATATCGGACATGCCTGACAAAACCACGGTCACGCCCGGAATGCTCTGCAGAAAGCGGAACGCCCAGCCGGGCACCGTTTCCTCCTGCCGCATGGACTGCATCAGCGCAGCCGTCTCCCCGGAAGCCTTTGCAAGCTTTCCGCCCCGCAGCGGTTCCATCACCCAGATCGGAATGCCCGCCTCCTGTAAGATGGCCGCCTTTTTACAGGCATTCTGAAAATGCCAGTCCATGTAGTTGAGCTGAAGCTGGCCAAACTCCATATGTTTTCCGTAATCTCCCAGAAAGCGCCGCATCACCTCTTCGCTGCCGTGGGCCGAAAAACCTAGATGCCGGATGCGTCCCTTTTCCTTCTGCTTCAGCAAATACTCCAAAGTCCCATACCGGGGATCCAGATATGCGTCGATATTCCCCTCATAGACATTATGAAACAGATAGAAATCAAAGTATTCCGTACGACACTTTTCAAGCTGCTTTTCAAATATTTCCTCCGCCTTTCCCATGTTGGAAAGGTCATACCCCGGAAATTTACTGGCAAGATAATAGCTCTCTCTGGGATATTCCGATAAATACTTCCCTGCAATCAGCTCCGAATTGCCCTCATGGTACCCCCACGCGGTGTCAAAATAATTGATCCCGCTTTTGTAGGCATAATCGATCAGCTCCGCAGCCGCGGCTTCGTCCACCGCCCCGTCGTTGCCCTCCACTACAGGCAGACGCATCATGCCAAGCCCCAAACCGGACAATTCCAAATCTTTAAATTTTTTGTAAATCATTTTTTACGTATAATCCAATCATGTTAGGAAGTGATTGGATTTTCCTTTCTC
>CAJTNC010000020.1 GCA_910577955.1 uncultured Lachnospiraceae bacterium
AACTCATAGTCAGGGACGGAAAATACTTTACCGTCGGCGACAACGGAGCCGAAATGTTCCAGATCAAAAAAGGGGATATTGTCTTTAACCATGAACAGACCGAATCCCTTCTAAAAAATGGCCGCATCTCCGGACATGGAAAAGCCTATGCCGACGGCACCGTCGGGGGCGGGAAATTCCTCGCACCGGACGGCCAGATCGCGCGCCCCCTCCAGCCCGGCGACCGCGCATGGGAGCTGCAGAAAGCTTTCGAGCCCCTCGTCAATAAGATCTTAAACGGCGAGATAGACATTGTAAGCAGCGCCATGTCGGAACACCAGAGGCAGATGGAACAATGGACTAAGAACATCACCTATTCCAGTATCATGAACAGCGTTGCGAACCATAACACTAAGAATGTGCAGCCTGTGATTAATCAGGCGATTCATGTCTCGCTTCCAAATGTAACCAATTCTACGTCTGCCGAATCATTACTGAAGGATCTGGAATCACTTGGAAGGAAAAAATATCAAATAAATTGGTAAAATATTATCAATGAATATGTCCGAAAGGCAGTTATTTCGCAGCGGCTTTTCGGACATTTTATTTATAAAATATTTAAAATTTGACGAAACAACCATTTTATACAGTGAAAGGAATCGGATAAAAAATGAGCAACATAGCGGAAGAAATCTTAAAGACAATTAAATATGCGATCGATCGTAAAACAATCAATTGTGATCGCACCTATAAAACAATTATTAAACGGATTAACAAAAAAGGATATGTAATATTAGATAGAGCAGGGAGCGAACGGATAGTGCAGTGTTCTATTCCCGGAATGGAGTTAAGAACAGGACAAACGGTATGGGTGAAAGAACCTATGGGCGATATAAAGGGACTGCACATCTGCGGTGTAACGAAAAAATGATGTTATTCGAAAGCGCGAGATATCAGATAAGAAAAAGGGCTTTGTACTTGTATCTTACGACCTCCACTTCTTAGATGGCTGTATTGACCATATTTTGCCACTGAACGAAGCAAATATTGAGGTACAAAGCGGAAATTTTTCATCTTTTTGCGTTATAAAGAATATATCTTATTTCTATTTTTGAGTTGATCTATCAGAAGCCTAAATGGTTTTGTAATGTATTTATCTCTGTGAAACAGCGCCAACATTTGATTTTCCATTTTCATGTTATCTAAGTTAACCAGCCGCAGTTTTTTTAGGAGTAAAGAATCCGATAATAATTTTTCCGGCAATATTGTAATGCCCAAACCGGCTTCCGCAGCTTTTATAAGGGCCAGTGAATTAACGCTTTCCCAAACAGGCTCCGCCTTTAAGTTGGCAAGCGCAAGCGTATTGTCTAAGGTATCACGGATCGCGCTTCCCTGTTCACGAAGCAATAATGGATAGCGGCATAACCGGTCCGGTGATATCGCTTTTAGGGATACATCAAAATTCGGCGCACAGGCTGCGCACAAATTGTACGACCCCAAGAGGATCGTCTCAAAATTCCCCTTAGGCGCGGCGCCTTCCCAAAATGCAATATCGGCATTTCCGCGCTGTAAAATGTCAATAGCTGCATTTGCGCTTGCAACCCGGACTGAAAGTCTGATTTGAGGAGAAGAAGTTCTCAATTCCCTAAGTATTTCCGGGAGCAGGAAAGAGGCAATCGTAATGCTTGACACAATATTAACAGGGGTATTTTCTTCCAAATGGAGCATTCTCCTGTCCAAGTTCCTGCAAGCCGTTAAAATCCCCCTTGACTCCTCTAAAAGAGAAGCGCCGCAGCGAGTTAAGGCAACTCCTTTCGGCAAACGTTCAAAGAGGGCAGTTCCTGCCTGCTTTTCAAGTTCCGCAACTGCATGAGAAACCGCGGATTGTGTTATATACAGTTTTTTTGCCGCGCCTGTAAACGTTCCGGTCTCTGCTATTGCTTCTAAAATCTCCAAATGCCGTATAACCATTTTTTCTCCTTTTATCCATGAGTAGAATAGATGGAATATATGAAATTATATCATTTTTCAGATTGCAGAACAAGGGATATAATAGATGGAACAGGAGGCTGATCATTTTGAAGCAGGGTATGAAAATGTATGTATGGCTCTTTGCAGTCAATTTGTTTATAAGCGCTTTCACTTTTGGCGGCGGCTACATAGTAGTTCCGATGGTCCGGCGCTTTTTTGTCGCAAAAAAACATTGCTTTACCGAAGAAGATTTAGTCAACATGGCTGCCATAGCGCAATCAACGCCCGGAGCGATCGCGATCAATCTTTCCGCTCTGGCCGGATACAAAACAGCCGGTATTGCAGGGGCTTCCATAAGCTGTATTGCCGCTGTCATCCCCCCGTTAGTTATCCTCACGGCTGTTTCGGCATTTTACAAAATATTTATTTCCAACACGATCATAGCGGCAGTTTTAAAAGGAATGGAAGCGGGCGTAGCCGCTATCATGGTGGATTTGATCACAGATATGTGTTCTTTGATTTTAAAGAAAAAGTCATGGCTTTTGTCTGCCATGATACCGCTGTCATTTACAGCAAATTTCATTTTAGGCATAAACGTGGCATTTATACTTCTTTTTTGCTGTCTTTTATGTATTTTGCAAGTGCTTTATAAAAGGAGGAAAACTAAATGAATACCGCGGGGAAGTTATTTATTGCATTTCTAAAAATAGGATTATTGAGCATCGGCGGCGGTTATGCAATTATTCCTTTGATCCAAGAGCAAGTAGTAGAAAAAAACAGCTGGATAAGCGGAAAAATGTTTACCGACATCATTACAATTTCACAGATGACGCCGGGGCCATTGGCTGTCAATACATCAACATTTGTGGGACTTCAAGTGGGCGGCATTATGGGGGCATTGGCGGCAACCATCGGCTGCATACTTTGTGGTATTATTATTTCGTTGTCTCTTTATAAGTTTTTTCAAACACATCAAAAATCTGCATATGTTTTGGAGGTGCTAAACGGGTTAAAATCCGCTTCTCTAGGTTTGATAATCTCAGCGGCCTCTACGATCATATCAACAGCATTCTATGGCAGTATTACATCTGAAACAGATCTCTCCGCTCCTAATCGGATTGCACTACTCCTATTTTTAATCATGCTTTTTGTACTGCGAAAATGGAAACTCAATCCGATCGTAATTATTTTTATAAGCGGTATTGCCGGATTCGTATTTTACCGGTGATCGTCTATCAAAAGCTCAACGCCTTTTCCCCCACTACTCTTCTTTTCCGACATTCGCCTTATTTATCTTTTCTCTCACCGCATCCCGCAGTTCTTCCAGATGATCATGGAGCTTCTTCGATCCGCGCATGGTGGGATTGCCGAGGATCATGCTGCGTTTCCAGCGATCGCGCACTGTCTTCAGTTCAGACAAACGGTAGCGGACATGCATAAGTCTGTCCCTGATCTCCTGCGCCTCTTTTTCAGCGTTCTCCAGATATTCGCCCGGACGGATCTGTATGCGCTCGCGGATACGCTGAAGATTTTCTTCCATGTTCTCCGCCAGTTCCTCAAGACGTGCTTCTGCCACGCTGCGGCGCTGCTTACTCTCCTCTTCCCACACCGCCATGATCACGTCAAGACGCTTCTGCATATGCTCCATCTCCTCTTTGACTTTCTCCATCGCGATCAAGATATCCCTGATATCCAGAGCAGCCCGGAAAGAAAGAGCGAAATCGGCGGCGATAATAACCGTCAGCACAAAAACTAAGAACGACAAAAACCCCTGCGGGATCATATAGAGCAAGCTCTCGATGGGCCTGTGGATCACCCGGGTCATCAGGATCGTTAAGCCTCCCCATGCCAATGTCGTCCCGAGACAGATATGTCCCTGAAAATTAAACGGCTGATTCGAGTAATCCCAATAGCGCACCTTAAAGAGCGCTTCCATTGTCACACCCGTTATGTATTCCAACACCGTTGCGCCTATACAACCCGCCACATAGGTGAGAAACAGGTTATGCTGGAAAGGCGCGGAAACCACTAACATCATAATCGCTCCGCTGCCGTACAAAGGCAAAAAAGGCCCGCGCATAAATCCTCTGTTCACCCAGTGCGGCGGCTTCTGCCTGATGCTGACATGGGTGGATTCCACACACCACCCCAAAAAGCAATAGAAATAAAATAAAAATAACCACTGTGGCAATATATATGAGTACATCCTTTTCTCCTTAGTAACTGTTTACTTTAGGCAATTGCGAAACTCTGCATTCTGCAGTATTGCTTGTGCAAAATTTACGCATCCATAAGCAGGCGCTGTGAGACCGCCAGCACTTAGGCACCGTATTTTGGTGCCTTATGTGTCCGCTGCGGTCGAGCCGCAGTGAGAACGTGCCTGCGCCTTGATCGTATATTTTGCACAAGAAACGAAAGAATTCGTGAATTTCGCAATCACCTAAACTGTTTACCTGCTTTCGTAAAGCAGGATGCCTACGCTGAGTTTTCCCTTTTTCGTCTCCCTGTCTGCGCCGTCGTAGTAAAACTTTCCCTCTCCCCGCACGCTGACCGCGTCCCCGGACCTTAAAACGCTGCTGTTATTCTCACACATTTTTCCGTTGACAAATACTCTGCGGGCCTTAAATAATTCCGCGCTCTGGGTGCGGGAAAGATGGTACAGCGCCGCTATCACTGCATCCGCCCGCTCCGAGGAGACCGTCAGGTTCCGGCGTACCTTCTCCTGTTTCTCCAACGCCTCGGAGACTTCCGCCAAAGTGCACTTCACATCCGTATGCTTTACCTTCCGCAGTTCCTCCGCGATAAAATCTACGATAGATTCCAGACAAAAAAGATACCCGCAGTTATCTTTTAAAAAGATATCTCCAAGCGTGCTCCTCTCAATGCCGAGATTCATCAATGCCCCCAAAAAGTCTCTGTGCCCCAGTGCATCCGCATATTTTTGCTGCAGTGGCATGATCTTTAAAAGCGCGATCGGAAATTCCTCTTCATAGCCCATATCCTCCGGATTCCCAAACCGCACAAGCTGCCGCTCCGCCAGCTCGCTTCCCCCGGACAATATCGGATGAGCATAGGACAACTCCCGCTCTAACTGATGAAATACATCCTGTTCCGCCATACCCAAAAATCCCGTATAGGTATATATATTCTGCCTGCTGCTCTTTTCCGCTAATTCCGTCAGGCGCTTTTTAAGCTGCCGCAGTTCCTTTTCCTCATCCATCTCAAGTCCTCAGCAGGTGATCGCGAAACTCATGGGTTCTATTGTTTTATTGTATAAAATTTACGTATCCATAAGCAGGCGCTGCGTTGGACCGTATATTTTATACTTACAAAACTATAGAAACCAGCGTCTCACAATTTCCTAAAATCCTCATTACATAAAGGAGATAATCTCCTCTCTGGGCGCCTTCGTCTTCTCCACTTTCGCGGCATGAAGCACCGGACCTTCCCCGTTGTAGTCGGCCCAATACTCTTTTTTGACCAATGCGGTCACTTTCACCCAATCCCGATTGTCAAGCTGCGATGCCTTGTCATATTTGCAGACATACCCTAAAAAGCTCATGTCATCGGCACAACATGTCATCACCATCCGCCCCGGCACAAACACATCCTCGGGAAAATTTTCAGGCTTCAGCGCCTGTGCCGTAAACTGGATCCGTTTATCGATATACCGCTCCAGATGATCCATGGAATCAATATACCAGATACCATAACCGGCATTAT
Source organism: uncultured Lachnospiraceae bacterium (assembly GCA_910577955.1). Classification (GTDB taxonomy): domain Bacteria; phylum Bacillota; class Clostridia; order Lachnospirales; family Lachnospiraceae; genus 1XD8-76. Next base: position 5,674 of record CAJTNC010000020.1, read on the forward strand.
CCAACACGATCGGATCGTCTGTCAGGTCATAGGGAAGATCATCCTCAAAAATTTCATCGATCTCTCCGTTCGAGTCCTCAAAAATGATCTCCGCCTTCTGATTTACCGCCTTCATATTTCTCTTATAGGAAGCCAGATCTTCAATCCCGTCACAGCGGTTGAAGATGATCATCTCCGATTTCCGCACCATCTCCGCCAACAGCGACTTCATATTTGTATAGTACATGGGAAACGTTGACGCATCGATGCACGTGATCTGCTGTTCGATGCTCCAATGCCACGGCAGCTTCATATTTTTGAAATTCCACATGCCATTGTACTCGATGATGACCCGTTCCGGTCTGTACTTCTTATCCAGTTCCATCAGCGCAGCCGGCGTAAAGTCCTCCTCCTCTTCGATCAGCTCCAGTATGGTATTGCTGTCTTTTAAAAGTTCCTCGTCATATTCGTTCTCGCCCTCTTCACACAGCACAAGAAGCGTTTTCCCCTTCATCTGAAAATAGGGCTGCGCCAGCGTGTAAACGATAAATTCCGTTTTCCCGCTCTCCAAAAATCCATTGATAATATACACAGGTTTCATATCAACATCTCCGTCTTTTCTATTTTACCTGCCAAGAAACAAGCGCTGCAGCGCCTCCTCCTTCAATTCCGAACCGATCACACAAATTTTTCCCGTCACATCGGGAGCGCCTGTTCGTACCTCCGCCTCACCGGGCACATAATCAAAATGGATCCAGTTTCCGTCGCTCCCCGAAACCATCCCCTTTGCCCTAAGCACAAGGCCGTACTCTTTCTCTCTGTCCAGTTCCTCAAGCATCTCTTCTATCCGGGATTTTTCATACACTGCCGCCGTCTCCACGCCCCAGCTTGTGAAAACATCATCCGCATGGTGGTGACCATGATGGTCATGACCGTAATGATTGTGATCGTGATCATGACAGCCACAGTCACATGTCTCTCCATGGTCATGATGGTGATGATGTCCATGCTCATGTTCTTCATGATGGTGATGGTGCTCATGCTCATCATGGTGATGATGGTGCTCATGCTTCTCGTGGTGATGATGGTGCTCATGCTTCTCGTGGTGATGATGGTGCTCATGCTCATCATGATGCGCCAGCACTTCCGTCATCAGTTCGGTTTCCAGATCCGCTGCCCCTTCGATAGTCTCCAAAATCTTCTTTCCGTCCAACTCATCCCAAGGCGTCGTAATGATTGTCGCCTTTTCATTGTGCTGCCGTATCAAAGAGACCGCTTCCTCGATCTTCTCCTGTTTCATGGAACCGGTACGGCTCAAAATAATCGTTCCGGCGCACTCGATCTGATTGATGAAAAACTCGCCGAAATTCTTCAGATACATTTTGCATTTGGCCGCGTCCACAACGGCCACCGCGCTGTTTAGATGCACCGCCCCATCCGCTTTTACATTCTCCACAGCTCTCATCACATCGGAAAGTTTCCCCACGCCGGAAGGTTCGATCAAAATCCTTTCCGGTTCATAGGTATTAAGCACCTCTTCCAGAGAAGTCCCGAAATCTCCCACCAGAGAACAGCAGATACAACCGGAATTCATCTCCCTGATCTCAATGCCGGACTCCTTCAAAAATCCGCCGTCGATCCCGATCTGCCCGAACTCATTCTCGATCAAAACGACCTTCGTGCCGGCAAGTGCCTCCTTCAACAGTTTTTTTATCAGGGTCGTCTTCCCTGCCCCCAAAAATCCTGAAACAATATCAATCTTTGTCATTTTTACATCCACGCCTTTCCAAACAGACATTATCTTGTCCGTTATTTTCCTGTTCTGTACTGACACGTCCCATACATATCCACTTCATTTTCCACCAAATTTTCCCGCCTGTCAAGACCTCTGTCCGCCGTCCTCCTCGATCATCCTTTCGCCCTCCTCCACGATCTTCCAAACCGGAACTGCCGCAAACCGGCTCTCGCCGTCGCCGCCGACTAAAATCCCCAGAAGTTCGCCGTTTCCGTCAAAAACGCCACAGCCGGACATCCCGGCGTCCACCGCGCCTCTTTCGGAAGTGTCGGGAATCCCTTCCTCAGTCTCTCCGTCCTCTGCAACCCTTTCTCTGACAATTCCCCCAAACAGCAACGGCTGCAACTCCTCATATCCCTCTATCTGCATGCCGCTTTCCGGCTCTATCAGATATCCTTTCACAAAATCTCCGGCCACCATATCCATGGAACCGTATACGGCAAGTTCCTCCCCCTTCACCAGTTCTTCCGCCCCCCGCCTGCTGGGGGCCGCGGCCCTCAGTACGATGCCGTCCTCTTTCAGTTCATCGGCCGAAAACACGGCAAAAGCAATATCACAGTCTTCTGAAATTCTTTCCACTTCCGCTTCATAATAAACACCGGCATAGCACAATACCTCGCAGATATCACCGTTTTTCAGAAGATGAGCGCTGGTAAGCACAGTCACTTCCTCCTCCGTGATCTCCCAGACCACGCCGCTTCCTCTGTAATCGCCGCAAAATATCTGCAAAATACAAGGACGCAGTTCTTCCTGCATCGTGAGAATGTCGTTCTCCACAGATGTTTGATCCCCACTGCCTCGGGAAAGGATTCCTCCCAAAGCAAAAAGCATCATGCCCAATAAAATAACAGCCGTTATATTCTTTCTCATATTTCTCCATATAATGTACAAAACCCCGACAGCATCTTTCTGTCGGGATTTCAGTTGATAAGCAGACCGATAAGCCGGGTTCTGTTCCCTGCAATGCAGGGCAATGACCATCTATCTCGGACTGCCGTTGCCGACAGCCTCCAGCGACCTACCTGAGAACAAACCGGGCCGGTTTATGGTTCTCTGTTTGGTCTTGCTTCGGATGGGGTTTACATGGCTCCGACCGTTACCGGCCGGACGGTAGTCTCTTACACTGCCTTTCCACCCTTACCAACATCAGTGCAGAAAACTGCACCGAGACTGGCGGTTTATTTCTGTTGCACTTGCCTTGGAGTCGCCTCCACCGGACGTTATCCGGCATCCTGCCCTGTGAAGCCCGGACTTTCCTCACCTGCCCCTGTCAGTCAGAGACCGGCGCGGTCATTTAGCCTACTTATCTATTTATGCGTCTTCCTGCATTATAATCAGCTTCCGCTCATTTTGCAATACAAACTTATTCCTTTTTAAATCTTCCTTTTTACAATCTTCCATTTCACAAGTTGAAATCCCGATTCGCTGCCGATTCCGCCCCATACATCTTCTTCACCCACAGAACCAACGCTGCGACTGCGACAAGCAGCACGATCTCCAACACCACCAGAGGAACCGTATTCGACAAGAGAACCGTCACGGCGTCCACAAGGAAATGAATCCCCAATGCGGCAAACAGGAATTTTTTCTCCCCGTACTTCACGGCCCTGTAGACCAGATAGGAAAGGCATATCTGCAGCACAACGGCTGAAATACGCTCCACCCCCGCTAAGAAGAACTGATACCCGGGCATCGTCCACAATACCGATATGCTCTGGATCGCCAGTTCCTTTCCCGGCCCCTCTTCTATCGCCGCAAGCTGGCTCTCCATCTGTCCGGAATTGATCATAAACACTGTTATCAGATTGCTGATGTACGTCATCCCGACGATCAACACCGCTTCTATACCGCCGTGCCCCACGCCGTACATAAGGGAATTCTCTTTAGACAAAGTTTTCTTCATCCAGAATTTCATGGCCACAAACCGCCCCGTCTCCTCAAACAGCGCGGCCGCAAGCCCGCCGTAGAGGGCGTAAAGCCAGAGATTTCCGTTCAGCACGTCCCCCGCCGCACCGAGCATAACCATATGCAGCATCTGTTCAAGGGTCAGCGCAAATAAGAAGAAGGTGAGCGCCCCGATTCCCAAAGCCGACATTTTCGCATGCAGCTTGTTTCTTGCCAGAATCGCCAGCACGATCGGCAGCCCCATTGAAATCACCAACGAAAAAATAATACCCGCTATTGCTACTCCCGAAACATGTCCTACCATCATAATCTTCCTTTCTCACACCTTAAAACAGCTTCCGCCCACAAACTCCCTGCAGACCGAGTTATTCGGAATGGACGCGCTGTCCACACCGAGGAAATAATTGAGAAACCGCAGAAGCCTCTTCGCCTCAAAATATTCCGGCTCCCCCTCCCTGATCCCGAACAACAGCGGCTCCGCATACTGTTTCAACACCGCAAGCTCATAGACGAGAGCTGAGTTGAACATGACGTCCGCCTCCTCCTGAAACGGGAAGATATTTTCCTCCTCCCCTCTCCGCACGGAAGGCCACATCTGGATCGTCCGCTTTGCCGACGCTCCTCTTGTCCTTGCGTCTCGCACGATCCTGCGAAGCAGCCTGCCGTCGGTGGTCGGTATTCTGTTATGATCGTCGATATTCAGACTTGTCAAAGCGCTGATATATATCTTAAATTTACTGTCCTCCGGCAGAGAATAAGACATCTTGGGGTTTAACCCGTGGATCCCCTCGATCACTAAAATGTCCTCCTCCTCCAACTTCATCATATGGCCGTTATATTCCCGGTGTCCTGTCTTAAAGTTAAAGGCAGGCAGCTCCACTTCTTCTCCGCCCAAAAGTTTCAGCATATCCTGATTGAACATCTCGACGTCGATGGCCCCCAGGCACTCAAAATTGTAGTCTCCCTTTTCATCGAGAGGAGTATCCTCCCTGTTCACAAAGTAATCATCCAGACTGATCAGGTGGGGAATCTTTCCCAGCGCTCTGAGCTGTACGGACAGTCTGTTTGCAAAAGAAGTCTTTCCGGAGGAGGAAGGTCCCGCTATCATCACAAATTTCACATGGCTGTGCTCCGTCACTTTTTGGGCGATCTCACCGATTCGTCTTTCCTGTTCCGCCTCCTGCCACAAGATCATCTCCTGCATATGATTGCCGCAGATCACATCGTTTAATCCGCCCACGTTCTCGATCCCCACATGGACGCCCCAGTCCGTCGCCTCTTTTAATGTGCTAAACAGCTTTTCCTGCGGACAGAAAGGCTTTAATACAAAAGGCTCCTTCTCACTCGGCATCACCAACATAAAGCCCTTGTCGTAGGCCTGCACCTGAAAATGCCGCGCATAGCCCGTATCCGGCAGCATATAGCCGTAATAGTAATCATAGAACCCATCCAGACAGTATAGGTTTACGCCCGAACTTCTGCGGTAGCGGAACAGCTGCACTTTGTCTTTCATTCCATGTTCCCTGATCAGCTTCATGCACTTGCCCATCGGATAATATTTTTTCGTGATGGGCAGTCTCCGGTCCGCCAGTTCCATCATCCTCTTTTGAATAGCCGCGGCAAGCTCCTCCGTAGCCCGAAGATTTCCCTTTACGGTGCAGTAATAACCGTTGTTCACCGCAAATTCCACCTTCACTCTCTCCAAATCGTCCAAACCCACAAGATCCGTGATCGCCTTTAAAAACATCATTTTGACAGTCCGCACATAGGCTCTGTGCCCGATAGAATCGCGCAGTGTCAAAAAAGACACCTCACAGTCTTCCTTTATCTTTTTATGCAGCTCCTGTATTTTGCCGTTGACGACCACCAAGGCAATCTCATTCCCATACTCTTCCTGATGCGCCGCCGCCACCGCCTCAAAAGCAGTATCCGCAGCATACTCTTCCACTACACCGTTTACCGTTATCTTCATTGTCCGCCTCCCATTCCGCGCCGCCTCCCGGCTGCCGTTTTCTTATGCCATCCAGAACGGCTCTTTCTCCGGCGCCGTATAAATTTTCACACCGGCCAGATTCCGCCTGCAATATTCTTCCATATAGGGCACAAATATTTTCTCCAGCCCGTAATGCCCCGCATCGATCACCGCCAATCCCTGCTCTAAGGAATCAAGCCCTTCATGATGATCAATATCACCCGTTATCAAAACATCCGCTCCTAGTTTCACCGCATCCTCGATACAGCTCTTCCCGGAGCCCGGACAGACCGCCGCCATGACAATGGTTTCCTCCAGCTTTCCGTAGACCTTCACCTGCCCGACATTACAGCATTTCTTCACATATTCCGCACATTCCGCCAAAATCATAGGGGAAGGAAGGGCCCCGATCCTGCCGATCCCTTCTTTGGAGATATCGTCCTCATAGGTCACCGAAAGAACCTTTCTGTCCTCTAAACCGAGCTGACCCGCCACTGCGTCCGCCATACCCATCACATCAAAATTCGTGTGCATAGCATAGCAGCACATACCGCTCTCCGCAAGAGTCAGTATTTTATCGCCGATAAAATTGCGGTCTGAAACCCGTTTAAGGGGTTTGAAGATCATTGGGTGATGGGTGAGCAGCATATCCGCCCCAAGCCTCACGGCTTCCTCTATCACTTCCTTTGTGGCATCTAACGCGATATAGATTGAAGATATCTCTTTTTCTTCCCTGCCGCACAACAGCCCCACGTTATCCCAACTCTCTGCAAACGATCCCGGCGATACTTCCTCCAGACGTTCCATGATCTCGTAACACCTCATATGTATTTCTCCCCCTTTTCCATCCATTCCCGCGCATCTTTGATCCGTGCAAGTTCCGCCTCAACCTGCCCTCTTCTTTCCGGATAAGTTAAAACTTGTTTTAATATTTTCTCCTGCTGTTCCTCCCACCAGTCCAGATACCGAAGGAGCACCGGATGTCTCTCCCGCAGCAGACAGGGGCCAAACTTGTCCTCGAGACTTTCCGGATAAACGGCCCTCTCCTCTTCCGGACTGCGGATATCTCCGCTGTCTTCGCCTAAAGGCACTGCCTCGGCCGCCATCATCTGATAAAATTTTCCGTCTTCCAGCACCACGTCTTCTTTTCGGATCACATAACCGTTTTCCCGCAGAAAACGCCGCACATAGGCGACCTCAGACTGAGGCTGCAAAACTAAAAAGCGCAGACTCTTTCTTTTTTCGGGATGATCCGACAGGATCTTCACAGTCAGCCTTCCCCCCATCCCCGCGGCGATCATACAGTCCGCCTCACCGGGCTTTAGTTTTTCCAGCCCGTCGGACAAGCGGGTCTCTATGTAAGGGGAAAGTCCGGCGTTTTCAATATGCTCTCTGGCCCGAAGAAGCGGCCCCTTATTGACATCCATGGCAACCACTCTGGGGCAGATCCCCTTCTCCACCAGATATATCGCCACAAAGCCGTGGTCGCAGCCGATGTCGCAGGCGGTCATCCCCGCCGGCACAAGATTCGTCACCGCCGTCATGCGGTGTGATAAAGTATAGTTCAGCATTTGTCCCTACTTATAATAACGGTTGTTATCAATTCAAATAGTCTTTCAGTTTTCTGCTTCTGCTGGGATGACGCAGCTTCCGCAGAGCTTTTGCCTCGATCTGTCTGATTCTCTCTCTCGTCACGTTGAACTCTTTACCCACTTCTTCCAAAGTCCTCGCTCTGCCGTCATCAAGTCCAAAACGCAGCCGCAGCACTTTCTGCTCTCTCTCAGTCAGAGTGCTGAGCACCTCCACCAGCTGCTCTTTCAACAGAGTAAAGGCAGCCGCCTCAGCCGGCACAGGCACATTGTCGTCCTGAATAAAATCTCCCAGATGACTGTCCTCCTCCTCGCCGATGGGCGTCTCCAAAGACACCGGCTCCTGAGATATTTTGGATATCTCCCTCACTCTCTCCACCGGGATATCCATTTTCTTCGCTATCTCCTCCGGCAGCGGTTCTCTGCCCAGCTCCTGCAGAAGCTGCCTGTTGACACGGATCAGCTTGTTGATCGTCTCCACCATATGCACCGGAATGCGGATCGTCCGCGCCTGATCCGCAATGGCCCTTGTGATGGCCTGTCTGATCCACCACGTCGCATAAGTGGAAAATTTATAACCTTTTCTATAATCAAATTTCTCTACCGCCTTGATCAGTCCGAGATTTCCCTCCTGAATCAGATCCAAAAACAGCATGCCTCGTCCCACATAGCGCTTTGCGATAGAAACTACAAGCCGCAGGTTGGCCTCGGCTAACTTCTGCTTCGCCGCCTCTCCGTCCTCGATGACATACCCCAGTTCTTTCTTTTCTTTCTCAAGAGCCTCTTTTTCCTCGTCCTCTGCCGTCTCCAACATCTTTTCCAGATCTTTCAATTTTTCCGCTGCCGCTGCGCCGTCCTCAATCTTTTTGGCAAACTCGATCTCCTCATCGGCAGACAAAAGCGCCACTTTTCCGATCTCTTTCAGATACATTCTGACGGGATCCTCAATACTGACGCCGTCAGGCACCGTGAGATCGATATTCTCCACATCCACCTCATCCTCTTCTGTCAAATTGATCTCTTCGTCGTCCAAATCATTCTCCACCGGAATTTCCACATTACACACAATGCCGTTTGAATCCAGAACTTCCAACACTTTGTCAAACTGTTCTTCCTCTAACGGCAGATCTCTGAAAAAATCGCTGACTTCCGAATAGTCCAGTACATTTTTTTTCTTTTTTGCAAGATTTAACAGTTCTTTTATTTTCTCATCAAATTTTACTTTTGTGTTTTCATCCATATAACTTCCATCCTTCCTGCTATAAACAGTAATATACTCCCTAATCAAGAGAAATATGCATTTTGTTAAGTTCTTCCAGTGCCTTTTTTCCTGCAATCACCTGATTTAACGCCGAAATATCAGTTCCCATCCTCTGGGAATAGTATTCGTAGCTGTTGCGCTTCACGCTGCATATGACATCGTGCAGAGCCTGCTCCGCATCGCTTTTCTTCTCCAGCTTTCCGATGTTCGTATGAAACAGGGCCGCCACTTCCCGCTGCTGCTCCTCGTCGGAAAACTGATCCACCATGCCGGCGGGATCCGCTCTTCCCTCCTCTAACTCTGCAAACAGCTTCTGCGCCACTATCTGATACAACTCCTCGGTGAAATCTTCCGGACTGATGTAAGGCTTGATCTTCTTATAGACTTCGGGCCTCTCCACAAGCCATGTGAGCAAAAGTCTCTGCACTTTTTTCGCGTTGTCCTCCGGCGTCTTTTTCGGCTGCCGACCGGACTTTGGCCGCTCCACCGGACGGATCAGTCCCGTCTGGACCGCCGCCGCATTTACCAGCTTGCGCAGGTTATCATGGCCGATATGATACTTGTCCGCGATGGCCTCCATATAATTGGCACGCTCAGCCTCCTCCGAAAAATTACAGAGTTTTTTCGCTATCTCCCTGTGGAACTTCGTCTTACCCGCCGGGTCATTCAAGTCAAACTCCCCCGACAGGACACGGATCTCAAAAAAGAAACTGTTCTCCGCCGCCGAAATCCTCCGCTCAAAGGCTTCCGCTCCCTCCGCCTTGATGCATTCATCCGGATCTTTGTAGGGGGCAAAGTTCAGCACTCTGCCGGTAAGTCCCGCCTCCCGCAAAATTCCGATTGCGCGAAGCGCCGCCCTCACGCCGGCTCCGTCCGAATCGTAGGCTAAAAGCACCTCCTCCGCATAACGCTTCAAAAGCGCCGCCTGCCCCTCCGTAAAAGCCGTGCCGAGGGAGGCAACCGCCTGCGTGATCCCCGCCTGATGCATCGTGATCACGTCCATATAACCCTCGCAGAGGATGAACTGATTCTTTCTGGAACTTCTGGCAAAATTTAACCCATAGAGGTTTCTGCTCTTGTCAAACACCGGGGTTTCCGGAGAATTCAGATACTTGGGGGTTCCGTCGCCCATAACTCTCCCGCCGAAGCCGATGACCCGGTGGTTTATATCCTGAATAGGAAAAATGACCCTGTTCCAGAATTTGTCATGGAGGCCATAGCGCTCGTCATAGGTGGCTAACCCCGCCTCCCTGATCAGATCTTCCGGAAAACCCTTATCTTTTAAATATTTTGAGAGATCGTCGCTTGTTTTATTTGCAAAACCCAGCCCGAATTTATGTATCGTCTCGTCGGAGAGCTGCCTGTTTTTCAAATAGGCAAACCCTGACTCTCCCTGTCTCGCCCGAAGCTGATAATAAAAATATTTCGCCGCCTCTTTATTGACTGCAAGCAGCCTCGCCCTGTGATTCTCTTTCCTCTTTGCCTCCTCCGAATATTCCGGTTCCGGCAGCCTGATCCCCGCTCTGTCGGCCAGTATCTTCACAGCCTCCGGGAAGCTTGCGTTCTCATATTGCTGCAAAAAAGTGATCACATTCCCCCCTGCGCCGCAGCCGAAGCAGTAATACATCTGCTTACTCTGAGACACCGAAAAGGAAGGCGACTTTTCATTGTGAAAGGGACAGAGACCGAAATGACTGGCTCCCTTTTTCTGGAGCCTCACATACCCGGAGATCACATCCACGATATCATTTCTCGCCCTGACTTCCTCTATTATTTCCTGCGGATAATACATACCCGTCTCCTTTTCCTTCTATATAAAAATGGTACCGAAACTTTCTGCTTTTCCGTTTCGTTTCCTGCACTGCTTCTCAACCGTGCCAGCTTGCAGGCACATAGATCTCATCAAAAGTAGCAATGGCATAGCGGTCTGTCATGGCGCTGATATGGTCGCAGACCACCCGCTCTAAAGGCTCCCCTTTATCTAACAGCATTAGCATCTCCTCCGGCAGCCTGTCCTTGTTTTTGCAAAAATAGTCGTACAGCATCTCCACCAGCATAATAGCTTTTCCCTCTTCGCTCTTAGCTCTGGAGTTTGTGTAGACATTTTCAAACATGAACTGCCTGAGTTTCCCCATAGCCCCCGCCACCGGTTCCGACATGACGATGCAGTTTTTCCCGTAACTGTTGGAGACGATATCATGGATAAAGTGATCGATCCACTCGGCGCTGTCCCTTCCGATCACATCCGTGATCTCCTTAGGCACATCGCTCTCCTTTAAAATACCGCCCCGTATGGCATCGTCCATATCGTGATGGATATAGGCGATCTTATCGGAATATCGCACCACATGCCCTTCCAGCGTGAACGGATTTCCTCTGATCTGGTGGTTTAATATGCCATCCCGAACCTCCACAGTGAGGTTCAGCCCAACCCCGCCTTTTTCTAACAGTTCCACGGTCCGCACGCTCTGTTCATTGTGGGAGAACCCCAGATAGCATATGTTATTTAATGCTCGCTCCCCGGCATGTCCGAAGGGCGTATGTCCCAGATCATGCCCCAGCGCGATGGCTTCCACCAGTTCTTCATTGAGCCGCAGCGCCTTCGCTATGGTTCGAGCATTCTGGGAAACCTCCAGCGTGTGGGTCAGTCTTGTCCTGTAATGATCGCCCTCAGGTGTCAAAAATACCTGTGTCTTATCCTTCAGTCTGCGAAAAGACTTGCTATGTAAAATACGGTCCCTGTCTCTCTGAAAGACAGGACGGATATCGCATTCCTCCTCCGCCCTGTCCCTGCCCTTTGATTTTGCGCTGTGACAGGCGTAGGGACTTAAATATTGTTCTTCTCTTTTTTCCAGTCTTTCCCGTATCTGCATAGCCTCTCCCCTCCGACCCCAGTGAAACCGATTTAAGCCTGTATATGATATATTCTGCGCTTTTTCCCATTTTCCTTTTTATTTTTTTATTTTTTCCTCTTAACTTTTTCTTCCATTATGCCGAGATAAAGAATAAGATATATAGTAATGCGGGAAAAGGACGCGGCTGTCAAAAGAAATGCGGCGGGAAAAGGAGTTAAACTATGTCATTAACAGTTCAAATGAAACCTGATTATACAAATGTCGTTACAAGGAGTATGCAGAAACTCGGCTCGAACGGCGGCACCGACATGACCAATCTGACAAAGACCATGTTGGGCGGCGGCGGCGACAACACGCTGATCGACTATGCGGCTCTCAAAAACGGCAGCTACGGAAAACTGTTAAAAGCTTACTACAGCGAAGTGCCGGACTCAGATACCAAAAAGGCTGTAAAAGAAGACAAGACCGGCAACAAAAAAGCGGAGTTAGTGCAGGACGCCCTGCAGAATAAGTCCGCTAAAACTTCCACGGATACGACTTACAACGCGATGGCTGATAAGGTCAAAAATCTGTCGGAATCCGTTTCCACCCTGTTTAACGAGAGCATATAAATTTTGATCAATCGTATATAGCAGCCATATTCCGTATTTTACGCTTTATTTCTGTGCGGACACGGGATGGCTCAAGGCACTCACATTTATCTCCAAAACCGAGAAGAATATCATAATAATAATCGTTTTGGATAAATGGAAAATTTGCAATGTAATATTCGTCACCGTCTCGTACAAAGTGATCATAGGTACAATATTCAAGCGCCCTGTCCAGCACGGATTTATGAATACGAATCTTGACTTCTATTTGTTTTGTTTCCGCCATTTCCTCAAAATCCAAAATCGGTTTTTGATAATCTCGCGGAATAAAAGTTTTCTGCTTCATCTGCAGGTTTGACATACGGGATAATTTAAACAAACGATAGTCGTTTCTGATATGGCAATAACCTTGAAAATACCAGTGGCTTCCTTTCAATACAAGCTGATACGGCTCAACCGTCCTCACAGTTTTATATCCGTGATGAGCCGTATATTCAAAGTACAGTAACTTATGATCCCGCAAAGCACTTTTTATAATTTCTAAATATGGCTGTATATTTCTATTGCCTATCCACGGACTTAAATCTATACAGATCTGATTTGTCTTTATTTCAATGTCTTTCGCTTTTTCAGCAGGAATAAAACTTTTAACTTTCTCAAAAGCGTTTACAAACTCATCGCCCCGCACCACATTTGAAAGACTCGAAAGCCCCATCAATATTACAGAAAGATCAGCCGTCGAAAAAACCTTTTTATCAAGTTTATATTCCGGCATAATTTCAAAGCCGCCGCCCACTCCTGATATGGAACGAACAGGAATGCCTGCCATATTGATTGCTTCTATGTCACGGTAAATTGTGCGAGGCGAGACTTCAAACGTATCTGCTAACTCCTGTGCGCTTATACGCTCTTTATCCAGAAGTGTCATAATAATGCTAACAAGCCTGTCAACTTTCATTTGGCAGCCGCCTTTCCCGTTATCTCTTAATTTTAAAATTATAGATTGTTGCCATACTGTTGTCAACAATTGGATGGTATGATACAGGCGTAAGCATATCAAACATGAAAGAAAAAGGAGGAAGTTATGTTCACAATTTACGTATACACTTTGGACACCTTGGCCGACTGGGAACTGGGATATGTTGCAGCAGAATTAAATTCCGGGCGCTTTTTCAAAAAGGATGCGCCCGAGGTATCAGTAAAAACCGTCGGTACTTCAAAGGAACCGATCAAAACAATGGGCGGTCTGACCATCATTCCGGATTGTGTCATTGACGATATTGCGATAAATCAGGAAAGCGTACTGCTGCTACCCGGCGCAAATACCTGGGATAGCCCTAAGCACAATGCCATTATGGAAAAGGCAGGGGAATTTCTTTCCGCGGGCGCTATGGTATGCGCTATCTGCGGCGCAACCGCTGCGCTGGCAAACGCCGGCCTGTTGGATCAAAGGTTCCACACCAGTAATGGAGTCGGTTATCTTGAAATGGTTTCGCCGAACTACAAAGGCCAAAACTTCTATGTCGACGAGCCGTCTGTTGCAGATCGCAGCCTGATCACCGCAAGTTCCACCGGCTCCCTGCTGTGGGCAAAGCAGATTATTGAACGATTGAATGTCTTTAAACCGGACACACTGGACGCATGGTACGCGTATTTCAGCACTGGCGAAGCGCAGCATTTCTTCGCTCTCATGCAGACTTTGTCAACAGATAAATAATGGTTTGCTGTCAAAAAAACGGCAAATCTTTTGTTGACCGACTATTTTAATGTCGACAACACATCCGAAACCGTCATCTGCAGGTCGGCCGGAATTTCTTTTCTTGCAGGAAGTATCGCAAAGGATACTTCCTCTTCCTCTGTTTGCACAACAAATTGCGGTGGATCGATTTTAAGCGCTTCGCAGACCATCTTCTCAAAGGAAAAACAATTAACGGTATCTGTGGTTCCCACATGAAAAATGCCGTGCAAATGATTGTCAAGAACATATTTCGCGTAATCTCCTATTTGTTTTGCCGGCGTTACATTTATCCTGTAATTCGGGTAAGTAGGGTAAGGCTCTTTATTGCGGCTATACAGCTTCAACTGTTGAACTCTAGGGCAGCCGGCGCTCCAAACGGGAGCCAATCGAAAAATTATCAGTTGATTTTTAAGTATTTTTCCCAACATATTTTCGCAATCCCGTTTGAAACTGCCGTAATCGGATTCCGGCGCCGGCACATCACGTTCTGTCCAAGGCCTTGATAAGTTGCCGTCAAAGACATTCGCTGTAGATATATACAGGAAACGTTTCTTTTTCCCTTTAAGCCGCTCCGCCAATGTTTTGTGAAAGTCCATTTGTGACTGAAAGTTTCCGCGTATCGACGAAATTACAATTTCCGGATTCTCGTGATCTAAAATCTCCGCTAATCTTTCCGGTTCTTCCGCCATCAATTGATATCCGTTTTCCGGAGCATGATGCCCCGCTGTCGGTATGACTTGATAGTCGCCCCCCAAACCCGAAGCAATTGCCTGCCCCACCAAACTATTGCCGCCAATCAGCAGAACTTTCTTTCTCACTTCAGCTCTCCTTTATAACTTCCGTCTATCGCCTTGCACTTCATTTCAATATATTTGCGCCGTTTCATCTTCCCGTCCCGAAGTTCACTCCGGTATCATCGGGTTTCTCCTCGTCAAACTGATAATCTTTCTCCGGCAAAACCGCATTGAGCAAGATCCCTGCAAGAGCTCCCACCGCCATACCGGAAAGTCTGACTGTCACATCCCCGACCGTAAAAGAGATCGCTCCCGCCGCGCTGTAGTTGATACCGATGCACAGCACCAGAATCAGCGCCGCTATAATGACGTTGCGGCTCTTTGTAAAGTCCGTTCTGGTCTCCACAATATTGCGCACCCCCACTGCGGAAATCATACCGTAAAGCACGAGCGACACGCCGCCTCTGGTCGCCGTCGGCATACAGCCGATGATCGCCGCAAATTTCGGAGAGAAGGAAAACAGTATGGCAAATCCGGCTGCAATGCGGATCACCGCCGGGTCAAACACTTTTGTCAGCGATAAAACGCCCGTATTTTCACCGTATGTCGTATTCGCCGGAGCGCCGAAGAGAGCCGCCAGAATCGTTGCCAGTCCATCTCCCAGCAGAGTACGGTGCAGCCCCGGATCCTTGATGTAATTTTTTCCGACTGTAGAAGATATGGCTGACACGTCTCCGATATGCTCCACCATAGTCGCAAGAGCAAGAGGAACGATCGTAATGATCGACGTGATCAACATGCCGCTGTCCGCCCCGCTGCTAAAGAGGTAAAATACCGTGCGGTCCCACTTGATCGGACTGCCGATCCATGCCGCACTTGCCACAGGCGCAAAATCCACTTTGCCAAAGCAGGCGGCAAGCACATAGGAACCGATCACGCCGATGATGATGGGAACGATCTTTACCATGCCCTTTCCCCAGATATTACAGATGACAACAAAAGCTATCGCCGCCAGCGCGATGGGCCAGTCATCAGCACAGCTGTCGATGGCGGACTGTGACAGAGTAAGGCCGATGGCAATAATGATCGGGCCTGTGACGATCGGCGGGAAGAATTTCATCACCCTGCCTGTCCCGAATACCCTGATAAGCGCCGATACGACCAGATAGACTAACCCGGCACAAGCCACGCCCGCACAGGCATAAGGAATCATTTCCACATTGGACACCGTCTGTCCTCCCGCCTCATCCGCAAGCATGGGGCAGATTGCAAAATATCCTCCCAAAAAAGCGAAGGAAGACCCCAAAAATGCGGGTACCTTTCCCTTTGTCACCAGATGGAACAACAAAGTTCCAAACCCCGCAAACAGCAGCGTCGTAGAAACGTCCAACCCTGTCAGCATCGGCACTAAGATCGTAGCGCCGAACATCGCGAACATATGCTGTACTCCCAGTATCAGCATCTTAGGTGCGCCCAGCTGCTTTGCATCATAGAGGCCGCCCTCGCCCAACGCTACCCTCTTGCTTTCCTTATTCATTACACACTCTCCTCCATATTTTATAAAATTTTTCTAAATTATTGTTTTTTATCATACGCCCCGCACCTTTTTTTGTCAATCTATTGCTTTTTTCGTCATTTTCCATTACTATAAAAATTACTGTGTCAATTCCACAACAGGGAGGCTAACTATGAAAAAAATAGAAGTGATCATCCGGCCCGAAAAGCTGGAGGCTTTAAAGAAAATATTAACGAAAAACGAATACAGCGGCATGACTGTACTCTCCGCTATGGGCTGCGGCCATCAGGAGGGATTTGACAACCCGGAATTTGAAAAACTGGGGTTAGAAGTTAATCTTTTACCCAAGCTCTATGTGATGACCGTTGTCTGGGACGAGGATCTGGAAGATATCCTCTCTCAGATCGTAGATACGCTGTCCACCGGCAATGTCGGCGACGGCAAGGTATTCATCTCTGACATTGACGATGTGATGCGCATCCGCACCGGAGAGCGCGGCAAGCAGGTACTGTAGGAGGTATTCACAAAAAGAATGATAAGAACTGACAAAGAACCTATCGTAAGACTGTCCGGTGTGACAAAGGATTTTGGAAAAAGTGAAGTCTTGAAACAAATCGATCTGGACGTGTACGAGGGAGAATTTCTGACTTTGCTTGGTCCTTCCGGCTGCGGCAAAACCACAACGCTGCGCATCATCGCCGGTTTTGAGGAGCCCTCAAACGGCTGCGTCTATTTGGAGCAGGCCGACGTGACCGCCCTGCCGCCTTATAAGCGCAATGTCAATACCGTCTTTCAGACTTACGCACTTTTTCCGCACATGAATGTCTTTGACAATGTGGCATTCGGGCTGGTGGAAAAGAAAGTGCC
The DNA here is from genome assembly GCA_910577955.1 of uncultured Lachnospiraceae bacterium. GTDB lineage: Bacteria > Bacillota > Clostridia > Lachnospirales > Lachnospiraceae > 1XD8-76. The sequence continues at coordinate 22,475 of CAJTNC010000020.1, forward strand.
GAAACCCGAGATCAAAGAGCGCGTGGAAAAAATGCTCGATCTGGTGCAGCTCAAAAATTTCGGCAGAAGAAAGCCCCACCAGATGTCCGGCGGACAGCGTCAGCGGGTGGCCATCGCGAGAGCCCTTGTCAATAACCCGAAAGTGCTGTTGCTCGACGAGCCTTTGGGCGCGTTAGATCTGAAGCTTCGCAAACAGATGCAGATGGAGTTGAAACATCTGCAAAAACAGCTTGGCATCACCTTTATCTACGTCACCCACGATCAGGAGGAAGCCCTGACCATGAGTGACCGGATCGCCGTTATGAACGGCGGTGTTATCGAGCAGATCGGCACCGCTCAGGAGATCTACGAACATCCGAAGACAAAGTTTGTCGCCAGCTTCATCGGGGAGTCCAATATTATAGAAGCTTCTGTCACCGGAATAGACGGGGATCTGATTGAACTGACCGCAGAAAACGGCGTTGTTCACGCAAAAGGCGCCGGCTTTGTGCAGGACGAGATGATCTATATCTCCATTCGTCCGGAAAATACCTGCTATTCTTTTGAGCAGGTGGAAAATTTCAGGCTTCGCGGTATTGTAAAGGAACATGTCTATGTGGGTTCCATTGTGAAGACCGTGGTCGCACTGCCAAACGGCCAGAGGCTGCGTCTGAACCAACACCCACACAGCAGCCTGCCGGCAATCGGTTCCGCCGTCACAGTTTACTGGGATATGGATAAAGCCGTGATCATGCACACTGCGGAAGACACACTGTACGATCTCATTGAAGACGCACTGTTAAATCGCCCGGATCTCGCGGTAAAGCAGGGAAGTCTGAGCAAAGAGGAATAGGACATTACCGTTTCGCAAACAGGAAAACCAACACTGGAATCAGGAAGATAACGAATATGGCATTTGGAAAACAGTTAAAAAAGAACACAGGCGAAAACAGACACCGCAGCGAGATCTACTCTTTAGTAGGTCCGCTTTTTCTGTGGATGGTGCTCTTTCTGGCGCTTCCGCTTGTTTACATCATCGTCATCAGTTTTCTCGAGAAAGGAACTTACGGCGGTGTACAGATGATATTTACGTTCAAAAACTATGCGGCGCTCTGGAATCCCACTTACGGAAAGGTGATTTGGCGTTCCATCGTGCTGGCCTTCTGGACCAGCCTGATCTGCCTGCTCATCTCCTATCCGTTTTCTTTTATTCTGGCAAAGTTTGATAAAAAGTATCAGGGATTCTGCATCCTGCTCATCATGCTCCCCTTCTGGATCAACCAGTTGATCCGCTTAAACGGCTGGAGCAATATACTGCGGGATTCCGGCGTCATCAATACTTTTTTGTTAAAGATCGGCGTTATCTCCGAACCGATCATGATGATGTACACTGACGGTGCCACCTTGTTCGGTATGGTGTACGCGCTGTTTCCGTTCATGGTGCTGCCCCTCAATAATTCAATTTCCAAACTGGATTACTCTCTGGTGGAAGCGGCCCATGATCTCGGCGCATCCCGCATCAGTACATTTTTCCGAGTGATCCTGCCGCTCACCGCCCCCGGGATCTTCGCCGGCACGATACAGGTGTTCATCCCCAGTCTGGACGCGTTTTATATCGCGGACGTCATGGGCGGCGGCAACTCTACGTTACTCGGAAATCTGATTAAGGATCAGTTCATGGCCGCCAGAAACTGGCCCTCCGGCGCTGCTTTCTCAGTGATCCTGATCATATTCACGCTGATCGTTTTAAAGCTTTATACGAAAGTGGGAAATTTGGAAGACTTGGCATAGTATAGAAATTATATTACAAAATCCAGAAGAGGAATCGTTAGCAGATGAAACAAAAAGAAAAAAGAAGCCCCGGCGCACTTTCTTTTCTTTATGCCGGTTTGGTATATTTATTTTTATATCTGCCGATCTTTATGGTGGTCGGCTATTCCTTCAACACAAACGACAACAACCTTGTCTTTAAAGGGTTTACCCTGCACTGGTACGGCGCGATGTTCCGCGACCACTCCCTGATGAGATCCCTTTTACTGACGCTGGAACTGGCTTTAGTCAGCACGCTGATCTCCGTTGTGCTCGGCACTCTGGCGGCCATCGGTATGCACCGCTATGATTTCAAACTGAAAAAAACGCTGGACAATATGCTCTATGTGCCCATCGTTATTCCGGAACTTGTCATCGGTATCGCGTCCCTTGCGACCTTTACGACCTTAAACATTACGCTCAGTTTCTGGACATTGGTCATCGCCCATGTGACATTCTGCGTGCCTTTCGTGATTATCACGCTGCGGGCAAGGATCGCCGGCTTCGACAAGTCCATCGAAGAAGCCGCTATGGATCTCGGCGCCAACCAGCTCCGCACTCTGAAGCGTGTCACGATCCCGATGTTATTGCCGGGTATCGTCTCCGGCGCTCTGCTGTCCATCACCCTCTCTCTGGATGATGTGATCATCAGCTACTTTGTGACCGGCGCAGGCGACACCACGCTGCCCATCAAGGTTTACGGCATGGCAAGAGGCAAGATATCCACGGAAGTCTACGCCCTGTTTACCACGATGATCGTCATCACCATATCGATCTATCTGTTGGCCATGCTGATGAAATCTATTGCGGCAAAACGCCGGAAATAAAAGACCGGGAATCTGTTCCGACTGCTCAGATTCCCGGTTGTTTTCATTTATCTGTTTTTCTACTTCCTAAAACTATTGCGCAGAATAGGAATACAATTTTTCATCTATCCTTATCTGCGATTCCCAGTCAGGCAAGGAATAATCAGGTATATTTTCTAAATAAACAGTTATCATGTCATCCTCACTTACAGAGAAGGTTTCTGTGGCAAAGCATTTTCTGGCATCCGCCTGCTGAGTATTGGGATAGATTGTCCACATTACAATAGTCTCCGGTTTCCCGCTATATCCGCATACAAGAATTTTCGCAAATAACTTATCATCTGACACACCGGTAATCTTCAAAATACCCCTTTCCCTGTTCCCGGCATTTTTCAAAAAAGAGGTTATCGTATGATTCTGTGAATCCATAACCTGTGATACGTCAATATAACCTTTTTCCTGTAAAGTCTGCATAGTGACATCCGCATCCAGTGACAATAACTCGTTCCATGCCGCATCGCCTGAATAATACTCTTTTTTACTGATCCACACGTAGATAACAATTACGCCGATTACAATAATGACAGATATGGAAGCCATTTTACTGATATAATTTTTCATATCTTTTCCATATATGGAGCTTGTGAATAAAAAGTAGCGTCAGATACATAAACCGTTCTTATATATGTATCATATTGATATATATCTATCTTTTTATATTCCACTTTATATGTCTTTTTTATTTTAGCGACATAGTAATTTGTATTATCCGGAGCGGGCAAAAATGCTCCTCCCACACTACTCTCTTTGCCCGCTGTTCCAACACTTACCGATGTGCTCACAACTCCCCATGAAACGCCTAATGATACAGAAACGCTTGGCCCTCCCGATGTGTTTACATATAAGCCACCACCAGTCGGGAAACGACTCCCCCCGGCAGGCTGGCCACCGGGAGTCACCGTTGTCGACGCATACTCTGTTTTCAAAACGGTTATGACTTCCCTTTCTCCATATCTTTGTTTATCGTTTTCAACTTCTTTCGCATTCGCTAGCATTGGCACTGACAAACACATAACAAGTACCATAAGCAAAGATATCATTCTTCTCATTTTACCCATATTTCTTCCCACCTTTCCATTTAAAAAATTTATTAAAGTTTTAAAATTCAGTATCTCTTGTAAATGGCCATTTTAAATTTGTACTACATTATTGTAGTACTATTTAAATTTATCACACAAAACATATTGTGTCAATATATTCCACATTTTCTGGCAATAAAAAAATCCCTCCCTTTTCTTCAATAATTATCCTCCCCCATCTTTTCCTCAATGTGGGCATTTTGCATATTTAAACTCTGATATATATTCCCCTTTAAATATTTGCCCACACGCCTCGCAGCGTTTTGCGGCATATACAGTAGTTATGCATCCCCCACTGCCATCTTTCTTATGTATTTGATATTCCCCGGAAGCCAATACCGGATGAGCGCATCCCGCACGCCCATTTCCTTCCATATCAACCTCATAAATATTCCCATCCTCATCGACAAACTGCTGCTCATACCTGATATCCATGTCGATCGGCTCCTGTATATAGTTTCCGTTTGTTGTCAACAGAATCTCACTATCATAGAAACTCTCATATTCCTTCTGGGGATTCTCTATCTCTCCGCCAATCTTTAAAACCGTCACTCCGTTGTAAGCAAAGACAGGCAGAGACGAGAGAACCCATATTGCCAGAGCCACCGCTTCTGCCAACCGCTTCGCTGTTTTACCGATACTTTTTTTGTTTATTGTCATAATATTTTCCACCCTTTCTTTTGTCAAACTTTTATGTCCTCCGAGTTTTACAAAAACATCTCCTTCTTTCTGCACTGCTTCTGCCTGTAAATAAATTTCCCGTGCGTATATCTTTCTCTGTTCTCCTGACAGATGTCCGAGCACCCGTTCATCACAATTTATTTCAGAGATTCTGTAAAGCGCCTGTCGCAGGCAATAGATAAACGGATTAAACCAGTGCATACAGATAGCCGCCATCATCAAGAAACGAAATACGATATCATTTCGCTTTATATGATACATCTCGTGCAGCAGCACAATATCCCTCTGCTCTCCTCGCATATCCTCCGGAATTATGATTATGGGACGGAATAATCCCATCGTAAACGCACCACCCGGAAAAGGGACCTCATACACCTGAATATTTCTTCTCAAATGCACCTTTTCCTTTAATTCTTTCAGTCCTTCTGCCGAAATACTCGTTCTTCTGTAAACTCCCGCCGCCATAGCTGCACTCTTCTCTGACAGATATCCAGATAACTTCCTGAACAGCAAAAACAACATGACAACCACCAGAATAGCAGTCCCCAACATATAGATTTGAAATCCTCTGTTCACTATGATTCTCTGATCATGCAATAACACGGAAGCCCTGTCTGGCATAATATGAATATCCGCCATTCTGCTCACCGTTGCCCGTCCTCGTACATTTTCCCAGATCTTTCTTACCAGCAACGCCGGTGGGCACGGAATCAGAAACAAAAGCAACGCCATTTTTAATATCAGCTCCTGCCATCTGTACAGAAAGAACCGTCGTACCGCCTTCTGCGGCAAAATACCGCATATTGTGCAGATGCTTCCCGACACTGTAATCAAAAACAGCAGCTTCATGCTTCCTCCTCTAAGCCCAGCAGAGCTTTTAATTCCTTTCTCTCCCTCTCCGTCATCTGTTCACCGCCGTCTAATGCAGCAATAAAATTTTTTAAAGAACCGTTATACATACTATCCAAAATTTCTCTTGCCTGCTTTCTTTCAAATTCCTCTTTCGTATAACGCGCTGCATATCTGTGCCCCTCCTTTATCACAAGACCCTTTTGCATCATTCTTGTTAAAAAAGTGCTGGTTGTCTGCCTTTTCCATTCCTTTCCCAATCCTTTAAAATAAACCACAATATCGTTATTTGTCATCCCCTCTGAGTTCCATAATACTTCCATAATTTCCGTCTCTGTCGGACTTAAACTAATCATACCATAATTCTCCTTTACTTTTATTCATTGTACTACACTTTCGTAGTCTCGTCAATGTAATAACAGCTTTTACATCCATATATACCAAAGGTTTCCGAAAAAATAAATTGATTCCACAATAATCACATGTTATAATCGACAAACAGAAATATCAATTTCGGAGGTGGTATTTTATGATATGGTATAGAAATATGACAAAACTGCAAAAGAAGCAGTTCCGGACAGTAATTGTCGCATGCATGGCAGGATCGATCCTGCTCCTGTCAGTGCCTGTGATTTTCCGCCTTATTTTTTGAATTTTCATTTATATAGAACGAGGGTGCTGCAAAATCATGAAATCAGATGATTTTGCAGCACCCTCTTTTATCACGAATCAGGTATACTCTCAGCTTTAATTCGAGGTATCGCCTTCTTTCCCTGTTATACAATAGAAAGCGTATTGTGAAGAAGCCGGCAGGCCGATCCTCACCACATATACCGGAAACCTTTCTCCTTTTTCTCAAGAGACAGATATTCCTGTTCCATGGTTTCTATGCGGATCGGTCTTTTTTGATGCAGACAGATGATCATATCTTCGATCGTGCGCTCCCTGCCCTGCACCTCCATCCTCACGCTGCCGTCCGGCAGATTTTCCACATAACCGGTAAGCCCCAGAGTATCCGCGAGGTACTTGGCCTGAAAACGGAATCCGACGAACTGCACATTTCCCTTAAAGATGATCTTCTTTCTTACAATATCGCTGCTCATTCTATTGCTTTTCTATCCTTTTCCAAACGATCGGTATTCATTTGGGAGCTTCTAAGAAATCAGCCCATACTTTCTAAAAGCATGATACACGCCGTCCTCATCCACGGAAGCTGTGACATCGTCGGCTGCTTCTTTCACATAATCAAATGCATTTCCCATTGCGATCCCGATACCCGCCGTCCGCAGCATCGCAAGGTCATTCTCACTGTCTCCGATCGCTATCGTATCCTCAATGGGAATCTCCAGATACTCACTGAGAAGGCGCACTGCCGATCCTTTTGTGAAAGTATTTTTTGTAATCTCGCCGCTGTTCCCTCTCGCATCGCCTTGACTGAAGGTGGCTAAACCCATACCCCACTTTTCCAGACGCTCTCTGAACCACTCATCCTCTTTTCCGGCATAAAAATAAGAGCATTTATGTACCTTTTCCATCTTTTCGACTTCGGCACAAAAACATGTCCTCTCAAACAGTTTCAAAATTTCCCGTTCTTCCTCATCGCATCCGTCAAGTCTCTTAACAAAGCTCTCATAGTTCTCTTTTTTCATGTAGAGATCATCAAAGCCTTCCATTGTATAGACTGCGTCCGCCTCCTCCAGAAGGTCCATCACCTGTTTCTTTTCCTGATCCGAAAAATAGTGTGCCAGCAAAATTCTGTTTTTCCACATAACACAGGCACCGGCAGCGCATATTATACCGTCAAACTTCTTCATCTCTTCCGGCATCTCACAGTAAGTCCGCCCTGTACAGATGCAGAGAATATGTCCGCCCGCGTGCGCCTGCCTCAGCGCCTGTATTGTCTTCTCACTCATCTTCTGGCTTCTCGGTATAAGAGTTCCGTCTATATCCAGAAATACCAACTTTTTTCTCTGTAAATCCAATCTTACAGATTCTCCTTAAAGAAAGCCTCTAAAGCTGCCGCTGCTGCGTCTTCCTCATCCCCCTCGCACACAACGGTAACTTCCATATCTTTCTTTACCCCCATAGCCATAACAGCCATGATCTTCTTTGCGCTGCCTTTCTTCTCGCCGCACTTGAGCGTGATATCACAGGGATACTTCGCTGCTTCCTTCACCAAAAGTCCTGCCGGACGTGCGTGGATTCCCAACGCATCCTGAACTGTGTAACTGAATTCTTTCATGATGTAAATCCTCCTTGTATATGTTTATTGCTTCTATCTATTATCAAGTATAATCTCTGCTCTGTCAAGAGTATAGGCCGGACGAAACCTAATATCATTCATTCGCTCTATTCCCTTACAGAGCTGTCTCTCGAAAATGTTCGGCTCTGTGCCGTTACATGTTTACGATTTTATTTCGCACCGGCAGTACCATCGCAGGAGATACTGACAGTTCATCCACACCCATGTTCACAAACTCTTCCGTGAGCGTCGTATCCGCGCCGAGTTCGCCGCAGATACCGGCCCAGATACCTTCCTTGTGAGCCGCATCCACCACCATCTTGATCATCCTAAGGATCGCCGGGTGATGCGCATTGTAGAACATATCCAGTTTTGCATTCTGACGGTCGATAGCCAGCGTATACTGTGTCAGATCGTTCGTACCGATACTGAAGAAATCCACTTCCTTTGCCAGCTCATCAGCGATGATAACGGATGCCGGTGTCTCGATCATAATGCCGAACTCGATCTCACCGACTTCTTTGCCCTCTTCCCGCAGTTCTACCTTGATCTTATCTAAGATCTCCTTGACTGTCTGCACTTCCCACACCGAAATGATCATCGGCACCATGATGGCGATCCTGCCGTACGCGGAAGCTCTGCACAAAGCGCGCAGCTGGGTTTTGAACACTTCCCTCTTGTTTAAACAGATACGCACGGCTCTATAGCCCAGCGCCGGATTTTCCTCCTTATCCAGTCCGAAATAACCAATCTGCTTATCCGCACCGATATCTAATGTACGAATGATCACGCGCTTTCCGCCCATCTTCTCCGCCACCGCTTTATAGGCTTCAAACTGCTCCTCCTCGGTGGGGAAGTCGTTGCTCTGCAGATACAAAAATTCACTTCTGAACAGTCCGATACCCTCCGCGTCATTGTCGAGAGCCGCTTCCGCGTCCTCCACGCCGCCGATATTCGCATAGAGGTTTACTTTTCTGCCGTCCTTTGTCACACTGGCTTTTCCCTTCAGGGAATTAAGTAATTCCTGCTCTTTCTTCTGAGCCTCCATCTTATCCTGATAGTCTTTTAACACCTCATCGTCCGGTTCCACGATCAGTTTTCCCTCTTTGCCGTCCACGATGCCCATCAGTCCGTCCACATTCTCCGCCTCAGACACCATAACAAGAGCCGGAATGTTCATTGTTCTGGCAAGGATTGCCGTATGGGAATTCGTCGAACCTTTTCTTGTGACAAAAGCAAGAACCTTGCTGCGGTCAAGCTGCAGCGTCTCGCTGGGCGCAAGATCTTCCGCCACCAAAATAGCGGGTTCATCCATTTCCGCACCGCCTTCTTCCACACCTGCCAAAATCCTGATCACTCTCGCGGAGATATCCTTCACATCGGCCGCCCGCTCCCTCATGTAATCATCATCCATAGAAGCAAAAACTTCCGAAAAATTCTGTCCGGTCACAGAGACAGCATACTCTGCGTTTACCTGTTCATCCCGGATCATCCCCTTAATGCCGTCAAGATAATCTTCATCTTCCAACATCATCTGATGTACTTCAAAAATCGCCGCATTCTCCTCTCCCACCTCGGCAACAGCCTTCTCATACAGACTGCCGAGCTGCGTTGATGCGGTCTCTTTGGCCGCCTCAAACCGAGCGATCTCAGCCTCCACATCGGAAACGGAAGTCCTGTTTACCTCGACTTTCTTTCCGCCAAACTCCCTGATCTTTCCGATCGCAACGCCTTTAAACGCCGCTTTCCCAGAAAATACCCTCATGTCTTTGCTCCTTTCGGTTTTATCTCTTTGATTCCTATAATAGAAATATACTAAATATCCGTGGAACAGGCAAGTAGTCTTTTCAAATTGACCCTATGATGCTCACGATCCCCACAAGGGCCATCAGCCAAAATGCGGCCGCCAGCACCACAAGCGCAGGGCTCGCCTTTTTCTCCACGATCCTCCCCTGCTCTTCATCATAAAATAGCTTTAATTTTGTCCCGGTCTTATAGGCTCCTTTTGTGTTGGAATTATAAGCGGAAAGGAACACTTTTTCCTTCTCGTGAAGGGTGCACTTCACTACCGGAAAATAAGACTCCGACGCTTTGGAAAACCTTTTGTTCTCGCCCCGCCTATAGTAAAGGACATCAATGATCTCTCCCTGTATCTGCGTGAGATTCTTTCTGCGCTCCCGCAGAAAGGAAGAAAGAGCGATCACTCCCCCCAGCATCAATAACAATACAAGAACTACCGAAGCGTCCCGCTCACCGTTTCTTTGGTACACCACCGGAAAAACCGCAAGGCCCATTCCCGCAAGTGTAATAGCCAACGCCGTTCCGAAAGTGACAGCCCTATCGGAAAACAGCGCAAGGCCGCCGTCTCTTCGCACCAGTTTTATTATATCTCCTTTTTCATACTGCATCGTACTGTTTACTTTCTCCTGAAAGGTCTTTCCGGCCGCAAAGCACTGTACACTAAGCTCATAATAGCGCTGTATCAGCCTCTCCTCTTTATCCCTCTTCTCAACCAGTCTGGTGAAAAGTACCTTTCCCTCCAGCACGTTCCCCGGCTTGCGCTGCCTCAGATAGGCCCTAATATTCGTTGTGCCTATCACAAAGACCACCACGCCTAACAGCATCAAAAACACTGTCTGTATGTTCATCTGTCCCCTTCCTGTTCCTCTCCCCGCAGATAGTCCTCAAAAGACGTTATCACCGGATACCCGGCCGCCTCTTTTGCTTCTCTGTTTTTCGGATTATACCATGTTCCCGTCAACCCGCACTCCGCAGCGCCTATCACATCCTTCTTCAGACTGTCTCCGATAAAGACGCACTCTACAGGGGCGCAGCCCGCTTTTTCCAGACAGAGTTCAAAAAACCGGCGTGTCGGCTTTTCCGCTCCGGCTTCCTCGCTCATGACAAGAAAGTCCATATATTGCAGCACGCCCATTTTTTTCAATTTCCTGTACTGTATATAGGCGGTCATATCGGAGCCGATTCCCAGCCTGATCCCCCGCTTCTTTAACCGCTCAAGCAACGATATCAGCCCGGGCTCCGGTTCCATTTCTTCAATCACAGTGTCCCAGTAGACATGATACATTTCCATCGCCTTCTGATAGTCCGTACTGCCAAGCTGCTCTAAAACACACTGAAACCGCAGCAGTCTGTTATGCTGTGCCGCGGTATCCCCGGTTCTCTCCGCGATGATACCCATACACTTTTTCACAAGGTCCTCGGTCTGCTCAGACTCTATATCAAAATTCTCCTTCATGTAGACATCCAGTGCGTTCATCCCCGTCCGGTGCACTTTGTCAAAATCGTACAGCGTATTGTCAATATCAAAAATCACCGCTTTTATCATGTCTGCTGTTCTCCCGTTATCTTTTGATTTCCTTTCAGTTCTGGCCGTAGTAAGCGTTCGCACCGTGTTTCCTGAAATAGTGTTTATCCTGCAATTCCTGAGGCGCAGGTTTTACCTGCGGATTGATCATTTCACAGCGGGACGCCATCTTCGCCACTTCCTCCAAAACCACCGCGTTGTGCACTGCCTCATGGCCGTCCTTTCCCCATGTGAAAGGCCCGTGGTTTTTGCATAGCACAGTCGGAACCGCCTCGTAATCCTTATCCTTGAATAAATCCACTATCAGAAGTCCTGTATTTTTCTCATAGTCTTTTAGCTCTTCCTCGGTCAGACATCTAGCGCAGGGCACCTCGCCGTAAATGTAGTCCGCATGGGTCGTCCCATAGCAGGGAATCGCCCGTCCTGCCTGCGCCCAGCTTGTCGCCCACGGAGAATGGGTGTGCACCACACCGCCGATCTTAGAGAACGCCTTATACAATTCCACATGGGTTGCCGTATCTGAGGAAGGATTATATTTTCCTTCCACTTTGTTGCCGCTTAAATCCACAATCACCATATCATCCGGCGTCAGCTTATCGTAATCCACGCCGCTGGGCTTAATCGCAAAAAGCCCGCTCTCCCTGTCAATCTCACTGACATTCCCCCAAGTGAAAGTTACCAACTCGTATTTCGGCAGCAGCATATTGGCCTCATAGACACGTTTTTTCAGTTCTTCCAGCATTTTTTCTCTCCTTTTCCACTTTTATTCTGTGATCGTGTAAAGCGCCGCCTCGTCGATCTCCCTGTTTGTGGACACTAACATATCCTTACCGTCCTTCACATAGTGATAGATATTTGCGGAACCGCAGTCTTTGTCGATGCATTCCATCTCGTAAGCGCCTTTTTCCTTATTGTAAGTAAACATCATCAGATCCCTCTGTCCTTTGCGGTGTCCTGTCACAAGAACCGGTTTCCCGCAGAGCATACCGCCGTACAGAGAGTGCAAAAACTCCCTCTTTTCCTCAAACTCATAGTCCAGTTTAAACACGCCGTCTTTTTTCTTATAGAAGCGGATCGTATCTCCGTGGAAGGGTGTGAGCACCGCCAGTTCTCTCTCCCCATCCTCATCAAAGTCCACTAACACCGCGTCGCTGGCTGCGTCGGAGATCAGTTCCTCAATAGTCCACTCTCCCTCCGCGCTCTCCGGAGGCGTGAACAGAAATACCCCGTTATCCGAGGAGATAATGCTGCAGGGAACCCCGTTTTCCTCGGTTCTGTAGTAACCGTGATTCTTTAACATATTATCCTTGATCACTGTGAGGGAAAGCTGATGTTTTTCATCAAATCCGCTCAGATCATCGGGAAGCACCGCTGCGTAAACCTTTCCCGGAAATCTCCAGTCTTCTTTGTATTCATGATCAGATTTAAGGGCACAGGCGATCAGATACTTTACACCGTTCCTTACCAGAATATCAAATCTGTGCACAAAAGGCAAATCCACCAACGTCCTGATCTCCCAGTTTCCCTTCTCAATAGGCGTTGCAATAACGATCTTGGCCTCTTTGGAGTCATTGGGGGAATAAAATCTGTGGGTCGCCAAAAACTGTCCGTCGCTGTCCGGCACCTGCACCATTGTCATCACGCCGCCCGGCTCGCTCCAGACGACATCTTTTTCGTTTCCGTCCGCGTCAAAGAGCAGACATTTGTCCACCTTTTCCGCCGCCACCAGAAAATGGGGCTCCCCCTGATAAGTCAGCGGGGCGATCGCATAACATTTTGTCAGATTCGATATCACCTTTTTTTCTACTCTCATTTTTCAACATCCTCACTTCTATTTGTCGTCACATCCGTCAGTTGCTTCCCCGTACCCTCAAATACATTGCCTGTCTAAAAGACCTGTCATCATATCATAGGCAAAACGCAGGTCTTCTTTCCAGTTTTCGGCTCCCAAATACCAGAACTCCGTCACATATCTGCGGATCCCCATCTCCCACGCCTTCTCAATAGCCGCTTCAAAATCCACATGTCCCGTACCGTAGGGCACTTCCCGGTATCTCCCCGGCAGCGTCTCCTTTAAGTGAAGGGAGGTGATGTTTCCCCGTCCCAGTTCCAGATCCTCCAGCACATCTGACCGGTACTGCACCGCAGCGTTCGTCAGATTGCCCAGATCGGGATAGACTTTCAAGTAGTTAGAGCCGCATAAAACAACATATTTCATGGCTTTTTCCACGGTGTTCATGAACTCGTTCTCCATGGTTTCCAGTCCCAGAATCACACCCGCTCTCTCTGCCATCTCTGCGCCTGCTTTCAAATTCTTCAGGTAACGCCTTTTTGTCTCCAGCGTGGACGGCTCATAATATACATCGTAGCCGGGGATCATCACCACCCGCACTCCGATATCATCCGCAAACTGAATGGATTTTTCCAAAATTTCCATTCCCCTCGCCTCGTACTCCGGTTTGTCATTCCCCAGAGAATATTTGGTCAGGGCGCTGACGCACATGGTACGGATCGGCATCCCCACTTCGTACATCAATTCCACCAACCTGAGACGTTCTTCTTTCGGCATATCAAGCCGCCCGATCTTATCTTCGGAAGCATCGATGCTGAGTTCCACATAATCATAGCCCGCTTCCTTCGCCGCCTCCAGTTTCTCCCTCCACGACAACTCGGAAGGCATTGCTTTTTCATATAATCCCAAAGCATACGCTTTCATAATCTTAACCAAACCTCCTCAGTAATCACTTTTTCTCACCTGATAAACCTCGACTCCCAACGCCCGCATCTGTTCCAGTTCCTCCGCGGAAGCCAGCTCGTCGGTGATCAGATGTTTTACCATATCGATGCCGCAGCTTGTAAAACTGCTGTTATGTCCTACTTTAGTGTGATCCGCCATCAGATAGACTGTCTGTGTCGTATGCTCGATCATCAGCCGATTGACGTTCACCTCGTTGGCGATCTCCGTGGACATGCCCGTCGCACTGCTGATCCCCGCACAGCCCATAAAAGCTTTTTTTGCAAAAATATTCTGCAGATTTCTGGTGGCAAAATCCCCTACTAACGCCTCCTTCGGATGCCGCACCTCGCCTCCCGTCAGAATCAGATCCACACCTTCGGCCTTTTCGTAACTGATCGCCCTGCCGTTGTTTGTAATAACCGTCACATGTCTTCCTTTGATATACCTGATAAGATCCAGCGCATTGCTGCTCGTATTGATAAAGATCGTATCCCCGTCTTCCACCAGAGTCGCCGCATATTTTGCAATCAGTTCCCTGTATATCGTGACGTCGTCCACATAGCCCGCCGCCTCTTTCGATACGGCCGCTCCTCCGTAAAATCTGGTGATCTGTTTTTTCTCTTCCAGATACTGGAGGTCTCTCCGGATCGTCACCACCGACACGCTCAGTCTCTTAGCCAGTTCGTCTATACGAATCTGCGGGTTTCTCTGCAGCATATCCAACACCTGACGCCTTCTTCCTTCCACGTACGCTCTTTCCCTTTTCATACCGACCTCCGCATGCTGCCCTGAAACTAAAATATTCCTGTCAACCGGTTTACAGGCGTCCTGCCGGAAGGCAGGGCGCCTGTGCCCGCATTACTCGATAATACCTTTTTCTCTCATCTTGTCTTCCATTTCCTGAACAGACATAATATTGCGCAGCCCGATCACGATTGTGCCCTTCTTCTCAGCATCTTTGAACATATTCGCAAAATTCTGTGCACAAAATACCACGTCGTACTGTGCCGCAGCGGTTTTTCCCTCAGACAATGCGCAATGATGAACTTTGCCCGGTTTGATTCCAACCTTATCCAATGCTTTCTGCATTGTCATTTTCATCATCAGACTGGAACCCGCCCCGTTTGCACAACACACCAGAAAAGTCATATTTTCCTTAGCCATAACCATTCTCCTTCTTCATTATTTATTTTTCATTTCTTTATATTTCTCATAGTCTTCCGTCACAAGGAAGTAACCGTCTTTGTCCGCACGGTACTGAAGCTGCGGGATGACAAGCAGTCCGACTGCAACGATCGCAACGCCTGCATAGCTCAAGAACTTCATGAGCACTGTCATAACCGGCCATACTACCGCCCAGTCCCACATACCGAGGTATCCGCCGTAAGCTGCCATACCAACCCAGCCTGCGATGAGCGCGGAACCGAACACCTGACAGAGACCGGAGATAAACGGCAGGATAAGCGCTGCCTTGATACCGCCCTTCTCGTTTGCAAAGATAGCGATGGTCGCATTGTCAAAGAATACCGGCACGAATCCGCAGATAACAAGCACGGGGCTCTTTAACACGATAAGCACTGCGATAGCAACGATCTGTCCGAGGAATCCTGCAAGGAATCCCAGCGGCACTGCATTTGCGGAACCAAATCCGAAGATAACCGCACAGTCTACGCCCGGTACGGAACCCGGAAGCAGCTTATCCGCAATACCCTGGAAAGATGCTGTCAGCTCTGTCACGAAAGTACGAACGCCAAGCTGCAGGATCGCCAGATATACGGAGAAGTACAAACAGGTCTGAATCACATAGAATAACATACTTGCGCCTTCTTTTAAGAAACCGCCTGCTACCAGATAATCCCTTCCCAGAATGCAGAGGATCGTTCCGAAGAACGCTAACATCAAAATAGAAGTACAAACCATGTTTTCATTAAAGATACTCATAAAGCCCGGCAGTTCAATGTCGTCGATCTTTTTCACTTCCTTGCCGTCTTTCTTCTTGCCGAACAGTTTTTCAGCTAACCAATAATTGAACGCCACACCGAACATCTGCTGATGCGCCAGTGTAAAGCCTGCGCCGTCCGTAACTTCCTGACAAGGTTTGATCAGAAGGTTTGTACCTACTGCCCAGTAAGCGCCCAGAATAACCGCCATAACGATGATCATCGCCACATGTTTTGTCAAAAGACCGGGCAGTGCGAACATGATCAGCCAGTAAGCGGTTGCCGCCTGCTGTACCTGCACATGGCCTGTGGTAAACAGCGCGCGAAGTTTCGTGATCTTGTTGAAACGCACAAGCAGGATATTTACGATAAAGGCGATCAGCAGCAGGATCATAGCATCGCCGAAGCCCTTTCCGAATACTTCTTCCACACCTGCCGTCACGGCGTTCTGTCCGAAATAGGGATCGATTACCATAGCGTCGATCTGGAAAACGTCTTTTAAACCTACAAGCACCGGGCGGAAGTTATTGACCAGTCCGCCGGAACCTACCGTCAGAATCAGATAACCTACGATTGCTTTGATAACCCCCGCAAGCACATCATACCACGGCTTCTTCAGGAGTATGTACCCCAGCATAACGATAAGTCCGATCATAAATGCAGGCTGCTGCAAAATGTTAGTCGCGAAGTATGACCATGCGTTCATTAAAAAATTCATATTTTCTCCTCCTTCTATAGAGATCAGCATCCGACTACCCTTCCCGGATGCCATTTCAGTTTTTCATCTGATCTAACTCAGATATTTCTCATCAAGTGCAAGAAGATCCTCAGACGTCTTTGCCTCTTTGAGTTCCTCCATCAGCTCCTCGTTAGACATCAGTTCCGCCAGTCTGGACATATTGTCCAGATGCTGACTGGGATCACAGGATGCAAGCGTGAAAAACAGCGTTGCATCCTTTTCGGGATCCTCCGGGTCAAAGCTGACGGGTTCTTCCAGTTTCATAAACGCGATCGCCGTTTTGTGCACGCCCTTTGCACATTCCTGAGAATGAGGCATCGCCACATCCGGCATGATCACGATGTAAGGACCGTACTCTTCCACACAGCGTATGATGTCTTCCTTATAATTCTCTTCCACTGTACCGTCCGCTTCCAACACTTCACAGCTCATACGGACCGCATCTCTCCAATCCTTTGCGCTCTGGGCAAATTTACAATGGTTTTTCTCCACAAACTCTTTTAACATGCTACTCCTCCAGTTTTCAGTCATGCACCATTATGGTCTTTACCTGTTACAGGCAGGAACGATACGGGATATTCTGAGGCGCCTCGAAGCAGTCCTCGAATCCTCTTCTATGGTGGTAGTAGAGTTTATCCTTATCCTGCGGATAAACGTACTTGCCGCCCACCTGCCAGAAGAACGGATGGAACTTGTACTCGTTGCGGTCTTTCTTGAAGTCGTAGAGCAGTTTGATCTCCTCACAGTCGGCTTGGAAGTTAGTCCATACATCCCAGTGGATCGGCACTACAACTTTACATTTCAGATTTTCCGCCATGCGCAGTACATCTATCGATGTCATCTTGTCCTGCATACCGATGGGGTTCTCACCAAAGGAACCAAAAGCCACGTCAATATCGTAATCTTTGCCGTGTTTTGCAAAGTAGATAGAGAAGTGAGAGTCGCCGGAGTGATAAATGTTGCCGCCCGGAGTCTTCACCAGATAGTTGACAGCCTTGTCATCCATATCCGTGGGACATACCCCTGTCAATTCTTCCCTGTCAGGCCCTGTTTTGTCCGTCGTCACGATACAGGTTCTGTCAAATGAATCAAGAGCTACGATCTCAATGTCCTTGATCTTTATCGTATCGCCGGGTTTCACCGTGATGCAGCGATCCTCGGGAACTCCCCACTTTAACCATGTCTCCACGGATTTCTTAGGTCCGATGAAAGGAACCGGAATCACATTGCCTTTGTCGTCTGTGGTGGTCATGCCGCTCTGGATCACGTGAGCCGCCCACTCTGCGGACATATGATCCTGATGATAGTGGGTTGCAAGCACCGCGTCCACCTGCTTAAAGGCGAAAGGATCGATCACAAAGGGCACATTTCGCAGATTCGGCTGCATCGCGCGGCCGCCGCACATATTTGCCATCTGGTGTCCCACTTTCATTTTGCCGTCACCATGGGTTCTCTTGCCGTTTCCGCACCAGAGATCAATGGTGATGTTCGCCCCTCCCGGCGTCTTAAACCACACCCCGGTACAGCCAAGCCACCACATGGCAACATTCCCCGGCTCAACAACTTCGTTTTCGATGTCTTCCACAAGCCAGGTGCCCCACTCAGGGAAAGTTGACATGATCCAGCTTTCTCTCGAGATTTCGTCAATTTTACTCATAAAGCCCTCCTTTTGTTTTTATGAAACGTTCATATAATTCATATAATTCGGCATTATATGTTTCGCTATTTTTCATTATATCATAATATATGGTTTAATCAACACACTTATATGATCGTTTTGTCTTTTAATGCGTGTTTTTGGAAGTTTTACGATTTGCACAAATTGTACATGTACATTTTGTGCAAAATAGATAATGATTATTTGTTTTTACGGCAAGAAAAAATGGGATATTCATTAAATTCATTAAATTCGTTAAAATTTATCCCTGACATCCGTTTTCCCTCCTTTACAAGCGGACATCTACATGGGTATATACGGCAGACTGCTGTTCTGCGGATACATCCGCATCTTTACCCGCTTCACTACCGTCTTCTGATACATTTTCTTTTGCATTTTCCTTTTTTGCCTCGGAAGTCTTATTGTCCCTGCTGTCAGCTTCAGCGGCTTCTTCCATGGCAATGTTTGCCATAGCATTGTTTGCTTTGCCAAGCGTTTCCATCTGTGAAGCTGTGGCTTTCATTGCCTTCTCTTCCACATCTGCAAGTTCTTCCCGCTTTTTCGTCGTATCCTGTCCGCTCATTTCATCCAGCTTGATTTCCGACTCAATGACTCCTGCCCTGCCTTCCATCCTTGCCCCTACGCTGCCCTGCACTTTTGACTGTTTGATGGATACGTCTGCCGAAATCATCGCTGTCATGCCTGCCTGAGAAAGACCGGCGCTTTTACCGCCTGACTTGCCGCCCCTTGTTCCGCCCGGCATATCATCCGTAGATGTCTTCTTTGCCTGCTGTTTCTCTTTCCGCTGTTCCATTTGGTGCTGCCTGAGCTGCATATTCAGTTCGCTGATCTGCTGCTGAATCTCCTGCCGCTTCTTCATCTTTTCTTCCGGCGTCATTTCCTCGTTGGAAGAAAGCTCCTGCAGCTGTTTCTGTGCATTGGCGATCTCATTCTGAATATTCCGGCTGTAGGAATCCACTGCCTGTTTCATCCCCATCTGCCCCATCTGTGTGTTTGCTCCGTTTACTCCGTTAATTGTCATTTTCTTTTCCTCCTTGACCTTGAAATTGAATCCTTTTACTGTGTCGTTTTTCCGTCCAAATTTTAGATTTGTTATTTTATTTTTTCGGAGTTAAATTTTGCAAACTAAAGCGATATGCGGCAGACCGACCTTTTTCTGCTGTGAACCCACAATAAAAAACCTCTTATGCCGGACCTTGCTTTCCGACACAAGAGGTTTTTTATTCCATCATCAGCATAATAATGAGGCGGAATTCATCATCATGTAAGTCAATGGCTATGTCCCCGGAATATTTCCTCGCCACCATGCGGATATTGGACAATCCATAACCATGACTGTCCGCTTTTTCCTTTGAGGTAACAGGCAGACCATGTTCTTCATCCCATTGAAGGTTTCCGGCAAAACTGTTGATTATTTCAATCATATAGGCATTTTTCCTGTGGTAAGAAATGACGGATATATATGGCGTTTTGCCCTTTTCTTCATCTTCCGACGGAAATTTCATTATGTGTTCCGCCGCGTTTCGCAAGGCATTGCTCAATATCACACTGACATCAAAGGCGTTAATATTCGTGCCCGCAGGATAATAAAACTCTGACCGGAAGCGTATGTTCCTTTTCTCCGCTTCGTTTTTTGCTTCCTGCAGGATTACATCCGTCACGGGATTCCCGCTTTTTATCTCCCCTGCCATCTGAGAAAGGGCAAATTTCAAGTCCCTTCCATAATCCATTGCTTCCTCCACATTGTTTCCGGCATACAGCCTTTCCAGCGTAAGGATATGGTTTGCCATGTCATGCCTGATGCTGCGTATGCTCCGATACAGATCCTCCACCTGCCCGATATGCTTTTCTATACTGTCAACCTGCATGGCGAGCAGCTCATTGCGCATTTTTTCTTCCTGCCTTGCCTTGATGTTCTGGAACAATACGGTTACGACCACTATCGTAACGATGGATACGCCAAAGTACAGAAATGCCAGCCCGTTGTATAAGCCGGAAATAGGCGTCATCCAACTCTTTCCCGAACTGGTCTGATACTGTATCATGATTCCGTACCCGGTCATACCCGTGACCGAAGGCACGGTAAGCAGGAATAATTCCTTCATGCTCAAATTCTCTCTTTTGTATATATATGCTTTTACGATATATCCCACACTGATTCCCAATACCGCAAAACCGATTGCCACATCCAACAGCTCCACTCCGCCAAATATGAAAATCTTTACCGCATGATTCCCCTCTGCTGCGTAAAAGATATCAGATACAGCTTTTATATCATATATGGCATTCGTCACGATCCTCGTCATGTATTCTGACATCCAGTGCAGAGAAAAAAATGTCGCCGCTATGAAGGCTTTCTGTTTGTAATTCCTTCGGTCTGCTTTGCACATGACGACAAACGCCGACAATATCCCTATTCCGTATGTTGCAAATATGTTTATCTCGACCGGCACAAAATACAGGATCAGCATTACGGCCAAATATGCGATCCCTATGCCGAACGCCCCCTTTTTATTTTGCATGAACAGCTTTGCAAACCGGAATAGGATATATCCCGTTCCATACGCTGATACCATAGCGCAAATCGCAGACACTGCCTCCCAATATAGTTCCCCGTGTTCCATCTATCTTCTCCCTTTCCTCTGGTTGTACCTCAGATACTGTCTCACAAACCCTGCATAATTCTGCTTTGCCATGAGCGCCTGACCTTTTTCCAGATAGACAGACGTTGCATCATATTTCTTGATAAACCCAAAATTCACAAGAAACGACCTGTGCGTACGGTAAAATTCATCCCCTGCTTTTTCTTCCAGTTCTTTCATTTTCCCATAATATTCTATATCTGAATCCATTGTGTGCAGAATCACTTTCCGATCATATACCTCCGCATATACGATATCCTCCAGCCTGACAGTGATATGCTGGCCGCCTGTGGTTATCATCAGGCTTGGCTGTGCATCCTTTCTGCCCGCATCCGCAAACTTCTTTCTTTCCTCAAACTGTATTACGGCATTTTGCAGTACCTCTGCAAATTTCCCGTCATCAAAAGGCTTTACCAGATAATGGAATGCCCCCACGTCAAATGCCTGAAACACAAAATCTTCCAAAACAGTCACAAAAATAATAATTGCATTTTTGTTTTTCCTGCGCAGCTCCTTTGCGGTTTCCATACCGTTCTTTCCCGGCATCTGAATATCAAGCAGCAGGATATCCGGCTCTTTCGCTGACATAAGCAGTTCCTCCCCCGACCGGTACAGTAAAAGGTCTGCCTCCGGATAAAGTCTCCTTATCTTTTCCGCAAACATATCCCTGAATCCTTTTTCATCATCGCATACCGATATCTGCATTTTCTCACTCCTTTTTATATATCCTGAATATAGGTGATTGCGAAACTCGTTGATTCTGCTGTTTTGATGTGCAAAATATACGATCAAGGCGCAGGCACGTTTTCACTGCGGCTCGACCGCAGCGGACACATAAGGCACCAAAATACGGTGCCTAAGTGCCGGCGGTCTCACAGCGCCTGCTTATTGATGCGTAAATTTTGCAGAAGCAATACTTCAGAAAGCGGAGTTTCGCAAACGCCTAATATCCTGAATATTATATCGGAATTATATTCATGCCGCGATAACAGGAATGATGTGAAACGAATATTTTCTGCTGTAAATTATCCGACATGCCGAATCAACCGTTTTTTATTTCTGATTCCTGTCAAACTGATATTGTGCAACATTCATAAAGTCATTATTTAAAACATAATAAACCCGATTCTCTTTCACAGAATATACAAAAGAAACCCGTGTTGCCCAAAGTCCCGACATTCCCGTTTCTATTGATTCCATGAAAAGAATGGTACCTATTATCCGGCATTTTAATGCCGATAAAAAACCTGTCCTTTTCTGCAATAACTGTATGTGTCCACACAGAAAGGTCCATGTCAAAATTAAATCCGACAATTGTATTGTCTCCGTTATAAACAAATCTCGTACACATATTTCCCCTCCTATCGCTCATGTATAAATCAATTTTATTCATCTGCTGCGGTATTTTCAATACACCAAACATCACAGACGTAAAGTGTAAAAAAGAGAGCCGCTTTTCTTTAAGCAGCTCCCTATCATTATCTTTTATATATTATTTTTCTGATAGCATACACCGAAAGATGGTAAAAATCCGCAAGATTTATGTTGTTCAAGCCCCGCACCTGTTTTTCAACTCTTCCCACCTTGTGTCCACTTCTGCCTGAAACTGCGCGATCAGTTTCCCGCATCCCGGCTTAAAAAGATGCTTAAAGCGTTTCTGTGCACGAAGAAAGTCCTCCACAGGAAGCTTGTTTTTCGGCTCATAGTTTAAAATCCACTTTCCGTCAACCACTTCATACAGCGGCCAGTAGCAGCTCTCCACCGCCAATTTGCAGATGTTCATCAGCTCCGAAGATTCGTAGCCCCAACCTCTCGGGCAGGGGGACATCACATTTAAAAACGCTGCTCCGGGCGTATAGATCGCTTTTTCCGCCTTCGTGTGCAGATCCTTAAAATTCGACGTGAAGGTGGTCTGGGCCGCATAGGGGATATGGTGCTCCGCCATGATCGCCGTCAAATCTTTTCTCACCTGCACCTTACCGGCTGACGCCGTCCCCGCAGGCGTGGTGGTAGTATCCGCAAACTGCGGCGTAGCCGAGGAACGCTGTGTCCCGGTGTTCATGTAGGCGCCGTTGTCATAGCAGACATAGACCATGTCATGTCCTCTTTCCATAGCGCCGGAGAGCGACTGAAAGCCGATATCGTAAGTTCCGCCGTCACCGCCGAAGGTAATAAACTTACAATCTTTATCAAGCTTTCCCTTTTTGCGAAGCACCCTGTAAGCCGTCTCCACGCCGGACATAGTCGCTCCGGCATTCTCAAAGGCATTGTGGATATAACTGTCTTCATAGGCGGTATAGGGGTACATAAAAGTGGATACCTCCAGACACCCGGTGGCGTTGCCTATCACCGCCCTGTCCTCCGGGTGAAGCGCCCGCAGCACTGCGCGAACCGCCACGGTCCCCCCGCATCCCGCGCACATTCTGTGTCCCGGCGCCAGACGTTCCGTTCTGCTCATCACTTCTTTATAATTATATGCTGTTTCCATTTAGTTTCCTCTCATCTCATTTATTCTGTCAGTCATTTGCGAAACTCCTCTTTCTGCAAGTATTGCTTGTGCAAAATTTACGCATCAATAAGCAGGCGCTGTGAGACCGCCGGCACTTAGGCGCCGTACTTTGGCGCCTTATGTGTCCGCTGCGGTCGAACCGCAGTGAAAACGTGCCTGCGCCTTGATCGTATATTTTGCACGGCCAAACGACAGAATCAATGAGTTTCGCAATCACCTGCATTTTTCTGTTACAGTTTGACAACTACTCCCGCAACCCGATATAAGCATACATATCTTTCACCACATGCGTCCTCGCAAGTTCCTCCAGCTTTCCGTAAACTTCCTCAAAATCCTCCACCGTGATGTCTCTGCCGCCCAGACCATAGAAATAATTCACCACTTCCGCCTGAGATTTCGCGCTGTAGAGCGCCGCCCGCACTTCCGCCCCCAGAGGACCGCTTGTGGCGGAAAACATCTCGGACCGATCAAGCACCGCCACCGCCTTCTTATCCTTGAGCGCTGCTGCCAGCTCCTCCTCGGGGAAGGGCCTGAACACTCTGATTTTCAAAAGGCCTACTTTCTTTCCTGTCTTCTCTCGGATCCGTTCCACCGCCGCCTTGCAGGTGCCCGCCGCAGAGCCGATGAGGACGATGACATACTCCGCATCCTCCATCCGGTACTCTTCAAAAAAGCCGTATTTTCTTCCGGTCATCTGCTCAAATTTTTCCGCCACTTCCAAGATAACCTGTCTGGCATTTTTCATCGCTTCCCGCTGGCCGCGCTTCGTCTCCATATAGTAGTTGGAAACCGCGTAAGGCCCTACCGCCATCGGTTCCTTCTCGTTCAGAAGATAGTGTGCAGGACGGTATTCTCCCACAAACTCCTTCACCTTATCATCCTCCGCAAGCAGGATATTTTCCACGCCGTGGCTGGTGATGAAACCGTCCTGACAGATCATCACGGGCAGATGCACCGCCTCATGCTCCGCGATCGGATACGCCTGCAAGAAATTGTCATACACTTCCTGATTGGACTCCGCATAGATTTGGATCCAACCGGCATCCCTCGCACCCATGCTGTCCGAATGATCCGCGTTGATATTGATGGGCCCGCTTAACGCCCTGTTCACAAGCGCCAGCACAACCGGAAGCCGATCGGAGGCCGCCACATACAATTCCTCCCACATCAAAGCCATACCGCAGGAAGACGTGGCCGTCACCACCCTCGCACCCGCCGCCGACGCGCCGATGGCCGCGCTCATAGCGCTGTGTTCACTCTCTACATGGATAAATTCCGTGTCCACTTTTCCGTTTGCTATGTAATTTGCCACATACTGCGGAATCTCCGTGGAGGGCGTGATGGGAAAGGCCGGCATCACGTCCGGAGCCGTCTGTTTGATGGCGTAGGCCACAGCCTCATTGCCGGATAAACGTTCTCTGATCGCCATTTATCTGCCCTCCTTCATCTCAATCGCGCCAAAAGGACACACCTTCGCGCAGATTCCGCATCCCTTGCAGTGATCATAATCAAATTCCTGCCGCTTCCCCTCGGAGACCGGAATGGAAGAATCCGGACAGACCGGCACGCACAGCAGACATTGCCTGCATTTTTCCTTGTCATATACCGGTGTAGAAACCCTCCACTCTCCCGTGTTAAAATTTCTGGATGTGGCAGGTTCATAGATCTGATTCCCCTCTGTGATGTCCTGCCACGGACTCTTTTCATGAATATCCCTACTTTTCATCTGGTTGTCATTTCCTTTCTCTTAGGCGCATAGGAACGCTCCCTGCAAGCCGTCTCATCCTATGCCTTTTAT
This sequence comes from uncultured Lachnospiraceae bacterium, assembly GCA_910577955.1. Taxonomy (GTDB): domain Bacteria; phylum Bacillota; class Clostridia; order Lachnospirales; family Lachnospiraceae; genus 1XD8-76. Next base: position 47,348 of record CAJTNC010000020.1, read on the forward strand.
GCGCTTTTCTTAACAGATTTTGCCCCATCTTCCGCAAGCGCTTCAAAAGTCATCTCAAGAGCTTTCATATTGCCCTCGATGACCTCCGGCTTCTTCGCAAATTTATGGGCAAAAGAATCTTTCATCTCCTTCAAAAACTCTGCAGGCGTCACAACTCCCGACACCGCAACCACCGCCGCAAGCATAGGGGAATTCGGATAATATCTGCCGAGGGCCTCAAGAGATATCTTTCTCGCGTCAACCGTATAGACGCTGCCCTTCCATCCGTGTCTGCGAAGTTTCGCCGCGATCTCCTCCTTGGTCTGTTCTGTATTGACGATCACCGCACCCTGCTTCTTTAACCCCTGCGTCACGTCGATGCCCGCAAGCAGACTGTCGTCCACCACCACCACATAATCCGGCTCATAGATATTGGAATGGATCGTGATCGGGTCTTCGCTTATCCTGTTGTACGCCGTGATAGGCGCGCCCATGCGCTCCGGGCCATACTCCGGAAATCCCTGCACATGCTTTCCTGTCTTGAAAGCCACATCCGCCAGAAGCAGGGCCGCCGTCTTCGCCCCCTGTCCTCCTCTTCCGTGCCATCTGATCTCAACCGTGTTTTTCATAATATTCTCTCCTTCTCTCATCAAAAAAGCCGACCTGCTCACTCGCATAGTCGGCTTTCTAAAATCTTTTTCCTCTTCTCGTTCCATCCACGACATACCAACATATGCGTCCTCTGTCACGGGAGGAACCCGTCTGCATCTACTCGCTTCTGCTTTGGTGCAGCAACTCGGGAGTGATATTCCGGCCATTCTACTCGTACCGCTTCTCAGCCCCCGCGGCTCTCTGTGACTTTCCAAATGGATGTACTGTCTCCGTCATCGTTTTTAATGATTTATTTAATTCACTTCATTATAGTAGTCCGGTAAAGTATTGTCAAGTTTTTCTGAAAAAAACGAGGATAAATCGGGATAAACCTTTTACGGCAAAAGCCCGAGCCTCTGCAGACCCTCTGCGATATATTCTTCCTCCCCGCCGCAGTCCAGCTTTCCTAAAAAGATGGAAGGCTTTGTCTTCCCGTGGTAATCGCTGCCGCAGGTCACCGCCAGATCAAACAGATCCGCTTTTTTTCGATAATACTCCGTCTGGCAGGGGTTATGATAGCTGCAGTATACCTCTATGCCCTCCATCCCGCTTTCCACAACTTCCTGAAGCAGATCTTCCCGCTCCTTTATATTATTCCCGGGATGCGCCAGCACCGGTACCCCTCCGGAAGAGCGGATCAGTTCCACCGCTTCCTCCAGACTGATAAAATGAATGGGAATATAGAGTTCCTTTCCTTTTGCGCACCAATCCCAGTAAAAATTCACGTAAGGGTTGTCGCAGCGTTTACCGCCCGGACGGTATTCCCTCAACATCGGATGATCCTTATTTCTTTCATCCGCCAAAGCCACCTCCGCGATCACTTCCCCCGTCACATATCCGTAGTGCGCTAATGCATACGCCTTCTCTTCATCTATCACCAGTCCTCTCGCCCGCATCATCCGCAGACGGGGTGCAGAACTGGCCCGCTCTTCCTCCGCCAGCCTTTCCTCCAATTCGGCATACCGCTTGTCTGACACATCGATGCCATAGCCGAGGACATGCAGATCCACATCTTTGTAACAGCAGTCCAGTTCAATAGCCGGAATGCAGCTCATATTTCTTTTCTTTGCCTCGGCAACGGCTCCCTGCACAGCCCGACAGGAATTATGATCCGCAATGGCCATGATCCCGATACCCGCCTCATCACATTTTTTTACGATCTCCTCCGGCTCAAAATCCCCGTCGTTGCTATAGATAGAATGCATATGTAAATCAATCCGTCCCATTTTCTTCTCCTCTCTTCTCAAAATAGTCCCGAAACCCTCTCCGGAGGATCAGTGAATATTATCCCCCTTGGGAGCCACCAGTTTCCCGCTTCAGAGCCACCCGGAAA
>CAJTNC010000021.1 GCA_910577955.1 uncultured Lachnospiraceae bacterium
ATAATTCCTTACTGGCTGTAAGGGATATTAACCATAAATACATTGTAGTAGGAGGTTTTTCTATGCGGGACATTGCGGTTATGACAGACTCCAATGCGGGGTTGACACAAGAGGAGAGTGTGAGATACGGCGTGGAGATTCTGCCCATGTCATTTATTATAAACGGTAAAATATATTATGAGGGAAAAGATATAAGCCACGAAGAGTTCTTCCGGAAGCTTGGCGAAGATGCGCAGGTCTCTACCTCCCAGCCGTCGCCGGGGGAAGTGACCGAACGGTGGGAAAAGCTGCTGAAACGGCATGACGAGGTCGTCTATATTCCGATGTCCAGCGGTTTAAGCAAATCCTTTGAGACTGCGCAGGCGCTTTCCGGAGAATACGGCGGCAGGGTGCAGGTGGTGGATTCCAAGAGAGTGTCTCTTCCCCAGAAACTGATGGTTCTTGACGGTGTCGCTCTTGCAAAAGAGGGAAAGAGCGCTGCGGAAATAAAAGAGATGCTGGAAAGGGAGGCGCTTGACAGTGCAATCTATATAGCCGTGGATACGCTGAAATACTTAAAGCGCGGCGGGCGCATCACCGGTGCGGCGGCTGCAATCGGCAGTATGCTGAATATCAAACCGGTTCTTCTTGTGAAAGGGGAACGGCTGGACGCTTATGAGAAAGCCAGAGGAATGAAGGCGGCGAGACGTATTATGCTGCAGGCTGTCCGGACGGAGATTGAAGATTCTTTCAGGGAGTATGTGGAGAAAGGCGAGGTCTGTCTGCAGATGGCCCACTCCTGTATGGAGGAGGAAATGATCGCAGAGTGGACGGAAAAAATACGGGAGGAGTTTCCGGGATGGGAACTGCTCACGGCGAGACTGCCACTGTGCCTTTCGTGCCATGTTGGCCCAAACGGCTTTGGCGTCGCTGTCACAAGAAGGATCAGAACAGAAAAATAGGGGGCTTAACGCCAGCCCCCGTCTATCGTGAAGACCTGTCCCGTCGTGTAGACGGGCATGGAAAGCACGGCCCACACCATTTCCGCCACTTCGGCGGCATTTCCCATCCGGTCCGCCGGAATCTCATCGATCAGAGCGCGTTTTTCTTCCATAGAAAGTCTTGCATTCATTTCCGTGTTGATCAGACCGCAGGCGACGGCGTTGACCTGAATGCCGGAGGGCGCCAGTTCTTTTGCCAGAGCTTTTGTGAAGCTGTCTGCGCCGCCCTTAGAAGCTGAGTAGGCAACCTCCATGGAAGCGCCGCAGTCTCCCCAGACAGAGGAGATGTTGACGATGCGGCCCCGGTGTTTTTCAAGCATCAGCGGGATGGCTTTTCTGCTGGTATAGAAGAGACTGCTTAAATTGGTGTCGATCACCTGATTCCACGCCTCCACGCTCATTTCTGAGAGCAGTCCAAAGTAGGAGATCCCAGCGTTATTGATAAGAACGTCTAAGGAAGGAATGTGGCAAAACAGTTTGTCCACCTCCGTTGGAGAGGAAATATCGCACAAAAAAGCTCCCGTGGAGATGTTGTACTCCTGCTCCAGATGAGCGGCGAGAGTATAGAGCTTTTCTTCCGAATGGATACAGGTCAGATACAAATCAAAATGTTCCTTTGCCAGTTTTCTTGCAATGGCCTCGCCGATGCCTCTGGAAGCGCCGGTGATAAGAGCTTTCTTATTCATAGAAATCCTCCTTTTATAATTTATAAACGCTTGTAATTTTACAATTGCCTGTATTATATATTCAGCATACTATTTTTCGAAAAAAAAAGATATGAAAATAATATTTTTTATTTTTGTGCACCGTTGCGCCACCAAATATGGCGTGCCAAAAGAAATATGTCGAATCATACCACCAAATATGGAATTGTTACAAAAAAATGATTGGGCTTACATAAGAAAAATTTCAGAATTTCCGGCAAAAACTATCGTTGACAAATATCGGAGGAGATGTTATATTATTTAACAGATTTAACAATTTTGTAATAAATCGTACAAAAATAGAAATAATTACAGCAGAATAATTAGGTGATCGGGGGTCTTATGACATACAAAAAAGGAAGGATAACAGCATACGGAATGGCAGCCGTGATTATGGCGTCTACGATGGGCATGGCAGTTCAGGCGGAGAATCTTTCGGATCTTATGCCGTCAGCAGGTATAGGCGTGACTTTTTCAAACGGCGTGACTCTTGCAAAGATTCAGGAGAGAGTTCTGGCGGAGGCCGGATTGGATGAGAATTTGAAGCTTTCGGTGTCTGAGATGAAGGCATATCTGGAAGAGCAGAAAACAATGCCGAGAACGATCGTTTCGGCAAGCATAGTAAAGGGAGCGGAAGTGCAGCAGGTGCTTGCGCAGATAGAGGTGGAACAGGAAGCGCTTGCGCGGGCGGAGCGTCAGGAAGGCGAAACGCAGCAGCCGGCCATAGAGAATACAGTGATAGCAACCCTTGCCAATGCGGCGTCCAATGAGGCGATGGCATCCGGCAGTCTGAATTCTGCAGCGCAGGATCAGATGTCGGCGGAGAACGTTCTGCTTACATCACAGCTTACAGGACAAAAAAGCGGGGAAGCAGCGGTATCCGCTTCTGCATTGGACCTTCCGCTTGCGGCTGGATCGGCTTCAGTGACAGAATCTTCTGCAGCGGGAGAGACCGGTTCTGCGTCGGAGTCAGATGCGGATTCTTCCGATGAGACATCGGAGAAAACGCAGAGTACGGTTTCCGGGACCGATTTAAAGAAAGAGTCGGAAACCGAGAAAACAGATCCTGTGAAAGAGATCGAAAAAAAGGTCATCGAGGATACCCAGTCCACGGCGGAGTTAGCGGCGGCGGAAGCGGCATCGATGACGGATGAAGAAAAGGAATTTTCTAACCTTGTTATTGCGAAAGTACAAAGGTATGTAAATATCAGAAGCGATGCAAGTGAGAACAGCGAAGTTGTCGGGAAATTATATGACAAGTCGGTGGGCACATACATTTCCGAGAAAGACGGCTGGTATGAGATCAGTTCCGGCAATGTGACAGGTTATGTAAAAGCAGAGTATTGCGTGACGGGGAAAGAAGCGGTGGATCTTGCCAAAGAGATCGGCACAAGGATCGCAACCGTTACAACTACCACACTGAAGGTAAGAGAAGACGCTTCCACGGAAGCAGCGGTGCTCGGACTTGTACCTATTGAAGAAGAGCTGACCGTTGTGGAAGAACAGGACGGCTGGGTCAAAGTGGATATCGAGGAAGGCTACGGCTGGGTATCTAAAGATTATGTGGATCTGCGGACAGATTTCGTAAAGGCGGAGAGCAAAGCGGAAGAGGAAGCAAGACTGGCAAAAGAAGCGGAAGAGAGAAGAAAGGCGCAGGCATCGGCGTCCGCAAATGCGGCGAAGCCGGAGTCCGGCGGCAGCAAGAATTACAACTCCGCAAGCAGCTTCATTCCCGCAGGCGGCGGAAGCGCTTCCGGCAATGCGGTGGCACAGTTTGCACTGCAGTTTAAAGGAAATCCCTATGTGTACGGCGGCACAAGCCTGACCAACGGGGCGGACTGTTCCGGATTTGTCATGAGCGTATACAAGAACTTTGGAGTAGATCTGCCTCACTCGTCCTCCGCGGACAGACATGTGGGCAGTGCGGTTGCAAGCCTCGAGGAGGCGCAGCCCGGCGACCTTATCTGTTACTCCGGCCATGTGGCGCTTTATATAGGCGATAACCAGATCGTACATGCATCGACTAAGAAAACCGGTATTATCGTTTCCAGAGCAAACTACAGAAACATTGTGGCAATCAGAAGAATCTTCTAATTAGATCTGCAGCATATGAAAAGACAGGAGAGCTTTCGCACACAGGTGCGGCGGCTCTCCTTTTTTCTGTCATGAGATTTTTAGGCAAAAATATTCAAATATTCACATAAAACGCCATACCGGAAAATAATGTTTCACGATATACTGAAAGTGATAGCTTGAGGTAAATTTTCCGGTAATTGCAATAACGGAAAAAGGAAACGGCAGTATAGAGGAAAAACGGGGTATAGCAGGGGAGGTTTTTATGCAGTACGGACATTTTGAGGATGAAAAAAGAGAGTATGTGATCGACAGGGTAGATCTGCCGGTCTCATGGACCAACTATCTGGGAGTGGAGGATACCTGTGTGGTAGTGAATCATACGGCCGGCGGCTATATGTTTTATAAGACGCCGGAATACCACAGAGTGACGAGATTCAGAGGGAACGCGGTTCCTATGGACAGACCGGGACATTATGTGTATCTGCGGGATGCGGAGAGCGGGGATTATTTCAGCATTTCGTGGCAGCCTGTGGGGAAACCCTTGGATCAGGCGAAATATACTTGCCGTCACGGGCTTTCCTACTCGGTCTATGAATGCTCTTACGACGGCATTTACGCCAGTGAGAAACTTTTTGTGCCAAGAGGGGAGTCGGTGGAGTTTTGGGATGTGAAGATAAAGAACACGGGGGACAGGCCGAGAAAACTGCAGGTTTTTTCCTACTGTGAATTTTCTTTTCATCATATTATGATTGACAACCAGAATTTCCAAATGAGCTTGTACTGTGCCGGCAGCAGTTTTGAGGACGGTATCATTGAGCATGATCTTTTCTATGAGGAGTTCGGATATCAATACTTTGCAATGAGTGAAACGCCGGACGGTTTTGACTGTCTGCGGGATAAATTTCTGGGAGCTTACCGGACTGAGGATAACCCGGCGGCGGTGGTGAACGGAGCATGCAGCGGTTCCTTTGAGAAGGGGAACAACCACTGTGGGGCCCTGCAGAAAAATATCACGCTGCAGCCCGGGGAAGAGAGAAGGATCCTGTTTTTTCTGGGGGAAGGCCGCAGGGAGGACGGAAGAAAGATAAGAGAGAAGTACAGTGATTTTGCTGCGGTGGATGCGGCCTATGCGGATATGGCGGCTTTCTGGGAGGAAAAGCTTTCAAAACTTCAGATCCGTACGCCGAATCAGGGGTTAAACACACTGACCAATATCTGGACTTTGTATCAGGCGGAGATCAATGTCATGTTTTCCAGATTCGCCTCCTTTATCGAAGTGGGAGGAAGAGTGGGGCTGGGCTATCGCGATACGGCTCAGGACGCTATGGCGATCCCTCATTCCAACCCGGAAAAGTGCAGGAGACGTATTGTGGAATTGCTGCGGGGACTGGTGTCGGAGGGCTACGGCCTGCATTTGTTTGAGCCCGAGTGGTTTGAGCCGGATGTGTCGGTAAAACCTTTCAAATCGCCCACGGTGATACCGGAGTTTGACAAAAAGAATATGATCCACGGGTTGAAGGACGCCTGTTCCGATGATGCGCTTTGGTTAGTCTCCGCTATTGTGGAATATGTGAAGGAAACCGGCGAGACGGAATTTTTGGATGAAGTGATCACCTACGCGGACGGCGGGGAAGGCACTGTCTACGAACATATGATGAAGATCCTTGATTTTTCCCACAGACAGGTGGGGGAGAGCGGCGTCTGCAAAGGACTCAGGGCGGACTGGAACGACTGTCTGAATCTGGGCGGCGGGGAGAGCGCTCTTGTCTCATTCCTGCATTACTGGGCTCTCGAGAATTTTCTGGAGGCGGCGGAGTATCTGAAACGGGAGAAGGATGTCCGCAAATATCGGGAGATGGCGGATGAGGTGAAAAGGATCTGTGATGAACAGCTCTGGGACGGGAAATGGTTTATCCGCGGCATCACAAAAAACGGAAAGCGGATCGGCACTTCCGAGGACAAAGAGGGCAGAGTGCATCTGGAATCCAATGCGTGGGCGGTGTTGTCCGGAGCCGCCTGTGAAGAAAAGGGAAGACAGGCCATGGACAGCGTCAGGGAATATCTGTTCACGCCCTACGGCATTATGTTAAACGCGCCCTCCTACACGGTTCCCGACGACGATATCGGTTTTGTCACAAGGGTCTATCCCGGCATCAAGGAAAACGGGGCTATCTTTTCCCATCCAAATCCCTGGGCGTGGGCGGCGGAATGCAAATTGGGCAGAGGGGACCGGGCTATGGAATTTTTTAATGCCTTGTGTCCTTACTACCAAAATGATAAGATAGAGATAAGGGAGTCGGAACCTTACTCTTATTGTCAGTTTGTGATGGGGAAAGACCATACGGCTTTTGGCCGGGCGAGACATCCGTTTATGACGGGCACCGGCGGCTGGGCGTATTTTTCCTCTACGCGGTATATGCTGGGGATCAGGCCGCAGATGGATCATCTTGAGGTCGATCCCTGTATTCCGGCGAACTGGAAAGAATTTTCCGCGCAAAGGCAGTGGCGCAACGTCGTGTTCCATATTCAGGTGGAAAATCCGGAGGGAGTCATGAAAGGGGTAAAGGAGATATGGCTTGACGGAGAGAGGGTGAAACAGATTCCTGTGATGGCACAGGGAACGGAACATAGGGTCAGGATCGTGATGGGGGAGGAGAGAGGATGATCAAATTCGGAACAGGCGGCTGGAGAGCCGTCATTGGGGATGGTTTTACGAAAGAAAATATTCAGATACTTGCGAAAGCTCTGGCGGATAAAATGCATGCGGAGCAGACTGCAGGGAAAGGGATCGTGTTAGGGTATGACAGGCGTTTTTTATCCAAGGAGGCGATGCAGTGGGCCGGCATGGTGTTTGCTAAAGAGGGAATCACTGCATATCTGATCAACAAGTCGGCGCCCACTCCCCTTGTGATGTTCTACGTGATGAAACATGAGCTTCCCTACGGCATGATGATTACGGCCAGCCATAATCCGGCGATCTATAACGGGATCAAGGTATTTACGGCCGGCGGGCGGGATGCGGATGAAACGCAGACCTCCGATATAGAATCTTACATAGAGAATATAACAGATATTCCGGTGGAGGAGATGGAATATGAGGAAGCGCTGAGAGAGGGGCTGATTCAGGAGATATATCCGCTTAACGAGTATCTGGACGAGATCATTTCGGCGGTGGATATGAAAAAGATCAGAGAGACAGGCCTCAAAGTGGCGCTTGATCCGATGTACGGTGTCAGCGAGACTTCCTTAAAGATCATTTTACTGACGGCAAGGTGCGACGTGGAGACGATCCATGAGAGGCATGACACACTTTTCGGCGGGAAGCTGCCTGCTCCTACGGCCACGACGCTGCGGGCGCTGCAGAATTATGTGCTGGATAAAAAATGTGATATCGGTATTGCCACGGACGGCGATGCGGACAGGATCGGCGTCATTGACGACAAGGGGCGTTTTCTGCATCCCAACGATATACTGGTGCTCTTGTACTACTATCTTGTGAAGTACAGAAACTGGAAAGGGCCGGTGGTCCGCAATATATGTACGACGCATATGTTGGACATGCTGGCGGAGAAATTCGGCGAGAGCTGTTACGAGGTGCCGGTAGGCTTCAAACATATCTCGGCTAAGATGTACGCCACCGGAGCAGTGATCGGCGGAGAATCCTCAGGAGGTCTCACGGTCCGCGGCCACATCAAGGGGAAGGACGGGATCTACGCGGCGGCCCTGTTAGTGGAGATGATGGCTGTCACAGGGAAAAAGCTTTCCGAGATCTTTGACGACATTGAGACAGAGTGCGGCAAGATCTTTATGGAGGAGCGGGATTACAAGTTTAATCAGGAGAAGAAGGAACGCATCAAAAAGACGTTGTTGGAGGCGAAAGAACTGCCGGAACTGCCCTTCGAGGTCGAGCGGGTTTCCTATCTGGACGGCTGCAAGGTCTACTTCAAAAACGGCGGCTGGGTGACGGCCAGATTTTCCGGAACGGAGCCTCTTCTCAGGATTTTCTGTGAGATGCCGAAAATGGAGGAGGCTAGAGAAGTCTGCGGTATTTTTGAGGGATTTCTGGAATTATAAAATATAACGGCAGGCAATACGGACGAAAGGGAAGAACAATGAAAAAGGCGGGAAGAAACAGACAGCTGAAATGGAGTATGATCAAGATGTTGGCTGCCGGCTGGTTTCTTCCCTTTCTTTTGATTTCGGTGATGCTGCTCTTTTTCGTGCTAAAGAGGATGGATAGGCAGATCCAGAACACCATTATGACATCCGCGGACAAATCCATCGAACTGTGTGAGCTCAGGCTGAAACAGGCTATAGAGTCCTCAAAGGAGGCGTCCTATCAGCCCACTTTGAAAGAGGGCTACGCCAGATACCTGCAGGACGGGGATGATGTGAAGCTGGGGCGTGCCGCCTCGAATTTTATCATCCAGCATTACCGGGTCAATACAGACTTTAATCTGACTTATCTGTATTTCATCCATGATCCTGAGAACGCTTGTATGACCTATCAGGACTATTATGATGCGAAGGTTTTTACCGAATACGCTCTCGAGGAAGTCATGGAACTCAGCAGAGATCTGGACACCGCCATCGCTTTCGTGAATATTCGAGGCAGGATGTACATGGTCAGAAATATTGTGGACAGTAATTTCGAACCCTTTGCCGTGCTGACGATGGAGCTGAATGTGGAGGATATGTTCGGCGGACTGCGGGCTATCTGGGGTTTTAAAGAGGGAGATGTATTTATCGACGGCATCCCTGTTTTTCAGGTGTATGAGCAGGATCCCTGCCTTGCGTTAGAGGGGGAGAGCGATATGAAAGAGCCCCTTTACTACAACAGGGGTAAGGAAGCATATGTTTACAGACGCTTAGACAGCGGCTGGCATAAGACGGCTTATACGGTGACGTTGGACGAGACAGTGATCGCCGGGGAGACGGTGGTGATCAAATATCTGTTGGTCATGTTAGTGGTGTTCATGATACCCCTGATCGTTGTGGTGTTCTACTTTTTTCACCAGAGTGTAAACAAGCCCATTGAAGCGCTGCGGGATGCCTATAAGGAGATTGAGAAGGAACATTACGGTTTTCATGTGGAAACGGATATCAGACACGAGGAATTTGCGGAGTTGGACGAGGCTTTCAACAGCATGTCGGACAAACTGCAGTACCAGTTTGAGAAGATCTATCTGGAGGAATTAGCGCTGCGGGATGCCAACATCATGGCGCTGCAGTCCCAGATCAATCCGCATTTTCTGAACAACACGCTGGAGATCATCAACTGGGAAGCCAGAATGGCGGAAAACTATAAGATCAGCGCGATGATAGAAGCGCTCTCCACTATGATGGAGGCCACCATGAACAGGGGAAGGCAGCAGCTCATCCCCCTCTCGGAGGAGATGAGTTATGCGGATGCCTATCTGTATATCATTTCCAGACGGTTCGGGGAAAAACTGGAGGTGTCAAAAGAGATTGATGAGAATTGTCTTCAGGTGATGGTTCCCCGCCTGATCATTCAGCCGATCATCGAGAATGCCGTCGAACACGGCATGAATTTTGCGGGAAAAGGGAAAATCCACATCCGGATATCGAAAAAAGAAGACAGGCTGTTGATCGAAGTGATGAACAACGGGAAGCTGACGGAAAAAGACATGGAGAAGATAGTGCATCTGCTGGGGGAAAAGGATATGAAAGAAATACGCTCCGCCAGTCTCGGCATACGAAATGTGAACAAAAGACTGAAGCTTCTGTACGGGGATGAATGCGGACTCACCATCAAAAGTGACAAGAATGGACATACTGTCAGCACAATAATAGTCAAAATAGACAATGCAGGAGAACAATAAAAGACAAATAATAACAAATCCCGTCATTACAATTCCTTCCGGAATCCTTTATGATAGGAGTATGAAACAAGTGAATATTGAACTGAAACGGGAGGGAAGAGAATGAAGAAAAGAATGATAGCTTTAACGTTGGCGGCCGTAATGGCAGTTTCGCTGACAGCCTGCGGAGTCGGTGCGAAGGAAGAGTCTGCGGGAAATTCCGTGAAACTGAATGTGACGACTACATTTGCGGGGGAAGACGGCAACGCACAGAATTTCAAAAACGCGGTGGCCGCTTGGGAACAAGAGACGGGAAACACAGTGGAAGACGCTTCGGCTACTTCGGATGAAACATTTAAGACAAGGGTACTCACAGATTTCGAGACGGGTTCTGAACCGGATGTATTGTTCTTCTTCAACGGAGCGGATGCCAACAACTTCATTGAGGCAGGCAAGGTGGTTTCCATCGATGAGATCCGTAAAGAATATCCTGAGTATGCGGCAAATATGAACGATGATCTGATCACGGCATCTTTAGTGGACGGCAAGAAATACGCGGTTCCGGTGAACGGCTTCTGGGAGGCGATGTTTGTCAACACGGAAGTGCTGGAAGCGGCCGGAGTATCCATGCCGGGAACAGATTACTCTTGGGATCAGTTCAAGGAAGACTGCCAGAAGATTAAGGACGCAGGGTATGCGCCTATCGCATGTGCACTGGGCAACATCCCTCATTACTGGTGGGAGTTCTCTATCTTCAATCATACTTCACCGGATACGCACCTTCAGGTGCCGACATCGGTGGACAGTGAAGGCGGCGCCGCTTGGGTGGCAGGTATGAACGACATCAAAGAGTTATACGAACTGGGATATTTCCCCGACAATACACTGTCTGCAACAGACGATGAGACATTCGCAATGTTTATGGACGGAAAAGCGGCATTTTTGATCGACGGTTCCTGGAAAGTGGGCGGCATCGTGAACTCCTGCCAGTCTGATCCGGAAGATCCCGAGACGTTGGATGCGGATAAACTTGCAAAATTTGATGTGACTTATGTGCCCGGACAGGGAAACAGAAAAGCCACAGACCTGATCGGCGGTCTCTCGATGGGTTACTATATTTCAGCTAAAGCGTGGGATGATCCCGCAAAGAGAGAAGCGGCAGTGAGTTTTGTAGAACATATGACATCCGATGAGATCGTACCGTTATTTGCACAGCATACAGCGTCTGCGCTGAAAAATGCGCCGAAAGTTGATGAAGCTCAGTTCAATCCTCTTCAGGTGAAAGCGATGAAGATGATGTCCGGCGCGACCTCCCTGACAGGGGCGGTACAGGATATCTTCAACGGGGACTGCAGAGTATCCACTTTTGACGGGATGCCCGAGATCGTGACCGGAGGAGTGACGGCGCAGGACGCTGTGGCACAGGGGTTAGAAGCCTATCAGGACGCGCAGTAATCTAATTAGAAAACGAACGCTGTTTGAAAGGTAATGAAACAGATTCAGCAGGGGCAGGGAGGGTATCCCTGCCTCTGCGGCAAGCAAGGGGTGAATTTGGATGGGTGCGAATATATATAAAAATAAGAAACCACTTATCGTTTTTCTGACGCCGGCATTTTTGTTCATGGTAGTCTATCTGTATTATCCGTTTTTCATGAATATTGTGAGCAGCTTTCAGAAGCTGAAAACTCTGGGGCAGGCGAATGCGGTGTGGAATGATCCGTGGTATTTGAATTATGTGGAACTGTTTCAAGATCCGGTGGTGGGAATCTCTTTGAGAAATACGCTGATCATGATGGTGGTGACGATCGTGGGTCAGGTGGGGATCGCCATCGTTTTGGCATTGCTTGTGGACAACATCAAGGCGGGCGGGAAGTTTTTCCGCACAGTCTTCTTTTTCCCTATCGTTGTCTCCGCCACGGCTCTCGGTCTGCTGTTTAATCTGATTTTCCTGTACGATAAAGGAATGTTGAACCAACTGTTGGAGGCTATGGGGAAGACTACGCTCACGGATTGGAAGAGCGAGGGGCTCGCGCTGTTTACGATGATGCTGCCGGTGATGTGGCAGTATGTGGGCTTTTATTTTGTGATCCTGATCACGGGACTCAACAATATTTCGGAGGAGCTGTACGAGTCTGCGGCTATCGATGGGGCCACGCGGTTTCAGCGGGTGCGCTATATTTCGCTGCCGCTTCTGCACAATGTGATTTGTACCTGCGTGGTACTGGCAGTGACAGGGGCGTTGAAGGTGTTTGACCTGCCGTGGACTATGTTCCCTAAGGGAATGCCTCTCAAGACAACTTTCCTCACAGGAACTTATATGTATTATCAGACGATGGAAGCAAAAAATGTGGACTATGGCGCGACGCTTGCGATCATGTTAGTGGTGCTCGGGGTTGTCACCTCACAGATCGTGAACCGTATTTTCAAAGAAAAAGATTACTAGGGAGGAATGGATGATGAAGAGTAAAAAATTTAGGATATCCTCCGTACTGATCTATATCGTGCTGATCTTCTGGGCGCTGACGACGATATATCCTATCATATGGGTGATACAGAATTCCTTTAAGGCGAAAGATAAAATTCTGGCGGATTCCTTCTCTCTGCCTCTCGGAGACTTGTTCACGACGGCAAATTACAGGAAGGCGTTCCAGAACCTGAATATTCTGGGGGCTTACAGAAACAGTATTTTTATTTCCTGTACGGTGGCGGCGATGGTGATCATGCTGGCGGGGATGGCGTCTTTTGCGTTGGTGCGCTATCGGTTTAAGTTTAACCGTTTTTTACAGTCTCTTGTGCTGGCGGCAATGATGTTTCCGGTGTTTGCAACGATTATTCCGGTGTCCAGAATGGAGACAAGGTGGGGGATTGCCAACACAGGAAACTGGTTTTTGACTATGCTGTCGGTGATCCTGCCGCAGATCGCGGGCAATTTGGCTTTTGCCATTGTGGTGCTCACCGGTTACATAAAGAGCCTGCCTATCGAGCTGGAGGAGGCGGCCTACATGGAGGGCAGCAACGCTTTCCAGACTTTCTTTAAAGTAGTTGTGCCGCTCACAAAGCCTTCCTTTGCGACGGTGGCTATATTTTCCTTTTTGTGGAGTTACAACGATCTGTTTACGCAGATGTTCTTCTTGCGGACGAAAGATATGTGGGCGATCACGAGACTGCTCAATGAGCTTACATCCATGGAGGGAACCAACTATGGCCTGATGGCGGCGGCTGTGACGTTAGTAGTAGTTCCGGTTATTATTGTGTACATTTTCCTGCAGAAGTATATTATCAAAGGTATGACGGCAGGTGCGGTCAAGGGGTGAGGAAACGTCATGTATAAAGTAGTGATTATTGACGATGAACCGATCATTGTTGAGGGACTCGGGAAAAGTGTTGACTGGGACCGGTTTGGCTGCGCTGTGGCAGGCATGGCATTAAACGGTGAAGAGGGAATGAAACTGATCAGGGAGATAGAACCGGATATTATCTTTACAGATATCCGGATGCCATGTATGGACGGTCTTACCATGATCGCTGCGATTCGGTCTGAATTTCCCGGAACTCAGATAGCCATCCTGACAGGATACAGGGACTTTGATTACGCCCAGCGGGCCATCAGTCTGGGGGTAACAAGATTTCTTTTAAAGCCTTCTAAGATGAATGAGATAAAGGAGGCGCTGTCTGTCATGACCGCCAGACTGAAAGAGAGGGACGATCGGCAGGCTCCTGAAAAAGAGACAGGCGGGAAGGACGAGACGGTGAAAGAGGAAAGCGCAGACAGCGCCGCAGGAAGCTTTCTGGTGAAAAACGCGGTCTCTTACATTGAGGAGCACTGCAGTGAAAAGCTGAAGCTGTCGGATGTGGCGGATCAGGTTTATGTCAGCCAGTGGCATTTAAGCAAACTTTTAAACCGGTATCTGGGGCAGAATTTTTCGGAGATCCTGAACGGAGTTCGGATAGAAAAGGCTAAGGAAATGTTAAAGGAGCCCGGGCTTCGGATCGGAGATATTGCGGAGGAAGTGGGATTTTCCGATATGGCTCATTTCTCCAGAGTCTTCAAAAAAGTGGTGGGGATCTCCGCCAACGAATACAGAAATAAGCTATAGAGGAGAAATATTTTATCAAGGACGTCGCATAATCATCAATTTAGATGATTGAGCGACGTCCTGATTTTCTGGAAAAGGAAGCAGCTGTGCCCAGACTAATTCGTTATCTTTTTCAAAGTCTCCTTCTGGCTGTTAAAGGCTTGCTCTGGAGATTGATTTTGTAAAATTCAGAACAGCTCTATTTCAAGGTACTGCAATTAATTATATTTCATTAATACAGCGTTGGCCATTTTGGAAAAGACTGTTTCCACGGTTTTCTGTTCTTTATCATAGTTTGGCATAATAGTTAACATGGCTCCGAACAGAGCTGTCAGGCACACATCATTATCGGTAGATTGTGTAAAGATACCTCTGGCGTAAGTTTCTTGAACGAGCATGTCTATAATCACAACTTGATAATTTTTTACCTCACCCGGTCGTAGGAGGGTCTTCAGTTCGCTGTTACTGTGATAAATTTGATTTTGGAATGTTTCAAGGAATCCAGCCGGATTTTCCAATAACAGCGAATAGGCGTCAAATTTTCGAAAGCCGACCTGAAATGCCGAAAAAATCATATGTTCATAAAGTTGGGGAATGTCCTGATAGTGAAGATAGAAGGTTCCTTTGCTGATATAAGCTTCTCTGGCCAATTCAGTAACTGTGATTTTATCTACGGGTTTTCGTTTTATAAGCATGAGAAATGTATCATGGATGGCTTTTCTGGTCTTTATTACGCGCAAATCATTTTCCCGCATGACTTTTACTCCCTGAGATAATAGGCAGATTTGTGGAAGAGTCTATTATTAAACGAATACAGTTATCTGCACATTGAATTTTATACACTTGTCTATTATATTGTGTTTATCTAAAAAAATCAAGTGAGAAAATGCAGTTAACAAATGAAAGAAAGGGAGAGAAACATGGACAACACAAAGATTGCAAAGCAAATTTCTGAGTTCATCGGAGCGGAAAACATCACGAATGCTACACACTGTGCTACGAGACTTCGCTTACAGGTAAAAGATCCTGCCCTCGTGCAGACAAGCGCCTTGGAGGCTATGACTGAAGTGAAAAAGCTTATTATTAACGGCTCCTCGCTGCAGATCGTGATTGGCAGTGAGGTGGCAGATGTCTACAAAGAATTTACAAAGTCAATTACGGTTACTGAACCTGCCGAGACGGACAATACTTTGAAATCCGGCAGTAATCCTTTCAATATGTTTGTCATAACACTTTCAGAGTGTCTGACGCCCATTATTCCGGCTCTGACGGCAGGCGGCCTTATTTCAGCTTTCCTGACATTGTTCAATTCTCTGGGCTGGATCACTGAAGGAACTATGACCTACACCATTTTTAATTTCATGGGTTCGGCACCTCTTTATTTCTTGCCCTTTTTTCTGGCTTTCAGTGCATCCAAGCGGCTCGGAACAAATCGGATGTTGAGCATGTGTATTGCCGCTTTTTTGCTTTATCCGGACTTTGTTACACTGATGGCAGGAACTGACCCGGTATCTTTCTTAAGTCTGCCGGTTAAGACTGTGACTTATACCCAATCCCTTATTCCTATTTTGCTGGCTGTCTGGGTGCAGCATTATGTAGAAAATTTCTTGAATAAAGTTATTCCAAATGTAATCAAGGTGATTTTTGTTCCTTTTTTGGATTATCTTATTATGTGTACTTTGACACTTTTCATTATAGGACCAGTGGCCGGTCTGCTTCAGGATGGGATTACCGCCATTATTACGCCGCTGTCTCAGAACTATAACTGGCTGGTCTGCATGATTTTGGGAGGCACTTATCTGATTTTAGTTGGTATGGGACTCCATCATGGACTTCTGCCTTTGGCTGTGGCCGGATTTACGATGAACGGCTGCGACACTTTTATGGGGCCTTCCATGTTTTGTACGGTTTTCGCTTTGGGCGGTGCCTGTCTTGCGCTGGCATTTCGTGCGAAGAATCCGAGCCTAAAGCAGACTGCTATTTCCACCAGTGTATCTACTTTCTTGGGTATTACCGAGCCCGCTATTTATGGTGTAGCATTTATCAATCGCAGGACTCTGGTGTCCTCCATGGTCGGCGGTGCTGTCGGTGGTCTTATTGCAGGAACCTTCGGGGTGGCAACCTACGGTCTGGCTCCTGCCGGTGTCACCAGTTTCGCTTTATTCGGTCCCGAGATCGTTATGGGCGTAGTATCTATTATTGTGGCCTTTGTTATTGCATTTGCTTTGTCTTTTTTCCTTGGGGAAGATAAAAAGACTAATTGATGGAGGTAAAATTATGAATTTCCCGAGTGATTTTCTGTGGGGCGGAGCTATTGCCGCGATTCAAGCCGAAGGAGCTTGGGATGAGTGCGATAAGGGTCTTTGTATGGCAGACTGTTTCACTGCCGGTTCCCGCACTCAGCCGCGAATTTATACTTATCCTTTAAGAGAGGGGGTGAACTACCCCTCTCATGAGGGAATTGATTTCTATCACCACTACAAAGAGGACATCTCTCTCTTTGCTGAAATGGGCTTTCGATGCTTACGTCTTTCGATCAACTGGGCAAGGATATTTCCTAACGGCGACGAAGAACAGCCTAACGAGAAAGGCCTGGCTTACTATCACAGTGTATTTAACGAGTTGAAGAAATATGGCATTAAGCCTCTTGTGACTATCTCTCATTTGGAAATGCCAAATCATCTTGTCAGAGAATACGGCGGTTGGTCCAATCGAAGGGTGATCGATTTTTATCTTCGATATTGCAGAGTTTTGTTTACCGAGTTCAAGGAAGATGTGGAACTGTGGATTACTTTTAATGAAATTAACGGTTTGGCAGGTGGAGTTGGGTTTCCCGGAGGGATCATAGAGGATGGCGACAAAGTCATTGATTTCTCTCCCAGATCCGAAGAGTATCTGTCTTTATGCTTTACCGCGCTCCATCATCAGTTTCTTGCCAGTGCGAAGGCGGTGGCTCTGGCCCATTGTGTTAATCCGGCTAACAGGGTAGGGTGTATGATACTTGGCCGGTCAGATTATCCCCGCACCTGCAAGCCGGAGGATATGTTGGCCTGTCAGCAGTCTACAAGGATGAACACGTGGTTTTGTGCTGATGTACAGATTCGGGGAGCCTATCCAGCTTATGCTCTTCAATACTTTGAGAGAGAGGGGATTCGGGTATCTATGGAGAAGGAGGACGCCCGGATACTAGAGGATGGAACGGTGGATTTCTATTCATTTTCATACTATTCCAGCGGTACGGTTTCCGCCAATAAGGACGAACGGGTATCCGAGGGAAACGTCATTCTCAGCGGATTAAATCCCTATTTGGAAACATCTGAATGGGGGTGGATTGTTGATCCCATCGGACTGCGATATTATCTCAGTGAAGTTTACGGACGCTATCAACTTCCCATGATGATCGTTGAGAACGGTCTGGGGGCGGCGGACACACTGGAACCAGACGGAAGAGTACATGACACTTATCGGATCGACTATCTGCGGCGGCATCTCAAAGCGTTGGATGAAGCGATCAACGAGGATGGCGTAGAAGTAATGGGTTATACAGCATGGGGATGCATCGATTTGGTATCAGGCGGCACGGGAGAAATGAGTAAACGATACGGGATGATTTATGTAGACAAAAATGACGATGGCACCGGCACGCTGAAGCGCTATCGTAAGGACTCTTTTTATTGGTACAGAAAAGTCATTGAAAGCAACGGGAAAAATTTGAACTGAGTTAGCGGAGAGTATATAGGAGAAGCGATGTCATGATTGCTTTGAGCAAGGCCTGTTCCGCCTGAGCGTCTGGATCGGGTATATAGGAGAAGCGATGTCATGATTGCTTTGAGGGCTGTTGTAAAAGTAGATTATTTGTCTACTTTTACAACAGTCTATTTTTATTTAGAAAAAATTTATGATTTTTGTTGTATATTATAGGTTGACAAATAATATTATACGCGGTATAGTATTGATACAATATTATATGTCGTATAATATTGTGAGATGATATAATATAATAATGGAGGGAATGAAATGGTATTCAATACGGGAGCGGCGCTATTGGACGCGATCGTACTTGCGGTAGTTTCAGGATCGGAGGAAGGCACTTACGGTTACAGGATAACAAGGGAAGTGCAGCAGTTGATAGATGTATCGGAATCTACACTGTATCCGGTGCTCAGACGGCTTCAGAAAGATGAGTGTCTGGAAATATACGACAAGGCGATTGACGGCAGAAACAGACGTTATTATAAGATAACGGTAAAAGGAGATGCTCAGTTGAAGCTGTACAAAACGGAGTGGCTGAGATATTCAAAAAAAATTACAGCGATATTTGGGGGGGAATTCATCTATGGATAAAAGAGAATATTTAAACAGACTCCGGAGGCAGCTGGCGGATCTGACTGATGAAGAACGCGGGGAGGCGCTGGAATATTATGAAGAGTACTTTGCGGATGCCGGAGAGGAAAATGAGGAAGATGTGATACGTTCTCTGGGCGAGCCGGAACAGGTGGCGGAGCAGATCAAGGCCGGGCTTCACAAGGAAGAAGAAGGCATGTTTACGGAGAACGGCTACCGGGAAAAATTAGAGAATGACAATCCTCCGGAGGTTTACGGCAGAAATGCGGAAAAAAGGACGAGAGAGAGGAGCGGGAGAGGTCCGCTTCCCTGGGGATACGAGAAACCGAAGAAGGAAAAGTACCGGCAGGAAAAACAGCAGGATAAGAAAAGGGAAAAAATGAGCGGCGAAATGATTGCACTTTTAGTAGTGCTTGGTATTTTTGCGTCACCGGTCATTTTAGGACTGGGGGCCGGACTGATTGGTTTGGTGCTGGGGATTCTTGGAGCGGCCATAGGAGTGGCAGCAGCGCTTTTTGCGGTAGTGCTTGCACTGTTCGCGGCAGGTATCGGACTGTTTATCGGAGGCATCGCTATGTTGTTTGTCAGACCTTTCAGCGGAATGATCTGTATCGCCGTGGGATGTTTCTTACTCGCAGTGTTTTTATTGTGTCTGGTGCTTCTGGTGGCAATTTTCGGCAGATTCTTCCCGTGGCTGATCGGGGAGGTGGAAAAACTCGGCAAATATTTAAGCGGAAAGTGGTCTGAGAGAAAAGGGAAAGGAGAAGCGGCATGAGTAAATTTACAAAGGGCGCGCTGATTGCTGCCGGATGCTTTTTTGCAGGGGGAGTGATACTTGGAACCATAGGAGCAGTGGGCAGAGTCTATACGGGGGAACCGATGGGCGTGGAAGATGATTTCGGCATCGTGCGGGATGTCTGGAATAGAGCCAGAGGATGGGATATAAGATGGAGAAGAGGCGGAGCGGCCAGAGGTTTGACATGGGAGTACGGGGGCATAGAATTTGATCAGGATCATAAAGACAGCATTGCCTATGGAAGTTTTACCGATGACAGCTTACAGGGTAGAGATATCCGCAATCTGGATGTGGAGATGGGCGGCGGCAGGCTGATTCTGTGTCAGGGAGACGGGTTAAAATTGAAAAAAGAGAACGGAGCGGAGTGTCAGTATTATATTGAAGGCGACACTTTTTATCTGAAACAGAAAAGTTCTGTGGGAGATGGAAAGATGAATCTTACGCTGACGCTGCCGGAGGGGATCATGTTGGAAGAAATAGATATAGAACTGGCAGCCGGGGAAGTAATCACAGAGGATGAACTTGCGGCGGAGGAGATAGAAATAGAGATCGATGCCGGAGAACTTACAATGGAGAACGTGAAGGCGAATTCCTTCTGCGCGACTGTGGCGGCGGGAAGCGTGGCAGTTCGCGGTCTGGATGCGGCAGATTGCGTCGCGGTAGTCGACATGGGCAGCATTACGTTGTCGGACAGTCTTGTGGCGAGTCTGGATGCGTCAGTCAGTATGGGAGAGATCAACGTCTATCTGCGGGACTCTTACGAGAATCATGATTATCAAGTGGACTGCGGCATGGGGAATGTGACGATACAACCGGAGAGCGGAGCGATGAAGGAGTATGCGGGTCTCGGGGCAACAATGGATCTTTACGGCAGAAATTCCGACAGCAGAAGCCTCTACGATTTAAGCTGCAGCATGGGAAGTATTTATGTCAAATTTGAGGGGAAAGAGAATGTGACGGAAACTGTCACTGCGGAAGAACCTAATCTTAGGACGGAGTCTGCTCTTCCTGACATAAACGGTATTGTAAATGAGTGGCCTGACAGGATCGGCAGGGAAACTGAGAATACTACCGCGGAAGATTTTTCTTTTGAGATAGAGACTGAGAGGCCGACGGCGCTTGTGATCTCCTGTGTCACGGAGAGCGGAGAACTGGACCTTGAGATAGAGGATGAAAACGGAAAAGAAATTTTTGAGAAGGATGACATCAGGACAGGAGAGTATGAGGTGAAGTTAAAATCTTCGGGTACTTACAGAGTCACTTTTGACTGCGAGAATCATACAGGGAGTTTCTGGGTCAGTCCGAGGGAGTGAGGAAAGGAGTGATACGGATGTTTACATTTATCATATCTCTGGCGATTTTGTCGATGCTTCTGTGGTTGGGATTTAAACTGACGGGGGCTGTGTTAAAGGCTTGTATCTGGCTCTTCATTTTGATTCCGTTAGCCCTCGGAATCTGGGGGATCGGGCTGCTGTGCTGCTGCACGCTTATCCTGATCCCTGTCGGATTCAAGCTGTTTGCGGCGGGCATGCGGATGATCATACCGGGATAAAGGAATTTATAGTTATAAAGGAGGTATCATGATGATTTCAACAACAACACCAACCATCGAGGGAAAAAGGATCGTGGAGTACAGAGGCATCGTGTTCGGAGAGGTAGTGGCAGGCGTCGACTTCGTACGTGATATAGCAGCGTCTTTTTCCAATTTTTTCGGCGGAAGAAGCGGCAGCTATGAGGAGGAATTGATAAATGCCAGACAAAACGCCATCCGTGAGATGGAAGAACGGGCGGCCAGACTTGGCTGCAATGCGGTTGTGGGGGTGGATGTCGATTATGAGGTGCTGGGCGCCAACAACGGAATGCTCATGGTGACGGCCAGCGGCACTGCGGTGGTGGTCGAATAAACACCGCCAAAATTGTAATTAGACTATACAAACTTTGTCTTTATATTTATAATGTAGGGGTGATCGGAAAGGAGGACACGGAAATGAGCAAGGTAAAATGGGGCGTTTTGGGAACGGCGTATATTTTTGAGAGGGATACGGCGAGAGGTATGGAACTTGCCGAAAACTGTGAACTGACAGCGATTGCCGGCCGGAGTCCGGAAAAAGCGCAGGCGTTTCAGGAAAAGTATGGATTCCTGAGAGCGTATGGTTCCTATGAGGAACTTTTGGAGGACGCCGAGGTTGAGGCAATTTATATTGCGCTTCCGAATGATCTGCACTATGAATGGACGATCAGAGCGCTGCAGCACGGCAAGCATGTTTTGTGTGAGAAACCGTTAGCGCCCACGGGACAGCAGGCAAGAGAAATGTTTCAGGCGGCCAGAGATAATCATGTGCTGCTCATGGAGGCCTTTGCATACCAGCACAGCCCTTATATCAAGGAAATAAGCAAACTGGTCGAAGACGGTGTGATCGGAGAAATCAGATATGCGGAAGCGGCACTTATCACTTCAGACTATGACCGCAGCAATATCCGTATGAGAAAAGAAACTTTCGGCGGAAGTACATATGATATCGGCGTGTACTCTTTAAGCTTTCTTCAGCGGATGCTTGGCAGGGGCCCGGAAAAGATTTGGGCTTCAGCCTGCTTTTCGTCTGAGGGGATCGATACCTTTACAACGGCGGTTATGGAGTATGGCAGCGGAGCGCGGGCGCATTTTGACTGCGGGATGGTTCTTGAAACGGAAAAGAACGCCTCTCTGGATCGTTTCCAGATCCACGGTTCCAAAGGGGCGGTTACTTCGGTGGATTTTGCGTTTAACGCTCCGGGAACTTTAGCTTACCGCCTCCGCACCTTTGAGGGGGAGGATGTTGTGCGAAAAGTTGAGGTTCCGAATAATTACTGTCTGGAAGTGGAACAGTTTGGACGCTGTGTCAGAAATGAGGAGACACCCTATCTTACGGAGGAGTTCAGCGTGACGCTGGCGGATACAGTGGATAAGGTTTTAGGACAGATAGGGTACTGAAAAATATTATATGTTAAGTAAAAACTGAAAAGAGCAGTACTGCCGCCCCCAGAATGACAAGAATGATGCCGGTGACCCGGTTCAAAGTTTTGGGGGCGGCCTTGTTGGCGAACAGGGCGGCGCTCATTCCTGCGAAACCGGTGCCAAGTCCGGCGCCCATGCCGGCAAAAAAAGTTACGATAATGGTAATCAGCAGTTCCATGTCAATTATCTCCTTCCGGTATATTATCCGGATTTTCACCAATCAACTTTATCATTTCTGGAACTCTATTCATAAAAGACCACGGGATCTTTGATCTGAAAATATCAATAAACGACAATTAAAAACCAGATTTTCAGGAAGAAAAAAGAGAATATTTTTTGTATACTGGAAAAAGGGAGATTAGTTTATAGCGGAAGGAGATATTTTATAATGAAATGGGTCAGCGCTTTCAAATATTTATCGATAAACTATGGCGAACCTGTGGCCACGGTGAAAGACCGCACGCAGAGAGTCAGCTTTGACAATAATCTAAACGGGGACAGGATCCGTCTGCGGTTTTGCAACCGTTATGCCAAAATTCCGCTGCGTCTCGACCATGTGACGGTGGGCGTGGCCGACGGCAGCGCGGCAGCGGTGACGCTTGGAGGAGAAAGGGTGATCACACTTGAGCCGGGGCAGGAAATTTTCAGCGATGAGATCGATTTTGCGGTTCGGGCCGGTGAGCGCCTTGCGGTGAATATTTATATTGAGGGGGAGCAGGATATAGAGAGTATTTGCGGTTTGTGGTCAAGGACAAATGGGCTCGTCTCCTTCGGGGCGGGCAACCGGACGGAGGGAGAGGATTTTGAGGAAGCCGACCTTGACAATGTTTTGCCGATTTTGAAAGAAGATGTCCTGCCGGATAAAATGATGTTCTTTTTCGGATTTGACGCGCTGCAGGTTTTTACGGATGACGGTGTGAAGGTGGTGGCAGCTTTCGGCGATTCCATCACCCATATGTCCTATGTGACAAATGCCCTCGGGAAGCGGCTGTACGGGGATTTTCCCGGCAGGGTGACATTGATCAACAGCGGGATAGGAGGGAATCGTCTGATGCATGACGGCGCTTATGTGGAGGAGACGCCCTGTCTGGCTTTGGCCTTTGGCGTTGCCGGCGTAAAGCGCTTTGAGCGGGATGTTTTTGAGATCGACAAAGTGGACAGCGTGCTGTCCCTGATCGGCATAAATGATATCATGCATCCTCTTGTGTTGGAAAAGCGGACAGAGACGATTTCGGCGCGGGAGATCACAGACGGCTACAGGAGGATCGCGGAGATCGCCCATGCCCACGGCGCCAAAATATATGCAGGTACGATCATGCCGGAAGGATGTGATGAGTATCCGGAAGAGTGGCTGCCTGTCATGGAGGAGGTCCGGCTTTTGGTGAATGACTGGATCAGAGGAGAAAATGACCTTGATGGATATTTTGATTATGACGAAGCGCTGCGGGATCCTGAGAGAGCAGGTTATATGAAGCCCGATGTGCACGTGGGCGACGGGCTGCATCCAAATGGAGAAGGCGGTGTGATGGCCGCTGCCGCAGTGGATATTGTTAAATTAACGGGACTTGAGCGGGAGGGATAACGATGAATTTTAAAAGAGTGGATATTCCGGAGGATATTACGGCACAGATGTTGGCTTTCGATAAGGTTCTCACGCCGGAAGGCGTGCCGGATATGCTGGTGCAGGATGAACGGGGGATCTACTGGCTTCAGGTAAAAGCACAGGGAGCAGCCGGAGTGCAGCTTGAGATCAACACGGATACTTATGATTTCCAAAAAGGCAGTGATGGGATATGGCGTGTCGAACTTCCTTTTTCAGGCGGATTACACTACGTTCATTTGTTGGTTGACGGCACTTTGTGGTTAAGTCCCTATCTGCCCGTCAGCTACGGCTATTCCCGCCCCTGCAATACGATCGCTTTGCCCGAGAAAGAGGGAGACTTTTACGGGCTGCGGAATGTGCCCCACGGGAAGTTGATCAGAGATCATTTTTATTCTGCTGTCACACAGAGGTGGGAGAGCTGCATGGTATATACGCCGCCCTTCTATGAAGAGGAGTCGGAGAGAATTTTTCCGGTACTGTATCTGCAGCACGGACACGGTGAGAATGAATGCGGCTGGGCTGTTTCGGGCAAGGTTCCCTTTATATTGGATAATCTGATCGCGGAGGGTAAATGTACTCCCTTTGCGGTAGTTATGAACAACGGCATGGTGCAGAAAGAGACAGCGGATAAACGGATCGTCGATTTCACTTTGTTTGACCGGTATCTGACAGAGGATATCATTCCTTTTGCGGAAAAGCGCTATCGGGTGGGGAGAAGCAAGGAAAGACGGGCTATGGCAGGGCTTTCCATGGGATCCCTGCAGACAAGCATAGCCGGATTCAGACATCCGGAACTGTTTGATTCTCTGGGGATCTTCAGCGGTTTTTTGTATGACTGGATACAGGGGTCTGAGATCGATATGGTGGAGAGAGGCCCCGGTGATAACAGCCATCTGGCTTTTCTGGAAGACCCGGAGAAGGCGGACAAAGCATTCAAGGTATTTTTCCGGGCCATAGGGGATAAGGATCCGTTTTTAGATTACTTTAAGGAGGACGACCTGCGCTGTGAGAAGAGCGGCATCAGGCAGGAACGCCGTATTTATGAGGGGATCCACGACTGGAATGTGTGGCGTAAATGTATCCGTGATTTTTCACAGCTCATATTTAGACCCTGAACAGCGCAGGATGCAGAACTTGTTTTGAGGAGAAAGAGTTATGTCTGAATTGTATGAAGAGGAGCAGTTTATTTATAATCAGGTTCCCGTGCGCGTATTCCGTCATGAGTTCCACGGGGCGGATATCTATACGCCGCTGCATTGGCACAGGAATATAGAATTCAATCTGGTGACGAAAGGGCGGATCTGCATGATTGTTGACGGGAACGCACAGGAGATGTACCCGGGAAGCTGGTGTGTGGCAAACAGCAGTGAACTCCATTCCAACCACTGGATCGACATAGAGGATCATTTTGAGGGGATCGCGGTACAGATCTCAAAATCTTTTATGGATCACTGGATGGGACAGGATGTTCGGTTTGTGTATCCGGCAGATCCGGACGCGGCGAAAGAGATCGAAAACGCGCTCATTACTTTTGGCAGGTATTACAGCAGAAAGACGATAAGCAATCTGGAAAAGATGGAGTATGTTTTTCATTTTCTGATCCTTTTACAGAAGCACTGCGTGGAGCGCAAGGCGGCGGGCGGAAAAAGTCAAAAAAGTGTCAATAATGTGAAGAACATCATCCAATATATTGACGAGCATTATAAAGAATCTCTGAATCTGGCTGATATCTCCGAAAAGTTTCATTATACGTCTGCCCATTTTTCCAGAATGTTCAAAGAGCATATGGGATATAATTTTTACGCCTATATCCAGAATGTGCGCCTGATGCACTGTGTGGAGGAGATGAAGGCGAATCCCGGTATACGTTTGCTTGACTGCGCTGTGGACAACGGTTTCCCTAATGTAAAATCCTTTATAGAGACCTTTAAAAAGTCTTTCGGCTGCACGCCGTCAGAGTGGCTCAAGAAAGAGAGGACGAGGAAATCGTAAATATATTTCAGGGTGTGAACGTTATGTAATCATAAAAAACGACAAGTACAAAGATAAATATAGGGAAGAAGAGGCAGCACAGTATTTGTATAATTTATATATTGAAACAAATCAATTTTTTTTTCGTAAAAGGAGGGCATCTATGAAAAAACGGTTATTAAGCGTATTGCTTGCGGGGGCAATGACAATGGGATTGCTTGCGGGCTGCGGAAACAGTGCGGGTTCAGGCAGTGAATCGGAAAACGGCGGCGAGGCGCAGGAAGAAAACGGCTCGGAAGAAAACGGCGAGGGCGCCGGCGGGGCGGTAGAAATCTCTTTCTACACAACAGAGACAGGAAAGGACGATTATTTTCAGGATCTGATCAGTGATTTTGAGAGCAAAAACGAAGGCATCACAATAGAATATATTGCGGCCGGCGAGGATCAGCTTCAGGCTTGGATGGCGCTTTATTCCAGCAACGAGGGTCCCACAGTATCCCTGATGGATCCGATCAATATTTATGAAAATCAGGAGAGGATGCTTGAGTTGACCGGACAGTCTCTGCTTGAAAATATTAAAGAAGAATCCCTCAGCACGCTGACTTTTGACGGAAAGGTATACGGGGCTCCTATGTCTGCGGCGGGCGTTGGCATTCTCTACAACAAGGCGGTCTGCGATGCGGCGGTGGGCGGGGATTTTGATCCCTCAACCATCAAGACCCGTTCTGATCTGAGAGATCTGCTCGAAAAAATCGAGGCAACCGGCGTGGCGGGAAGCTGCCTGACAGGCGTAAACTGGTCTCTTGGCTCCCACTTCCTTTGCCAGATATACGGCGCTGCCAACGGCAGCACGGAAGACAGAGTTGCTTATGTGAACAGTATCATAGCCGGCGAGTCAAAAGAGATCGACAGCGAAGTGTTTAACGGCTATATTGATACATTGGATCTGTTGGCGGAATACAACATCAATAAGGCAGATCCGCTGGTGGGAGATGTCAATCTGGATGCTGCGGCGTTAGCGGCAGGCGAATGCGGCACATGGTTTATGGGTGACTGGGCATGGACCTACATGGCGGCATTGGTGGAGGAAGGCGCAGAGTTCGGCCTGCTTCCGATCCCCTACAGCGATGATGAGAATGATATCATAAACCAGAGCATTCCCACTTCTTATGCAAAAGGGTACTGCATCGACAAGAGCCAGAATACAGAAGCGCAGCAGCAGGCAGGTCTCAAGTTTATTGAGTATATGACATCGGATGAGTATGCGCAGGAACAGACGGCAATTGTGTGCGGACAGGCGCTTCCCTTCAAGAACTTTACGGCCAGCGACAAATTAAGCCCCTTGGGACAGTCTACGGCAGCTTATATGGCGAATGGACTTGCTTACGATTTCTACGGGACACCGAATCTCTGCCCTTCTGACATCTGGTATGAGTGCGGCGCTTTCATGTGCGAATACGTGGCGGGGGCAAGCGACAGAGAGACACTGGCTTCCAAGATCGACGAATACTGGAGCAAACAGGAAGCGAGATAGGCGGTAACCGGTAATACCGGATATGGGGAGATGGAAACAGTGTCTCCCCATATTATTATGAAATAATACAAGGAGAACGGTATGAACAGGAAATCATCAAAAAAGATAAAAAACATCCTGCAGTTTATGGGGTTTGGTCTTCCGGCTACACTTATCTGGGCAACGGTAGTGATCATCCCGTTTATCTATGGCATCTGGATCACGTTTACGGACTGGAACGGTCTGGCTATGGAAATCAATTATGTGGGATTTGAAAATTATAAATCGGTGTTTGGCGACGCCACGTTTATCACGGCGTTTTTGAAGACGGTCATTTATGCGGTGTTCACGGTGGCGGCAAGTAATATAGTGGGATTTTTGCTGGCGCTTGCGGTGACAAGCGGCATAAAAGGTCAGGGGCTTTTTCGGGGCGGATTTTTTACACCGAACATCATCGGCGGCATTATACTGGGTTATATCTGGAATTTCATTTTTTCCTACGCGCTGACAGGGTTCGGGAAAGCGATCGGGGTAGAATGGATGTCCACCTCCTGGCTCACCCATCCGACCAGAGCGCTCATTGCGTTGATTATTGTGAGTTCATGGCAGATGAGCGGATACTTGATGGTGATCTATATCGCGGGTCTCACAAATGTTCCGGGAGAATTGATCGAAGCGGCGAAAGTGGACGGAGCTACCGGATGGCAGGCCGTACAGAAGGTGAAGATACCCTGTATAAAAAACACGATAGCGATTTGCGTCTTTTTGTCGATTTCAAGAACTTTCATGTCCTTTGACATGAACTTGTCGCTGACGGCGGGAGGTCCCTATAAATCCACGGAACTGATTGCCTATAAGATCTATCAGACAGCGTTTACCAGCATGGAATTCGGAAAAGGACAGGCGCAGGCGATCGTTCTGTTTGTGATCGTCGCAGTGATATCTCTGCTGCAGGTCTACTTTACGAGAAAGGGGGCGGAGAACTGATGAGCAAGGCAAAAATGAAGAAAAACATCGTATTTATTGTGACGTTTATCGTGTTGATCATTTTTATGATCCCGTTCTTTGTGTTGGTGATCAACACGTTAAAGACGACGCAGGAATTTATCAAGACGCCTTTTGCACTGCCGAAAAGCATCTATTTAGAGAATTTCACTCTGGCCATCCGGCGGATGAATTTCTGGAAGGCGCTTAGAAATACGGCGTTCATAACGGTGGGAACTGTGATACTCAACACGCTTGTTTCCTCGATGACGGGATATCTGTTCGCCAGAAAAAAGTGGAAGATCAACAAAGTGATCTTTATGGCTTTTCTGGCTTCCATGGTTGCGCCTTTTCAGGTATATATGATTCCCCTTGTAAAGATCTACGCAGGGCAGTTTGGTTTTTCCAATTCCCTCGCCATAGTGGCCTACATCGGCATCGGCCTGAACATACCCTTTGCGGTGTTTTTGTACAACGGATTTATCGAAGGGATTCCCAAAGAGCTGGATGAGGCGGCGCTGATCGACGGCTGCAGTTTTACGGGTACTTTTTTCAAGATCATACTGCCGCTTTTAAAATCCATCATCATTACGGTTACTGTGTTTGTGGCTATGGGGATATGGAACGATTACCTGATGTCGAGCCTGTTTTTGACAAAGCAGGAGACAAAGACGTTGGCCATTGCAATCAAAACATTCCTGACTAATCACTCTGCGGAGTATGCGCCTATGATGGCGGGACTGCTTTTAAGCATTGTTCCGGTACTGATCTTTTACCTGATCGGGCAGAAATATATTATCGAGGGTGTTGTTGCGGGCAGCGTGAAAGGTTGATATAACAGGAGTCAGACGGATTAAAAACGAAAAGTGAGGAGTGAAAAGATGGCATTATCACAGGTGAATTTTTTATCGGAAGCGTTATCGAGGATCGTGACATTTCATATCTATCTGCCGAACGATACGGCTGCGGAATTTAGGGAGAACAATCCGCACTATGAGAGGCCGGTGAAAACGCTGTATCTTCTGCACGGATTTTCGGGAAATACGATGGACTGGGTGATGGGGAGCGATGCGATGGAGATTTCCAGAAAATACAATGTTGCGATCGTTATGCCCTCCGGTGAAAACAGTTTTTATCTGGACAGAAAGGGAACAGGAAACGCCTACGAAACTTTTGTGGCAAAGGAACTGCCGGCCTACATCCGTAAAACCTATCATCTGCCGGATGAGCGGGAAAATGTTATGATCGGCGGTCTGTCAATGGGGGGATTCGGGGCGCTGCGGCTGGGGATTAAGTACAATAAAATGTTCAGCGCGGCATTCGGACTTTCCGCAGCTTTAATCATAAACGATATCGCATCGTGCTCGAAAGAAGAGATTGCTTCCAGAGTCAATGCTATGGCGGATTACGATTACTACAGGATCGTTTTCGGGGATTTAGACAAGGTGAGAGACAGCGATATCAATCCCGAGTATATTGTGAAAGAGCATCTGAAAAACGGAGAAAAGCTGCCGCGGATTTTTATGGCCTGCGGGACCGAAGATTTTTTGATTGAACAAAACCGTGAATTTAAGGATTTTCTGAAAGACAGAAAAGCGGATATCACATATTATGAGAGTCCCGGTGTACATGAGTGGTCGTTCTGGAATGAATATCTGGAGCCCGCGGTGCTGTGGGCGATAAACAAATAAATATAAAAAAGGAACTTCCTCTATCCTTAAAAGGCTATGACAGTTATGGTTTGCAATCTCCTTTACATTGTCTGCGGAATAAGGTATACTGATCCAAAATGCAGGGAATCTGACGGCTGCGAGTGCAGCGCAGAGGAAGGTAAGGAGGGTTTTTATGAATAATTTCACATTTTATGCGCCCACCTGTTTTGTGTTCGGAAAAGACACGGAAATGGAAACGGGAAGCTATGTAAAACGTTTTGGCGGGAGCAAGGTGTTGATCCATTACGGCGGCGGCTCCGTGATTCGTTCCGGCCTGCTCGACCGGGTAAAAAAATCTCTGGAGCAGGAAAATATCGCCTATGTGGAGCTCGGCGGCGTAAAACCGAACCCCAGAAGCGGTCTCGTGTATGAGGGAATTGAACTTGGCCGGAAAGAACAGATTGATTTCATTTTGGCGGTAGGCGGCGGGAGCACCATTGACTCCGCGAAAGCGATCGCTGCAGGAATCCCCTACGATGGTGATTTCTGGGACTATTACGAGGGGAAAAGAGTGGAAGAAGCGCTGCCTATCGGAACGATCCTGACGATCGCGGCGGCAGGAAGCGAGGGTTCCCCCGATTCCGTGATCACACATGAGAACGGTATGTTAAAGCGAGGGGCAAGCGGCGATGCGCTGCGGCCTAAATTTTCTGTTTTGAATCCGGCTTTGACGCAGACGCTGTCTCCTTATCAGACAGCCTGCGGTATAACGGACATTATCGCACACCTCTACGAGCGTTACCTGACAAAGACTAAAGAGGTGGAAGTGACAGACCGTCTGATTGAGGCGCTGCTTTTGACAATGGCTCATGAAGGCCCGAGAGTGATAGAAGATCCCGACAATTATGAGGCTCGTGCCAACATTATGTGGGCGGGCATGATGGCGCACAACAATGCCTGCGGCGTGGGCAGGACTCAGGACTGGGCGAGCCATGATAT
This sequence comes from uncultured Lachnospiraceae bacterium, assembly GCA_910577955.1. Lineage (GTDB taxonomy): Bacteria > Bacillota > Clostridia > Lachnospirales > Lachnospiraceae > 1XD8-76. The sequence goes on from CAJTNC010000021.1 coordinate 30,516, forward strand.
CGAACACGAGCTGTCCGCACTGTATGACTGTGCTCACGGAGCGGGGCTGGCGGTGGTGATGCCTGCGGTATTCACCTACAATATGCATCATGATGTGATGCGTTTTGCACAGGCTGCGGTTCGCGTATGGGGCTGCCAGATGGACTTTGCCTGTCCGGAAAACACGGCGAAAGCCGGTATTGAAGCATTGCGGCAGTTCCTGATATCCATCGGTATGCCGAAAAACTTTGGGGAACTGGGCGCGAAGGAAGAAGACATTGAGAAGATGGCGCACACCGGATGCTTCGGTGGAGCGAGAGAAGGAACTTTGGGCGGCTTCGTGTCCCTTGATCAGAAAGATGTGGAGAATATCTATCGTCTTATGTTGTAATCTTTAAAATCTCTCAGGGATGTCGATGAGAAATCATCCATCCCTGTTTTTTCCAATGAAAAAACTTTCCGATCACAGATAATCTTTATGCTAAATATATCAAATATTGACAAGAAATACGGCTAAATATATAATTTTTGTAAGAAGGAACAGGGAGGCGGAAGGGGGGAAGGAAATGTCCGGAATATTTGGCGAGGCGGCTGCGGCGATGCAGAGAGCAGCGGAAGAAGCGGCTGCGAGAGAGCGGGAGCGGAGAAGGAGACACCTACAGAATCAGATAGATGAATGGATTGGGAAATTATCAGTAGTTAATAAGCAGATATCAGGCCTTGAGAAGGAAAAGGAGAATCTGGAAACGTATCTGGGAGAATGGGAAGAGCAGAAGAAAAAGTGTAATGGAAATGATGTTTTATCGGAGATAGTTATTGCAGATTTGTTTGAAGGAGTGTGCGCGGACAATATCAAAGATGATTTTGCAGAGGCTGTGGTCTTGATGGACAGGCTGTACAGCGGAGGAAACGCAATGAAAGGCGATGTTGACACACAGATTGCAGGACTTCGGCGGCAAGAATCTCAATTCAATGCGAAGCTGAAATCTTTGCGAGATGAACTGAATTCTATTTAGAGGGGGGAACTGCAAATGGCGCAGAAAGTTAATCTCAGGGAGGCGGAATACCTGTACATTAAGGAAGAACTGGAAAAGATGCATGCGGATCAACTGACGCATATCTCAGCGTTTATTGAGGAGATAAAAACGTTAGTGACCAGTCAGGATATCTTTTGTGTAAATAAGACATCCGTAAAAATTGCGGACATGTTGGATGTCATATTAAATGATATAGTGCCTCTTCTGGAACAGGCATTTCTGGACAGTGAGGCGGGGGTTTCAAATATGGTGACAAAAACCATGGAAATAGATTTTGTGCACTATTAAGGGGGAAGGAAATGGATAGTATCAGTATCAGCAAGAGTGGTACGGAAAGCGCAGTTACAAGTCTTATCAGCAGAATACAGACCGATATCATAGACGAAAGTAAAAGGGCGGGGGATAGGATCATAAATGCGGCGGAACGTTCAGCCGGAGATTTTATTGAGGCGCTGCAGGAGGACGTGGAGCAGGAGGTTAAGATGGTGAACGCTGTAGGAGAATTGTTGATCTCCATAGCAAACTATATCCAGTCGGCGGCGACGGCATTTTCGGAGGTGGATGATAGATATCAGGTTTCTAAAGTAGAGTAGAGAAGGGAAAACAAATGGGAAGATACAGTTATGTGATTTTAGACAGGGACTGCGCTTTTGACACAAACATGATGGACGAGCTGCTGAGGGAGGGAAAAGCCGTCCTGAATGCAGCGATAGAAATCAGCGGGAAGATGGAGAAGACAATCTCAAATATCTCTGAAATATACGGGCAGATCGACTGGGAGTACAAAAGCGCTTCGCTGGGAGCTGCCGTGGCAAACATGCCGAAGAGGATACGGAAAGAGTTTTATCAGGATACGATAGACCGGATGGATACCGTTCTGAATAAGCTTATAGATGAAATACCGTCCTGCGACAACGGCCTTGCCGGAGAAATGGGAGATATACGGGAAATATTGTACTCCGTGGAGAGCAGGATAGACGAACTGAAAGGATTTTTGGAGATATCTGATGTGAATGGGGAGTATACGGAATTCAGGCAGGGGCTGACGGATATCAAAGAGAGCTGGGATATGACTACGGAAGACTTAAGAACAGCCCTGACAGAGATCGAAAATGATATGTTTGGCATCTCAGCGGCGGCAGTATCTTACAGCGAAGATCCGGTCAACCTTTCTACGGGAAACTTCGTCTATGACCATGAGGATATGAAGATCGGCGGGGAGATCCCGTTGTCCTTCCACCGCTATTACAATGCAAAGGACCGGAGAAAAGGGACTCTGGGGAGGTGCTTTCTTCACAACTATGATTCCTTTCTGGAAGAAAATGAGGAGAAGGGAAAAGTAACCGTCTTTATGAAGGACGGGCAGAAGAAAACCTTTCAAAGACTGGAGGACGGGACATACCGAAGCCTTTATTCGGCGACGGAGACGCTGACGAAAGAAAAGGAAGGCACATGGGCGTTAGCAAACCTGTCCGGGGAAAGAACCCTTTACAACGTTTCCGAGCAGATGACGAGACAGGAGAATCGGTACGGCAGGGGAATCACGTTTTCATACAATGAAGCCGGAAGGCTGGAAAAGGCGGAGACGGACAACCATACATATCTCACATACAGTTATGATGAAGAGGGGATGTTGGCCTGCGTGACGGACCATACCGGGAGGTGCGTGGAACTCTCCTACGCAAAGGGAAAGCTTACAACAGTAAAAGTTCCCTCCGGGAGCGTCTATACCTACCGCTACGCAAAGAACGGGCGGATGGAGGAGATGGTCAATCCGAGGGGGCATACGGCAGTAAAAAACACCTACGACGAGAAACGCCGTGTCATCCGTCAGGAATTCCCAGACGGCGGGCACATGGAGTTTCTTTATGATGACAAGAAAAAGCAGGTCATCCTGACGGAGCGCAACGGCAGTAAGACAACCTATGTCCATGACAGCAAATACCGCAATACAGACATCCTGTATGAGGACGGGACGAAGGAGCACTTCGGCTATAACGGGAAAAACCAGCGGATCCTGCACACAGACCGGAACGGGAACACGACCCGCATGGCCTACGACAACAGGGGAAATCTGACGCAGGTTGTCAATGCGGCAGGGACCAAGCTGTGCATTACTTACGATGCGCTCGATAAACCGCTGAATATCAAAATAGACGGAAAAGAAAAGCAGAAGAACTGCTATGACGGGAAGGGGAACCTTCTGGAGAGCAGGGACGCCCTCGGCAGAAAGACCGGTTTCCGCTATAACGAAGCGGGACTGCCGGAGATCATCTTCCGGCCGGACGGGAGCGCCGTCCATGTGAGATATGATGAAAAGGGAAACATCACGGAAGTGGAAGACCCCACAGGGGGAAAGACGAGCTATGCCTATGACGGGTTAAACCGGGTCATCCGGGTGACAGATCCAAACGGAAACCCGATGGCGTTTACCTACGATGAAGCGGACAACATCTTAAGCCTGACCAATGCGGCGGGGGACGTGCGCAGCTTTTCATACAATGAGAGCAATAAAGTGACACAGATAAGGGACTTTAACGGCGGCGTCATAAGGAGGAGTTACAACGCGCTAAACAGGCCGGAGGAAGTGACCGACCAGCTTGGGAGAGTGACAAAGATCCGGTACGATGCCATGTGGAATCCGGTCTGCGTCACCCTGCCGGACGGGGCGCAGACGCAGTATCATTACGATAAGAATAACCAGCTCGCAGGCATTGAGGATGCGGTCGGGAACATAGTAAGCTATACTTATGACGGGAACGGGAACCGCACCAGCGAGAAAGATCCGCTGGGGAACACCATTTTGTTTACCTATGATGCGTCAGGACGGCTGATCCGTGTAAAAGGGGAAGAGGGGACGGAAATGTCCTACGCCTACGATGCAGAGGGGCATCTGACGGAGGCGGAGGACACCCTTGGGAACAGGGTATTTCTGGAGTATGACGAGGCCGGGCAGCTTGTAAAAGAGAGCAGTACCATGGGGAACAGCCGGGAGTACACTTACACTGCGCTTGGAAAGCCGGAGAGCGTCATCGACGAGGCGGGGAGGAAAACAAGCTATACCTACCTGCCCGGCGGGCTGCTCTCGGAAGTAAACTACAGCGATGGGACGAAGGAAAGCTACGCCTACGATGCCGCCGGGAACGTAAAGACCTATACGGACCGGAACGGGTTTATTGTGACATACGGCTACGACTGCCTTGGGCGGGTCACAAGCTTAGAAGGGAGCGGCGGGGAGAGGAAAGAGTATACTTATGATGCGGTAGGGAACGTGACAAAGGTGACGGATGTGTACGGCCATGCCACCCGCTATGAGTATTCCCTGACGGGGCAGCTTATCAAAGTGACGGATGCGCTGGGGAACGAGACGGAGTACCAGTATGATGTCTGTGACCGTCTGGTGGAGATCAGACAGTACGGGGGGAAAACAGACAGCGCGGCTTCCGGGCCCGACGGGGATCTTGCCAGAGCGAAGGAGCGGAACCGTGCTAACCGTACCTGCCATGTGACCTGCTATCAGAGGAACCTGCTGGGGCAGGTGGAGGCTGTAACGGATGCCCTCGGGAATGTGGAACGTTACACCTACGATGCAAAAGCACAGCTCATCGAAAAACTGGATAAGGAAGGATATCTGACAAAGTACGGTTATACAGCACAGGGGGATGTAAACCGTATCGCCTATGCGGACGGCAGAGAGGTAAAACTGTCCTACAATCCCCTGCGGCAGCTTAAAGAGACGCAGGACTGGTTTGGCATCACGAAGATAGAAAATGACGCCATGGGCAGGGCCCTTAGGGTGCAGTATCCGGATGGAAAGGAGGTATCTTACAGCTACGGGAAGAGCGGGGAGAGGACGGGCCTTGTCTATCCCGACGGCAGGAAGGTGGCGTACCGCTATGACAGTGAACTGAGACTTTCCGGTCTGGAGGATGGAAATGGGACGATCACTTACGGCTATGACAACGCCGGAAGGCTTGCCAGAAAGACGTTCCCTAATGGCATGGAGACATCCTACGCCTACGATATGGCGGGGCGTCTCTCGGAACTGACCCACAGAGACAGGGAGGGGATCCTTGACCGCTACAGCTATCAGTATGACCTGACGGGGAATAAGACCGTGATCGAGAAGCAGAGAAGGGGGCTTGATGAGGAGAGCGGTATCTATACATACGGATACGACGCGCTGGGACGGCTTAATGCAGTGGCAAAAAACGGCAAAAACCTGAGGAGTTATGAGTATGATGCTTTCGGAAACCGGAAGCTGTTAAAAGAGGGCGGCAGGGAGACAGCGTATCTCTATAATGCCCTGAACCAGTTAGTGAGTCGGGTGGATGCGGTGAGTGAAGAAACCTATGCTTATGATAAGCGCGGCAACCTAAACCTTATCATGGAGAACGGGACATTAAAGAATCGCTATACTTATGGGACTTTGAACCGTCTGGAACAGACGGTGAACGGAAAGGGAGAGACGGCTTCCTATCAGTATAATGGATTGGGTTATCGTACAGGAAAGAGCATCAGGGAATCCGAGCTGGCTCCGGAAAGGCAGATACAGTACACCATTGACCTGACGAGACAGTATTATAACCTGCTGCAAGAAGAAGAAGGAGAAATGACCCAGACCTACCTGTGGGACGGGAACGTGACAGGGATGGCGGACAGCATGGAGCACTGCTACTACTTGCAGGATGATCTTGGGAGCCCGATCCGGCTGCTAAATGGGAGCGGAGAACTGACAGACAGCTGCGGCTACGATGAATTTGGACAGGATCTCTACGGGAATCAGGGAGCCGTGCAGCCTTTTGGTTATACGGGGTATCAGCATGATGGGATAGCGGAGACTTATTTTGCCCAGATGAGGGAATATAGAGCGGAACTTGGAAGGTTTGGCTCAGTGGATGTCGTTAAAGGATTTGTAATAGCCCCGTATACCTTAAATGAGTATGGGTATTGTTGGGGGAATCCGTTGAAATGGGTAGATAGGAATGGGAAGGATCCGGAAGATTATGCGTATTTATATTATGTTAATAACCCAGGCGCGGCCGGGAAACAAGGGCATACAGCCTTTCTAATTGTAAAAGAGAACGGAATGGCAGAATACTATAGTTACAGTACCGTGCAAGGACATTATTTGGGTAAGATTTTTGATAGTAAAACAGATGATAGAGAATTTGAGGGAAGGCTATATACCAACGTGAGCGATGATGTCCAACAAGATGTATCGATAGATGTTTTTATAAAAGATGGGCATGTAGATGAGTATTGGTATGCTGATGGAAATTGGATAGGCAGAGGAGTGGGAGAGGAAGCGGATAAGTTTACCAGAGGGATCATTATACCTATTTCTGATGAGCGGGGAGAAAAAATACATGATGCAGCACAGCAATTATTGTACAACCCGGGAGTCTATAATTTATGGAGTAATAATTGTATGCAGGTTGCAACGGAATTAATAAGAGCAGGCGGAGATGATTTGGTTCTTTCGGAAGATATTAGTTGGCTTGAGGAGTATCCGCTTACCATATCGGAAATGTATTCAACAATGGCAATTGGATCAAGAGTTATTCCAAATCAGGAATACTTATTAGCAGTTATGACGGCGGATTATTATGGATATGAGAATATAATAATTGGAGAGGGTGGAAAAAGTATAGATGAGAAATAAAAAAAACATTTTGCGTATAGCGTTCTTTTTTGGCGTGGTATTATGCACAGGGCTTGCGGTGAAGTGGTACAATTCCTATACCGTAGATGAGGATACGGCTCCCCTCGTTTTTGTGGAACCGAATGAAGATATGATGCAATTTTATTATTTGCAGAGTGAGGAACTGATGGAAAAATCTGTTACTTTTGATTTGCACTCAAGCTATACCAGATATGATATCAATAAAGAAAAGCGGGAGGAGATTTTATTACAATTGTGGGATGGGGTAGGTGTCCCTGTAAAATATAATTATAAAACAAATGAAGTGGAAACGTTAGGGGATATTGAAGAATTGAAGCAAATCGTTTCTATATATGATAAAAAAAACGAGTATCGTTTTATACCGGACAGCAATAATATAAGTTTTACTCTTTATGACACAATATATGTATATGACTATGAACAAAAATACTATAAAAAAGTATATCAATTTGATTATAATTCTTGCAGCAATTTTGGTTTTTCTTATGAATGGAAAAATGACGGGGAAATATATCTGATAAAAGATGGGAATTTCATTTTATATAACATAGAAACCGAAAGTGAGGAAATTATTTTAAAAAATATCGGAGAGGTCTATTTTCAAATGTCTGATGACGAACGGTATATAACTTATCAAAAACAATGGGGGAATGGAAAAAGAAGAAAGCTTTACCTTGTGGATTTGTATACAAGGGAGAAGAAAGAAATTCACACTATAAAAACAAGTTCTTTAGTTAAAGCAGGATTTTCGCCGGGTAACGAATATATATTCATGATAGATTATCACAGGGACATACATCGAGGAATAAAATATTTTTATTTATATGACATAGAAAAAGAAAAAAAGTACCGGTTGGATATAAACGATTTACCGTTGAGTACGTTTGTCGGCTGGGGAAAATAGGGTGATTTGGAAAATGCTGAAATAGACTCTGATTTGCATTAAATCACATGTGATTTGTTAAAAAATAAGATACCAACGGAGGAATGAAGAAGCTGGATGGAGAAGGACATGATGCAACATAAAAGAATAATTGACATTGAGGAAAAAGATAGGGATGAAATAAATGTTCTTATAACGGAATATAAAAATATGCATCAAAAGGTAAATGAACATGTTAGCGCGATTAGATATGATACAGTACAAGCGCTTGTTATAATCGGCACAGTCCTGCTATTTTCTTTGAATAATTATCATGATACAAAATATGATATTTATGTCAATTTGGCAATGTGTATTGTTACCCCATTGATACCTCTGAACTTAATAGTGTCGGTACTTGCTACAAATATAAAGATATGCGTGTATGGTCAATATCTCAGCATTATTGAAAAAAGATAAATCACTATTTTTCACCGAAAAGTAATTTGGAGATCGGCGATAGTAAAAAAATTTTGCAATGGGAAAAATGGAGAATAAAATATGGAGTTGCAAAAGATAAATTAGTATTTTTTAATGAAGGATTTCTTTTCATAATTTTAGCCATAGGTAGTATAGTAATTTCAATAATCAGATTATTACATATAAATAATAACATATATTTGTATATACGGATCTGGCTGTTTTTATATCCTTTACCAATTGCTTTTTACTTGACGATCATAATGATTTTTGTCAAAAAATTGAAAAGGTATGGGGAAAGGGACTTAGATAAAATTGTAAGTACGGAAAAAGAGGAATCCGGAAGAAAGTATATTTTTATGGGAAGCTTGTTTTTTGCCGCCTCATACATTTCTGCTATAATATTATTATTACTTTTTATCCCGTTTTCCTTTTTTTCATACGATGAAAACAAAGTTGATCTGCAAAACCGGATGATAGCGCATAGAGGGCTGCATGATGAAGAATGTCCTGAAAATACGCTGTCAGCGTTTCAGAATGCGATAAATCAAAACTATGCTGTTGAGTTGGATATATGGATATCAAAAGATAATATACCAGTTGTTATACATGACAATGATATGAAGCGTCTGTGTGGCACAGATCAAAAGATCACGGGACTTTCTGTTGAAGAAATAAAAAAAATGAGGGTGGTGGGAAAGGCGGAAATTCCCACATTGCAAGAAGTATTAGGTTTGGTTGACGGACAAGTTCCGCTTATAGCAGAGATAAAAAAATATTTTCCTGCAGCAAATGAAAACCAAGCTTTGGCAGATGTTTTAAAAGAATATGAAGGGATATATATGGTACAGTCATTTAGCCCTGTTCCGCTATGCTGGTTTAAACAAAACTATCCGGCTATTCCCCGCGGGCAGCTTTTAGCTGACTGGAAGAGTTTCTCAAATCGACGCGTTTTTTGCTTGCGGGATAATATTTATAATATGATAAGCGAGCCTGACTATATCGGGTATGATAGAAATGTTATTAAATACGCATCGTTAAATGGAATTAGAAAACATGAGATACCAGTGATTTCGTGGCTTTTTAATATCGATGAGATAAAAGAAGAGGATGAACATGGATATGACGGTTACTTGATTGAAAAAACTGGTAAAAAAAGTGGCTGAACGCTGTCACTTTCGGACAGGATATGATATACTGTAAATGCAATGCTTTTGAGAAGGAGGTAGACGCATGAAAATTATCATCACTGGAAAAAATCTGGAAGTATCTGAGGGGTTAAGAAAAGCGGTAGAGGAAAAGATCGGCAGGCTGGACAAGTACTTTGCAGAGGATACCACCGCCAAAGTGACGCTCAGTGTGGAACGTGACAGGCAGAAGATCGAGGTGACGATCCCCGTCAAGGGAAATATCATTCGTTCCGAGCAGACAAGCAGCGACATGTATGTTTCCATCGATCTTGTGCAGGAGATCATCGAGCGCCAGCTAAAAAAATATAAGAATAAACTGATCGATAAGAAACAGAATGCTGCGTCATTCAGCGACGCTTTCATCGAGAAGGTGGAGGACGACGAAGAGGAGGTAAAGATCGTTCGGACAAAGCAGTTTGATATCAAGCCGATGTATCCCGAAGATGCCTGCGTGCAGATGGAACTTCTTGGACATGACTTCTATGTGTTCTGTAATGCGGAGACGGAGCAGGTATGCGTGGTCTATAAAAGAAAGGGCGGCACTTACGGTTTGATCGAGCCGGAAGTATAAGGGTTTAACTGTCATAAAAGTGCCTGTGCTCACAACTTGATTATTGCAAAAACGCAGGTGCTGTGATATAATTGGAAAAGTGAATTTGTCAAAAAAATAACAAACTAAAAAATAAAAAACGGAGGGCTATTCAAATGGCGAAAAAAGTAGTATTAGCGGGTGCTTGCCGTACTGCAATCGGTAAAATGGGCGGAGCTTTGGGAAACACTCCGGCGCCTGTACTCGGTTCTATCGTGATTAAGGAAGCGTTAAAGAGAGCCGGCGTACCTGCAGATCAGGTTGACCATGTTTACATGGGCTGCGTAATTCAGGCGGGACTGGGCCAGAACGTTGCACGTCAGGCATCCATCAAAGCGGGACTTCCTGTGGAGACTCCTGCGGTGACGGTAAACGTAGTGTGCGGTTCGGGACTTAACTGTGTGAATATGGCTGCTCAGATGATTCAGGCAGGCGACGCTGATATCGTAGTGGCCGGCGGTATGGAAAATATGTCCATGGCTCCCTATGCGATGATGAACGGCCGTTACGGCTACAGAATGAACAACGGCACTCTGGTAGATACCATGGTGAACGATGCTCTGTGGGATGCATTCAACCAGTATCACATGATGATCACTGCGGAAAATATCGCAGATCAGTGGAAACTGACAAGGGAAGAGTTGGACGAGTTTGCAGCGGACAGCCAGCAGAAATGTGAAAAGGCGATGAGCGAAGGCAGATTTGACGATGAGATCGTTCCGGTTCCCGTGAAAGTGAAAAAAGATGTTGTTGATTTTGTGAAGGATGAAGGCCCTCGTCCGGGAACGACCGTGGAGGCGCTGACAAAACTGAAATGCTGCTCCGGCAAGAAAGAAGGCGGCGTGGTAACGGCAGGAAACGCTTCCGGTATCAATGACGGCGCTGCAGCCATCGTTGTGATGAGTGAAGAGAAGGCGAAAGAGCTGGGCGTAAAGCCGATGGCTACTTTCGTGGCAGGCGCTCTGGGCGGCGTAGATCCCTCCATCATGGGTATCGGCCCTGTGGCTGCAACCAAAAAAGTGTTGGCTAAGACAGGCCTTAGCGTAGACGATCTGGATCTGATCGAAGCAAACGAAGCTTTTGCGGCACAGTCCGTTGCAGTGGCGAAAGAACTGGGCTTCAATTCCGAAAAACTGAATGTAAACGGCGGCGCTATCGCACTGGGACATCCGGTAGGAGCATCCGGCTGCCGTATCCTTGTAACACTGTTGCATGAGATGGTAAAGAGAGATGCAAAGAAAGGTCTTGCAACGCTTTGTATCGGCGGCGGTATGGGCTGCGCGACCATCGTGGAAAGAGACTAAAAGTCTTTGATGAAAGAGAAAGTCAGATACCGGGAAGCATTTACGGCTTCCCGGTATTCGAGCGTTTATCAGATGGGATAGTTCCCGAATAATAATGATAAGGAGAGAATACCATGGAATTTGTTTTGTATGAAGTAAACGGTCAGGTCGGCACCATCACGATCAATCGTGAAAAGGCATTGAACGCGTTGAATTCGGCTGTGTTGGATGAACTGAATGCGACTCTTGACGCGGTGGATCTGAACGAGGTGAGATGTCTGATCTTAACCGGCGCAGGCACGAAATCCTTTGTGGCAGGGGCTGACATCGGCGAGATGAGCACGCTGACAAAGGCGGAAGGAGAAGCCTTCGGCAAGAAAGGCAACGATGTGTTCAGAAAGCTTGAAACTTTCCCGATCCCGGTGATCGCTGCGGTAAACGGTTTTGCACTGGGGGGCGGCTGCGAAATTTCCATGAGCTGCGATATCCGTATCTGTTCCGACAATGCGGTATTCGGACAGCCGGAGGTGGGCCTCGGCATTACACCCGGTTTCGGCGGCACCCAGAGATTAGCGCGTCTGGTGAGCCCCGGCATGGCGAAACAGCTGATCTACACGGCGAGAAATATCAAGGCTGACGAAGCTCTCCGGATCGGACTTGTGAACGCTGTTTATCCTCAGGAAGAGCTGATGGCGGCTGCACAGAAGATGGCGGCAGGCATTGCTAAGAACGCGCCCATCGCTGTGCGGAACTGCAAGAAAGCAATCAATGACGGATTGGAAGTAAATATGGACGAAGCTATCGTAATAGAAGAAAAACTCTTCGGCGATTGCTTTGAGACGGAAGACCAGAGATACGGCATGGCATTCTTCCTTGACAGAAACAAAGAGAAAGTGAAAGAGCCGTTCAAAAACTGTTAAATTAACATATTAAAATATCACTATATCAAACAGGAGGATCAAAAAATGAAGGTAGGTATTATTGGCGCTGGTACAATGGGTTCCGGTATTGCACAGGCATTCGCAATGACTGACGGCTACGAAGTATGCCTTTGCGATATCAAGGAAGAGTACGCGGAAGGCGGCAAAGCGAAAATTCAGAAGAACATGAATTTCCTTGTGGGCAAAGAGAAGATCACACAGGAAAAAGCTGACGAGATCATGGGCAAGATCACCACAGGCTTAAACGCTATCTGCACAGACTGCGACCTGATCGTGGAAGTTGCTCTGGAAAATCTGGAGATCAAGCAGAAAATCTTTACCGAGCTGATGGGCATCGTGAAAAAGGACTGCATGTTTGCTTCCAACACTTCCTCTCTCTCCATCACGAAGATCGGCGAGGGGTTAGATCGTCCGATGATCGGCATGCATTTCTTCAATCCTGCTGACAGAATGAAGCTGGTAGAGGTGATCAAGGGCGAAAACACACCTCAGGAAATGGTGGACAAAATCGTGGCAATCTCCAAAGAGATCGGCAAGACTCCCGTAGAAGTTAAGGAAGCTCCGGGCTTTGTTGTAAACAGGATTCTGATCCCGATGATCAATGAAGCGATCGGCGTTCTGGATGCGGGAACAGCTTCCGCAGAAGATATCGACGTGGCTATGCAGCTCGGCGCGTCCCACCCGATGGGCCCTCTGCATCTCGGAGATTTGATTGGTCTGGACATCTGCCTCGCTATCATGGAAGTGCTCTACACAGAGACAAAGGATGAGAAGTATGCTCCCCAGCCGCTTCTGAAGAAGATGGTAGAAGAGAAGAAACTGGGCAGAAAGACCGGCGTTGGTTTCTTTGATTACTCTAAATAAGACAAAAATATTATTAAATGGAGGAAATAAATCATGGATTTTTCTTTATCTAAAAAACATGAAATGGCAAGAACTCTTTTCAGAGAATTTGCTGAAAAAGAGGTAAAGCCTTTGGCGCAGGAGGTTGACGAGACAGAAGAATTCCCCCGCGCTACCGTTGAGAAGATGGCAAAGGCAGGTTTTATGGGTATTCCGATTCCGAAGGAGTACGGCGGACAGGGCTGCGACGTGCTGACTTACGCTATGTGCGTGGAAGAACTTTCGAAAGTCTGCGGTACAACAGGCGTTATTGTTTCCGCACACACATCTCTTTGCTGCGATCCGATCCTGACATACGGTACGGAAGAGCAGAAACAGAAATATCTTCCTGATCTGGCTGCGGGCCGCAAGATCGGCGCATTCGGCCTCACAGAGCCCGGCGCAGGTACCGACGCTCAGGGACAGCAGACAAAGGCTGTTCTGGAAGGCGACGAGTGGGTGTTAAACGGCTCCAAGATCTTTATCACAAACGGTAAGGAAGCGGATGTCTATGTGATCATCGCCGTGACAGGCGTTGTTGAAAAGCGCGGCAGAAAGCAGAAAGAGATCTCTGCATTTATCGTAGAGAAGGGAACACCGGGCTTCACCTTCGGCACAAAGGAAAAGAAGATGGGTATCCGCGGTTCTTCTACATATGAATTGATCTTCACAGACTGCCGTATCCCGAAAGAGAACATCCTCGGCCAGCAGGGCAAGGGCTTCGGTATCGCGATGCATACGCTGGACGGCGGACGTATCGGTATCGCTGCACAGGCGTTGGGTCTCGGCGAGGGCGCTCTTGAGAGAACCATCGACTATGTAAAAGAGAGAAAGCAGTTTGGACGCAGCATTGCACAGTTCCAGAATACACAGTTCCAGCTTGCCGATATGGCGACAAAGGCACAGGCTGCACAGCTCCTTGTCTACAAAGCGGCGGCTACAAAAGACCAGTACACAAAGGATCACAAGACTGCTTACGGCGTAGAGGCAGCTATGGCGAAACTGTACGCGGCAGAGATGGCAATGGAAGTTACCACAAAGGCAGTACAGCTTCACGGCGGCTACGGCTACACGAGAGAGTACGACGTAGAGCGCATGATGCGCGACGCAAAGATCACCGAGATCTACGAGGGAACATCCGAAGTGCAGAGAATGGTCATTTCCGCGGCATTGCTTAAGTAAGACGGCAAGCTCCGTCTTACGCATTGATAGAAAAGAAAATAAAAAAGGAGAGAAATTACAATGAAAATTGTTGTTTGTGTAAAACAGGTGCCTGATACAAAGGGCGGCGTAAAATTCAATCCCGATGGTACGCTGGACCGTGGCGCAATGCTTGCTATCATGAATCCTGACGACAAGGCAGGTCTGGAAGCAGCTCTTAGATTAAAAGATCAGTACGGAGCGGAAGTTACTGTTGTGACAATGGGACTGCCGAAAGCGGAAGAAGTGCTCCGTGAGGCGCTTGCTATGGGCGCTGACAAAGGTATCCTTGTGACAGACAGAGTGCTGGGCGGTGCGGATACATGGGCTACATCCCAGACACTGGCAGGCGCGATCCGCAATCTGGAATACGATCTGATCATCACAGGCCGTCAGGCTATCGACGGAGATACCGCGCAGGTTGGTCCTCAGATTTCCGAGCATCTTGACATTCCTGTCATCAGCTATGCGCAGGACATCAAGATCGAGGGGGACAGTGTGATCGTACAGCGTCAGTATGACGACAGATACCATGTATTGAAAGCGCAGATGCCCTGCCTGATCACAGCACTGGCTGAACTCAATGAGCCTCGTTATATGACGCCCGGCGGAATTTTTGATGCGTATGATGCAGAGATTACCGTATGGGGCAGAGCTGATCTGAAAGATGTAGAGGATTCTAACCTCGGTCTGAAAGGTTCTCCGACACAGATCGCAAGAGCTTCCGACAAGGTGAGAAAGGGAGCGGGCGAGAAGGTGACTCTCGGTGTTGCGGAATCCGTTGACTACATCGTCGATAAGCTGAAAGTTAAACACGTCATCTAATGAACGTAATGCTAAAATAAATGGAGGTTCAAACAATGAATATTCAAGATTATAAAGGAGTATTTGTCTTTGCCCAGCAGGTAGACAATGTACTCAGCGGTATTGCTTTGGAATTGGTAGGCAAGGGAAAAGACCTTGCAAAAGATCTGGGCGTGGATGTGACGGCTGTTCTTGTGGGTTCCGGCGTGGCTTCTCTGGCGGATGAACTGGCTGAATACGGCGCTGACAAAGTGATCGTTGTAGACGATCCTGAACTGAAAGAATACAGAACAGAGCCTTACGCACATGCGCTGGCATCTGTGATCAACGAATACAAGCCCGATATCTTCCTGATCGGCGCTACAGCTATCGGACGTGATCTCGGCCCTCGTGTATCCGCGAGGATCCACACGGGTCTGACGGCAGACTGTACACAGCTTGAGATCGGTGATTTCCCGATCAATCCGATTCCGGGCAGAGAGCAGCTTCACAATCAGCTGTTGATGACCCGTCCGGCATTCGGCGGAAATACCATCGCTACGATCGCATGTCCCGAGTTCCGTCCCCAGATGGCTACGGTTCGTCCGGGCGTTATGCAGAAAGCGCCCAGAGAGGCCGGCAGAAAAGCGGAAGTGATCAACTACAATCCGGGATTCACACCTGATAACAAGTATGTGGAGATTCTTGAAGTGGTTAAAGCTGTCTCTGACACCGTGGATATCATGGATGCGAAGATTCTTGTATCCGGCGGCCGCGGCGTTGGAAGTTCCGAAAACTTTAAGATCCTTGAGGATCTGGCGGCAGTGTTGGATGCTACGGTAAGCTGCTCCCGTGCGGTTGTGGATGCGGGCTGGAAGCCGAAAGATCTGCAGGTTGGTCAGACAGGTAAGACCGTTCGCCCGAACGTATACTTTGCAATCGGTATCTCCGGTGCAATCCAGCATCTGGCAGGTATGGAAGAGTCCGACATCATTGTTGCAATCAACAAGGATGAGACGGCTCCGATCTTTGACGTAGCTGACTATGGTATCGTAGGCGATTTGAATAAGATCGTTCCGGCTCTGACAGAGAAGCTGAAAGAGGCTATTGCGAACAAGTAAGCTGAATCTGAAAAATATGATAAAGTAAAAATAAATTTGGCTGTATGGCGTAAAGCTGTACAGCCAAATTTTGTTTTAGATTAAAGCCACATGGCCGCAAAACCGATTGCAAAAATACTCAAAAAATGTTAATATAAATTGCTAAAATTTATATTGAGTGGAGAGAGAGTTATGAAGAGAAAAAGCAGCATATGGCTCCCGGCACTTCTGTTGGCGGTACTTCTGACCGGATGTCAAAGCAACGGCCTTGATGCTTTGGAAGATGACCGGACTTCCGATTCTGGCACAGTCAGTCTGACTGTCTGGGGTGCTGAGGAAGACGAAGAATTGCTCCGTCAGATCATTGACGGATTTGAAGCCCAATATCAGGGGCAGGCGGATTTTCAGATTACCTATGAACCTCAAAGCGAGAGCCACTGTATGGACGCACTGATGGCAGATCTGGAAAACGGCGCGGATGTATTTGCCTTTGCGGATGATCAGTTAAACACTCTGGTTGCCGCAGGCGCACTGGAACCCGTAGAGAATGCGGACGTTGTCAAAAGTTCCAATCTGCCTGAAGCTGTTCTGGCGGCATCCGTAAATGATACGCTTTACGCCCTGCCGCTGACTGCGGACAATGGTTATTTTCTATATTATAATAAGCAGTATTTTTCAGAGCAGGATATTGCGTCTTTTGACCGGATGCTGGAGATTGCCGCGGAACATGAGAAAAAAGTTTCTATGGAATGGTCTTCGGGATGGTATGTTTATTCTCTTTTTGGAAATACCGGGCTCACGGTAGGATTGAACGATGACGGAATCACCAATTACTGTACCTGGAACAGCACGGAGGGAGATATCAAAGGGATCGATGTGGCAAGATCCATGCAGAACATGGCTCTCCATCCGGGGTTCATGAGTACCGATGACGCCGGATTTGTCGACGGCGTAAAAAATCATACGATTATCGCGGGAATCAACGGCGTGTGGAATGCCGTGGCTGTGGAACAGGCATGGGGTAAAAATTTCGGCGCCGCAAAACTCCCTTCTTATTCCTGTGCCGGGCAGCAGGTCCAGATGGCATCGTTCTCCGGCTATAAACTGATCGGCGTAAACGCTTATTCCGAAAACTGGGACTGGGCATCAAAACTGGCGGAATGGATCGCAAATGAGGAAAACCAGAAACTTCGCTTTACCCTTCGCGGACAGGGACCATCCAACACGAATGCGGCCGCATCTGAAGAAGTACAAAGCGCTCCCGCTATCACCGCACTGTTGGAACAGTCGGAATATTCCTGTCTGCAGCGTATCGGCGGGAATTACTGGGATCCTGTAAGCGCTTTTACCGCAGATATCCTTTCCGGAAATCCCTCCGGCAAAAGCCTTCAGGAGAGACTTGATACCATGGTGGAAGGAATTACAGCCCCGTGATATTTGGAATATTTATTCTTCGATACGCCGGCAATACGGGTGTTAATATCAGATTTTAAAGGAGTATCCGATCATGAAAGATATCAGTTTAAAACAGCGTTTGATCTTACCGATCGCTCTTTTGGGGATTGTGGCACTATTGTCCAATATCCTTTCCATTATCAATATTCACTAGGCGTTTGTGAAACGCCAGAACCCGCATAAATACGGGATTCTTTTTGTCACAA
>CAJTNC010000022.1 GCA_910577955.1 uncultured Lachnospiraceae bacterium
GCTTAGAAAATTGGGATCTTAGCTCAGCTGGGAGAGCATCTGCCTTACAAGCAGAGGGTCATAGGTTCGAGCCCTATAGGTCCCATTTTTTATAGAAATAGCAGTCTTTTGTTATGCTGGTGTGGCGGAATAGGCAGACGCAAGGGACTTAAAATCCCTCGGTGGCAACACCGTGCCGGTTCAAGTCCGGCCACCAGCATCGGATAATGATAATCTGGACCCGGTTCCAATCGGGGACGGTTTCGGATTTTTAGTTTGTCTTGAGTGCTAAAGTCGAAGCGGCGGTATCGTGAGTGATGCCGCTGTTTTTGCTTTTTTACGAAATGGACTATGCTGTTATCTTTATTTATTCGTTTTGGGAATTTTTTTGCCGGAAGGCTTGCCTGCCGGGGAACATCATGGTAAGCTGTATTATTGTATAGTAATATTTGGAAGAATAAATTTTTACATAGGGGGATAGAACATATGGAAAATAACGTGAAAAGAGGAAAATTTACCGGATCGATCGGTTTTGTGTTAGCGGCCGCAGGGAGCGCAGTGGGGCTCGGAAATATCTGGAGGTTCCCGTATCTGGCGGCGAAGGGAGGCGGAGGAGTCTTTATTCTGTGTTATATTATTTTGGCTCTTACTTTTGGCTTTACGCTTCTGACGACGGAGATCGCGATCGGCAGAAAGACGGGGCAGAGCCCTCTGACGGCCTACAAGAAGATTCATCCGAAGTGGGGGGGCATCGGCGTGCTCGCCTGTCTGGTGCCGGTGATCATTCTGCCCTACTACTGTTCGATCGGGGGATGGGTGTTAAAGTATCTGACGGTGTTTATGACGGGACATGGTGTGGATGCGGCGAAAGACGGCTATTTTACCGGCTATATCACAGGAACGTGGCAGCCCATCATCTGGTTGATTGTTTACCTGCTCTTAACTGCTTTCGTCGTATACAGCGGCGTGGACAAAGGGATTGAAAAATACAGCCGGATTCTGATGCCGATTCTTCTGGTTTTAATTGCGGGAATTTCTGTGTTTTCACTGACGCTGAGCCACACGGATGTGGCCGGTGTGACGAGAACCGGGATGCAGGGGCTTTCGGTGTATTTGGTTCCTGATTTTACAGGGATGACTGTCCATGACTTTTTTGTGGTTTTGATGGATGCTATGGGACAGCTGTTTTATTCCATCAGTGTAGCCATGGGTATCATGGTTGCCTACGGTTCCTACGCAAAGAAAGAGACGAATTTGATGAAGTCCATTAACCAGATAGAGTTTTTCGATACGCTGGTGGCGCTGCTGGCAGGACTTATGATCATTCCGGCGGTGTATACTTTTATGGGAATGGAGGGAATGTCCGCAGGCCCGGGTCTGATGTTCGTATCTTTGCCGAAAGTGTTTGAAGCTATGGGCGGAATCGGCAATGTGATCGGTTTCCTGTTTTTCCTGATGGTGACCTTTGCAGCTGTGACTTCCTCTGTTTCGGTTATGGAAGCCATTGTTTCCAGTGTGGTGGATAAATTTCAATTGTCAAGAAAGAAAAGTACAATATATGTGACTATATACGCAATCATAGCAGGCGTTATTGTATGCCTTGGCTACAATGTACTTTACTTTGAAATGACTCTGCCGAACGGCGCAGTGGCACAGATTCTGGATGTGATGGATTATATGAGCAACAACCTGTTTATGCCTCTTGTGGCACTGTTGACCTGTATCCTGATCGGGTGGGTTGTGAAGCCGAAGACAGTGATCGACGAGATTACGATAGGCGGAAACAAGTTTCAGAGAAAAACGCTCTATATTGTGATGGTGAAAGTGATTGCGCCTATTATTCTGCTGTTATTACTGCTGCAGGCGCTTGGGTTAAGCTTTTAATATTCAGAGGAAAAGAAGAGCACGGGTGATTCCGGTCGGGGGGAGAGGATGAAACGCACATGGAGGTCAAAAGAATATGGATACGGAGAAAAGCGTTTTATTTGAACAGATGCCTGTGCCGCAGGCGGCGAGACGGCTGATGATCCCGACGATTTTAAGTTCGCTGGTGATGGTCATTTACTCTATGGCCGATACCTATTTTGTGGGACGCCTCAACAATCCGGTGGAAAGTTCGGCGGTGACGTTAGCGGCGCCGGTGCTGCTTGCTTTTAATGCGGTCAACAATCTGTTCGGCGTGGGAAGTTCCAGCATGATGAGCCGGGCCTTAGGGGAGAAAGATTTTGATAAAGTAAGGAAGAGCGCTGCCTTTGGGTTTTACTGCGCGCTTTTGTGCAGCATTGCAATGTCGCTTCTGTGCACTGCTTTTTTCAGACCGCTTTTGTATTTGCTTGGGGCGGAAAGTACAACGATTACGGCTACGGCGGACTATATGAGATGGACTGTGCTGCTTGGGGCGGCACCGTCCATCTTGAACGTGGTGATGGCTTATATGGTGCGTTCCGAGGGAGCGGCGCTGCATGCCAGTGTCGGAACGATGAGCGGCTGCATTTTAAATATGATTTTGGATCCCATATTTATCATGCCTTGGGGTCTTGATATGGGAGCCGCAGGGGCAGGGTGTGCAACTTTTGTATCCAACTGCGTGGCCTGTCTGTACTTCTTTGTTCTTCTGTATGTGAAGCGAAAGAGCACTTATGTCAGTATCAGACCGAAAGATTTCCGGCTGCAGAGGGAGATCATCACAGGAGTGTGCGGCGTGGGGATCCCTGCTTCGATTCAAAACCTTTTAAATGTGACGGGCATGACGATCTTAAACAATTTTGCGGCGGACTATGGGCCGGATGCGGTGGCGGCTATCGGTATTGTTCAGAAAATTTATATGGTACCCATGCAGGTATCTATGGGTTCCAGTCAGGGAGTAATGCCCCTTGTGGGATATTCCTATTCCGCGAAGAACTATAAGAGAATGAAAGAAACGGTATTTTTTATCGTCAAGGTTATGGTTCCGATCATGGTGGTATCCAGCGTCTTTTGCTATTTCAGGTCAGAATGGCTGGTGAGTCTGTTCATTAAAAAAGAAGAGATTGTGAGTTACGGCGGAGGATTTCTGCGGGCAGATTCTCTTGCGATGACGTTCCTCGCCATAGATTTTCTGGCTGTGGGCGTGTTTCAGGCCATAGGTATGGGGAAAAAGTCGTTGGTGTTTGCGGTGCTTCGGAAGATCGTGTTTGAGATTCCGGCGTTGATCGTACTGAACAGGCTGTTCGGCGTTTACGGGATCGCCTATGCGGCTTTTGTGGCGGAGCTTATGCTGGCGATCTGTGCGGTTTATATGTTGATACGGATTTTCAAAAATCTGGAGGCAGGTGGCGGGAAGACAAAGGCAGAATGCTGATACCGGTCCCTGACAGGAAATATAACAAAATAAGAGCGGGAGGATGATGCTTTGAACGGAAAGTATAACACGGTCATATTTGATCTGGACGGGACGTTGATGGATACGCTGGAGGATCTGGCTAATGCGGTGAATGAGATTTTAAGAAGAAACGACTATCCGGTTAAGACGGTCGGGGAAGTGCGGAGGATCGTGGGGAACGGGCTGAAACAGACGCTGACATTATGTCTGCCGGAGGGAACGGACAAGGCGGTGATTGAAAAACTTTTGCCGGAATTTGCGTCTTATTATCAGGAGCATTGTCAGATCAAGACAAAACCTTACGAAGGGATAGAATATACGCTGCGGGAACTTAGTGCGAGGGGATATCGGCTTGCCATTGTTTCCAACAAGAGAGACGAGGCGGTGAAGACCTTGAACAGAGAATGGTTTGAAAAGTATGTGAAAGTGGCCATCGGAGAAAATGAGAGCGCGGGAATCCGAAAAAAACCGGCGCCGGATACGGTCTATCAGGCAATCAGGGAACTGGGCAGCGAAAAGGAGCTGGCTATCTATGTGGGAGATTCGGAGGTGGACAAGATGACGGCTGACAACGCTGGGCTGCCTTGTATCTCCGTGGATTGGGGGTTCCGTGACAGGGAGGAACTTGAGAAGTTGAAACCGGCGTATCTGATCAGCAGGCCGGGGGAGTTATTAGAGATTTTACAATGAGTTTATGCGCAGAATTTATATACGCCGTATGGGTATAATATCAGAGGAAGATTCCCTTTAACTTTTATTTACTATCTGGTAAAATGGTTGGCGGGAGAAAAACAGGAGGAAAGAGTATGGCAGCATTACATTTAACGACAGACAATTTCAGAAAAGAAATATTGGAATATGAAGGAACTGCAATGGTGGATTTCTGGGCTTCATGGTGCGGCCCATGCCAGATGGTGGGCCCGATCATTGAGGAGATTGCAGAGGAAGTGAAGGATGTGAAAGTCTGCAAAGTAAACGTGGATGAGCAGCCGGATATTGCCGGAAAATATAATGTGATGTCCATTCCGACCATCATTATTTTCAAAAATGGGGAACCTGTGACCGTATCGGTGGGAGCGAAACCGAAATCGGATCTGTTAGCACTTTTGAAATAGGAGTTTGAGAGTATGAAGGATGTGATCATTATCGGTGCGGGGACGGCCGGGCTGACAGCGGCAATTTATGCCTTGCGGTCGGGAAAAAGCGTTCTGGTACTGGAACAAGGCAATTACGGCGGGCAGATCATCAATACGCCGAAAGTGGAAAATTATCCGGGGATTGAGGAGATTTCCGGTTATGAGTTTGCCTCCGGACTGTTTCGGCAGGCGGAGAAGCTTGGCATGGAGTATCGCTGTGAAAAAGTGACGGCCATCCGGCCGGACAAGACGGTGGAGACTGCGGAAGGAAGCTATCAGACGAAGGCGCTGATTCTTGCCACCGGGGCAAAGAACCGCATGTTGGGAATTGAGAAAGAGGAAGAGTATACGGGAAGAGGCGTTTCCTACTGCGCTACCTGCGACGGTATGTTTTTCAGGGGAAAGAGAGTTGCAGTGGCAGGCGGCGGAAACACGGCCTTGGAGGATGCTGCTTTTCTTTCCAATTACTGCGAAAAGGTATATTTGATTCACAGGAGAGATGAGTTCCGCGGCGAGGAAAAGCTGGTTAGTGAACTGCGGGATAAAGAGAATGTGGAGTTTTTGCTGAATAAAACCGTGCAGGAGTTAGAAGGTGAAACAGCATTGCAGGCGGTAATATTGCATGACAAAATAAGCGGTGAAGAGATCAGACTGGAAGTAAACGGTCTGTTTGTGGCTATCGGGCAGGTGCCGGAGACGGAAATCTTTGCAGGGCTGGTGGAACGGGACGAGAAAGGCTATATTGTGGCAGGCGAGGACTGCCGCACTAATGTGGGCGGAATTTTTGCGGCGGGAGACTGCCGAAAGAAAACGGTGAGACAGCTTACTACCGCGGCGGCGGACGGCGCAGTGGCGGCGTTGGCGGCGGCACAGATGTAAAAGCGGGAGCGAGGCATACGGATGAAAAAATTGTTAGCGTTGTACAAAAAATTTGAGGAAATCATTAACTATCTGATTGTGGGAGTATTGACTACTATAGTCAGCTGGGCAGCGTACGGGCTTTGCAAGCTTGTAATGAATGTGGATAATGCGTTTATGATGCAGGTTGCGGTGCTCATACGCTGGATCGCGGGCGTGGTGTTCGGCTATTTTACGAACCGCAGGTTCGTCTTTAAAAGTAAAAATCCCAACATGCTGAGGGAGGGTATTGATTTTGCGGGCTCCCGCGTCATCACACTGTTTTTGGATATGTTCGTCATGTGGCTTCTGCCTACCGTTTTCCATGTAAACGACTGGATAGCCACGTTTGTTTCGGCGGTACTTGTCACGATCATGAATTATATATTCAGTAAGTTCATTGTGTTCCGGAAGAAAAAATCTTGATTTTTAATACTTGACAAGAACCGGAATGATATGTAAAATGGATAAGTACGAATCAATGACAGATTTATACTGTATGTACGTGTAGCTCAGCTGGATAGAGCGTCTGGCTACGGACCAGAAGGCCGGGGGTTCGAATCCTGTCACGTACACGAAAGCCTTGTAAGCTGCATAGTTTATAAGGCTTTTCTTGAAATTACGGAGGAAAAGCATGGCAAAGCTGCTCGGGAAATTAAAGAGAGTATTGTTCAGTCGTCTGGTCATTACCATAGTGTTGGTGGCGGCGCAGGCTTATTTTTTGTTTGCTACGTTTTATTGGCTTGGCAGCTACATGCCGGTCATTTCGGTCTTGTTAACTTTGCTCAGTGCGGTTTTGCTGATCTATACGGTAAACAGGGATATTGATCCGGCGTTTAAGTTGACGTGGGCGATTCCCTTATGTCTGTTTCCCTTGCTTGGAGGCCTTCTGTATCTGTATGTGGAGGGTGATTTTATCACCCGCGCTTTCAAAAAGACGGTCAATCACAGAATAGAGGAGGGAAAGCCCTATCTGGAGCAGAAGAGGGAAATACGGAAAAGATTAAACGAAAAGACATGTTCTATGTCGGCGATCTCCCGCTATGTGGAGAATGTGGGAGGTTTTCCGACTTATGAAAACACAAAAGTAACTTATTTTTCCAGCGGGGAAGAGAAGTTTGCGGATCTGCTGCCGGAGCTTGAGAAGGCGGAACATTTTATTCTGATGGAATACTTCATCATCTATGAGGGAGCTGTTTGGGAGAGCATTCTGAGGGTGCTTAAGAAGAAAGTGGCGCAGGGAGTGGAAGTGAAGTTGATGTACGACGGAACCTGCGGAATAAATGGCCTGCCTAAGGGATACGATAGGAAACTAAAGGAGGCCGGGATCGATGTGCGGGTCTTCCTGCCTGCGGTGCCTTTTTTCTCCACTTATCAGAATAACCGTGACCACAGGAAGATTCTTGTGATCGACGGGAAGAAAGCATACAACGGCGGCCTTAATCTGGCGGATGAGTACGCGAATATCACGCATCCTTACGGACATTGGAAGGACACCGCAGTCAAAGTGGAAGGCGATGCGGTGCGCAGTTATACGATGATGTTTCTGCAGCTCTGGTACAGTATCGGGCCAGAGAGCGGCAAAAACTTTATTCCCGGAGAGTATCTGAAATATCTTCCAAAGGAGACAGAGAGGCAAAGCGAAGCGTATCCGGCCGAAAAAGAAGAACGGGGGATTCAGGCGGAGGGATATGTGATGCCCTACGGTGATGGGCCGAATTCCGGACATTCGCTGGCGGAAAACGTCTATCTGGATGTGATGAACCGTGCAAACCGCTATATTCATATTATGACGCCTTACTTTATCAACGATAATGCGATAATGCGCGCCTTCAAGTATGCGGCGGAGCGAGGCACGGAGGTGATTCTGATCGTGCCTCATATTCCGGATAAGAGAGTGATCTATGATGTGACAAGAACCTACTATCCTGTACTGCTGCGGGCGGGCGTAAAGGTTTATGAATACACGCCGGGTTTTGTACATGCGAAGATGGTCATATCGGACGACAATAAAGCGGTGGTGGGCTCCATCAACTTTGATTTCCGGAGTCTGTACCATCATTTTGAGTGCGCGACTTATATGTACCGGAATCCGGTAGTTGCCGAGGTTGAAGCGGATTTTCAGGAAACGCTGAAAGATTGTCAGGAGGTGACGATGGAATACTACAAAGACATTCCGTGGTATCATCGGCTGTTAGGTAAGGTACTGAATTTCTTTGCTCCGCTTTTGTAAAGGAATTTATGCAATTTTTATATTTCTTTTATGGAAAAGGGAGGTAATATGTGGTAAACTTCAACAATATAGACGGCACAGGAAAGTGAAGCAGAGAAGAGGAACGGAACAGATTTCATGAACAGATATGAGTTTATCAGTGTGCTGCGCACAGCTCTCACCGGAAAGGTCCCGGCGACGACGGTGGAGGATAATGTCAGGTATTACGAGGAATATATTGAGATACAGCTCAGGCAGGGGAAAAGTGAGGAAGAAATACTGGCGGCTTTGGGAGATCCGCGGCTTTTGGCGAAGACGATCATTGAAGCGAATAAGTTTGCCGAGGGGACGGAAACTTACGGCAGTGACAGCAATGGTGAAGTTCCCATAGGGGGCAACGGTAAAACCTTTGGCCAGTGGTATCGGGAGAGACCGCACTGGGTGCATCTGATTATGTCGGTGCTGGTTATGATATTCGTGTTGTTTTTTGCTTTTACAGTTCTGCAGGCGCTGTTCCCGTTCATCATGATCATTGTCGTAGTGACGATGGTTTATCGGTTGATCAAACAAAATTTGTGAACAAAAGGCAGAATAGATTTTTCTCCGTATTCGGCGCAGGAAAATTTTTGAATTCGGATGTATAATAAAGAGAATATGAGACATACTACTGACTGTAAGAAAAAAATATTTTCCGCCGTGTAAGATGAGGGCGGGGAATACAAAAATTCAGGAGGTATGCATATGTCTAAGAACGACACAAACAAAACAGGGAATTCCCAGAACGAATCCCAGAAGAATCAGAATCAGAACCAGAATCAGAACAAAAATTCTTCTGAGAACAGCAAAAACAGCAGCAACTGCAACAATTACTAAGAAGAAAAGAAAGGGGAAAGCGGAAGCTTTCCTCTTTTTATATTGACAGAGCATATATCCTACTTTAATATAAGCTTATGAGAAAATTTGAATTGATCGCGCCCTGCCATTTTGGGCTTGAGGCGGTACTAAAAAAAGAAATTATTGAACTGGGATACGAGATATTACAGGTTGAGGACGGCAGGGTTTCCTTTGAGGGCGATGAGGAGGCGGTCTGCCGGGCGAATCTCTGCCTGCGGACGGCGGAGAGGATACTCATTAAAATTGGTAGTTTTCCGGCAGCTACTTATGAGGAATTGTTTCAGGGGACGAAAGACCTGCCCTTCGAGGATTATATTCCGGAGGACGGAAAATTTTGGGTGGCGAAAGCCGCCAGCGTCAAGAGTAAACTGTTCAGTCCCTCGGATATTCAGTCTGTCATGAAAAAGGCAATTGTGGAACGGCTGAAAGGCGTATATCATACGAGCTGGTTTACCGAAGAGGGAGCCAGATTTCCGCTGCGGGTGTTTTTGATGAAGGATATGGTGACGGTGAGCCTTGATACCACCGGGGATTCCTTACATAAGCGCGGATACCGGAAACTGACGGCGAAAGCGCCGATTGCGGAGAATCTGGCAGCAGCGCTTATCATGCTGACGCCTTGGAATAAGACGAGGATTCTGGTGGATCCTTTCTGCGGCAGCGGCACCTTCCCCATTGAGGCGGCGATGATGGCGGCTAACATGGCGCCGGGACTTTCCAGAAACTTTTTGTCGGAGGACTGGAAGCATCTGATTTCCGAAAAAGAGTGGCAGGAAGTGCTGGAAGAAGCCGAAGATCTTGTGGATTTATCGGTGGATGTGGATATTCAGGGGTATGATATCGATGATGCAATGGTTGCGATCTCCCGCGAGAATGCGAAGCGGGCCGGGGTGGATAAATTGATTCATTTTCAGAGAAGGCCGGTGTCAGCGTTAAGTCATCCTAAAAAGTATGGCTTTCTGATCGCAAATCCGCCTTACGGGGAACGGATGGAGGAAAAAGAAAACCTGCCGGAACTTTACCGGACGTTGGGAGATCGCTACCGGAGTTTGGACAGCTGGTCGATGTACCTGATTTCAGCCTACGAGAAGACGGAGCATGATATCGGGGGTAAAGCGGATAAGAACAGGAAAATATATAACGGTATGATGAAGACATACTTTTATCAGTATATAGGGCCGAAGCCGCCGAAGAAACGCAAACCTGAGGAGAGGGCAGAATGAGGAAACTGATGAAGTGGTCGGCTCTTTTGGGAGGCAGTTTTCTGGCGGTTATGCTGGGGATCACCGTTTATCTGGGGATAAACAGAGGTGTGGTCATTGCCGATACAGGCAGCGTTACGGATCTGACAGAGGTGTCAGAATTCGAGAGCCTGCCGGGGCATATGCTTTCTCTGCAGGAAAGTGAGCAGGAGGGGACTGCTATCAGGATTCCCGTGGAAAACGCCATTGGACCGGAGAACATTACAATAGAAAATCAGTATTTAAGCAGGCGGCTGGTGATAAATATCCGGGGCACCACGGGATTTTTTTACGAAAACAGCCGGATAACAGGGTATGTGGAACCTCTGCAGAACGCATCTTATACGGTGGAAAGCGAAGGGGTCACTTTATATCTGCAGCTTTCGGAACTTTATGAATATGAAAGCATTTTAAATAAAGGTTATCTGCAGGTCAATCTCTATAAACCTTCCGAGCGATATGCAAGGGTAGTTGTTCTTGACGCAGAGACTTCTGAGGATTTAAGCGGCAGAGAGAAGGAGGCGCTTTACCGGATAGAAGAAAAATGTCAGGCGATTCTGGAGGCGGAAGGAATCCATGTCTACAGTGCGGAGAGCAGATACGACGACGGAGGGAAGGAGAGCACGCTCCGGTTAGTCAGCCAGACAAAAGCAGGTCTGTATGTGGGGATTGCTTTTGACAAAGCGGAGGATCAGGAACAGTTTGGCAGCTACGTTTGTTACAGCAGCCAGTATTTCCGCCCGTGGTTTACCAACGGAGATTTTGCGGATAGGATGGAGCGGGAGTTAGTTACCGCTATAGAAGGGAAAGCGTTAGGGCTTGTGGAGGTGCAGGACGAACTCCTGCAGGAACTTTCGATACCGGCAGTGATTGTCTGTCCCGGTTATTTGAGCCACGGGACGGAGGGGAAGCTGCTTTTGCAGGAGAGTTATCAGGAGCGTATCGCTCAGGGGATATGCGCAGGAATACTGAGCGCATATGCAGAACTGGAATAAAGAACGGGAAAAAGGAGAGCGGGATCTGTCATGAAGATAGTAGCAGCTACGGGAAATCAGGATAAAGTAAAAGAGATCAGAGAGATTCTGCGGGATATGGATGTCACGGTGATAACTATGAAGGAGGCCGGGCTGGCGGTGGAGCCGGAGGAGAACGGCACGACATTTGAGGAGAATGCCCTTATAAAGGCTAGGGCGGTGGCTGAAAAAGCTGCGGAGAGCGAAGAGTTTAGGGATGCCGTTGTGATAGCGGACGATTCCGGGCTGGTGATCGATGCATTGAATGGGGAGCCGGGGGTTTATTCCGCCCGCTATCTGGGACATGAGACGTCCTACCGGGAGAAAAACGCGGATTTGGTGAGGAGGCTTGCAGGCGTTCCGGATGAAAAACGAACCGCCAGATTTGCCTGTGTGATCGCGGCGGTCTGCCCGAATGGGGAGATTCTTACGGCGCAGGCAGTGATGGAAGGACGGATCGGCTATGAGGAGCGGGGAGAAAACGGTTTTGGTTACGATCCCATTTTGTATCTGCCGGAGTATGGCCGTTCCTGCGCTGAGTTAGACGGAGAGGAAAAGAATGCAATAAGCCACAGAGGAAAGGCGCTGCGCCT
This sequence comes from uncultured Lachnospiraceae bacterium, assembly GCA_910577955.1. GTDB lineage: Bacteria > Bacillota > Clostridia > Lachnospirales > Lachnospiraceae > 1XD8-76. Next base: position 11,327 of record CAJTNC010000022.1, read on the forward strand.
GATGCGGCAAAAGCTGATGGAGCTGGAAGAGAGATAGAGAGGGTGCGCGCAGTGCGCCTTTCGGAGGAATAAAGATGAGAGTTTTGATCGTGAGCGATACGCACAGACAAGGAAGGAATTTTTACAGGGCTCTTGAGGAAGCGGGACATGTGTCTTTGATTATCCACTGCGGGGATGTGGAGGGACAGGAGCATGAGTTTGAGGCGGTGGTACAGGAAACGTTCGGCTGCCCTTTTGTCATGGCGGCAGGCAACAACGATTTTTTTTCGGCGCTGAAGGATGATGTGGAGGTACAGATCGGCCCTTATAAAGCGCTTGTAACCCACGGGCATAATTACTATATTTCCATGAACAATGAATTTTTAAAGCGGGAAGCGAAAGCAAGAGGATTTCATATGGTGTTTTACGGTCATACCCACCGCCCGCTGGTAGACGAAGAAAGCGGTGTTCTTGCGGTCAATCCGGGGAGCCTTTCTTATCCGAGGCAGGAGGGAAGAAAGCCGTCCTATGCCGTAATGGATATCGATGAGGCGGGAAAAGTGGAAGTTGAGATACGTTATCTGGATTGGTGAAAACAAGTATACAAAAATTTTGAGAAATTTCTTGACATACAGAAAATGGTATTATATAATAATCATTGCGTCACGGTTAGGGACGCTGGAAATCAGGGAATCTTCTGAGTCTAAAAAATTTGCCGGGGTGTGGCTCAGCTTGGCTAGAGCGCCTGGTTTGGGACCAGGAGGTCGCAGGTTCGAATCCTGTCACCCCGATTGTAAGGCAGTTCCATAAATGATATGCGGGTGTAGTTCAATGGTAGAACACCAGCCTTCCAAGCTGGATACGTGGGTTCGATTCCCATCACCCGCTTAAGCAGAAAATATGCAGTATGTGTTCGTAGCTCAGCTGGATAGAGCAACGGCCTTCTAAGCCGTGGGTCGGGGGTTCGAATCCCTTCGAGCACGTTTGGACATAGAATGTCTATATGGTGGGTATGGCGCAGTTGGCTAGCGCGCCAGATTGTGGCTCTGGAGGCCGAGGGTTCGAGTCCCTTTACCCACCCTGATCGTATCAGTGGGCGGAAAGAGATTCGTGAGGGCAGGATGCCGATAATGGGCTATCGCCAAGCGGTAAGGCACAGGACTTTGACTCCTGCATTCGCTGGTTCGAATCCAGCTAGCCCAGTTTGATCAGATCAATAAATATATGTTGTGCATTGTGAATGAAATTCACAAGCAATATGGGCCACTAGCTCAGGTGGTAGAGCACTTGACTTTTAATCAAGTTGTCCGGGGTTCGAGTCCCCGGTGGCTCATTAAGAAAACAGTCTATAGAGACTGTTTTTTGTTGTTGACATTAAAATTTTGTGTATTTATACTCGATGATAAACATAAGAGGGAGGATTATTATGGAAAATACGATGATCAAAGAAAATAAAATGGGAGTGATGCCGGTCAACAAGCTGTTAGTCACGATGTCTCTGCCGATGATGTTGTCCATGCTGGTGCAGGCCCTCTACAATATTGTGGACAGCATTTTTGTGGCTAAGATCGAGGAGAAGGCGCTGACGGCGGTGTCTCTCGCATTTCCGATCCAGACTTTGATGATTGCGGTGGGGGTAGGAACGGCAATCGGTATTAACGCTCTGCTTTCGCGCTATTTGGGCGAGCGGGAATTTGAAAAGGCGGATGCCGTGGCAAAGAACGGTATTTTTCTGGCGTTTTTGAGCTACCTTGTATTTCTGGCGCTTGGGATATTTGCGGTGAAAGGTTTTTATGCCAGCCAGACAGATGACCCTGTGATCAACCGTTACGGCATGGAATATCTGACTATCATCTGCACCGTTTCACTGGGAATATTTATGCAGTCAACCTTTGAGAAGCTGCTGCAGTCCACAGGGAAGACCGTTTATGCGATGATCACACAGGGGACCGGTGCAATCATCAACATTATTTTGGATCCGATCCTGATCTTCGGATATTTCGGTATGCCGAAGATGGGCGTGGCGGGCGCGGCGGTTGCGACCGTGATCGGGCAGTGCGTGGCGGCGGTCATGGCGATCATCATGAACGTTAAAGTCAACACGGAGATTCATGTAAATATGAAGGGATTCAGGCCGGAGGGAAACGTCATCAAACAGATTTATGTCATCGGAGTGCCATCCATTGTGATGCAGGCTATCGGGTCTGTGATGACTTACGGCATGAACAGGATACTGATCAGCTTTACGGATACGGCGACGGCTGTTTTCGGCGTGTACTTCAAGCTCCAGAGTTTTGTGTTTATGCCTGTATTTGGATTAAACAGCGGTCTGGTTTCTATCCTCGCCTACAACTATGGCGCGGGAAAGAAAGAGAGGGTAGTACATGCCTATAAACTGGCGGTCGGTTATGCGGTGGCGATTTTGGCGGTGGGAGTAGTCTTGATGCAATGGATCCCGGATAAGCTGCTGCTTTTGTTTGACGCATCGGAGACAATGCTGGGAATCGGCGTACCGGCTCTTAAGATCATCAGCGCCTGCTTTATTCCGGCTGCCTTCGGCATTGTGACGGGGGCGCTGTTTCAGGCGCTGGGGTTTGCCTGGTACAGCATGGTAGTTTCGATCTGCAGACAGCTTGTAGTGCTGCTTCCGGCGGCATACCTGTTAGCCCTCACGGCAGAACTGCAGAACGTATGGTGGTCTTTCCCGATTGCGGAGGGGATGTCTGCGGCGGTGACGGTATATTTTCTTGTGCGGATCTGGAAGCAGGTTGTCGCCCGTATCGGAGAGTGACGGGAATCGGTTAAGACTGTGAGCGTCTGTAGGCTAATGGCGTCATGTGAAAATGTTCTTTAAAGATCCGGTGGAAATAGCTGGTGTTGTCATAGCCAACCAGCGTTATGATATTCTCCACCGGAAGCTTTGTGGTGGTGAGCAGAAATGCCGCCTGATTTAGGCGTTTGATCTGTAACAGCATTTTAAAAGTATGTCCGGCATGCTTCTTGATCAGCTTGCTGATGTAATAATCCGGCCGGCCGGTCAGGGTCGAGAGTTCTTCTAAGGTGCCGGTCCTATAGTTGTCCTCAATATATTTGAGGGCTGTAAAAATAAGATTCTGCTCATGCTGAGCAGGATCATTTTTATTGATCTTATCGCTCTGATTCTGTAGCAGGATAAATAAAAGTCCCATCGTTGTCTGATTGATGTTGCGGGAGCTTTTCTGTCCGGTGACTAGGGAATAGATCAGGTTTTCCACAAGATTTTGAATCGGCAGTTCGTCCCGCACCTGAAAGTGAAGATAATCTACAAGACCGCTCTCCCCCTTTAGGGTTCCCAGAAGAAAATCGTGCAGTACGCTCTCATCTTCCATCATTAAAAAAGCTCTGTCAAAAAATTCCGGCAGCACCATGAAGTTGACAGCGATGTCATCTTCTGCGGCAGGCAGGATCTCCTGAGTCGTATTCTGATTCAGAAATAGAATATCCCCGGTTTCCAGCTTGACGGTGGTGTGACCGTTTATGATGTGGGTTGTGGAACCGCTGCACATGTAGATGATCTCCACATAATTGTGTCGGTGGGCGGGGAAATGGATGAAGCGGGTGTGGGGGCGGATATCGATAAGTTTTCCTTTCTCAAGCATCTTTTCGCTGTCGATGATAAATCCCGGCTTCGAAGTGTAAAGTTCCTTCCGGACATCTTTGCAGCCGTCTAAGATAGCTCTTTCTTCTTCAGTGATCGGTTTCAGTTTTTCCAACAATTCAAGCTGCATAGTGTACTCCGTAGTTGCAAGTTATGGGGAACGGGCAGAAGATGTGGCTTTGTGTTCTGCTCTTTAAATTTTATAGGAATCCGAAGCGGAATGCAAGGGTTCCGGATATCTTTTCGGCTGCGGTGAAAGGGGTGGCCGCAGAATAGAGTAAAGCTGCAAATAAAGACGGTAAATTTGGCAAGGGAAGTCCTGTTATAATGGCGGTGCATAGACTATACTGTAGAGTACAAATGCCTGTGGAAAGAGGAATGAAAGATAAGTCAGACAGGCGGAAGGAGAGACGGGGCTATGGCAAACTACTATCTTGCGGTGGATATCGGGGCATCCGGCGGAAGGCATATTTTAGGCTCTGTGGAGGATGGGAAGATCGTTTTAGAGGAGATATACCGGTTTGAAAACGGTATGGTGAAAAAGGATGGCCACAGATGCTGGGATACGAAACGGCTGTTTGGGGAGATCAAAGCAGGGCTCAAAAAGTGTAAGGAAACAGGGAAGATACCCGTGAGTATGGGGATCGATACATGGGCGGTTGATTATGTACTGCTTGATGAAAATGACAAGGTGCTGGGAAATACATACGGGTACCGCGACCATCGTATGAACGGGATGGATGAGGAAGTGTACCGGATCATACCGGAGAAAGAGCTGTACGCGAGAACCGGTATTCAGAAGCAGATATTCAATACGATATATCAGCTGACTGCCCACAAAGTCAAGGAGCCGGAACTGCTAAAAAAAGCGAAAACCTTTCTGATGCTGCCGGATTATTTTCATTTCCTGCTGACGGGCAACAAAGTGTCGGAGTATACCAACGCGACTTCCGGACAGCTTGTGAGTCCGGAGACAAAGCAGTGGGATATGGAATTGATTGAAATGCTGGGCTTTCCGAAGGAAATGTTTTTGCCGTTATCTATGCCCGGTACGGTGGTTGGGAAGTTCTCGAGGGAAGTGGAGGAGGAAGTGGGCTTTTCCTGCGAGGCAGTGCTCCCGGCAACCCATGATACCGCGTCGGCTGTGATGGCGGTTCCCGCGAGATCAGAGGATTGCCTGTATATCAGTTCCGGCACTTGGTCTCTGATGGGGGTGGAAAATGAGAAGGCGATCTGCAGCATGGAGAGCATGGAGAAGAACTTCACTAATGAGGGCGGCTATGAATACCGCTTCCGCTATTTGAAAAATATTATGGGGCTTTGGATGATCCAGTCTGTGCGCCACGAATTAAAGGATGCATATTCTTTTGCGCAGCTTTGCGATATGGCGGAGGAGGCGAAAGAATTCCCCTCCCGAGTGGATGTAAATGACGGCTGCTTCTTGGCGCCGGATAATATGACGGAAGCCATTAAAACGTACTGCAAAGAAACAGGGCAGCAGGCGCCTGAGACGGCCGGAGAACTGGCCGCTGTGATATACCAGTCTCTGGCGGAGAGTTATCGGGCGACGGCGGAGGAGATCGAGACGATAACGGGAAAGCATTATCCTGCAATCAATATTGTGGGCGGCGGTTCCAATGCAGCCTATTTGAATAAGCTGACGGCGGAGAAATCCGGGCGGACGGTCTATGCGGGCCCCGGCGAGGGGACGGCTATCGGCAATCTGATGGCACAGATGATCAAAGCAGGAGAATTTACAGGGCTGAAGGAGGCAAGAGCAAGCGTCTTTGAATCCTTCGGCGTGAAGACATACGGAAAATGAATAGAATGATATTAATTCCGCGGTATCTGTCGGATAGCTGCGGAGAACACCATAATACAAAAAACAGGAGGAAAACAACATGGCAAAAAATTATGCGGCAGCCAAAGAAGCCTATGCGGCTTACGGTGTAGACACAGACTGGGCGATCGAGAAACTGAAAAAGATTCCGGTATCCCTGCACTGCTGGCAAGGGGACGATGTGATCGGTTTTGATCACGACGGTCCGCTGACCGGCGGCATTCAGACGACGGGGAACTATCCGGGCAAGGCAAAGACACCGGAAGAACTGTTCGCTGATATGGACAAGGTGCTGTCATTGTGTCCCGGTGCCAAGAAGATCAATGTCCATGCCTGCTACGCGATCTTTGAGGAGGACGGTTTTGTGGACCGGGATAAGATCGAGCCGAGGCATTTCAAAAAATGGGTCGAGTTCGCGAAAGAGAGAAATATGGGACTTGATTTCAATCCCACCTTCTTCTCTCATCCGAAGGTGAAGGATGGCCTGACACTGTCAAGTCCCGATGAGGAGACGAGAAAGTTCTGGATCGAGCACGGCAAAGCATGTATCCGCATCTCCCGGTATTTTGCGGAGGAGACAGGAATCCCCTGCGTGATGAATATCTGGACCGGCGACGGCTTTAAGGATGTTCCGGCGGACAGAATGGGGCCCAGAATGCGCTACAAGGAATCCATCGAGGAGATCCTTTCAGAACCCTATGATTTTCATAAAGTGAAACCCTGCGTGGAGTCGAAAGTATTCGGTATCGGGGTGGAAGCTTACACGGCGGGTTCCGCAGAGTTTGCACTGAGTTTTGCGGCGGCGCACAAAGACAAATGTCTGCCCCTGATGGACAACGGTCACTATCATCCGACGGAAGTAGTATCCGACAAGATTCCGGCGTTGCTTTGCTTCTTCCCGGAGCTGGCTCTTCATGTGACGAGAGGCATCCGCTGGGACAGCGATCATGTGGTGGTGTTGGATGATGAGACGAAGGAGATCGCGAAAGAGATCGTGAGAAACAATGCTCTTGACCGCGTCTATATCGCCCTTGACTATTTCGATGCGGCGATCAACCGTGTCTCCGCGTGGGCGACAGGTTTCAGAAGTATGCAGAAGGCGCTTCTGATCGCATTGCTCACCCCTAACGCAATGCTGAAGGAGCTGCAGGATAAGTCGCAGTTTACAAAGCTGATGGCGATGCACGAAGCGGTGAAGTGTCTGCCCTTTGGGGATGTCTGGGAGCAGTACTGCGAAGCGTGCGGCGTAAAAGGCGAGAGCGAGTGGTTTGAGGAGATCGAGAAGTACGAGACAGAAGTATTGTCTGAGAGAGCATAGAGAGATAGGGGGCAGTATGATCAAAACATTTAAGATGAAATTGTATCCGGGGATGGAGGAGGAGTATGAGAAGAGGCATAATCAACTGTGGCCGGAAATGATCGACATGATCCACAGCCACGGAGGAAAGAATTATACCATTGCGCTGGACCCGGAGACTTTGGTACTGTACGGCTATATCGAGATAGAAGACGAGGAACTCTGGAGCAGGGGCGCGGATACGGCGGTCAACCGGAAATGGTGGGATTTTATGGCGGATATTATGGAGACCAATCCGGATAACAGCCCTGTATGCAGAGATTTAAATGTGCTGTTCCATCTGGACTAAAGGAATTTTTAAGCGTTCTGATATATGATTCCCGGCAGTCTTACCTGTACCTCGGTGCCTTGCGCCGGGGTACTTTCATAGTGCAGCCCGTAGGATTTCCCGTAGAGCAGCTGCAACCTCAGATGCGTATTATAGATGCCGATATTGCTGCCCCGTCCGTCCTCGTAGCTGCCGTCGAGAATGTGGGGCAGTTTTTCCGGGGATATGCCGGCGCCGTCGTCGGATATCACAAAGACGATATCCGGGCCGTCTATCCATGCCATGATCACAACGGATCCTTCTTTGGAGTCCTTCTCAAAAATACCGTGCTGGATGGCGTTTTCTACGATGGGCTGCAGTACCAGTTTCGGGATCTCATAATCCAGAATTTCATCCGGCACATCGACCAGAAAAGATATTTTATCCTCATACCGCATGTTCTGCAGTTTCACATAAAGTTCGACATGCCGCAGTTCCTCTCTGATGGGGGTGGTGATATTTTTTTTGGAGAGGGTCAGCTTGTAAAATTTGGAGAGCGTCTGCACGGCGAGGGAAACTTCCTTCTGCTTGCCGGACTGGGCGAGCCAGTTGATCATGTCCAGCATATTGTACAGAAAATGGGGATTGATCTGCGCCTGCAGCGCTTTCACTTCGGAGACTTTCAGTTTTTCGGCGGTCTCAGTCTGTTCCGCCATCAACTGATTGATGCGGTCCACCATAGCATTGTAATTGAAGACAAGCTGGCCGATCTCATCCTTGTCTGCGTTATCCTCAAAGCGGACCAGATTCTTTTCTCTGTTCTGATTTATTTTTTCCACTACAAGAGAGAGCCTCTTGGCGAGGTTGCCGGCTAACAGCAGGGCGGTAACGCAGGCCAGGGCGACAAAGAGAAGATACAGAGCCGCCGTGTTGAACAACACCTGCCTGCTTTCGGAGAAGACGCTGTCCACGGGGATCACGGAGACCAGACGCCAGTCTGTGCCGTTTATCTCCCGGTACCCCATATAGAGCGCCTCATCCAGAATCGTGGTGGTGGCGAACTCTTCGGTGCTGCCCACGGCCTCGGGGATGGCTTCGTAGCGTTTCAGATAAGTTCCGGCGAGCCTCGCGTTGGAGGAGGCCACAAGGGAGTTTCTGCTGTTGACCAGATAATAGACGCTGTTGGTGCTGGTCAGGTTGCTGTGCAGCATTTCTTCCAGATACGCTTCCGAAAAGTAGATGGCAATGTAACAGCATTCCTCCTGCGGGTTGGCAAAATTAGTGAATTTCTGAATGTAGGCAAGGCGTCCCATCTGTTTGAGCTCCTTTTTGGTCAGATAAAAGGAAGGACAGAGCAGGGAGACGCTCTCCGGCTGGCCGTCAAAAATGCCGTGCCAGTAACTTCCCGAAATTTCATCGGTGGAGGCTATGATGCCGGAAAAGGAAGGCGAGTGAAACTCCGGCTTTTTCCCGGCGGGGATATAGACCTGTATCGCCGTGATGAATTCATGATCGATCAGGGCATTGATATTGCTGAAAAATTCCAGTGCCTGCTGGCTGTCCTGCTGTCTGGAAAGATAGCCGTAGACATCCGGGGTATAAGTGGCTTCGGATAGGAAAGGCATGGAAGTGATGCTGTCCATGGCAAGGCGCAGCCTGCTGACTGTGGCTTCCAGCGTATTCGCCGTCTGACTGACGAGAGCCTGCTCCGATTCGATGGCGTTGTCGGTAATGATATGGGAAAGGCGTCCGTACAAAAAGAGAAAGACGACCAGAGTGGGAACCAGAACAAGGATCAGGTGAGTGATCATGAATTTGTTTTTAAATTTCATATCATGCAGAAAATAGTGCACGAGGGAATGCGTTTTTTTCATCATGGCGAGACTCCGTTATGAAAGGTTCAGTGCCCGTTCCCGATATTCCGAGGGGGACATGCCGACAAGTTTCTTGAAAGTTTTTCCGAAATAATTACCGTCACTGTAGCCGACTCTGGCGGAGACGTCGGTGATCTTGTATCTGGGATCCGTGAGCAGTTTTTTAGCTTTGTCGATCCTGAAATCCGTCAGATATTGGTTTAAGGTCAGGCCGGTTTCGTTTTTAAACAGCGTACAGATATAGGAGGAGGAGAGGAACACATGCTCGCTGATATCCTTGATGGATAATGTCTCGTCCTGATAATGGCCGGAAATAAATTCCTTGATCAGCCCCACCGTAGAACTGTTTTCGATCCGGTTTTTGATCTGGGAGAAAAAGTCGTTTGTTTTTTTACACAGATATTCCTGCAGTTCATAGATGGACTCACATTCCGAAATATAACTCCAGAGGCTGCCGCCCGGTTCCTCTGTGAAGACGCCGGAAAGGTTTAACATTTCGCAGGTTTCCTTTAAGGTGGTAAACAGTGTGTAATAAAAATCTTTTACCTGATTGGGCAGTACGTTTGAGGGGGGCATCATCTGCTGAAACAGTTCTTCCAAAAGAAGATCCGTCTGCTTTTTGTCTTTGCGCAGGAGAGTCTCGGAGAGACGGCTTTCCGCGTGCAGCGTACTGGCGTCAAAAAAGGTGTCGGAAGTATCCCGATGTTCGTAGATCCGGTAGGTATTATCGGGATAGAAGAAGGAATGCTGCAGCTCGATCACGGCGGAGTTGTAGGAGTTATGGATTTGAAGCGCTCCTGTCACATTTTTTCCGAACACAATATGAAAGCGTAGGGAAAGAGCGGAGAGCGCCTGCATAAGCAGCCTGCCGAGGGAGCTTTTCTGGTTAACTGTGTAATCGGAAAAGCCCCAGACGTGATAAAAATACAGAAGTCCATGTCTGGTGGAATGAATATTTTCAAGATGCAGGGAGCAAAGCACCCTGTCCACAGCAGGTTCCATAATGGCTGCAAGGGCATCCTGATTGTAAGTATTATGATGAAAGCGGATCAGGAAAGTAAAGAAAGGAATATCTTTTCCTTTGGGAAAATCAAAGTCGGGTTCTTCCTGACCGAAAGCTTCCCCGCTTCCTTTGGGGGCATAAGCGAGCTTCGAGGCGAGAGCGGCGCGTGAGCGGGCGAGGGAAAGGGCTTTAGAGGAAGCGGCTTTGCGTTCATCTTCCACCGCGGTCTTTGCTTCCAGCACGGTTTCGGTGATCTCTTCGAGATCGATGGGCTTTTCCACATAACTCACCGCTTTTAATTTGATGGCTGCCTTTAAATATTCCTTGTCGGAGTAGCCGCTCATAAAGATGATGCTGAGAGCCGGATTTAGTATCTGCAATTTTTCCGCCATTTCGATGCCGCTCATGCGGGGCATCCGCACATCGGAAAGCAGGATATCGGGGCAGAATGCCAGTGCGGTCTCGTAGCCCCGCTGGCCGTCGTCAGCCGAGGCGACGGCGTCGATGCCCAGAGATTTCCAGTCGATGCTTTGCATTAGGCCGTCTCTTGTCAGTTTTTCGTCATCTACGATCAGCAGTTTCATGCTTGTTTCCTTTGTCTAACGTGGTTTCGGAGGTTTTCTATTTGTGACTTCTATTGTAACATCACAATCCGAAAAAAGAAAATGATTTTACCCATAATCTAAAAAAAGTACGATAGCGGCCCAAATTACGGAATGTTATACTTTAGCTAACTTAAAAGGATAGGGAACTGAAACGGAGGAGAGAAAATTGTCAGAGTATGTACTTGAACTGAGGGGAATCACGAAGATATTCCCCGGCGTGAAAGCGCTGAACAACGTACAATTTCAACTGAAACCGGGGGAAGTTCATGCGCTGATGGGAGAGAACGGCGCAGGAAAGTCCACTTTTATTAAAGTGATAACCGGTGTGCATAAAGCGGAAGAGGGAGAAATGTACCTGTCCGGAAAAAAAGTGGATTTTAAAGGCCCGAGGGACGCGCAGCAGGCGGGTATCGCCGCAGTGTATCAGCACCCGACTTCCTATCCGGATCTCACGGTGACAGAAAATATTTTCATGAACCACGAGATCAAGAAGCACGGCATGATTCAGTGGAAACAGATGCATGAGGAGGCGCAGGGGTATCTGGATGAGCTGGATGCGGATTTTAAGTCCACGGCGGAGATGGGAGCGCTGTCCGTAGCACAGCAGCAGATGGTTGAGATTGCAAAGGCAGTTTCCACCCATGCGAAGATTATCATTCTGGATGAGCCGACAGCGGCGCTTACGGCGAATGAATCTCAGAAATTATATAAGATCGTAGATAAATTAAAAGAAAACGGGGTTTCCATCATCTTCATCTCCCACAGATTTGAGGATATGTATCGTCTCGCGGACAGGGTCACAGTGTTCAGGGATTCCCAGTACATAGGAACTTACGATGTGAACGGCATTACCAACGCGGATCTGATCAAGGCGATGGTGGGGCGTGAGATCACGGAACTGTTTCCGAAACCGGAAGTGAAGCCCGGCGCGGAAATGCTGCGGATCGAGAATTTCTCGCGCACGGGATATTATAAAAACGTTAATCTGCATGTGCGGGCAGGGGAGATCATAGGACTGACCGGACTGGTAGGGGCGGGCCGTACCGAAGTGGTGGAGAGCGTCTGCGGCATTACAAGGCAAAACGAGGGCAAGGTGTTCTTGGAAGGGAGCGAAGTGTCCATCAAAAATCCTACGGACGCCATGAAAAACGGCATCATCCTCCTGCCGGAGGACAGGCAGAAGACCGGGCTTATCTTAAGCTGGGGGCTTGGCAGGAATGTGACGCTTCCCATCGTAAATAAACTGGCAAGTAAAGGGTTTACCAACGATAAAAAGGAGCGGGAACTTGCAAAAAAATTTCTGGAGGATGTGGACACCAAAGCGGTGACGATCTTCGATCCGGCAAGTTCTTTATCCGGCGGCAACCAACAGAAAGTTGTTGTGGCGAAAGCGTTGGCACAGGACAATATGAAAGTTATCATCATGGACGAGCCGACCAAAGGCGTTGACGTAGGAGCTAAAGCCGAGATATACGCAATTATGGGGGAACTGGCGCAGAAAGGTTTTGCCATCGTCATGATATCCTCCGAGATGCCGGAGATACTGGGGATGTCCGACAGAATCTATGTCATGTGCAACGGCCGTGTGACCGGTGAATTGAGCAGGGCCGAGGCGACGCAGGAGACGATTCTGGAATTTGCGATGGAGAAGAGCAACAGCAAAAATAAAGAGGAGGTTGTGAAATAATGGAAAAGAAATCTTTGTTAAAGAAAATCACAGGCTCCCGCGAGGCCAGTCTGGTCATCGTGCTGATCCTGCTCTGTGCGGCGATCACCGTCAAGAGCCCGAACTTTATGTCAGTGCAGAATATTATGGAGATTTTAAAAAACAATGCCGTCATCATGATCATGGCTCTCGGCATGCTGTGCGTGCTGCTGATCGGCGGTATTGATATTTCTATCACATCTACCCTTGCCTTTGCGGGCATGACAGTGGGTATGTTGTTCAAATACAATGTGATCGGGAATACGTTTTTAGGTTTTGTGATCGCGACGGTGATGGGAGCTGCCTGCGGCCTGCTGATCGGAGCGGTTATCGCTTACGGCAAGGTGATGCCGATCATCGCCACTATGGGCTTTATGTATATCTACAGAGGGTTTGCCTATCTGGTGGCGCAGGAACAGTGGGCGGGCGCGGACGCGCTGGGAGTATTTAAGGACTTTACGTTAAGCAATTCCCTGAGTTTCGGTTTGCTCAATAACACGATCACGGTGACGATCGTATTTTATATCATTTTCTTTATTGTACTGAAATGGACGAAATTCGGGCGCTGCATTTACGCGGTGGGTTCCAACGCGGAGGCGGCGCAGATATCCGGAATCAATGTAGCGGCAGTCAAGACGGCGGTGTATGCGATCATGGGAACGTTGGCGGGATTTTGCGGTGCGCTGGCAACTTCGGTATATGCATCCGCACAGCCGAATATGCAGACTTCCAAGGAGATGGATGTGATCGCGGCCTGTGTGATCGGCGGCGTCAGCATGAACGGCGGCAGGGGTTCCGTCGTCGGGGCACTGCTCGGGGCGTTGATCTTAGCGATCATCTCCAAGGCCCTTCCCCTCGTGGGGATCAATGCGATCGCGCAGAATACCGTAAAGGGTGTGATCATCGTGGCGGTCATCATATTGAATGTCTTGACCCAGCGGATGATGGATAAAGCGAACCTTGAAAACAGGGAAATGTAAGGAGGGAGAAAAGTTATGGCAGGAAAATCAGGAAGAACAATATCCGCGACTCCCGAAAAGACGCTTAAAAAGGCGCTCTTGAGCTGGGAAGGCATGTTATTTGTTCTGTTTATCGCAATCAATATTTTGTGCAAGAGCATTTCTCCGGTTTACACGCTGACAAATGTGCTTCGCGAAATGCCCAAGTATTTGACGGAAATCTTTTTACTGTTTCCGATGGCTTATATCCTGTTGATGGGTGAGATCGACATTTCCGTGGGATCTACGGTCTGTCTGTCGGGGACGGTGGCTTGTCTCGCCAGCAATGCGGGAGTGCCGTTTGTCGGCGTCGTCTTGATCACGCTGGCAGCAGGGACGGCCTGCGGTATGGTGAATGGGTTTTTGACGGTGAAGTTCAGGGAACTGCCGACAATGATCATCACGTTGGGAACTCAGATCGTGTTCCGTGGTATTGCGGAGATTGCGCTGGGAGACGGCGGCTCCGTATCTCTTTCAAATCCGGAGGGATTTCGGGCGATCTCGGGCAAGCTTGGTCCGGTCCCCTACATGTTTTTTGTGGTAATTGCCGCAGCGATTGTCTTTACGGTGATTGCCGAGAGGAGAGTGTTCGGGCGTAACCTCTATGCCATCGGCTCCAACTCCAGAACAGCGTTTTACTCCGGCATAAAAGTAAATCGGACGCTGTTTACGGCATACTCGGTGTTGGGATTTTTTGCAGGAGTTTCCGCACTGTTTCTGACCAGCGTGACTTATAGCGCCAACACGACTACGGGCACGGGATTTGAGATGGATGCCATCGCGATGGCAGTGTTCGGCGGTATCTCCACTTCCGGCGGAAAGGGAAAACTGCTTGGGGGCATCATCTCCGCCTTTACGATCACCTGTCTGCGAGTGGGGCTTGGACAGATCAATATGAACCCGCAGGTGATCCTGATCATTCTGGGCGCTTTGCTGATATGTGCGGTACTTTTGCCGAATATTTCGCAGAGTCTCTCGGAAAAAAAGAAAAAGGCTTCCAGAGCCTGAATCAGACGTGGTATCTTCCTCAGGAAGGATGCGGAACAGGGTGGAAGGGACGAAGAATATTTGTCAGCCCTGACCGGATATCGGCTTGAGGTCAGCATACAAAACTATCAAATCATTTTATGGGAGGACGTAAAAATGAAGAAAAAAGTATTAAGCATCATTCTCAGTGCGGCAATGGCAGCGACCCTTCTGGCAGGCTGCGGCAATGCAGCGCAGGAGACAAACACTCCAGCAGCGGAAACTCCGGCAGAGGAGACCGGGGAGACAGAAGAGACTGAGGCTCCCGCCGGGGAGACAGACAGTGAAGGCGGCGCAGTATACGCGTTCGTTTCCAAATCCGCAGGCAACCCTTTCAACGAAAGACAGGCAGCGGGCTTTGAGGAAGCGGTGGCAGATTTGGGCGGAACAGCGATCGTGAAGCATCCCGAGGCAGCTACGGCAGATGCACAGATCTCCGTGATCCAGTCTCTGATCTCTCAGGAAGTTGACAGTATCTGCGTGGCGGCAAACGACGAAAATGCATTGGAGCCCGCTTTGAGAGAAGCGGCGGACGCAGGCATCAAAGTTTGTTCCGTTGACTCCACCGTAAACGTGGCCAGCCGCCTGACACATGTGAATCAGGCCGGCGTTACCGAGATCGGTCAGTGCCTGATGGACGCAGTTTATGACATTACAGGCGGCGAAGGCCAGTGGGCTATCCTTTCCGCTACTTCTCAGGCAGCAAACCAGAATGCTTGGATTGAATCCATGAAATCCATTATGGAAGACGAGAAGTATGCAGGTCTTGAGCTGGTGGAAGTTGCTTACGGTGATGACGAGCCGATCAAATCCACAGACCAGACACAGGCGCTGCTGCAGAAATATCCTGACCTGAAAGTGATCTGCGCACCGACGACAGTTGGTATTGCAGCAGCGGCGAAGGTACTGCAGGATCAGAAATCCTCTGTGAAACTGACAGGTCTCGGACTTCCCTCCGAGATGGCTGAGTACATCGGCGATGACGACGCTCACTCCTGCCCTTACATGTTCCTGTGGAACCCCATCGACCTTGGACGTCTTGGCGCATACACATCTGCGGCTCTGGTAAACGGTGATATCACAGGTGCGGAAGGCGACACGTTCACAGCGGGCGATATGGGAGATTACACGATCGTTAAGGCCGGCGACGGCGGCACAGAGATCATCCTCGGCGCTCCGTTCAAATTCGATCCTTCCAACATCGAAGAGTGGAAAGAAGTTTATTAAGAAAAGTTTATAAGGAAAGAATCTTTAAGTAAAAAAACGGGGCGGCTGAAAAGCAGCGGCCCCGTTTTGTGATGCCTGTTGAAGTGTGAAAAAAGAAAAAGAGCACTATTTGCTTGCAAAATTCTATATCTCCTGATAAACTATTTACAAAAGCATATATTCTTTTGGATTCTTATCGGAATGCCGTTTGGAGGAACTAAAGGGCATGACCGTATTCTCAGGGATATCTGTCCCGTCTGACTTCATCTGAAATCTGTGCTTTTTCATTCGACAAATCAAATTGCATGGAATTTCGGGAGAAGCAGGGGGATAAAGCTTTGGAAAATTTTGACGGCCTTTCTTTCGGAAATTCCGGAAGGAGGAGACATGAGTAAAAAGCAGTCGGCCGGGGAAAATCCGGCCAACAGAAACTACAAAGATACGGTGTTTCGCATGTTGTTTCAGGACAGAGGGCGTTTGCTCGGGTTGTATAATGCAGTCAGCGGCAGGAATTATACCGACCAGAAGGAATTAGAGATCGTCACGCTGGAAAACGCAGTCTATATGGGGATGAAAAATGATCTCGCCTTTCTGATCGACTTAAGTCTGTACCTGTTTGAACACCAGTCGACGATCAACAAAAACATGCCGCTGCGTTTTTTACAGTATGTGTCGGCGGAGTATGAAAAGCTGGTGGCATCAAAGGACATTTACAGAGACAAGCAGATACAGATCCCGACTCCTCATTTTATCGTCTTTTATAATGGCGCTGCGTTCTGTCCGGAACAGAGTGAACTGAGGCTGTCGGATGCTTTTTTGACAAAGGAAGAGCGGCCGGAGTTGGAACTGCGGGTGAAGGTGTTTAATATCAACGGCGGATATAATGAGGAACTGAAAGCGCAGTGTCTGGCTTTAAAGGAGTATATGCAGTATGTAACAAGGGTTCGCAGGTACGCAGAAAGCATGTCTCTTGAGGAAGCGGTGGACAGAGCCGTGGAGGAGTGCATCAGAGAGAATGTCCTGAGGGAGTTTCTGCAGCTAAACAGGGCTGAGGTGAAGAAGATGAGCATATATGAATATGATGATGAGGCGGTCAAACAGGCGCTTAGAGAAGATGCGTATGAAGAGGGGAAAGCAAGTGGAAAGCTGGAAGGAAAAATAGAAGGAAAAATAGAAGGAAAAATAGAAACGTTGGTCACTCTGGTTTGCAGGAAGATGAGGATGGATCAGACGCTTGAAAAGATCGCGGAGGATTTGGCGGAAGAGGTTTCTTCTATTGAACCCATCTACAAGGCGGCAGGAGAATTCGGGCCGGAATATGATGCGAAACTGGTCTGTGAAAAGATGCTGAAAAATTCACAAAGAGGATAGATGCCATGCGAATAGCAGTTTTGGTAGATAATAATACGGCAGATGCCCTGCAGGCGGAGTGGGGGCTGTCCCTTTACATAGAATATGAGGGGCATACGATCCTGTTGGACGCGGGAACCACAGGGATTTTTGCGGACAATGCAAAGGCGCTTGGAACCCCGGTGGAAAATATTGAGCTTGCGGTGTTGTCCCACGCTCACTATGACCATGGGGACGGGTTGGAGCGTTTTTTTGAAGAAAATAAAAAGGCGAAGTGTTATATCCGGAGCTGCTGCGGAGAAGACTGTTACGACAGGAAGAAAGATAAGTATATCGGAATCAAGGCCGGGCTTTTCAAAACTTACGGGGAAAGGTTTGCGCGCATAGAAGGAGATTATACGCTGCTGCCCGGAGTGACTCTGGTGCCCCACAAAACACAGGGACTTGAAAAACTGGGAGAGAAAGTCGGAATGTACCGCTATCGGAATGGCGTCTGGATCCCGGATGACTTTTCCCATGAACAGAGCCTTGTGTTTGAGACAAAGAAGGGGTTGGTGATCTGCAATAGCTGCTGTCACGGCGGGGCAGATCGTATTATAGAAGAGGTGAAGCAGACTTTACCTGATAAGAGGGTGTATGCGCTGATCGGCGGACTGCATCTGTACAGAGCTTCGGATGAGGAAGTGCTTACTTTGGCGGAAAAGATAAGAGAGACGGGTATCGAGAAAATATATACCGGCCACTGCACCGGAGAGCGGGCTTTAGAACGGTTAAAGGAGACGCTTGGCAGTGCAGTGCGGCAGTTTTATACGGGGATGGAAATAGAAATCTGATGTTCAGCTTTCGGAAGCTTTCAGTCTGGCTATCCATTTTCTGCTGCGGAAGACCCTGATCGATAAGACAAATCTGATACACTCTTCCAGAGACAACATAAAATATACCGCAGAAACGGGCAGCTTTAAGACGAAGGCGGCGAGCAGTCCGAGGGGCACTCCGAAAGCCCAGGTTCCGATCAGATCGATGAGCATTACATAGTTGGTCTTTCCGCCGCTTCGCAGGATGCCTCCGCCGAGTATCATATTTTGTATTTTGAAGGGGGAGATCAGCGCGTAGGCCAGCAGGATATTTTGGGTAAGTATTTTTACGGAATCTTCTACTTGATAGATTTCCACATAGTATCTGCGGGTAAAAATGATAACGGCTGACAAAATAAAGCTTCCGGCAAATCCGTAGAGGACGAGCTTTTTGGCTGCCAGACAGGCTCCGTCGCTGTCGTTATTTCCGAGCATTTTGCCGATGATAACGGAGGCCGCCTGAGAAAGACCGCAGAGAGCGCCGATCATCAGACCCTGCATCGGGTTGGTCAGTGTCATGGCGGCGCTGGCGTCGGTGCCCAGACGACCATAAATCGCGGCGTAGACGTTCTCGCCGAGGCTCCAGAAAAATTCGCAGATCAACATCGGAAGCAGGATGCCTGCGTACTGTTTCCAACTGAAAGGAACTTTGCGGAAAGAGGGTGCCCCGGAGAGAGAAAACTGTTGAGACTGTTTTATGTACATGAAAAACATCAGAGCCAGATTAAGAAACTGGGAGATCACCGTGGCGATGGCAGCGCCTGCGGCGCCCATGGCGGGAAATCCCAGCTTGCCGAAAATCAGAAGATAGTTCAGCGCAGTGTTGGCTGCGGCGGCAAAAAGACTGGCATACAGCGGCAGGGAGGCCTTTTCCATACAACGAAACAGGGTGGAAAGCATGACTGTGCCGGCCGTGAGGAAAAAAGTGCCGGAGAGGATTGCCAGATATCCGGCGCCGTCGGACAGCGTGGCGGGATCCGCTGTGTACAATCCCATGATTTGCCCCGGGAAAAAGAGACACAGTATGGTGAACAGAGCGCCTGTTCCCAGAGCAAGGTATAGATTCAGAAAGAAACTGCGCTTCACCTCCATGTCGTTGTGCTGGCCGAGATATTGGGAGATCATGATGCCGGACACCGCGCCGAGTGCGGCGGTCACTACAGTGAAAATGCTGACAAATTTTGCGGCTAACCCTACTCCTGCAACACTCACGCTGCCAAGCTGACCGATCATGATCTGATCCACGATACTGAAGGAGGATTGCAGCATGGACTGAAGGGTTACAGGAACAGCCAGACTGCAGACGGTTCGAAAAAAACTATGATTTTTATAATTTTGATCCATGATAACCTCCGGAATCTGTTTTTGTCACAAAATGAAATGACTTTAAATTTATCATACGCCGAAAAGTATCATGATTCAAAGGTTAAACGCGTAACCTCATACAAAATTTGAATGCGTTTTTTGTGCAGATTATCCAATATCATCGCAGAGACATTATTTCGATCGGCGGTGGGCGGGAAGGGGGATTGCAGTCAAATGGAGAGAGAGGAACCTGCTATATTCTGCGGACGCTGGCGCGCTCCACCAGTGTGACCGGCAGCATGGCTGTGGTCTCGGTTTTTTTTTGTTCTTTAAGTTCCTGCAGTTTGGCGATGGCTGTCTTGGCCCTCAGAGCATTGTCTTGACGCACGGTGGTGAGGGCAGGAGAAATCATCCCGCAAAGCGGCGTATCGTCAAATCCTGCTACGGAGATATCTTCCGGTACGCGGAGGCCGTTTTCCGACAGGAAACGGATCAGGTCGACGGCGTAGTGATCGGAGACGGCAAATACGGCGGTGGCTCGGCGGAATTTTTCCATGTTCTCCCGGTAGAAGGAAAACCGTTTTGTCCTGCACATGGGGATCAGCATAAGATCGGCTGTTCCGGGGGTGAAGCCGTTTGAAAATCCGTTGTACCGCTCCAGATCCATATCTACGTCGTTGTCGGAGATACACAGAGCCTGTCTGTGGCCGTATTTTCGGAAAAGTTCGCCGACCTGATAACCGCCGCCGTAATTGTCTATGGTGATATTGAAAAAGCGTTCCGGATCTCCGCAGAAGCCGTCATAGACCACAAAGGGGATCCGCATATGGTTTCTCAGCCAAGCGTAATCCTGACTGCAGAAGCCGATCACCACCAGACCGTCCATGTTCCACATGGAAGCGAACTGAATGATTTCTTCAGGCTTTTTTGTCTTTTTGACCATCATGAATTGTCCTTGTTTTTCTATCTCATCGGACAGGCAATTGAGGGAAGAAGCGATAAAAGCGTCATCCAGTGTATGCCCTTGATACTTTTCGTGGTCGTTGATGAAAACGCCTATGATCTTAGAGGAATTCTGCGCAAGCAGGATACCGGCCATGCTGGGAATATACTGGCGCTCCTCCAGCAGAGCCTGCACTCTTTTGATGGTTTCGGGCGATGTCTTTTTTGTTTTTCCGTGGATTACATTTGACACCGTAGCGGTGCTGAGTCCCAGCTCCTCTGCGATATCGCTGATTCTTATGCGCTGTTGATTCATGGTTTGCGGGTTCCTCCGGCTATTATCCTTTGGGTTTTGTTTTATCATGTGCAGAAACCATCGTCAATGCTTTGGAGCAAAATATTTATGATTGAAAAACGGAGACAGAATTTGGTATGATACAGTTATGGGTTAAAAGATATGGAAGAGTTTTACGGGGTGGCTGCCACAGCAGTGAAAGGAGATCATCATGTCAAAAGTAACATTGGGAAAAACAGGTTTTTGTGTGGAGAAAAACGCGTTCGGCGCACTGCCGATCCAGCGGATCGATAAAGCGGAAGCGGTGAAGCTTTTGAGGAAGGCTTATGACAGAGGCGTCACATTCTTTGATACGGCGCGGTTTTATACGGACAGCGAGGAGAAGTTGGGGGAAGCTTTTGCGGGGATGCGGGATCAGGTGATCATTGCGACGAAGACCGGAGCGGTGGATGCGGAAGGATTCCGGAGAGATATTGAAGTTTCCCTGCGCAATCTGCAGACGGATTACATTGATCTGTACCAGTTCCATAATCCGGCGTTTTGTCCGAGGCCCGAAGACGGCAGCGGGCTTTACGAGGCCATGCTGGAGGCGAAACAAAAGGGCATGGTGCGGCATATCGGCATCACGAACCACAGACTGAACATCGCGAAGGAAGCGATAGAGAGCGGCTTGTATGAGACTTTGCAGTTTCCGTTCTGCTATCTGGCCACGGAGAAAGATCTGGAGCTGGTGGAGGCCTGCAGGAAGGCGGATATGGGATTCATTGCGATGAAAGCGCTCTCCGGCGGACTGATCACCAACTCGGCGGCGGCCTATGCGTATCTTGCGCAGTTTGACAATGTGCTTCCGATCTGGGGGGTACAGCGGGAAGAAGAGCTGGATGAATTTTTATCTTATATAGAAAATCCGCCGGTCATGACGGATGATATAAAGGCGCTGATTGAAAAGGACAGGGAGGAGCTGTTGGGAGAGTTCTGCAGGGGATGCGGATACTGTATGCCTTGTCCGGTGGGAATTGAGATCAACAACAGCGCGCGGATGAGCCTGATGCTGCGAAGAGCGCCCTCGGAGGCGTGGCTGACTCCGGAGTGGCAGGAGAAGATGAAGTTGATTGAGAAATGTCTGCATTGCGGAAGGTGTAAGTCAAAGTGCCCTTACGGACTGGATACACCGACGCTTTTACAAAAAAATTATGAAGATTATAAAGAGATCGTGGCAGCAGGGGTACATATGCCGTGATAGAAGGAGAATCTTTATGCCAAAGTCACAGTCTCCCGCTTTGAAGGAAGTTCGCCTGCACGGTACGAAATCTTTTCCGTGCGCCATTTACCGCACACGCTTTGCACAGAAGGGAACGCTGGTCAAGCACCACTGGCACGATGAGGTGGAGATTTTGTACTTTTCCGGCGGGGACTTCCGTCTGGAAATCAATATGGAGCAGTTTAAAGTGCGTTCCGAATGCCTTTATTTTATCAACCCCGGCGAACTGCACAGCATTATTGCGGAGTCAACCGATACTTATATCGAGGATGCGGTCGTCTTTTCTCCCTCCATATTGAGTTTTGAGGCCTGTGATGCGGCGCAGATGCTGCTGATCCGCCCTGTGCGGGAGGGCAGCATGCTATTTCCCCGCTGTATTGTGCCGGGAGAACCGGCATTTGATTCCGTTCGCAGCGCTTTTTTAGAAGTGATGCATTCCTTTGGTCTGGCGATGCAGGAGGAATCTCTCTTTATCGACGGCGCTGTGACGGAAGATTTGACCAGTCAGTTGTATATCAAGTCGGCGCTGCTTCGCATTCTGGCGGATTTGTCCGCCCATGCACTTTTTGCGCCTGCCGGGAAAAATCATGACAGGCGCGTCGAGGACATTAAAAGCGTATTGACCTATATCAGAGAGAATTATGCGGAAAAAATCCGTATTTGCGATCTGGCCGGGCTGATCAATCGGAACGAGCAGTATTTCTGCCGCTTTTTCAAAAAAGCCATCGGTCGTTCCCCCATGCAGTATGTCAACGAATATCGTATCAAACAGGCCTGTCGCCTTTTGGAACAGACGGATCTGTCTGTCACGGAAGTCTGCCTGGAGTGCGGCTTTGGCAATCTTGGAAATTTTCTGCGGGAGTTTCGTCGGCAGACTGATACAACCCCTCTGCAGTATCGCATAAAAAAGTCATAATTTCGTAGTTTTTAATCAAATAAT
Organism: uncultured Lachnospiraceae bacterium; assembly: GCA_910577955.1. Taxonomy (GTDB): domain Bacteria; phylum Bacillota; class Clostridia; order Lachnospirales; family Lachnospiraceae; genus 1XD8-76. Next base: position 33,751 of record CAJTNC010000022.1, read on the forward strand.
CGTAGGACAGATCTCCGGATAGTCATTAAAATATATCTCATCAACAGGAAATCGATAAAGGAGAATCTGTTATGGAAAAGAAATGGTGGCACGACAAAGTGGCATATCAGATTTACCCCAAAAGTTTTTATGATTCCAACGGGGACGGCATCGGAGATATCCCCGGTATCATCAGTAAACTGGACTATCTGAAAGATCTGGGGGTGGATATCGTCTGGCTTTCCCCCTGCTATCCGTCGCCGTTAGCCGATCAGGGATACGATATTTCCGATTATTACGGTATCGATCCGCGTTTTGGCACGATGGAGGATATGGAGAAGCTGATAGCTGAGGCGAAGAAGCGGGATATGTATATTCTGATGGATCTTGTGGTGAATCATTGCTCGGATGAGCATGAATGGTTCAAAAAGGCCTGTGAAGATCCAAACGGAAAATACGGCGGGTTCTTCTACCTGCGGGATAAGGAGGAGGGGAAGCGTCCTACAAACTGGCGATCTTACTTCGGCGGTTCGGTGTGGGATGATCTGCCGGGCACCGATAAACAATACCTGCATGTGTTCCATAAAAAGCAGCCGGATCTCAACTGGGAAAATCCCGAACTTCGTGAGGAAGTGTACAAAAATATCAACTGGTGGCTGGAAAAAGGTCTGGGGGGATTCCGCATTGATGCCATCATGAATATCAAGAAGGCGCTGCCTCTTCATGATTACGAGCCGGACAGAGACGACGGATTATGCAGCGTGAGAGCTATGCTGGCACAGGCCGAGGGAATCGGAGAATTTTTGGGAGAAATGCGCGACCGTACATTCCGAAAATACGATGCGTTTTCCGTGGGGGAAGTCTTTTCTGAAAAACCGGAGGAACTGCCGGATTTTATCGGGGAAAACGGTTACTTTTCCAGCATATTTGATTTTAACGCTACGATTTTCGGCAAGAGCGGAAAAGGCTGGTATGATGCGTCGGCCATCACGCCGGAGGATTATAAAAACTGTTGCTTTCAGGCGCAGGAGAGGGTCGGCGGTGTCGGCTTTCTGTCAAATATTATTGAGAATCATGACCAGCCCAGAGGCGTTTCCTACTATATTCCGCAGGGAGACTGCTGTCCGGAGAGCAAAAAAATGCTTGCCGCATTGAATTTTATGCTGCGGGGAATTCCCTTTATCTATCAGGGGCAGGAACTGGGGATGGAGAATGTGCCGTTTTCCTCCATTGAGGAAGTGGACGATATTTCTTCTCAGGATGAATATCTGGTTGCTCTTAACGCGGGGCTGTCGCCGGAGGAGGCGCTTGACGCGGTGGCACGTTACAGCCGCGACAATGCCCGCACGCCGATGCAGTGGTCGGATGAGCCCCACGCCGGTTTTACGGAAGGGGAGCCGTGGCTGCGCGTCAACCCGAATTACAGGACGATCAATGCCGCTGCCGAACAAAGCGATCCGAGTTCCGTGTGGAACTTTTATAAAAGGCTGATCGCGCTGCGCAAGGATCCCTTGTACGCGGAAACCATAGTTTACGGTGTTTTGGAACCTTTTTTGAGGGAAAGGCACAATTTGATGGCCTACTACCGAAAGGGGGAAAAAACGTTGCTTGTGATCGGGAATTATCAGAAAAAAGAGCAGGATGTCACTCTTCCTGCGCCCTGCAAAAAGGTATTGCTGAACAATTATCCGGAGGTTTCCATGGAAGGTAGGACCATTCGGATGCAGGGATATCAGGCGCTGATACTTGAGATGTGAGAGTGTTGTCTGAGAAAATTGTAAAAAGGAAAGGATGATCGGAATATGAACAGAACATGGTGGAAAGAGGCGGTTATCTATCAGATTTATCCCCGCAGTTTTATGGACGGCAACGGGGACGGGATAGGAGATTTGAAAGGGATCACGAGCAGACTCGATTATTTGAAATATCTCGGGATCGACGTCATATGGATGTCGCCGGTATATAAGTCTCCCAACGATGACAACGGATATGACATCAGCGACTATCAGGAGATCATGGAAGATTTCGGCACGATGGAAGACTTTGACGAACTGCTGTCCGCGGCTCATGAGCGGGGTATCCGCGTTGTGATGGATCTTGTGGTAAACCATACATCGGACGAACACAAATGGTTTGCGGAGAGCAGGAAATCGAAAGATAATGCGTACCGCGATTACTATATCTGGCGGGAGGGAAAGGGGGCGGATGCGCCGCCGAACAACTGGGGTTCCTGCTTCGGGGGATCCGCTTGGGAGTACGACGGGGAGACGGGGATGTATTACCTGCACCTTTTCTCCAAAAAGCAGCCGGATCTAAACTGGGATAATCCGAATGTGCGCAGGGAAGTTTTCGATATGATGACATGGTGGTGCGAGAAAGGAATCGACGGCTTCCGCATGGATGTCATCAGCATGATATCGAAGACGAAAGAAATGCCGGACGGCGAAGTGAACGGCCGCTACGGATGCTTTGATCCGTATTGCATACACGGGCCGAATGTTCACGCATACCTTCAGGAGATGAACAGGGAGGTGCTGTCCAAATACGATATTATGACTGTGGGTGAGACGGCCGGAGTCACTACGGAGTCGGCAAAGCAGTATGCCGGTGAAAATGCGAAAGAATTGAATATGGTGTTCCAGTTTGAGCATGTAAGCGATGAAGGAAAATACGGAAAGTGGACGGATGAAAGAATGCCGCTTACTGTTCTGAAGAAAATCATGTCGCGCTGGCAGACGGAACTGTACGGCAAAGCTTGGAACAGTCTGTTCTGGGATAATCACGACCAGCCGCGGGCCGTTTCCCGATTCGGCGACGACCGCCCGCAGTACAGAGAACTGTCTGCAAAGATGCTGGCAACCTGCCTGCACATGATGCAGGGAACTCCCTATATCTATCAGGGGGAAGAACTCGGCATGACTAATTATCCCTTCATATCCCCCGATGAATTCCGGGATATCGAAAGTGTCCACGCATATGAAGAGTGGTGTGGGAGCGGCCTTGTATCCCATGAGGAATTCTGGCCCTGTATCGCCGCCCGCAGTAGAGACAATGCCAGAACGCCGATGCAGTGGGAGGATGCGCAGGAGGGAGGATTCACAACGGGAAAACCGTGGATCGCGGTGAATCCGAACTACAGACAGATCAATGCGAAAGCGGAGACAAAAGACCCGAGTTCCGTATTTCATTATTACAAAAAGCTGATCGCGCTGCGGAAAGAAAATCCGGTCATCGTGTACGGAAAATATGAGCTGCTCCTTCCGGACAGCGAAGAATTGTTTGTTTACACGAGAACGGGGGAGGGCAAAAAACTGCTTGTGGTGTGCAGCTTTGCCGACAGACAGGTACCCTTTACTATTCCGGATGAATTTGCAGGCGCTTCCTGTCTGATTGCCAACAGGGGGGAGAGGAACTGCGGCAAGCAGGAGATCGTGTTGGAACCTTATGAGGCTTTTGTGCTGATGGTTGATTAACGGGAGGCTGGTGTCGGCTTTTGAAAGGTTTGCGGTAAATAGAAATATATTATATAAAACATCTTGGAATGTTATAAGGCTTGTGAAGTGATCCGGAGATTTTCCAAACGTATATTTGTCAGATTTTAGCATATGCTATCCAAAACAACGGACAACACGCTCTGCGTGCTGTCCGTTATTTTATCAATTCGGCTTCTGGGTGAGCAGTATGCTGCAGAGGCAGTTATGGAGGAGGCATAGCTATGGAATCTGTCTGGATGAAAGATACGGAAATCAGGAAGCGGGAAGCGCTTTCCGGAGACATGGAGGCGCCTGTTGCCGTGATCGGGGCGGGACTGACCGGAATACTGACGGCATATTATCTGAAGAAAGCGAGAATTCCGGCTGTGGTGCTGGAGGCGGACAGGATCGGCAGCGGGCAGACAAAAAATACCACGGCAAAGATCACCTCCCAGCATGGGCTTGTGTATGAGAGACTGATTCGGACATTCGGGAATCGGATGGCGCAGCACTATGCGGCTGCAAACGAAGAGGCTATCGGGGAATATGAGAGACTGATCCGGGAAAAGGGAATTTACTGCGACTTTGCCAGGTGTCCAGCCTGTCTGTATTCCGGAACGGATAGGGAAAGGTTAAAGAGGGAAGCGGAGGCTGCGAAGTCATTAGGAATAGAAGCCTCCTTTGGGACAGACTGTGAACTTCCCTTTCCGGTGGCGGGAGTGACCAGATTTGAGAAGCAGGCAAGGTTCCATCCGCTGAAATTTTTGGCGCAGATGGCAGAGGAAGTGGAAGTCTATGAACAGACTAAGGTGTTGAAGGCAGAGAATGAAAAGGTGGAGACGGACAGGGGAACTGTGCGTGCAGAGCATATTGTGTTTGCGTCTCACTATCCTTTTATGAACGTACCCGGATATTATTTTGCCAGAATGTATCAGGAGAGGAGCTACGTGGCAGCGTTGAAGGGGGCGGAGAGGCCGGAAAGTATGTGTCTGGGAATCGACCGGGACGGGCTCTCCTTCCGCGCCTGCGGGGACTTGCTGCTGCTTGGCGGCGGCAGCCACCGGACGGGGACGAATCAGAAGGATAGGGCGAAAAAAGGGTGCAGATACGGGATGCTGCGGGAGCGCGCAAAAGAATTTTATCCCGGATGTTCGGAGGTGTTCCGGTGGTCGGCGCAGGACTGTATGACTTTAGACGGGCTGCCTTATATCGGGCGGTTTTCCGAGCGCAGGCCAAACTGGTATGTGGCCACGGGTTTTGGAAAGTGGGGCATGACTTCGGCTATGGTCAGCGCGCAGATCCTGACGGCGCAAATCAGCGGGCGGGACTGTCCGGTGGCGGATGTATTTTCACCACAGAGGCGGTTTACGGCGCGGGCCGCAATGGAATTTATGGTACATGGCGCGCATACGGTGAAAGGGCTGGCAAAACATCTTCTGCCCGCCGGAGACGGGAAGATCATTCCCAACTGTCCTCACATGGGCTGCAGGCTGGAGAAAAATCCGGAGGAGGGAACCTACGACTGTCCCTGTCACGGTTCACGGTTTGACGCGGAAGGACATTTAATCGACGGGCCGGCTCAGAGGGACTGTTCAGAGGGTGCGAAAAATCGGTCATTATAAGAGTGGAAATAGCATGGGGAGAACGTTGACAGAAGAGAGCGGGGCAATATACAATGTACGAGGTTCGCGCGGATCGCCTGCGAATCAAGAAAAAAGCGACAGGAGGATAAGAAAAATGAAAAAGAAACCAGTGGTGTGTATTTTGGCAGTGATGATGACGGGAATCGTTCTTTTCGGATGCGGAAAGAGCGATGCACCGGAGGCTGTACAGGAAGAGACAGTGCAGGAAGAAGTCGTTCAGGAAGAGACAACACAGGATGAAACGGTGCAGGAAGAGACAGCAGGTGCGGCAGAAACGGAAAACAGTGATAATGAGATCAGTGAGGAGGAACTGACGGAACTTTATCACGCATTTGGTGAGTCTCTTCAGGCTGTCATGAGTGAAAGAAAGATGGAGGACATGGCAGAGCTTCTCGTGTATCCCTGCTATTTGGGAATTGACGACGGAGTTGTTGTGGAAGATGAAGAACAATTTCTGGCGCTGGATGCAGATAAGGTATTTACGGATGAGCTGGTAAACGCTGTTGTGAATGCTGATCTCGATGCGATCGAAGTGAGCGAAGCGGGTTTTGTGGTAGGGGATCCCTCCGGTAAGCCAAACGTGACTATCGGACTTGACAGCAACGGCATGATCGGAATCACCGGCATCAATTACTAATTTCTGAGAAAGAAACATAAACAAAGCAAAAACAGCGACAAAGGCGCAGATTTTAGAAGTGCTTCTGGCGTTGTTTTTGTTTTACGGAGGCTGTTTAGGGCATATGATGGGCAGTCTGCTGAACAAATTACGGAAAGTGTGAGGAAATAAAATGAGACACAGGAATAGCAGCTCTATCGCAGTATATCTATTGGCAGCGCTGATGTTTATTTGTAATAGCCTGTCTTGCCGTGCCGCACAGATAGGCTCCGGGGCCTATCCGAATGAAGATGCTGCCGGGAATATCGGAGAAGGCGCATGGGTCAATGGCGAAATCGGATCGGCAGAAAAGAACTATATTTTGACAACAGACAGAAGCCTGATCAGTTTCGGAACAGTGGAACAAAACAGTATTGTTGCGCTGCAGGATATCCTGCTGACTAATGCGGGGGAAGAAGATATCCGGTTTTTTTGGCAAAAAGCGGATTATCATGACTGTATTACAGTGGATGCCCCGGATCATGCATATATGAGACCCGGTGAATCCTGCGTATTTGCAGTTGCGGCAAACAGTTCTTTAGAACCCGGGACCTACAGCGCAGCGCTCATGTTTGCAGATGAGGGAGATCCCGGTTTTGAAAGGGGAGTGCAGGTGGATATATCGCTGGAGATCAGAAAACCGGAGCCGCCGTCTTCTGCTGTAACATCGGTCAGTATATCGCCGGGCACAGCCGTTGTCGCTCCGAATTCGTCCTGTGCTTTTACGGCTTCGGTGGCAGGGAAAAATGATTACAGCAGGGAGGTTGTCTGGAGCGTTTCCGGACAGACGAGCCGAAATACGATGATCGATGCAAAGGGTATTCTGCATACGGGAGCAGACGAGTCCTCTTCTTCCCTGACGGTGAAGGCGGTATCAAAACAGGATGCCCGTTACAGTGCTTCGGCGTTAGTATCTTTACACGCTTCAAGCTATTTCATACAGGTGAGCGCTTCTCCGGCTAACGGGGGTATTGTGCACGGAAACAGCAGTGTGAGGGAAGGGGGACGCGCTGTGATTTCAGCGGCGCCGAACAACGGGTTTGTGTTTGACTGCTGGCTGTTAAATGGCAGCAGAGTGTCACAGAATTCCCAGTATACGATCGATAACATACATAGCGGCGGAACGTATGTGGCAAGTTTTAAACCTGTGAGCTGTCTGATCAGCGCAAGTGTCAATAACAGTAACGGAGGCACGGTGACGGGAGGCGGAATTGCAGGCTACGGGGGAAATATGACGCTGACGGCCACGGCGAAGGATGGCTATCGGTTTGACGGATGGATGGAAAACGGCGCAGTTATCGATAAAAACAATAAGATGGAATTAAAGAATATCACGAGTTCAAGATATTTTACGGCTGTGTTTTCACAGAACAGATACAGTCTTTCGCTTGTTTGTCTGCCGACAAATGCGGGAAATGCAACAGGACAGGGAGTGTATGCAGCAGGAAGCAATGCCGGAATAAAAGCGGCGCCGGGCGCAGGATACCGTTTTGTCGGATGGGCGGAAAACGGAAAGATCATCAATACGGATAGAGAGTATTCCGTAAAGAATATTTTGAGAGATATGTGCCTTACGGCAGTTTTTGAAAAGGAGCAGGAAAAGACTTATTCGATCACGACAGAATCTTCAGCCGGAGCAACGATTACTCCTGATGAGAAAAACATCGTTTCAGAGGAGGCGGAGATACCCGCAGAGGAGATTGGCAGTGCAGATTCGGCAGAGGAGATCGGCAGTGCGGATTCGTTGGAACACGCGCTGAAAACCGGAGCGCTTCAGGTAACTATCCACAATGATTTCGCGGATATTGCACAGGAAACGCATTACAGCAGTTTTAATGAGAATTCCGGTGCCTTAAATTTTGAGATGGTGTTGGAGCATCTTCTGAGCGACGAGGACAGGATGGAATTGGCTCAGGGGAATTCACAGATACTCATAAATCTTCATATAGATGATGTGGTTGATGAGGAAGCACAGACGATGACAGATGTGTTTGAAAGATACAAACTGCGGGGGATGGAGATCGGAAGATGTTTTAATATGTTTCTGTTGGAGTCAAAACAAGGTGATACCAGTATGATCTCGGAACTTCCGGAAGAGCTTCGGGTGGTGATAAATATTCCGGAGCATTTAAAGGCGGATAACAGAGAATTTTTCATTATGAGACTGCATATGGCGGAGGATGGCAGTGCGGACTATGCGGAACTGGCAGATCAGGATGAGGATCCGGACACGATCACTTTTTTCACGGACAAATTTTCGCCTTATGCGATAGCTTACATGGAATTATCGCAGGAAAATACAAACGAACCGGATGTGGCGCAAAATACGGAAATGAGTGAGGCAAAAAAAGATATCATTGCCGTCGTCTGTGTGGCGGCTGCCTGCATTGTCACCTTTTCACTGTCGGCATATATGATAAAAAGACGGAGACGTTAGGATAGGGATCGGAGAGAAACAAGGTAAAAAATGAAAAAAGAACTTGACACACACTCTCGGATGTACTATAGTATCGATGGAAAACGTTTTCTAAAAAATACAAACAGGAGCGGTAATGGTTTCTATCAAGGATGTGGCAAAACAGGCGGGCGTGGCGATCTCCACGGTATCCAAGGTGCTGAACGGATATTCGGGCGTCAGCGAAGAGACAAAGAAAAGGGTGGAGGAAGCGGCAAAGGAACTGCACTTTGTGCCGAACTCCATCGCGGCGGCTCTCTCCTCCAAGCAGACAGGAAGAATTGCGCTGGTGATGAACTTAAACACCCAGACCAAAGCGATCGATGAGATCGATATGCAGTATATGGCGGGGGCGATACAGAAGGCCCAAGAGAAAAAGTTGGATCTGATCACCGTGTTTTTTTCCATGCTGAAGGGAAAGACGGTGGCGGAGATCATTCGATATTTTCAGGCGCAGGGCATTGAGGGTATCATCGTCTACGGCCTTTCTCCGAACGACAGAGCGCTCTGGGAGGTCGTGGAAAAGGGCGTATTCAAGGCAGTATTGGTGGATGCTTCCTGCCGCGGGAAGACGGTTTCGTGCATCGGCATCGACCACAGGCAGGCTCAGATCGATGTGGCGAGAAAGACCATACTGGAGAACGAATCGAAAAAAATTCTGTATATCGCAGGGAAAAAGAATTCCTATCCGGGGGCGGAGCGTCTTGCGGGGATGGAGGAACTGGCAGAAGAGCTCTCCTGCAAGCTGCTTGTCCGCTATGGGGATTTCAGTGAGCTGAAAGCCAGAAATCTGACTTTTCAGTATGCAAAGAGCAGGGACGCGATCGTCTGCGGTTCGGATCTGATGGCCATCGGGGCCATGCGGGCGCTGATCGAGATGGATATTTTCCGGCCGGTCTGCGGGTTTGACGGGTTAGTGCTCATGGGCTATGCCGGAAAGCAGATGAATACGGTACAACAGAATTTTGCGGGTATTTCCGCCGCCGCTGTGGAAGAACTGCAGTATCTTCTGCGGGGCGGAGAGGGCAGGGAAGTCGTTCTGCCCCATACGATCGTGAGGATGAAGTATTTGGATATTATTGCGTAAGATGTAAAAATTGATGATAATAGGAGGCTTATTATGACAGAATTACAGATGCCGAGGAAAGTGCTGCAGCTTAACATGGAGACACAGCTTGCTATGCTGGCAAAGAAACGGTATGGAAAAGAACTGGCGGAATGCACGGATGAGGAAGTTTATTATTCCGTTTTGGAACTGACAAAGGAGATGACGGAGGTCACGGAGGAGATCACGGGAGAAAAGAAGCTCTATTACATTTCCGCGGAATTTCTGATCGGAAAGCTTTTGTCCAATAACCTGATCAATCTGGGAATCTATGAGGATCTGGAGAAGATTCTGAAAAAGTACGGGAAAGATCTTTCTGCGATAGAGGAGGTAGAGCCGGAGCCGTCCCTCGGGAACGGCGGTCTGGGACGTCTGGCGGCGTGCTTTCTTGACTCTATCGCGACGCTGGGACTGCCCGGAGACGGGATCGGTCTGAATTATCATTTCGGTTTGTTTAAGCAGATTTTTAAGGAAAAACTGCAGGAGGCGGAGCCGAATGCATGGATCGAGAACGACGGCTGGTTAAATAAGACGGAAACGACGTTCGATGTATCGTTCGGTGATATGACAGTGAAGTCAAGACTTTATGACATTGATGTGGTTGGATATGACAGTGGTGTCAATAAACTGCATCTCTTCGATATCGAGTCTGTGGACGAGAGCATTGTGAAAGACGGCATCAGCTTTGACAAGGAGGAGATCGAGAAGAATCTGACCTTGTTCTTATATCCCGATGATTCCGATGAGGCTGGAAATCTTCTGCGTATCTACCAGCAGTATTTTATGGTCAGCAACGGCGCCCAGCTCATCTTGCAGGAGATGAAGGAAAAGAAGCAGGATCTGAGGAAGCTCTATGATTATTGCGTGATCCAGATCAATGACACCCATCCCACCATGGTGATCCCGGAATTGATCCGGATCTTGGTGGAAGATAAGGCATTTACGCTGGATGAAGCCATCGAGGTGGTGAGCAAGACCTGCGCGTACACAAATCACACGATTTTAGCGGAAGCTTTGGAGAAGTGGCCCCTTTCCTATCTCGAGAAAGTGGTGCCGGGACTTGTGCCGATCATCAAAGAACTGGACAAAAGAGTGCGTGAGAAATATCCGAAAAACAAAAGTGTCTGGATCATCGACGAGGACGACAGAGTACATATGGCGCACATCGATATCCACTACGGCTTTTCGGTGAACGGTGTGGCGGCAATCCACACGGAGATTTTGAAAAACACGGAGCTGCATGATTTTTATAAGATATATCCGGAGAAATTCAACAACAAGACAAACGGCATTACGTTCAGAAGATGGCTTTTGTCCTGCAACAGGGAGCTGTCCTCCTATATCACGGGTCTGATCGGCAAAGGATACAAGAAGGATGCGGACGAGTTGGAGAAACTGCTTGAATTTGCGGACGACGCGGCGGTACTTGATAAACTTGCCGAGATCAAGCGTACGAAAAAGCAGGAGCTTGCGGCCTATGTGAAAGAAGTGGAAGGAGTGGAGTTAAATCCCGGCTCAATATTTGATATTCAGGTCAAGAGGCTCCACGAGTACAAGAGGCAGCAGATGAATGCGCTGTACATCATCCATAAATATCTGGAGATCAAGGGAGGGAAAATTCCGAAAAGACCGCTTACCTTTATTTTCGGGGCGAAGGCGGCGCCGGCCTATGTGATTGCGAGAGATATCATTCACCTGCTTTTAGTACTGCAGGAGATCGTAAATAATGACAAGGATGTCAGTCCTTATATGACAGTGCTGATGGTAGAAAACTACAATGTCAGCTATGCGGAGAAGATCATTCCCGCCTGCGATATTTCCGAACAGATATCTCTTGCTTCCAAAGAGGCTTCCGGCACCGGAAATATGAAATTTATGTTAAACGGCGCGGTGACGCTTGGAACGGCAGACGGCGCCAATGTGGAGATCCATGATCTGGTGGGGGATGACAATATTTATATCTTCGGGGAAGACGCCGATACGGTCATCGGTTACTATGAGGAAAAGAAAAAAGGAAAACCGGGCTATGTGTCGAAGAAATATTATGAGAAGAGCAAAGTGATCAAAGAGGCGGTGGACTTTATTGTCGGAAAGCAGGCTATGGCAGTGGGCAACAAGGTTAATTTGAAGAGGCTGCACGACGAGCTGTTGAATAAAGATTGGTTTATGACGTTACTTGATCTGGAGGATTACATCAGAGTGAAGGATCAGGCTTTTGCAGACTATGAGGACAGAACGAAGTGGAAGAAGATGATGCTGCACAATATTGCAAAAGCGGGATTTTTCTCTTCCGACAGAACCATAGCGGAGTATAATAGGGATATCTGGCATCTGGAAAAAACGATTTGATGCAGATGGGGAGAAACTATGAGAAGAAGCGGGGTATTACTACCAATTACAAGCATTCCGTCGAAGTATGGAATCGGAGGTTTTTCAAAAGAATGTTATGAGTTTGTGGATTTTCTGGAGCGGGCAGGACAGTCTCTGTGGCAGATCCTGCCTCTGGGACCCACAGGCTACGGGGATTCTCCCTATCAGTCCTTTTCCACCTATGCGGGCAATCCGTATTTTATCGATTTGGAGGAGCTGATCGAGGCAGGATGGATCACCGGAGAGGACTGCGGCGAAAGCAGCGCTGAAGAAAGATATATAGACTACGGAAAGATCTATGAAACCAGATTTGCCTTGCTGCGGAAAGCTTATGAGAACAGTAGTATCGAAAAGGATGAGGCCTTTCGGAAGTTCTGCGAGGACAATGCCTATTGGCTGGATGACTACGGGCTGTATATGGCGGTCAAGAATGCCTTCGGCGGAAAAAGTTTTATTGAGTGGGATGAGGATATAAGATTCCGGAGACGGGCAGCCATGGAGCATTACAAAGAAACGTATGCGCAGGAGATCGGTTTTATCCGGTTCCAGCAGTATCTGTTTTCAAAGCAGTGGTCTGCGCTTCGGAGTTATGCGGCCGGAAAGGGCATTCGGATCATCGGCGATATACCGATTTATGTGGCTTACGATTCGGCGGACGTCTGGGCGGCGCCGGAACTGTTTCAGTTAGATAAGGATCTTAGGCCTGTGGGAGTGGCGGGCTGTCCGCCGGATGCGTTTTCCTCCACGGGGCAGCTTTGGGGGAACCCGCTGTACCGTTGGGAATATCACAAAGAAACAGGGTATGACTGGTGGATCAGGCGGATCGCCAGATGTTACGAACTTTATGATATTGTGCGTATCGATCATTTCAGAGGCTTTGACGAGTATTATTTTATTCCCTACGGCGATCCCACTGCAGAATACGGGCACTGGGAAAAGGGGCCGGGATATGATATCTTCCGGGTGATGAAGCAGAAGCTTGGAAAGATGGATGTGATCGCGGAGGATCTGGGATTTTTGACGCCCTCTGTGTTGAAGTTAGTGAAAAAAAGCGGATATCCGGGGATGAAAGTGCTGCTGTTTGCTTTTGACGGCGATTCCGACAGCGCATATCTGCCTCACAATTACGAAAAGAACGCCGTGGTTTACACGGGAACTCACGATAACGACACGATAGAGGGATGGTTAAAAAACGCAAAGAGAAAAACCGTTTCTTTCACGATGAGATATCTGAATGTAAAGAGAAAAAAGGATATCCGTCAGGCGATGATAAGGGCGGCTCTTTCTTCGACGGCGGATACTGCGGTGATCCCGATCCAGGATTATCTTGGATTTGATAACAGCGCAAGAATGAATCTTCCATCCACCCTCGGAGAGAACTGGAAATGGAGACTTCTGCCCGGGGAGTTGACAGGGGAGCTTGCGGACGGCATGGCGGAACTTGCGAAGCTGTATGACAGAAAATAAAAGAATAATGTAGCGGCTGCTTGCTTTGCAGGGGGCCGTTATTTCATATAATCCCGCTTATTAGAATTGATTTCTGGGTGATTGCGAAACTTATTGATTTTGTTGTTTTGTTGTATAAAATATACGGTCCAACGCAGGCACGCTTTCGCTGCGGCTCG